>NZ_SODR01000003.1:0-408368 GCF_004365375.1 Curtobacterium sp. PhB25 | reverse complement strand
GCTCCCAGGCACGACTCGAGGGCATGAGCCCGGTTCAATACCGAGCTCACGCCCTCGCGGCCTAATCTGACTTCACGGTCCAACAAACCGGGACCAGTTCACAGGTACCGCGCCTCCCGTCGACGGGTGGTCGCGTCGACCGCCTCGGTCGCGTCGGTCCGGTCGCGTCGGCCCGGCTCGCTTCAGCCCGGGCTCGTCAGTCCTGGTCGTCGACGGTGTACTCGTCGACCGGTGCCGGCTCACCGTCGGCGAGCGCGTCGACGATCCTGGTCAGCGACTCCGCGAGGACGGCGTTGTCGGCATCGGACAGGTGGTCGAGGACCCCGACCACGGCCTCGTGGAAGCGGGCGTACGAGGCATCGATCTTCTCGGCGGCGAGGTCGGTGGGTTCGAGGACCTGCGCACGACGGTCGGTGGGGTGCGCGGTGCGGACGAGGAGTTCCTTGTCGACGAGCGCGTCCACGAGCTTCGTGACCGAGGCGTTCGACACGGTCAGCATGACGGCGAGGTCCTTGGGGCCCATGGTGCGGCCGTCGCGGTGGGCCTGGAGCATGTACCGGATCGCCAGCGACTCGTTCTTGCTCAGCCCGCTCTCGATGCGTGCGGACTCGATCTGCTGCTCCTCGGCGTGCTGGAGGCGCAGCAGGGCGTCGACGGCGGTCTTCGCGGCCTCGGATCGGGGCTCGTGGGCGTAGAGGTGGACGTGCTCTCGACGGACGACGGTCAACGGCATGTGATCATGCGCTCCTTGCTACGCGGCGGGGACGGTGAAGAAGTCGGCGTACGCCGGCTCGGCGCGCCCGGCGAGGAGCGACGGGTCCTCGATGCGGCGCTCGACGTAGGCGTCGATGACGGCCGGGTCGGTCAGACCGATGCGGGTGTGGCTGCCACCGATCCGTGCCGCCCGAGGCATCCCGGAGTACGTGCTGTGCATGTCTGATCCCGCCCTTCTGCGGCCGTTCGTCCCCTGCGGACGCTCGAACTCTTTCACGACGTGAACGTTTTTCGCAACGAACGATTCGCAAACTGTACGTTTCGCGCACCGAACCGTTCGCTTCGCACATCAGCGCGCGGTGGGGGCCTGCGGTCGAAGACCCTCCGATACGCTGCACATCAGATGCCACTCTCGCCGGGGAGTGCATCCGGGCAAAGTTGAAGCCCACCACCGCAGCAACGGTGGTGGGCTTCGATCAGCTCTCCGAGTGGAAAGCCAGGGAAACAAGTCTTCCCGAGCTGAGCGCTCGGGAGCAAGTGTACGCGGGCACGCTCGCGTACGCATCCCTGGCTCTCCGCTCTTTCGTGTCGGCCGGCTGACACCGAGAGGAGGACTCGATGTCGAAGGACAACGAGTCCGACCGCAGGCGTCAGGTTCCGTGGTTGGGGATCGCGAGCTTGCTCGTGACCGTGGCGCGGTTCTTGTACGACCTGGGGCGGAAGGGCTAGGTGCTCGAGGCATCCCGCGGCGGTTCCATCGTCGCGGGATGCCTTCCGGAGCCGTCAGACCATCGCTGCGGCCATCACCGCGACCGCGATCCCCATGGCGAGCGTCTCGACGACGGGGAGCGCGCGGGTCCGACGCCGGATGCCGTCCCGCACCATGTGGGCGGTGAGCAGCAGGTAGCCGGTGGTCAGGCCGCCGAGGACGACCTGCCACGTCACGGCGACCGCACCACCGTGCCCGTGCACGCCGACACCCGTCATGCCGGTCATGCCGGGGTCGTGCGCCATGCCGACGCCCAGCGCGCCCATCACCAGCAGACCGAGCGCCGCGTGCAGTCGCCCGAACCGACCGTGCGCCGACGCGACCCGGACCGACGGAGCCGACCCGGGCCTCCCGTCCGAACCGGACGCACCGGACGCACCAGACGCACCAGACGCACCAGACGCACCAGACGCACCAGACGCACCAGATGCACTCTGTACCCGGTGCACCGCGGCGACCACGACGGCCAGCAGCGCGAGCACCACGAACCAGAGCACCCCGGGCAGCACGCGCGGCCCGAAGGCCCCGTCCACCATCGCGGCCACCATCACCACTGCCGCCACCACGTCGACCGCACGGCCGGGGCGCCACGCCCCGACCGTGCAGCAGGCCCCGGCGGACGCCGGCACGATCGCGGCGAGCCCGAGCAGGTCGGTCACGTCAGTGTCCGTGCCCGTGGTCGTGTGCGACGGCGTCGTGCGCCGCCTCGACGCCACCGGACGCGTGGTGCGAGCAGTGCGACGCCGCCGTCGCGCCGATGGCCGCCGGCACGTTCAGCGCCGGGTTCCGCGGGAAGAACCCGTACGGCTTGAGCGTGAACTTGGCGTAGTCGACCGGCATGACGGGCCAGTCCTCGGGCCGCGGGAAGTGCGTCGGGCCGAAGGTGTGCCAGAGCACGATGTCCTCGCCGTCGAGCGGTCGGTCCCCCTCGACGTAGCGGGCGACCCCGTCGCCGCCGGGGTTCTGGTGCACGAAGTCGCCGGCGGCGAAGCGCTCCGCCGGGTCGTACTGCGTGACGTACAGGTGCTTGCGCGCGAACTCGGCACGGGCGGCGACGGAGGACGAGTCGTCGGCGAGCAGCACCGGGGCGTCCTGCGGGTACAGCACGTAGCCGGTGGGGCGGTCGAGGTGGTTGCGCTCCTCGGTGTTCGAGACGAACCACGTGCGCGCCTTGGACGCGTCGGCGAGACGACCCGACGACGACTCCGACGCGATCCGGGCCACCGACTTCGTGAACGCGTTGCCGTGCTCGTTGCCCGGTCCGACCGGCACCCGCACGGCGTCGACCTCGTCCACGGCGTTCGACAGCCCGTCGACCATCATGTCGAGTCGCGCCGAGAACAGGTGCTGGTGGTACGGGGCACCGAGGCCGGGGGCGACCTCGGAGGCGTAGGGGTAGTCGTCGCCGGACTCCGAGCGCCCCGGGTACGAGCTGGTGAAGAGCACGCCGGTGAGCTTCGCCTCACACTCGATCGTGCCGTCCAGGTAGAGGTACCAGTAGAAGCCGTAGTCGTAGTTGCCGACGGTGGTGAAGAACGAGATCACCAGGCGGCGGGATCGACGGACCTCCTGCGAGCCGGTGTAGATGTCGCCGTGCTTCCAGAGCGTGCCGAAGTCCTCCTCGTGCATGCAGATGCCGTTGCGGATGGTCTGCGGGTTGCCGAGCTCGTCGGCCAGGACGGCGTCGAAGTACTGGATCTCGCCGACGCAGTCGCAGCCGAGCTCGAGCGAGTTCGTGAACCGCCCGAACAGGTACTCGCCGGTGTCGAAGTAGTTCTGCCAGAACCGCACCGGAGACGGGTCGCCGTACGGCACGAGCATCTCGTCGATCGACGCCCGGTACACGATCGGGCGCAGCCGCTCGCCGTCCTGCCACGAGAGCTGGCGGAGCACGAGTCCCTCGCGGGCGTCGAAGCCGACCTGGAACCGCCAGTTCGCCCACTCGACGAACTCGCCGTCGACGCGGAACGACGGCCCCTCGGGCTGGGTGATGACGATCGGCTTGAGGTCGAGCGGTTCGCCCTGCATCGCGGGGTCGTCGAAGTTCCCCGAGGTGGTCGGAACGGGCATGTCCGCCACGTCCACGATCCGCGTGACGGCCCGGTTCGCCGCGTCGACGTACGCCGACAGGCCGTCGACGGGGTGCGCCCACACGTGGTCGGCCGGGTGGTCCTGCTTGAAGGCGAGCACGCGCAGGATGCGCCGCCCCTGCTCCTCCGGGTAGTCGTAGTACCCGGCGGACAGCGGCACGCACTTGACCTCGTCGGCGGACAGTCCGCGCTTCGCCAGGGCAGCGACCCAGCGCTCGTCCGCGTTCGCGATCTCGCCGACGGCGTCGAACTCCTCGATCAGGACGGGCAGCTGGCCACGGGACCCGTCGAGCACGTCGGTCCGCAGCACCGTGCCGGTGGTGATCGACACGACGCGGTCGGTGGAGCGACCGGTCGCCATGTCGAGCAGCATCACCCGGGCCGTGCGGTCCGGCAGGGGGCCGTCGCCGGCCTGCCACGCCAGGACCTCCTGCTTGTGCGGCTCCTCGAGGCCGACGTAGGCGAAGCGGGTGGTGTCGGTCCAGTCCGGCTGCGCCGTGACGAGGTCGCGGACGGCGGTGAACTCGTCGGGCGTCAGGCTGCCGAGCGGGTGCGCGGTGGTGTCTGCGTCGGTGGTCACGGTGGTCGGGTCGGTGATCGTCATGTGCGTGGTGCTCCTTGCGCGTTGCGTCGTGCGTGGGGTCGGGTCGGTTCGGCCGGGAGGCGCGTGGTGCGCCCGGCGGGTCAGCTCTCGGTGGCGAGACGGTCGAGCATCAGCTCGTAGCGGCTCCGACTGCGGCGTCGCAGCACCACGGCCTGCACCACGCCGATGACGGGGACGACCACGACCAGGCCGGTGAGCACGATGCTCACGACGCCGAAGACGCTCGCGCCCGAGGCGTCGACGTCGCCGACGAGCGTCGGGAAGTTCACCCAGATCAGGACGGCAGCGGCGACGAGCCCGAGGAACCCGAGGACGGGGGCCACGATGGTGTTCCAGACCCGCCGGTCACCGGGGTTGCGGCGGAAGTACACGATGACGGCGAGGCTCGTCGCGGCCATCAGGATCGCGACGCCCAGGGTGGCGACGCCGGCGAACCAGCTGAACACCTGCAGCACCGGGTCCAGGCCGAGCACCGCGAACAGCACCATCAGCACTGCGGCGGTGACGGTCTGCACCAGGCTCGAGGTGTGCGGCGACGCGTGCTTCCGGTGCACGTCGCCGAGCCGGCCGGGCAGCAGCGACGCGTTCGCCATCGAGTGCTGGTACCGGGTGATCACGTTGTGGAACGACAGGACGCAGGCGAACATGCTCGTCAGCAGCAGCACGTTGAGGACGGCTTCCCCGGCGCTGCCGATGTACTGCGCGGCGGTGGTGAGGATGAGCGACCCCGGGTCCTTCGCGACCTCGGCGAGGATGCCGTCGGGGCCCCACGCCATCACGAGCCCCCACGACGCGAGTGTGTAGAAGACACCGATGCCGATCACGGCCGTGTAGGTCGCACGCGGGATGGTCCGCTCCGGGTCCTTCGCCTCGTCGCGGAAGATCGCGGTGGCCTCGAACCCGATGAACGCGGCGATGGCGAACATCAGCCCGACGCCGGGCGACCCGGACATGATCTGCGTCGGCTCGAACGGTGCGAGGGACAGGCCGTCGGCCCCGCCGCGGAACACGATCGCCGCGACCAGGACGAGCACGATGCCGACCTCGCCGACGAGCATCACGCCGAGCACCTTGCTCGACAGGTCGATGTGCCGGTAGCCGAGCATCCCGACCAGGGCCACGACGACGAGCGACCAGACGTACCAGGGGATGTCCGGTCCGCCGAGACCCGTGACGGTGACCCCGAGCAGGTACCCGATGTAGCCGTGCACACTGACCTGGATGGTCGTGTAGGTCAGGAGCGCCAGCGTGGCGGCTCCCGCGCCGGCCGGACGCCCGAGCCCGTGTCCGACGAACGTGAAGAACGCGCCGGGCCGCGGCACGTGCCGGGTCATCGCCGCCAACCCCACCGAGAACAGCAGCAGCACGACGGCCGACGCGGCGTACAGCGACGGGAATCCGACCCCGTTGCCGAGCAGCATGCCGAGCGGGGCGGCGCCGCCGACGACGGTGAGCGGGGCGGCGGCCGCGACGACCATGAACACGATCGCGGTGACGCCGAGCGAGCCGCGCATGGTCCGCTGCGGCGCGGGTGCGGCTCCGAGTGACGCGGGGTCCTTCGTGATGCTGGACATCGTGGCCTTCCGGTTCGGGTGGGACGGGGTGGGTGGGGATCGCAGGTGGTGGTGCTGGGTGTGACCACGGTCCCGTGCCGCCGTTGCGGTGCCGTTCCACCGGCGTGAAGCCCTGTCGCCGTCGAATGGGACGTGCTCGTCGGAGGCGTCTCATTTGCGTGAGACGCCGTCGAAACACCACGGAGACACGGCCGCAACGGCGCAGCCCTACGGTTGCCGCATGACCGCGCTCGACCGAGCCATCGCCGACCCGCCACGGGTACCCGGCGTCGGCACGCGCTCCCCCGTCGACGGGTTGTCGCGGCGGAGCATCGGCCCGGTCGACGTGCTCGCGCAGTCGGTGTCCGCCGTGGCACCGTCCGCTGCCGCGACCACGATCCCGGTCCTCGTCGCGACGGTCGCCGGCCAGGGGGCCACGTGGTCGCTCCTGGCAGCGATGGCGCTGTCGTTCCTGGTCGGGCGGACGGTGAACCAGTTCGTCCGACGCGTCGCCGGCACGGGGTCGCTCTACACCTACGTCTCGCTCGGGCTCGGCCCGGTCGCCGGGGTCGTCGCGGGCGCAGCACTCCTGCTCGGGTACGGCTTCATCGCGATGTTCTCGCTCACCGGCAGCGGCTACTACCTCGACTACCTGCTGTCCCGCTTCGTTCCGGCCGCCGGCGACGACGCCCTGGTCACGATCGTCGTGGTGCTGGTGATGGGCGCGGCCGTCTTCGCGGTGATCGCGCTCGGGGTCCGGTTGTCGACCCGGCTGACGTTGCTCGTCGAGTCGCTGTCGGTGGCGGTCATCGTGGTCCTGATCGTCGCGCTGGTCGCGCGCCTGCACCCGGCCGACGCCTCCGCCGTCGCCCTCGGGCCGACGCAGCCGGCGTCGTTCGCGGTCGGCACCGCCCTCGCCGTGACCGCGTTCGTCGGGTTCGAGAGCGCGTCGGTGCTCGGTGTGGAGGCCCGGCGCCCGTTCCAGGCGATCCCCCGCGCGATCTCGTGGACCGTCCTGGTCGCCGGCGTCCTCTACGTGGTCAGCGCTGCGGCTCAGCAGATGGGGTTCGCCGCCGTGGGCGCCGACCTCGCGTCGAGCGCCTCGCCCGTGAACGAGCTGGCGAACGCCTTCGGCATGCAGTGGATCGGGTGGGCGCTCGACCTCGGGATCGCGGCGTCGTTCGCGGCGTGCGCGATCGCCTCGACCACGGCGCTCGTGCGGGTCCTGTTCGCGATGGGCCGCGAGGGGGTCCTCCCCCGGGTGCTCGGTCGGGCGTCGCCGCGCTTCCGGACCCCGTTCGTGGCTGGCGCGGTCGCGTGCGGCATGCTCACGGTGCTGCCGGTCCTGGGCCTGGCGAGCGGGATCCCGACGTGGACGCTGATGGAGGCCGAGCTCGTCGTCGCCGCCCTCGGGTACATCGCCGCGTACGCCCTGACGTGCTTCGCGGCCCCGGTGTTCCTGCGGCGCATCGGCGAGCTGACGGCGGGGGTGGCGGTCGTCGCCGTCACGACCGGGGTCCTGCTGACCGCCGTCCTGCTCACCTACCTCGGGGTCGAGGCCGCGTCGTCCCGTTGGCCGGCCGTCGCCCTCGCCGTCGGGACGGTCGCCGCGGTGGTGGTCGCGTTCCTGGTGGCCACGCGTCGGCGACCCTGGCGGCGGGGTCGGAGCCGCGCCGTGTACGACGTGCCGGTCGAGACGGACCTGCTGGGGGCCTCCCGTCCGTCCGCCGGAACCGGCCACCAGGCGGAGGTGCGGTGAGCGAACCCGGACTCCGCGCACGGCAGCCGAAGGCGATCCAGAATGCCCTCGCGGTGCTGGAGGCCGCCGCGCACGCGGGACCGGGCGTCACCGCCCAGCAGATCTCGGAGGCCCTCGGGATGCCGCGGGCCACCACCTACCGGCTCATCACGCTGCTCGTCGAGGACGAGTACCTCGTCCGGTTGCCGGACCTGCGCGGCTTCGCCCTCGGCCACAAGGTCGCCGACCTGGCCGGGGTGTCGCCGGCTCCGGTACTCGCACCGCTGCCCCGGGCCGTGCGGTCGGTGCTCGCCGACGTCCGCTCCGCCGTCCGGGCGGGCGTGCACCTGGCGCGCTACGACGCCGCCGGTGTGCGCGACATCGACGTCGACCCGGACTTCCCGCTGCTCGACGAGGCCGCGCTGCGGGCCACACCCGGGTCGAGTGCAATGGGGCGGTTGCACGCCGAAGGGGGCCTCGGACCGGTGCACCAGGTCGGCGCGTTCACGGCGGGGTTCGGGTGCCTGGCGCTGCCCGTCCGCGGCGAGCGCGGAGAGCTCGTGGCGGGGCTGACCCTGTCGGCGCCGGCGGCCCGGGTGTCGTCGCCGGGTGACGCGTTGGTGCACCTGCGCCGGGCAGTGACGCGGCTCGAGCCGCTGCTCGGGTGAGGCGTGGTCACACGTCCGATGTCGCTGCGGCCCGCCGCGAACCGCAGTGCACGGTACTCAGCGCCCGGATCCGCGTCGACGCAAGGCGACGACACCGGCCCAGACCGTGCAGCCGGCGAACCCGAGAACGAGCGCGGACACGACCGGGATCGCGAACGCGTCTCCGATCGACTGCTGTCCGCCGAGCCACACGACGACGAGGAGCAGGACCAAACACCCTGCGGCGATGATCGTCGCGACGTTGCCAGCTGATCGTGAGCCCATGTCCACCTCGTTCCGTTGCGATACCCACCGACACTACGAGAAGAGCATGTGCTCGTCGACCGGCGAGCCGCGACGGGCGGGCAGACTGCAGCGCCCCGGCATAGCGTGGGCGCGTGGACCTCGAACTCAAGAACCGTGTCGCACTCGTCGTCGGAGGCAAGGGGTACATCGGTACCGCTGTCGCCGATCGTCTCCGTACCGAGGGGGCGACCGTCGTCGTCGCGTCCCGCAGCGCCGACGACTCCGACGGCAGCGTGTCGATCGACACCGCCTCGCAGGACTCCGTGGACGCGGGCATCGCCACCGTCCTCGAGCGGCACGGGCGCATCGACGTGCTCGTCGTGACCGCTGCCCCGAGCGCGAGCACCCTCGACCCGGCTCGGAAGTCCGACCCGGAGCAGGTCCTCGACGCGATCGACGGCAAGGCGCTCGGGTTCCTCCGCGTCGCGAACGCCGTGCTCCCCGCTCAGCGCGAGGCCGGGTTCGGCCGCGTGGTCGTCGTGAGCGGGCAGAACGCCTACTTCTCCGGCAACATCACGGCGTCGCTCCGGAACACCGCGGTGAGCGTCATCGCGAAGAACCTGGCCGACGACGTGGCGGGGACCGGGGTCACGGTGAACGTCGTCAACCCCGGGACGGTGACGGACACCCCGTCCGCCGAGGTCCGCCCGGGCGGCCCCGGCGACTCGACCCCGCAGCAGATCGCTGATCTCATCGCGTTCCTGTCGTCGCCGCTGAACGCGGTGTCCGGCGAGTCCGTCTCGATCGCGCACCGCCAGCGGGGATCCGTCGTCATCTGATCCCGAGTACGAGTGTCAGGATCTGCTCTTGCCTGCAGAAGTACCGGTGCACCGCAGGTGGGCTTCCGGAGGCGAGCCCCACGTCCGTCCGTGCTGCGTCGACGTGCCGCTCGCGCACGCCAGGCGGTGCCGTGCCACGGAGCGCTGACCGGCACGCCGAGTTCGTGACGAATCGGGGCCGCTCCCCGTCTTCATCATGAATGACCGAGAACCTCTTGCCCGCTCCTGGATCCGATGGCGCCGGCGGTCCACCCTCGATTGCCGACGGAGCGCCGTCGGTCCCTGGAGCCTGCCCGCAGGAGTGGTGCGGCAGCGTCTTCGATCGGTGGCGCTGCGGGCTGGCCCCCGCGCACGACGGGATGCACGTCGCCGTGCTGCCCGGGTCCACGGCGCGCTGGAGCGAGGGTCTCTCCGGCCGTCGACTTCGGAACCTCTCGCGTCGATCGGAACAGCGGTCGACGGCACTGTGAAGCGTCGGATGGACGCTCCACTACCGGCGCATGCGGTCGGTTGAGTACTCGGGTGTGGCGTACCTCCCACCTTGCGGCACGTCCGGGGCAAGGGGCGCGCGCGTGCTCCACGCAGCCGCGTCGTCCTGCGGGAAGAAGCCGACGGCTTCCCCGGGCTGGAGGTCCCACCATCCATCGGTGTTCGCGGAGACGGCGTAGAACACTGCCGTGTGTTCGGTGGTCGTCATCGCCGCGACGAAGGCGCGGATCGCGTCCGCGGGGCTGAGCCACGTCTGCTGCTCTCGAGCCGAAGACGGCTGCTCCTCGTAACTGCCGATGCGCAACGAGATGGTGCTCATGCCGAACTTGTCCGCGTACAGCCGGCAGAGTGCTTCCCCCGCGGCCTTCGACACTCCGTAGAAGCCGTCAGGTCGTGGCGGCATGTCGGGCGTCACGTGGTGACCCGCGGTGTACGAGCCCGTCAGGCGGTTGCTGCTCGCGTACACGACCCGACGTACCCGTGCCCGCCGGGCGGCCTCGAGCACGTGGTAGGTCCCGACGATGTTCACCTCGGCCAGGTCGTGGAAGTCAGCCTCGTCCGCGATTCCGCCCAGATGGACCACACCGTCAGCTCCGGCGAAGAGTTCCACCAGGTTCTCCAGGTCGGCGAGGTCGACCGATGCGACGGACTCCTGTGGGCTGCTGGAGGTGATCGGACGGATGTCGGTGGAGACGAGGACCGCATGGCGCTCCAACAGCGCCGACCGGAGCGCAGACCCGATGTTCCCGGCAGCACCGGTGACGACCCAACGGCTTCCGGCGATGCTCGACATCGTGCGATCGTACTGGCGACGCCAGCGGAGCGGCCTTGTCCGGGTCTTCGATCGCGGCCAAGCCTGAGCGACGTCTCGCCGCCGTTCCGGTTCAGTCCGCTTCGGTGAGCAGGCGCAGCGTGTGGAGCAGGTCGCTGCGCTGGTCGCCGTCGAGCGGAGCGAAGAGGACATCGAGGACGCTCGACGCCACCGAGTGGCCGTCCTGGAGCGCAGTCCGACCGGCACCACTCAGCGCGTGCTCGAGACGCCGTCCGCGCCCTGCCGACCGGGTGATGAGCCCTCGTTCGACCAGCCGTGTCGCGAGGGTCCCGAATGCCTGGTCGCTCTGGAAGGTCGCGACGGCCAGCTCGTGGCCCGATGCGCCGGGCATCCGATCGATGGCACGGAGCGCATCCCACTGCACGAGAGAGACGCCGACGTCCTTGAGCGCCGCGTCCATCGTCCGGTGGTTCCGGTACTGCGCGCGCTTGATCATCTGTCCGAGTACCTCGAGGTCCGCCGCCATGGTGTTACTGTATCAACACGCTTACATCAACATGTTTAGACAGGACGATCATGAACAGCTCCCTCCCCGAACCCCTGCCGGTCATCGAGGCCGGCAGCTCGACCGCTCGCACCGCCCTCGTCCTGCACGGTGGCGGGGGGCCGAGGACCGTGGCGCCGATCGTCGGACACCTGTCGGCGACCATGCACGCCCTCGCCCCGACCCACCCGGGCTGGGACGGAACCGCACGCCCTGAGTCGATCGCTTCCGTTGCCGAGCTCGCCCACGCGTACCTCGCGCGGCTCACCGAACACGGCGACCGCGACGTGGTCGTGGTCGGGTCCTCGATCGGCGGATGGATCGCGCTCGAGATGGCCGTCCAGGCCGCAGCCGACCAGCGGTTCGCCGGCCTCATCGGGGCCGTGGTGGTCATCGACACCGTTGGTGCCATCGTCGACGGGGAGCCGATCGCCGACTTCTTCGCCCTCGATGCTCGCGGCCTGGCCGAGGTCGCGTGGCACGACCCCGAACGCGGGTACACGGATCCCGCCGACTCCACCGAAGAGCAACGAGCGGTACAGCAGTCCAACGGCCGCACGATGGCAGCGGTCGCCGGCGCGGCGATGAGCGACCCGACGTTGCTCAGCCGACTCCATGCGGTCAACGTGCCGACGTTCGTCGTCTGGGGCGCAAGCGATCGCGTCGTCACTCCGGCCTACGGGCGAACAGTCGCCGCGGCGGTACCGGGTGCGGCCTACGCCGAGATCCCGGCCGCGGGCCACCTCCCGCACCTCGAATCACCCGAAGCGACCTGGGCCGCGATCGACGCCTTCCTGAGCTGACCAGCACGCACGGCGGCACACACCGGAAGGAACGCGGCTCCGCGCGGGGACCGTGCAGGACGACCGGTCGCCCAACTGCGGGTGTCTTCGTCGACGCCGAGTACCGGGTGCTCGCCCCTCGCTTCACCCGCAGGGACGAAGCGCTTCGCCCGTGCGCCCGATGCCCCGGCGACTCCGGACCGCGAGTCTGGTGACATGGAGTCCTCGACGAAACACACGATCGCCACGCTGCTGCTCTGCGCCGCGATCGTCGCCACGACCGTCATCGCCCTCGCCGCCATGACCCCGGGCGCGTGACGTCGGTCCGCGCTGCCCGGCGTGGGCGGCATGCGATGATCGAGCCGTGACGGACCGGCGCACGTTCATCCGGCCGCTCGCCACCCGTTCGATCGTCGTCGACGTGGCGTGGGCGGTCCTCGCGGCGTTGGTCTTCCTGCTGCCGCTCGAGGTCGAGCTCGAGCACGCGAGCTTCTTCGCCGTGCTCGCTGCCGCCGGCGCGATCGCCCTCCGTCGGGTCTCCCCGTCGGCGGCGATGCTCATGGTGGTCGTCCTCGGGATCATCCAGGTCGGCGGCGGCGAGCGCCCGTCACTCGTCGACCTCGCCATCTTCGTCGTCATCGGCACCGCGGCGGTCGTCGGGACCCGGACCGAGGTCATCCTCTCCGGGGTGCTCGCGCTCGTCGCGGGTGTCGGTGCGACGTTCTACCTCGCCGTCACCGGCTTCCGGTACCTGGTGCTGCTCAACGGTCCCCGCGACCAGGCGTTCCTCGCGATGGCCGCACCGGTCGCCGCCCTCCTCGGGGTGTGGGCGGGCGGGGTCGCCGTCCGGGCCTTCCGGTCGCGCGACCGCGAATCCGTCCGTCGAGCCGATGCCGAGGCTGCTGCGTCGCGCGCCGAGGCGGTGGCCAGCGAGGCCGAGGCGACCGCCACCCGTGCCATCGACGTCGCGGAGTCCGAACGCATCCGCGCCGACATCGCCCGTGACGTGCACGACGTCGTCGGCCACTCGCTCGCGGTGATCATCGCGCAGGCCGACTCGGTGCCGTTCCTGGCCGACGAGGCCCGCATCCGCGAGGTCAGTGCCACCATCGCCAGCACCGCCCGCAGCTCCCTGCTCGAGGTCCGGCAGGTCCTCGGGCACATCGACGGCTCCGGGGAGACGACCGATCCCGGCTCGCTCGAGGAGATCGTGCAGGGCATCCGCGACGCCGGAGTCGACGTCGACCGCACGGTGCGCGGCGTCCCGGTCCCGCTCCGCCCGGACACCGGCACGGCAGCACGGCGCGTGCTGCAGGAGATGCTGACCAACGCGCTCCGGCACGGTGCGCCGGGGCTGCCCGTCGTGGTCCGTGAGACCTGGCGGAGCGCCGACGTCGTGCTCGAGGTCGAGAACGTCGTGGGTGACGGCACCACCGGGGGCTCCGGCCGGGGGATCGACGGCATGCACACCCGCCTCACCGCACTCGGCGGGTCCTTCGACGCCGCCGCGCTGGACGACGTGTTCGCCGCACGCGCCCGCATCCCGTTCGACGTCCAAGGGGGACCCGTCCGATGACCGAACCGATCACGATCCTGCTCACCGACGACCAGGCGCTGTTCCGCGCCGGTCTGCGCGTGGTGCTCGACGCGCAGGACGACATGCAGGTGGTGGGCGAGGCCGCGGACGGTGCCGAGGCCCTCGCCCGCATCCAGGAACTCCGACCCGACGTGATGCTGCTCGACATGCGGATGGCCGGCATGGACGGCGTCGAGACCGTCCGGCAGCTGTTCTCCGGCGCCGTCGAGGGCCCGCTCCCCCGGGTCGTCGTGCTCACCACGTTCGGCCTCGACCCCGCCGCCGCGACCGCGATCCGGCTCGGTGCGAGCGGGTTCCTGCTCAAGGACGCCACCCCGACGTTCCTGTTCGCGGCGGTCCGGGCGGTCCACGAGGGCAGCTCCGTCATCGCCCCGAACGACCTCGCGCAGCTGTTCGGGGCCGACGTCGCGAGGGCACCGGCGCCGCAGCCGCCCGAGTTCCAGGCGCTGACCGAGCGGGAGCGGGTGGTGTTCGGCTGGGCGTCCCGCGGGCTCTCGAACGCCGAGATCGCGACGAAGGAGTACGTCACCGAGTCGACCGTGAAGACGCAGATCTCGAGCATCCTCGGCAAGCTCTCGCTGCGGGACCGCGTGCAGCTCGTGGTCTACGCGCACGACCACGGACTGGCGGGCACCCGCGACGGGTCCTAGCCGGTCGCGATCCGATCGAGCCACTCCGCGAGCATCGTCCGCTCGGCAGCCGACAGCCGATCCAGCCGGGGTGCAGCAGCACGGAGCGTGATCGCGGCGCTCGTCACGGCGTCGCCGCCCGTGCCACCGTCGTCCGTCGTCGACGCGCTCGGCACGAGGATCCGGCCGAGCACGGCGTCGAGCACGTCGTCGGCGAGCGACGGGTCCCGCTCGTCCACCGGGGCGGCCAGGACCGCGAGGACTGCGCCGGTGCCGGCCGCGTGCACGAGTTCCACGGCACGTCGTTCCGGCACGGCGAGCCGCCCGGCCTCGGCCACGCGCTGGATCCGTTCGGCGAGCAACGCCGTGCCGGCCCGCGCCGCTGCTGAGCGCCGACCACGCTCGGGGTCGCTCAACAGCACGAACAGGTGCGGGTTGGCGAGCCCGAACCCGATCGTCATCGACCACCCGGCGCGCAGGTCGTCGACGGGGTCCGTCCGTCCGTCACGCGCTGCCCGCACCGCGTCCGCCTTCACCGCAGCGAAGGTCGTCATCGCGTGCTCAGCCACCGCTTCGAGCAGCCCGTCCTTGTCGCCGAACAGCCGGTAGATCGTCGGCGCCTGCACGCCTGCGCCGTCGGCGACTGCGCGGGTGGTCACCGCTGCCGCGCCGAGTTCCCGCAGCATCGAGCCGGCGACCTCGACGATGCGCGCTCGTGTCTCCTCGCGCTGGGTTCCCTGGTCGATCACGGAACAACGATAACGGATCACTGCTATCAGTGTGTTACCGTCGATACAACTTGGCCGTTACCACTGATTCGGAGATCCCATGATCGTCATCACCGGCGCCACGGGCGCACTCAACGGCGCCACCACCGACCACCTGCTCGGACAGGTCGACCCGAGCGAGCTCGTGGTCGTCACCCGCGATCCGGCGAAGGGCCAGCGGTTCGCCGACCAGGGCGTCGAGGTCCGCCGCGGCGACTACGCCGAGCCCGACACGCTCGCCCGCGCCTTCGCCGGTGCCGACCAGCTCCTGCTCGTCTCGTCGAACGACCCGGGTGCAGACGCCGTCGCGCTGCACCGTTCCGCCGTGGCCGCGGCCGTGACCGCCGGCGTCGGCCGCGTCCTGTACACGAGCCACCAAGGTGCAGCGCACGGGTCGCCGTTCGTCCCCGCGGCCCACCACGCCGCGACCGAGGACCTGCTCCGCGAGTCTGGCCTGCCCTGGACGAGCCTGCGGAACGGGTTCTACGCCCACAGCACCACGTGGCTGATGGGACCGTGGCAGACCACCGGCACCGTGTCCGTGCCCGTCGACGGCCCGGTGTCGTGGACCGCGCGTGAGGACGCCGCCGAGGCAGCCGCTCGCATCCTGCTCGCCGAGCAGCCCTTCGACGGCCCGGTGACGCTCACCGCGCCGGCGGCCCCGACCTTCGCCGACCTCGCCGGCTCCGCATCGGAGCGCACCGGCCGGACCATCGGCTTCGAGGCCCTCGGAGAGGACGAGTGGCGAGCTCGCGCGGTCGCCGCCGGACAGGACCCGCACATGGTGGGGTTCCTGCTTGGCATGTACGAGGCTGCAGCACAGGGCCTGTTCGCCGGCACCGATCCCCTGCTCGGTGAACTCCTCGGACGTGCACCGCGCACGGTCGAGGACCAGTTCAGCTGAGGGCTGCGACCTCGTCGAGGATCGCCTCGACCGCAGCCGGGTCGTGCGCGAACCGACCGAGGAACAACCCGCCGAGCCGCCCCTGCCCACGGGTGAGCAGACCGGGCCCGGCGCTGCCCCCGTACAGGACCGTGCTCCCGCGCAGCTCGGGTCGCGTGGCGAGGTGCTGCTCGATCCCCGCGAGCACCGCCACGATGTGGTCGTCCGGCGCCGGTGCGGGCGCACCGATCGCCCACACCGGCTCGTAGGCGACGGTCAGCGCCCCGGCCAGTCCGTCAGCGATGGCCGTCGAGACACCACGGTCGAGCTGCGCGGTCACCTCCGCCACGGCTTCCGCCAACCGGGAGGCCCGGGTCGTCTCCCCGACACAGAGGAGCGGACGCAGGTGGTTGCGGAAGGCCGCGTGCACCTTCGCGGTGACGGTCACGTCGTCCTCGTGGAACAGGGAGCGTCGTTCGGCGTGCCCGATCTCGACCAGGTCGACCCCGATCTCCCGCAGTTCGGCGCCGGAGACCTCGCCGGTGAACGCTCCTTCGTCGGCCCACGACAGGTCCTGCGCGGCGAGGAGCACCCCCGACCCGGCCAGCACGTCACGCACGGGCACGAGCGCCGGGAACGTCGGCGCGACGAACAGCGTGGCCGCTCCGCACCGCGTCGCGGGGTGCCTCCGCGCGATCTCGGCGACGGCCCCCGACCACTCCAGGGTCCGAGCGTGCGAGAAGTACGTCTTCAGCGACACACCGATGGTGATCACGGTGCGAGGGTCTCCACGATGAGCGCGAACGACACCGCTCCGGGATCCGGTGTGCCGACGGCTTGCTCGGCGTGGGTGCGTGCGCGGCCCATCTTCGGCACGAGCGACGCGGTGGCGTCGGCGGCCTCGCGAGCGGCGCTGACGGCGTCGGCCCAGGCGTCCGCGAGCGACGCTCCCGCGTCGACCCGGGTGCGGAGCACCTCGTCGAACGGCACGAGCGCGTCGACCATGGTCTTGTCGCCGACGGTCGCGCCGAACGCGAGGACCGCCTCGGTGGCGGCGTGCACCGCGCTCTGGACCGTGGCGGCCGACGGACGCTCGTCGTCCCCGAGGACGCGACCCAGGGCCTCCAGGGCGGCTCCCCAGATCGCACCGGACGTGCCGCCGGCCTTGTCGGACCAGGCGTCTGCGGCGATCCGCAGGACGGAACCGACACCTGCGCCGGCGGTTACTGCGTCGGTGGCTGCGGCCGCTGCGGCGTGCGCGCCCCGCTGCATGCCGATGCCGTGGTCGCCGTCACCCGCGACGGCGTCGATCCGGCCGAGCTCGTCGGCGTGCTCGTCGAGGAGCGCGCGGACGGCGGCGAAGCCGGCCGCAGCCTGCTCGCCGACCGCGCGCGAGTCGTCGCTCGCAGCGCCGATGGCGACGCCCTCGGCGTCCGCTTCCACGGTGGAGGGGTCGACGCGTTCCTGCGGGACGGCGCCGCCCTTGCGGTACGCGGGGGTGTCCGCGGCTGCTGCCCAGAGTTCCTCGAGTTCGCCGTCGAGCCAGAACAGGGTGAGCGAGACACCGGCCATGTCGAAGCTCGTGACGAGTTCGCCGACCTCGGGCTCGACGATGACGACCCCCGCGTCGGCGAGCCGCTGCTGGACCGAGCGGTAGACGACGAAGAGCTCCTCGTACTTGACGCTGCCCAGCCCGTTCAGGATCGGGACGACGCGCGCGCCGTCGGGTGTCACGCCCTCCGGCAGCTCGTCGAGCAGTCGGGTCACCAGCAGCGACGCCAGGCCGTCCGCGGTGGGAACGTCCGTCTCGTCGATCCCGCGTTCGCCGTGGATGCCCATGCCGATGGCCATCCGACCCTCGGGCACCGTGAACAGGGGTTCGTCGGCACCGGGCAGGGAGCACCCGGAGAACGCGACGCCGAACGACCGCGTGCGGTTGTTGGCGCGCTCGGCGACGGCCGTGACCTCGTCGAGGCTGCGGCCCTGCTCGGCGGCGGCGCCGGCGACCTTGAAGACGCAGAGGTCGCCCGCGATGCCACGCCGCTCCTGCGGGCGGTCCGCGGGCGCACTCACCACGTCGTCGGTGACGCGAACGGTCCGGACCGGGATGCCGTCGGCCTCGAGTGTGCGGGCCGCGGCGTCGAAGTTCAGGACGTCACCGGCGTAGTTGCCGTAACTCAGCAGCACCCCGCCGCCGTGCTCGGCGGCCCGCGCGACGCCGGCCACCTGCTGGGCGCTGGGGCTGGCGAACAGGTTGCCCATCGCGGCACCGGCGGCCAGGCCGTGTCCGACCAGCCCGCCGAACGCGGGGTAGTGGCCCGAGCCGCCACCGATCACGACGGCGACCGTGCCGTCGGGGCTGGTGGTGGCGCGGGCAACGCCGCCGTGCACCTTCCGCACCCATCGTTCGTTCGCGGCGACGAAGCCGTCGGTCGCCTCGTCGGCGAAGTCCACCGGGTCGTTGAACAGTCTGGTCACGCGTTCGTCTCCTTCGACGTCGTGGTGCGGACATGCGAGGTGTCGAGGAGGTCATCCGCCTTCGACCCCCGGAAGAACTTCGTGCAGAAGATCATCACGGCCGCGACGAACGCCAGGACCCCGAGCGAGACGATCCCGAACGCACCGCTGTCGGTCGGCACCACCTCGTTGATCGCCGTGCGCATGATCGGGGCGACGAACCCGCCGAGGTTGCCGAGCGAGTTGATCAGGCCGATGCCCGCCGCAGCGGCGGCCCCGGTGAGGAACGCCGTCGGGTACGCCCAGGTGATCGGGCCGACGGCCAGGAAGCTCGCGACCGCCAGCGTGATGAACACGATGCCCAGGATCGGTTGCCCGTTCGCACCGGCCCACGCCGACCCGAGGATCGACAGTCCGGTCGTGATGTAGAACATGGTGCCCCAGCGACGACGACGACCGACGGAGTCCGCCTTCGAGCCGACCAGGTAGCAAGCGACGAGTCCGACGAGCCACGGGATCGCGGTCACGAGGCCGACCTGCCACCCGACGTCCTGCCCGAGCAGCGAGGAGACCTGCTGCGGCAGGTAGAACGTCGTGCCGTACACGGCGACCTGCAGGCAGAAGTAGATGATCGTGAAGTACCAGACCCGGCCGCTCGCCATGGCCTTCCAGATGCCGGTCGGGCCGTCCGCGCTGCGGGCGGTGTCCTCGCGCGCCATCGCCGCGGTGAGCGACTGCTTCTCGCCCGGTTCGAGCCACTTCGCCTGCTGCGGGCTGTTCGTCAGGAACACCAGGGCCGCGATGCCGGCGAGCACCGCGAGGATCCCCTCGCCGAAGAACATGACCTGCCAGCCGTGGAACGGGGTCGCCTGGTCACCGAAGCTCAGCAGCCCGCCGGACAACGGGGCACCGATCATCTGCGAGAACGGCTGCGCCAGGTAGAAGATCGCGAACATCCGCACGCGCACCTTGTTCGGGAACCACTCCGACAGGTACATGATCACGCCCGGGAACAGCCCCGCTTCGGTCACACCGAGGATGAAGCGCAGGACGATGAACATCGTGTCGTTCGTCGTGAAGGCGAACAGCGCGGCGACGATGCCCCACGTGACCGCGATGCGGGCGAGCCAGAACCGGGCACCGAAGCGCTTGAGCAGCAGGTTCGACGGGATCTCGAAGATCGCGTAGCCGATGAAGAAGATGCCGGCGCCGAGCGCGAAGGCCGCGTCGGAGATGCCGCGGTCGACGCTCAGGGCCTCTTCGGCGAACCCGACGTTGGTGCGGTCGAGGAACGCGACGAAGTACAGGATGACGAGCATCGGCATGAGGTGCTTCGTCGCCTTGCCGATGGCGGACTTGAGGCCGGGGTCGTTCGTTGACCCGAGCGCGGGGGCAGGGGGAAGTGACACGGGTTCGCTCCTTTGCGAGCACGGTGCGGTTTCGGGGCGTCCGGCGGTGGGGCCTGGTGGCCGTTTGGCCGTTCGGCCTGTCGGACGGGAGGCACGGATCGCGTCGCGCGGACGGCGCGCGATCCGTGGCCGGTCGGCTCTAGTGCATGTACAGGCCGCCGTCGACGTTCAGCGTCTGGCCGGTGACGAACCCGGCGTCCTCGCTGATCAGGTACGCGATCGCCGCGGCGATGTCCCGCGGCGTACCGATGCGCGGCAGCACGCCGTCCGCTGCCATCTCGGTCTTGCGCTCCTCGGTCAGGGTGCCGCCCATGATGTCGGTGTCGATCGGGCCGGGAGCGATCGCGTTGACGGTGACGCCGCGCGGGCCGAGCTCGCGGGCCAGGCCACGGGTCAGGCCGATCACGCCGGCCTTCGCCACCGTGTACGGGGTCTTGCTGAAGGTGCCGCCACCGCGCTGGGCCGAGACCGACGACAGGTTCACGATGCGGCCGTAGCCGTGCTGCACCATCGACTCCGCTGCCCGCAGGCTGGCGAAGTGCACGCCGTCGAGGTTGATCGACAGCACGCGGTGCCACTCCCCCTCGGGCAGGTCGAGGTAGGCGTGCGCGGACGAGACGCCGGCCAGGTTGACGAGGGCGACGACGGGATCGAGTTCGGCCTCGATCGTGTCGAACGCTGCCCGGACCGCGGTCTCGTCGGCGACGTTCGCGCCGACGCCGACCGCACGGACGCCGTGCCGCTCGCGGATCTCGGTGGCGACATGTTCGCTGGCCGTCTGGTCGAGGTCGATGATGCCGATGTCCCAGCCGGCCTCGGCCAGGTGGTGGGCGGTGGCACGACCGATGCCCCGCGGTGATGCCGCTCCGGTCAGGACGGCGGTGCGGGGCTGGTTCTGCGTGTTCGTGTTCGTGTTCATGCTCGTCCCCCTCAGTGGATCGGCGCCGGGCCGAGGTCGTCGAGCAGCTTCTGCATCGCGACGTAGGCCTTGTTGCGGTAGGCGACGAGCTCCGGCGTGCGGTCGGCCGGCACCTCGAGGTACCCGGCGCCGGACTTCGTGCCGAGCTCGCCCGCGTCGACGTGCTGCTGCAGCGACGGCGGGGTGGCGAAGCGCTCGGGCCAGCGGGTCTGCAGCGACTCGAAGCAGAACGCGTAGACGTCGAGACCGGCCATGTCGGCGATCGCGAACGGGCCGAAGAACGGCAGGCGGAACCCGAACGTGGTCCGCACGATGGTGTCGATGTCGTCGGGGGTGGCGATGCCCTCGTCGGCGATCTTCGTGGCCTCCTCGAACAGCGCGTACTGCAGGCGGTTCAGCACGAACCCGGTCGAGTCCTTCACCCGCGCCGACTGCTTGCCGGTCGCGGCGACGACGGTCTCGCCGACCGCGATCGCGTGCTCGTTCGTGGTCGGGTGCGGGATGAGCTCGACGCCGGGGATGAACGGCGCCGGGTTCGAGAAGTGCACGCCGAGGAACCGCTCCGGGCCGACGACCGCCTCGGCCAGCGACTCGATCAGGATCGTCGAGGTGTTCGAGCCGATGATCGCGTCGGGGCGGGCGGCTTCGCTGATGCGGCGGAGGGTCGCGTGCTTGATCTCGATCTTCTCGGGGACGGCCTCCTCGATGAAGTCGGCCTCCGCGACTGCTTCCTCGATGGAGGCGGCTGCGCTGAGGTGGGCGTCGACGCGTGCCACGGCGTCCGCGGGGAACAGGCCGTCCGCGACGAACTGCTCGGTCTCTGCGATGAGCCGGGCTCGGTTGGAAGCGGCGATCTCGGCCGAGACGTCGGCGATCCGGACGGTGTGGCCAGCGAGGGCGAGGACCTGGGCGATCCCGCCGCCCATGTAGCCGGATCCGACGACGGCGATGTCGAGGGTGCTCATCGGGTTGCTCCTTCGGTGCTGGTTGCTGCAGTCGGGGTCGCCGTCGCCGTCGCCGTCGCCGTCGCGTCGAGCTTCGTCGTCGCGAGGACGGATCGGATGTACTGCTGGTTCGTGGCGCAGACGCCGAGGCTGTCCCCGCCGTACTGCTCGGTCATGACGATCCCGCGGAACCCGTCGGCGACAGCGTCGCGCAGGACCTGGCGGTAGTTGATGAGGCCCGTCTCCATGGTGCTCGGCGCGCTCGTCGCCCAGCTGCCGTCGCCGGCCTCGTCACGCGTGTAGTTCTTCACGTGCAGGTAGTTCGTGTGCGGCATGGTCTTCGCGAAGAGCTCCCGCCAGTCCTCGATCGGCCGGTGGAGGCGGATGAGGTTCGCGACGTCCGCGTTCAAGCCGACGTTGTCGAGCCCGATGTCCTCGACCAGGCGCACGGCGCTGTCGGCGGTGCCGAGGTAGGTGTCCTCGTACAGCTCGAGGGCCATCGGCAGTCCGACGCTCGCAGCGTGCTCACCGAGCTCCCGCAGGCGCTTGACCGCCGCGTTCCAGACCTCGGGGTCGTCCGGGTCCTTCGGGCCCTGCGCTGTCCAGAACCACAGCGCGCGCTTCTGGGCCTCGGTGAACGGCTGGTGCAGGCCCGTCGAGAACACCTGCATGCCCCACTCGGCCGCCGCGTCGATGGTGCGGTGGGCGTAGGCGAGGTTGTCCTCCTCGTGCCCGGGCTGGATGACGCTCTTGCGCTGCAGGTGCACCGAGGGGATCCCGATGCCGTGCACCTTCGCGACGGCGAACAGCTCGTCGCGGCGGGAGCGCTCGAGGTCCGCGGGGCGGATGTGGCTGTCGGCGAGTTCAGCGAGCGAGAACCCTGCGGCTGCGATCTGTGCGAACACGTCGTCCCAGACCTCAGCCGGGGCATCGTGGAACGCAGTGCCGTCGCGCGTGACCTGGGCGAAGCCGTGCAGACAGGCGGCGATCGGCCAGGTGTCCGACGTCCAGGTGGTGGGGTCCCAATCCTGGTCGACCCAGTCCTGCGGTGTGCTCACGGAATGCTCCTTCGCATGTCGGGGTTCGGCGGTGAACCTCTTTCCTATAGGAAAGATACTCGCACCTCGACAGAGCGCAACCCCTGCGGGATCAGCTCGTGTGCGAAGCGTCCTCGCGCGACCGGAGCCGGACGGCGTCGATGTGGTGCCGCATCGCCGCGACCGCTTCAGCCGGCCCGACCGCGAGGGCATCGACCACCGCTCGGTGCTCGTGCACGGCGCGGTCGGTGTCGTCCCCGCCGCCCTCGACGATCTGCCGCATACGGTGCACCCGCGTCGTGATGATCTCGGACATCTCCTCGAGGAACGGGTTCCGCGTGGCATCGAAGATCAGCTGGTGGAACTGCCAGTCGCTCCGGAAGAAGCGGGCCATGAGTTCCTCCGACGCCTCAGCCGCACCGACCGCCGCGACCTCGTCGGCCACCGCAGTCTGCTCGTCGAGCGCAATGCCGAGCCGCTCCCGCAGGGCGTCGACGTCACCGCGCGCAGCGAGCTCGACGGCGCCGCTCTCCACGATGAGTCGGGCGTCGAACAGGGCCTCGAGTTGGTCGCCGGCCAGGGGTGGGGAGACCCGGTACCCCTTGTTCGCTTCACGGGTGACGAGGCCGGTGCGTTCGAGCTGCACGAGGGCTTCGCGCACCGGCGTCGGGGAGACGCCGAGGGTTCGGGCGAGCCCATCGATCGACAGCCGCATGCCGGGTTCGACGTCGTGGCCCATCAGGACCTCGAGCACCCGGTCGTAGACGCGGTCACGCAGGCCGAGCTGCGAGATGCGTTCGGTCCCGAAGCCGGGCATGGTCGTGGACATGGGTCGATCCTAGAGAATCCACGAATCCGACAGCTCGACCCTGATCAGTTGACGGCAGAATCGGCGAGCATCCCCGTCAGGTCGTCCTCCGAGGGCAGTGCCGCACGAAGCGTCGATGGAAGGAGGTCGTACCGAGCGACGCCGACCGGGGCTCCGTGCCCGCTGAGGGCGTACCGCACGACCGGGTCGTTCTTGTCAGCCACGAGCAGGAGCCCAACGGTGCCCGAGTGCTGTTGGCGCCGGAGCCGGTCGTCTACCAGGGACACGTAGAACGACAGCTGGCCGAGGTGTTCGGGTTTGAACTTGCCGCTCTTGAGTTCGACGACGACGTACCGGAGCTGGTCGACGTGGAAGAAGAGAAGATCGACGAAGAAGTCGTCACCGTGAACCTCGAAGTGGACTTGCCGCCCGACGAACGAAAACCCAGTGCCGAGCTCCCGGAGCGTGTCGATGATGCGGTCGACGAGCCGCTCCTCCAGCTGTCGCTCCGTTGCACCTGCGTCGAGCGCCAAGAAGTCGAGCACGTACGGATCGCGCGTGATCTGCTGCGCCAGATCGGAGTCAGCCTCGTCGAGGACACGGTCGAAGTTGGTCAGTGCTGAGGTGAATCGCTCGTGGGCGTTCGTCGCGACGTGGTGCTCGAGGACGTTCCGGGACCAACCGTGCTCGAGCGCTTGCGCCGCGTACCGGTCACGGCGCTCTCGGCCGTCGAGGCGACCGAGCAACACGGTGATGTGACCCCACGGAAGTTGTGCAACAGGCTGTTGCACGACATCCGGACCAGGCCACGCTGCCGCGAAACTGCGCATGTAGAACACGTTCCGCCGTGAGAAGCCCTTCATCTCAGGAAAGGCGGTCCGGAGATCACGCGCCAACTGGTCCACGAGCCCACTCCCCCACCCTGCGGTTTGCTGGCGGTCGAGAATCATTGCGCCGATCTGCCAGTAGAGGCGGACCAGCTCTGTGTTGACACGGCGCTGCGCCGTGAACCTGGCGGATTGGACGCGCTTCTTCAGCGCATCGAGCGTTGCCGCGTAATTCTCGGGCAGGGCAGGTTGGGTCATCGCGAACGACCGTAGCCAGTGCGCGCGGTCAGCGGGCCCGTCCAGCTGATCCTGTGGACAGATCGACGACGCCGTCGCGTCCGCTCAGTACAGCACCGCGATCCCCCGCAGATCGCCGAGCCCGAGCGTCCGCTGCGCTGTGTCGCACACCGTGGACGACGGCTTCATCACGAGCCCCGACTTCTGCGCCGTGTGCCCGAGCCCGTACGAGTGCCCCCACTCGTGCGTCGCGATGCCGCGCAGGTCGAACCGGTTGCCCGAGCAGGTGCTGGTCGATGCCCACCGGTGGCTCGTCGAGTACCGCTGGTCGGTCTCGAATGCGACCCCGCCCGTGAAGGACCAGATGCACGTCAGCGCCAGGGTCTTCGACGGCAGCTTGCCCCACCCGACGACGCTCGTCCGGTTCGAGGTCCCGCAGCCACCATCGGCGGTGACCGCAGGCTTCTGCGTCGCGGTGCCGAGGTACTCCTGGGCCGCCGTCGACTGGACTTTCTCACCGCACGCCGTGATCGTGCCGGTCCAGGCCTCAGCACCGCGCTGGATCGCTGCGACGTTCGACACCTTCGACCCCGTCGGGTTGTACCGCCACTGGACGGTGGACTCCCAGTGCGCGCCGGTCAGCACGTACGCCTTGCTCCCGCAGCTCGCGGACGTCGTGGCGCCGCTGTGCGAGACGGTGCCACGGATCGTCGCTCCGAGCGCTCGGCGCTGCTGGGCTGCGCGTTCTTGCCGGACGGCGGTGGGCGATCCGGCCCACACCTCGTCGACCTGCACGGCGATGCCCGCGGCACCACGGTTCGCGATCACCACGTCACCGGGGTCGGTGTCCCCTTCGGCGACCGGGGCAGCGGTGAGCGTGACGCCGGCTGCGGGTACCGCGAAGGTCCGGCCGTCCTCGAGCGCGACCACGCCGGAGCTGACGCGACACCCGGACGCCAGGTCGTGGATCGAGATGCTGCTCCCCTGGCAGCTTGGCGCTCCCGCGATTCCCGGTGCGGCGACGACCGCCGTCAGGGCGAGCCCGAGTGCGACCGCGGCTGCGGCCTTCGACGACGTGCGCACAGCGCCTCCTTGATCACGCCGCACCCGCACCCCGGTGGCGGACGGCTGCATCAGTGTCCGAGGGTGCGGAAGGGTCGACAAGCCCCCAGAACGGCCGCGGTGCGCAGAGCGGACCGGGTAACGTGCCGCCATGCACTGGGGCGACACCGGACTCGACGACCACCAGATCGCGTTCGTGCTCCACACGCTCCCCGATGCCGTCCTCGTGGCGGACGACTCGTGGGGCCTGCTCGACACGAGGGTCCTGCACGTCGTCGACGGCGACGTCGGCTACACCGTGAAGGCCTCGGGCCAGGACAACACCCACTTTCCCCGCGAACTCGACGCGCACCGGACCGTGACCGACGACCTGTGCGCCGCCGGGGACACCGGTGCCCTCGTGGCCGCGGACGAACAGCACCGGGTCCTGATCCTCGAGCGCGTCCCCGGTTACCTCGCCCTCGGGACCCCGGACGAGCACGCCCCTGACGTCCACCGGCAGGCCGGCGCAGTCCTCCGGCGTCTGCACGACCACGGCACCCGGCACGACCCGACGTTCCTGCTGCACGAACAGGCGAAGGCCTTCCGTGCCCTCGATACCCCGCACCGGATCTCGTCCGACGTCGTCGCCCGGACCCGCGCGGCACTCGAGATGCTCCCCACCGACCACCCGGACGAGCCCCTGGTCCCGACCCACGGCGACTTCCACCCGCGCAACTGGATCGTCGACGACGAAGGCGACGGCCACGGCCACGGCCACGGCCACGGCAGGCTCCGCGTCATCGACTTCGGCCGCTTCGGCTGGCGCCCGGCCTCCTTCGACCTCACCCGCCTCGCGGTGCTGCACTGGCAGGACGATCCGGCCCTCGAAGCGGCGTTCTTCGACGGCTACGGCGACGATCCGCGCGAGTCGGACGCCTGGCGCTGGCTGCAACTCCGCGAGGCCGTCGGCACCGCGACCTGGGCCTACGCCGTCGGCGACGAGGGCTTCGAGGCGCAGGGCCACGACATGCTCCGGCGCGCCCTCACCGCCTTCTGACGGTCAGGAACGAGCCCAGCTCACGGCACCCGCACGAACCGCGGCGCCCCGCGATCCCGCAGCCGGAACCCGAGGTGCTGGTACAACCCGATCGCCCCGGTGTTCCCGGCGGCCGCGTGCATGAGCGGCGTCTCCCCACGCTCGCGGATCCCGTGCGCGACGGCGAGCACCAGCCGCCGCCCGAACCCCTGGCCTCGGTACTCCGCATCGGTGCACACGGCGCTGATCTCGGTCCACCCCGGCGGGTGCAACCGCTCCCCCGCCATGGCGACGAGCCGTCCGTCCCGCCGGATGCCCAGGTACGTGCCGAGCTCGATGGTGCGCGGCAGGAACGGCCCCGGCTTCGTCCGCTCCACCAGGGCGGTCATCTCCGGCACGTCGTCGGGTGTCAGCACGACGGCTTCGTCGTCGGGCGCCCCCTCGATCGCCTCGCCGGTGAGCTGCACGCCGCCGGCACCCTCGACGAGCTCCCACCCCGACGGCAGGACGGCAGCCGCACCGACGCCGAGCATCCCGCCCGATCCGAGCAGTGCCCGGACGTCCTCCCAGTCCTGCGCAGTGGGTTGCTCGGGGATCCCTGTCCACACCGACACGTCGGTCTGGTAACGGACCACGTCGCCGCGCCGCTCGGCGAACCGTGCGTGGTGGCTGTTCAGCGCGGCCATGGCGGGTGCGTCGAGCACGCGCGTCGGGGTGCCGTCGTCGGCGATCGTCAGGTCGAGGGTCCGGAGTGCTTCGCCGCGGGCATCACCACCGCGGAACCCGAGGTCCTCGATCCGCCGACGATCGCCGTCCGCCCACCCGGCGGTGTCCGCGACGACACCGGAGGCGTAGTGGTTCGTGGCGCGTTGGACGACCTGCTCGACGTCCGCTGCCGAGGCCACGAGGACCTCTCCCGGTCGGGGCAGCGCGGTCGAGGTCGGCGCAGTCGTCGTCATCCCACCATTCTCTGCCCGCGGCGAGCGCCGCCACCGCATCGTTGCACCCCGTGACGGCACAGTGCGAGGTTGTTCACCTGGTGCGAGGAAACAACCTCGCACCGAGTGTGAAACCTCGCACCAGCGAGCACCCCCACCAGACCGAGCGCCCCGCCTCACCCCAGCCGCGACGCCACGAACTCCACCATCCGCCGCACCAGCAACGCCCGCGACGACGCCCGTCGGTACTCGTGCCCCTCACCCGCGAGCTCCAGGTACTCGACGTCGTGCGCCCGCTCCCGCAGCGCCGCGACCACCTGGTGCGCCTCGCCGATGGGGACGTTCGTGTCGAGCTCACCGTGCACGACGAGCAACGGCGCCGTGACGTCGTCGATCGCCCGCATCGGCGACAGGGCCGCGAGCAGCGCTTCGTCGTCGACGGGGTGCCCGTACTTCGTCGCAGCCGCCGAGGCGATCCACGGTTCGGTGTCCCGGTAGAACGTGGCGAAGTCGCTCATCCCGCACACGGCGACACCTGCCGCGAACACGTCGGGCGTGAACGCCAGGGATGCGAGGGTCGCGTACCCGCCGTAGGAGCGGCCCTCGACGGCCACCCGGGAGCGGTCGGCGTACCCGTTCGACACCAGGAACCGTGCGCAGTCCACGACGTCGGCGAGCGCGTTCCAGCGCAGGGCCAGGTCGTCGGCGTGCACGAACTCGTGTCCGTACCCGGACGATCCGCGGATGTTCGGGGCGAGGACGGTCACGCCCGCTGCGGCGAGCGCCTGGTGCTGGGGCGAGAACGTGGGTCGTTCCTGCGACTCCGGTCCGCCGTGCAGGTGGACGAGCGCTGCTCGCGGGCCGGGAGGCACGGCAGCAGCAGCACGAGCGCCGACGGCTGACGACGTGGCCGGCTCCACCGCCCGGTACAGCCAGGCGGTCAGCTCCAGTCCGTCACGGGCGGTGAACCGCTCGAGCGTCGGCTCGACCAGCTGCAGGTCCGGCAGCGCGGGGACGTCGGTGACCCGGCTCCAGGTGAGCGCGTTCGTGTCGAGCCGCCAGAGTTCTCGCGGTCGGGTCGGTCCCTCGACGGCGAGCAGGACGCTCCGGCCGTCGCGGCTCAGCACGGGATCGGTGACGACGTACCCGGGCAGGTCGGGCACCGGGGTGCGCGAGGCGTCGTGGGTGTTGATGAGGTCGAGTTCGCTGCGCCCGTCGACGTTCCAGACGAGCAGCAGCGTGCGGCCGGCGTCGTCGGCGTCGAGGTACTCGAGTTCGGCGTCGGCGCGCTCGATGATCCGTCGGGGTGTGCCGCGCCAGCCGTGTGGTCCGACGGGCTGGGCGACGAGTCCGCGGCGGGGCAGTCCGGCCTCGGTGGCGACGTAGGCGACGAGGGGGCTGGTCTCGCTCGCGGGCGAGGGCCGCAGGAACGCGATGTCAGCGGACCCGTCGGGGTCGTCGGCGAACAGGGCGTGGCTCTCGTCGGTCAGCCGGTCGACCACGACGACGAACTCCTGGCCGCGCTGCCCGTCACTGAGCACGACGAGGCGTTCCTCCACCGACAGGTCGAGGATGTGGATGAGTTCGCCGACGGCCAGGTCGTCGCGGTCGCCGGACACCGGGTCGACCAGGTACGAGCGGGCCGGCTGGTCGGCTTCGGTCGAGGGCAGCGTGATGACGACCCGGTGCCCGCTGCGGCTCCACGGGCCGAGCTCGGCGTGCTGGTACCGCGAACCGGCGATCTGCGCGGCGTCGGTGCCGTCCGGCCGGACCACCCAGACCTGCTGCTTCACGCCGCCGTCGGTCGCGATCGCCACGGCGAGCCACTCCCCGTCGGACGACCACGACACCCGGATCACTGGGTCGTCGGACAGCGCGATCCGGACCGGTTCGGGCAGTTCGCCGTCGACGACGACGTCCTGCACGAACACCTCGGGGGTGCCGTGCCGGTCGGACACGAACGCCACGCGCCGGGCGTTCCGGGTCATGGTGGGGCCCCACGACCCCCAGGCGGCGGCGAGCCGCTCGCCCAGGTCGGCCGCGGCCCTGGTCGTGGCCGAGGGACGGACGTCGGCCGACGACGCGACGCTCGCCGAGCCTCCAGTCCGGGTGGAACCCACGTTCACCGCACCCCCTGCTGCTGCAGCCACATCTCGATCAGGCCGAGCTGCCAGAGCGCGTTCGCGCCGATCTCGGTCCGCGTGCTGTTCGGGTCCTGGAGCATCCGCTCGACCGTACCCGGGTCGAACAGGCCGCGCTCACGTGCTTCCGGCGCGTGCAGTGCCGTGCGCACCCGCTCCAGGTACGGGCCCTCGAGCTGCCGGATCGCGGGCACCGGGAACGACCCCTTGCTGCGGTCGATGACGCTGTCGGGGACGATGCCGCGCGACGCCCGCTTCATGACGCCCTTGCCGCCGTCCGACAGCTTGAGCGCGGGCGGGATCGCGCCGGCGAGCTCGACGAACTCGTGGTCCAGGAACGGCACGCGGGCCTCGAGGCCCCACGCCATCGTCATGTTGTCGACCCGCTTGACCGGGTCGTCGACGAGCATCGTCATCGTGTCGCTGCGGAGCGCAGCATCGACGCTCGTCTCCGCGCCCGGAACCGCGAACGCAGCGTCCACGAACGCCGACGGGGTGTCGTCGTCGCTCTTCCAGCGCTCCGCGAGCAGCCCCTGCAGCGCCGGCCACCTGCGGTCCATGAACACGGAGCGGTAGGCCTCGGCGGCCTGGTCGCGGGGGACGTCGGCGAGCGGCGGGTACCAGTCGTAGCCGGCGAGCACCTCGTCGGCACCCTGGCCGGACTGCACGACCTTGACGTGCTGCGAGACCTCCTGCGACAGCAGGTAGAACGCGACGCAGTCGTGGCTGACCATCGGCTCGCTCATGGCGGCGACCGCACCGTCGATGCCGTCGAGCAGGCGCGTCGAGGGGATGTGGATGCGGTGGTGGTCGGTACCGAAGTGCTTCGCGACCTGGTCCGAGTACTCGAACTCGTCGCCGGACTCACCGCCAGCGGCCTCGAAGCCGATGCTGAACGTCGCGAGGTCCTGCTGCCCGGCCTCGGCGAGCAGTCCGACGACCAGGGACGAGTCGATGCCGCCGGACAGCAGCACGCCCACGGGGACGTCGGCCACCATGCGGCGCTCGACCGCGGTGCGGAGCGACCCGATGAACGCCTGCTCCCAGTCCTGGTCGGTCCAGTCGGCCCTGGCGGGGTCGCGCTCGAACCGCGGCTCCCAGTAGACGGTGTCGCGGGACGTGCCGTCGCGCTCGATCACCCGGACGGTGGCGGGCGGGAGCTTGCCGACACCGGACAGGATCGTGCGGGGTGCCGGCACGATCGAGTGGAAGCTCATGTAGGACGCGAAGGCGACGGGGTCGATGGACGTGTCGATGCCGCCGCCGGCCAGCACCGCAGGCAGGGACGACGCGAACCGCAGCCCGCCCGGTACCTGTGCCACGTACAACGGCTTGATGCCGAGCCGGTCCCGCGCGAGCACGAGTCGGCCGCTGGCGTGCTCCCAGATCGCGATGGCGAACATGCCGATCAGGTGCTCGACGAAGGCCGTGCCCCACTCGGCGTAGGCGACGGCGATGACCTCGGTGTCCGACGTCGAGAAGAACTCGTGGCCCTTGCCGCGCAGCTCGTCACGCAGCTGCTCGTAGTTGTAGACCATGCCGTTGTAGGCGATCGTCAGTCCGGCCCGGGGCAGCACCATCGGCTGCGCACCGGCGGTGGACAGGTCGACGATCGACAGCCGTCGGTGTCCGAGCGCGACCGGACCGCGCGCCCAGAGCCCGTCACCGTCGGGGCCGCGGTGCACCATGCACCCGGTCATCCGCGCCACTGCTCCGACGTCCGGGGCCGTGCCGTCGAACCGGATCTCGCCCGCGAGTCCACACATCAGCGCTCTCCCTCGGCCGCCGCCTTCGCGGCGGATCCCACGATCCAGGTGTCCTTGGCGCCGCCGCCGCGCGACGAGTTCACGACCATGCTGCCCTCGGGCGCCACCCGGGTCAGCGCGACGTCGGCCAGGTGCGCGTCGTCCTCTCCGGTCCCGGTCAGGTAGACGAACGCGCGCAGGTCGACGTGCCGTGGGTCGAGGCCCGCCGGTCCGATTGTCGGGTGCGACGACAGCTGCACCACTTCCTGTCCGACCCAACCTGCTGGGTCGGCAGCGATCTCGCGCCGTCGTTCGGCGACCTCCGGGGCACTCGCGCTCGGCCCGATCAGGACCCCGCGTCCGCCTTCGCCGTCGACCGGCTTCGTCACGAGTTCGCCGACCCGGTCGAGCACCGACAGGCGTTCGCCCTCGATGCTCGTGCGGTACGTCGGCACCGACTCGAGCAGCGGCTTCTCGTCCAGGTAGTACCAGATCAGGTCCGGCACGTTGACGTACATCGCCTTGTCGTCGACCAGGGCGTTGCCCGGGGCGTTCGACAGGTGGACGTGTCCGGCCTCGGCCACGTCGAGGATGCGGGCGCCCAGCTCCGGCGCGTGGTCCGCGGTCAGGGCCCGCACGTCGCGGTCGATCCGCAGGTACAGCCCGTCGAGCACGTCGCCGGTCGTCGCGTCGACCACACGTCCGTCACGGACGTCCAGGTCGGACCCGGCCAGGAGGCGCAGCCCGGCTCCGTCGGCCAGCCTGCGGTGCTCGAACCACGCGCCGGCGGCGGGGCCGTCGCTGACGAGTGCGAGCACCGGGTCCGGGTTGCCGGTCACCGCGGTCGCGTTCGTGCGCAGGGTCTCGCGCAGGCGGTCGGTCACGCCGTGCGGGTCGCGCAACAGCGCCGGACGTGGAGCGTCCGGCACGACGTCGTCCATGAGCTCGCGGAGCGCGATGCCGTACGCGACCCCGGAGGGCGAACGCACGTTGTCCTCGAGCACCCGCCAACCGCCGAACTCGTTCCGCACCAGGTCGAAGCCGAGCACGGGTGCCCGCACCGCGTGACCGGGCAGGCGCGCAGCGTCGGGGTCCCAGCCGTTCGCCCCGACGAACTGGTGCTCGTCCATGACCCCGTCGGCCACGATCCGCCGCTCGCCGTACACGTCGCGCAGGAACAGCTCGATCGCCCGTGCGCGCTGCCCGAGGCCACGCTCCAGCTGCGACCACTCGTACGCGCTGATCGTCCGCGGCACCAGGTCGCACCCGAACGCCTGCACGCCGCCGTCCACGACGAAGCCGACCTCGTGCTCGCGCGTCCAGGCGTCGCGCGCGGCACAGTGCTCGTTCGTGGTGTCGGCGTCCCAGGCGGTGAAGTACGTCGCCAGGTCGCGGAACGCCGGACGGGGGCGGGCACCGGGGCCGACCGCTTCGTCGCCGGCGCGCACCCGGTAGCCGGGGACCGCGACCGCCGGGTCCTCGTCACGACCGGACGGCGTGCCGGCGGTGTCCTCGACCACCAGGGCGACGACGTCGTCGAGCTCCCCGCGCTCGGCGTACGCGGTGCGCTGTCGATCGGTGGAGTTGCCGCGGGCCAGGGTGTCCTCGAGCAGGTCCGTGACGGTGCCCCAGTCGCCGAGCTCCTCGAGTTCCGGGCGCAGGCGGGACACCAGTTGCCGGACGGCGACCTCGGCGGGCAGGCGGTCCGGGTGCTGCCCGAGGCCGAGCAGTTCGCCGCTCAGCCCCGTGCGCGCCGCCTGCCACATCGCTGCACGGTGCAGGGGTTCGCTGCGGGGGTGCCACTCGGCGCCGGACTCGACGGCGACCTCGGCCTTCCGCACCGCTGCCCGGAACAGGCCGGCGATGAGCACCGCGTCGTCGACGATCGGGGTGGCGTCGCAGACCCGGAGTTCGAGCGTCGGAGCGTGCGACGACGGCCGCACGTCGAAGTACGCCATCTTCTTGTCGGCGATCACCCCCGAGGCGATCAGGTCGTCGAGCACCTTGTCGTACTCCGCCGCGTTCGACACCCGTCCGAAGCTACCGGCCGACGGCCACCGCTGCCAGATGATGCTGCGGAACGACGAGTACCCGGTGTCCTGCCCGTTCCAGAACGGACTCGACGCGCTCAGGGCCAGCAGCACCGGCAGCACCGGCGCGACCCGTTGGGCGATCTGCACCGCCAGGTCGCGGTCGCTCACACCGACGTGCACCTGCAGGCCGCAGATGAGCTGCTCGTCGACGAGCATCCGGTACTGCTCCTGCATCCGGCCGTAGCGCCCGCCGCTGGTCAGTTCGAAGTCGGCGTACTCGGACCGCGGCGCCGTACCGACCGACGCGATGGTGACCCCCGCCGGTGCGATCGCGGCGCTGAGCTCCCGGCGCAGGTCGACGATCACCCGCCGCAGGTCGTCGAGGGTGCGCACCACGGGGGTGTTCGTCTCGATGGTCGTGCGCTGCAGTTCCGCGCCGAAGCGGTCGGCGGGCAGCTTGGGCAGAAGGCGCGGGGCCTTCGCGGAAAGTCGGCCGGACTCGAGGTCGATGAGGTGCAGCTCTTCCTCGGCGCCGAGCGTCAGCTCTGCACTCATGGCTGGAACCTACGCGCGGCCGCTGTGGCGTGCGCCGCGGCACACCGCCTGACTCGCGTCCGTAACACGCCCGTCAATCGAGCGTCACGAGCGCTGCGCCTCCCGGCCGCACCGTGCGCCCGTCGCCGCCCCGTGCGAGGTTGCACGCTCCGTGCCCGGTTACAAGCGCGCACCACGCGCGCAACCTCGCACCAGCTCACGCAACTCGCACCGTGCGACCCGCGCCGATCGCGCACCGGCCCGCGAAAGCCGCACCGTGCTGTGGACGCACACCACCCGCCGGACGGGAGGCACGGCGCCAGCCCGCCACGCGCCTCCCGCCCGCACCGTGCGCACCTCGCCACCCCGTGCGAGGTTCCACGCACCGTGCCCGGTAACAAGCGCGCACCACGCGCGCAACCCCGCACCGGCCCGCGAAAGCCGCACCGTGCTGTGGACGCACACCACCCGCCGGACGGGAGGCACGGCGCCAGCCCGCCACGCGCCTCCCGTCCGCACCGTGCGCACCTCGCCACCCCGTGCGAGGTTCCACGCACCGTGCCCGGTTACAAGCGCGCACCACGCGCGCAACCCCGCACCAGCCCGCGAAAGCCGCACCGTGCTGTGGACGCACACCACCCGCCGGACGGGAGGCACGACGCCAGCCCGCCACGCGCCTCCCGTCCGCACCGTGCACGCTTCGTCACCCCGTGCGAGGTTCCGTGCTCGGTGCGAGGCGCGCGGGCTCGCACCGAGTACGGAACCTCGCACCAGGCCACGCACCTCGCACCGTGCGTGCGGCGCCTACCCGCGCGTCCGGGCCAGGCGCCGGTTCAGCGCACCGTTCAGCAGCGCCACGAGCAGCCCCACCGCGAACACGAGCGTCCCGAAGCACAGCACCTGCGGCGGCATCCCGGCCTTCGCGGCGCCGTAGACGAACAGGGGGAACGTGACGGCGGGCCCGGCGACGAACGAGGTGATGACGTAGTCGTCGATCGACATCGCGAGCGCGAGCAGCCCGGCCGCGAGCATGCCCGGCGCGAGCAACGGCAGCGTCACGAGCCGGAAGGCCTGGAACGGCGTCGCACCGAGGTCGCTCGCGGCCTCTTCGAGCACCCGCGACGTGCCGGAGATCCGAGCGCGGAGCACCACCACGACGTACGCGACGTCGAACGCCACGTGGGTGATGAGCACGGTCAGGAACCCGGTGCCGAGGCCCACCGACAAGAAGAACGACAGCGACGCCGAGCCGACCACGATCGAGGGCGCCGCGATGTCCGCGAAGACGACGGCGTTCACGGCACCGCGGCCGGGGAACCGGTACCGCTCCAGCGCCAGGGCCAGCGGCAGCCCGATCGCGACCGAGATGATCGCGGCCAGGAACGCGACGACGACCGAGGTGACGAACGCGGCTCCGAGCCCGGACACGTTGACCAGGTTCGCGTACCAGTACGTCGTGAAGCCGTTCCACGCGAACGACAGCCGGTTCGTCGGGGCATCGTTGAACGAGTACACGATCATGTAGACGATCGGGACGAGTGTGATCGCGATGGTGACCCAGTAGACGATCGCGAGCCAGGGCCCGCGACGGTTCACGCCGTGGCGGCGGACGACGGGCGACGAGGTGGTCGCGGTGGACGGACGAGACGGTGCGACGGCGGTCATACGAGGTCCTCGAGGTCGTCGGTGCCGGAGACGCGGGCGTAGATGAACAGGATGATGCCGAGCACGACCATGAGCACGGTCGACAGTGCCGCGGCGACGTTGTACTGCTGGTTGCCGGAGTAGGCGTCCTGGATCGCCTGACCGATCGTGTAGGTGTTCGTGCCGCCGAGCAGCGCCGAGTTCACCGGGTCGCCGACGCTGTCGATGAACACGAGCAGGACGCCGGCGAAGATGCCCGAGCGGGACAGCGGCAGGGTGGTGTGCCAGAACGCCCGGAACTTGCCGGCGTACAGGTCGTTGGCGGCCTCGCCGAGTCGCGGGTCGATGCGTTCGAGCGCGGCGTAGATCGGCAGCACCATGAACGCCAGGTCGTTGTAGGCGTCGCCGAAGATCACCGCGCCGCCGGTGCCGAGGATGTGGAAGTCCTTGCCCGCCAGGCCGATCGCCTGCAGGAAGGTGACGACCGGACCCTGCGACGCGAGCACGAACGCCCACATGTCGGTGCGGATGATGAACGACACCAGGAAGCTCACGAACACGAGCATGAGCAGCGGGTTCTTCCACCGCGGCGAGACCCGGAACGCGATGAAGTACGCCACCGGGTAGCCGACGATGATGGTCACGACCGTGGCGGCGGCGCCGTACCAGAGGGACCGGAGCAGGAACGTCAGGTAGGGCACCTGCGGGTCGATGAACAGGGAGCCGTAGATCCCCCAGTTCCACGTGAAGGTGTACCCGTCGTCCGGGTTGCCCGACATGAGCGAGACGATGAGCCCCGACACGAGCGGGATGACGAAGAACACGCAGAGGTACGCGGTCCCGACCAGCGCGAGCAGGAAGGGCGTGCTGCGACGGCGTCCCCGGCGGACCGGCGCCGGACCAGCACCCGGTGCCGGACCAGCACCCGGTGCCGGTGCGGCACCCGGGCCGGCGACCCCGACGGCGGTCACGACTGCACCACCGCGTTGAAGATGCCGTTCCACTCCGAGTACTCGTCGTAGTTCTCGAACACCCGGAACTCGTGCGACCGGTCCAGCACGTCGGAGTCCGGGAACACCAGCGGACTGTCCGCCACCGTCGCGTCGTCGAGCTCGTCACGGACGTAGGCCTCGGCGCTGGGGACCGGGCAGACGTAGTTGACCCAGTCCTCGACGATGCCCGCGATCTTCGGCGTGTAGTAGAAGTCCATCCACTCGAGGGCGGCCACCGGGTTCGCTGCCTGCCGGGGGATCATGAGGTTGTCGTGCCACATCATCTGGCCCTCCTCCGGCGTGACGAACTTCAGGTCCTCGAACCCGGACTGCTGCGCCTGGAAGACGTCGCCGGACCACGCCTGGGTGATCCAGGTGTCGCCGTTCTCGAGCTTGTTGATGTAGCTCTGGTCGTAGAAGCCGGTCACGCTCGGGCGCAGTTTCCGCAACCACGCCTGCGCTTTCCGCCAGTCCGCCGGGGTGGACGTCTCCGGGGCGATGCCGTTCGCGAGCAGCCCGAGGGAACCGAGCTCGGTGTTGTCGCTCATCAGCCCGACGCGGCCCGCGAACGCCGGGTCGAGCAGGTCCTGGAACGACGTGATCTCGCGGTCGATGTACTTCGGGTTGTAGGCGATCCCGGTGAACCCGGTCTGCCAGACGACGGAGTGCTTGTTGCCGGGGTCGTACGTCGGGTCCTTCACCGAGTCACCCGCGTTCGCCGCGAAGTTCGGCAGCCGCGAGTGGTCGAGCTCGCACACGAAGCCGTTCTTGATCATCTGGGTCAGCTCGAACCCGTTGGTCATCACGACCAGGTCGTAGCCGGTGGCACCCTGCGCCCGCAGGATCGGCGAGACGGTCGCGTAGAACGTCGCGTTGTCCTGGATCACCGCCTGGTAGTCGACGCTGATGCCGGTGGCCTTCTGGAACAGCGCGAGCGACTCGGACTTTCCGTGGTCGGAGTCGATGTAGAGCGGCCAGTTCGCGAAGTTCAGCTGCTTCGTCGCCGTGGCGTCCTTCCAGAACGCGGTCCAGTCGACGGCGTTCTCGGCGCCGGAGGCGGCTGAGCCCTTGATGCTGCACCCGGTGAGCAGCGCCGCGAGCGCGGCGGCTCCTCCGCCGGCGAGCAGGCCGCGTCGGCTGACGCGCGCGGACGTCAGTCCGCGCAACAGGTCCGGGCCGGGTCCCCCGCCGGTCACGCGAGCGATCCTGCCGTGGCGGGTGCGGACTGGAGGCCCGTGGCGGCGTGGGTGGTGACGGTCTGGTCGGACGCGGGGTGCGCCTCCAGGCCGAATCCGTGGTCGACGCCCCACGTGAGCCAGACCTCGGTGCCGGTCGCGATCCGCGGTCCGCCCTTCGAGTTCTGCGCGAAGACGGAGACGCGGCCGGCGCCGGGGACGTCCACCAGGTACTGCGTGCTGACGCCGGAGAACGAGACGTCGACCACGCGGCCGGGGCCGAGGATGTTGCGGCCGGCTTCGGGGGTGGGCTCCGAGGTGCGGATCTTGAGCTTCTCGGGACGGACGCCGACGACGACGCTGCCCGAGGTGCGGACGGCGCGGTCGGCCGGGACGGCGATGGTGCCCGCCGGGGTCGCGACCACGAGCAGCGGGCCGTCGGTGCCGCGGACCTCGCCCTCGAGCAGGTTCGACTGGCCGAGGAAGTTCGCCACGAACGCGGTGCGGGGCAGCTCGTACAGGTCCTGGGGGCTGCCCATCTGCTCGATCCGGCCACCGTTCATGACGGCGACCGTGTCGGCCATCGTCATCGCTTCTTCCTGGTCGTGGGTGACGTGCAGGAAGGTGAGCCCGACCTCGGCCTGGATCGTCTTGAGTTCGAGCTGCATCTGGTGCCGGAGCTTCAGGTCGAGCGCACCGAGTGGCTCGTCGAGCAGGAGGAGTGCCGGCCGGTTCACGATCGCGCGTGCCAGCGCGACGCGCTGCTGCATGCCGCCGGACAGGGAGGCGGGGCGCTTGTCGGCCGAGGCGTCGAGCTCGACCAGGTGCAGGGCCTCGCGCGCCTTCGTCATCGGGTCCGGGATCCGTCGCCGCTTCAGACCGAACGCGACGTTGTCGAGCACGCTCATGTGCGGGAACAGCGCGTAGTTCTGGAACACCGTGTTGACGGGCCGCTGGTACGGCTTCGTGTCGGTGACGTCCTCGCCGCCGATCGTGATGGTGCCGCTCGTGGGCTCCTCGAGCCCGGCGACCAGTCGCAGGGTCGTGGTCTTGCCGCAGCCGGAGGGGCCGAGCAGGGCGAAGAACGAGCCGGCCGGCACCGTCAGGTCCAGCGCGTCGACCGCGGTGTGGCCGGGGAACGACTTGGTGATCTGCTCGAGTCGGAGATCGGCTCCGGATTCGGCGAACGTGCCGGTCATTGCCATGGTGCCTCCTGCTGCTTCGGAAGGATCGGGGTCAGCCGATGTAGGACATGACGTGCTTGATGCGGGTGTAGTCGTCGAACCCGTACTGGGACAGGTCCTTGCCGTAGCCGGAGTGCTTGAAGCCGCCGTGCGGCATCTCGGCGACGATCGGGATGTGGGTGTTGATCCACACGCACCCGAAGTCCAGGTCACGGGCGAAGCGCATCGCCCGCGAGTGGTCGGTCGTCCACACCGAGCTCGCGAGCCCGTACTCGACGTCGTTCGCGGCGCGCAGTGCTTCGTCCTCGGTCGTGAAGCGCTGCACGGTCTGCACGGGGCCGAACACCTCCTGCTGCACGATGCGGTCGGTCTGACGCAGGCCGGACACGATCGTGGCCTGGTGGAAGTAGCCGACGTCGCCCTGCCGCCCGCCGCCGAGCTCGATCGTGGCGTGGTCGGGGAGGGTGTCGACGAAGGACCGGACCTGGGCGAGCTGGTTCGCGTTGTTCACCGGGCCGAAGTACGGGGTGGCCGTGTCGGCGCCGGTGGTCGCGGTCGCACGTGCCGAGGCGGCGAGCGCCGCCACGAACTCGTCGTGGATGCCGTCCTGCACGAGCACCCGGGTGGCGGCGGTGCAGTCCTGCCCGGCGTTGAAGAACCCCGCGGCGACGATGCCGGCGACGGCGGACGGGATGTCGGCGTCGTCGAACACGATCACCGGGGCCTTGCCGCCGAGCTCGAGGTGGGTGCGCTTCAGGTCGCCGGCGGCGGCGCGGGCGACCTCCATGCCGGCGCGGACCGACCCGGTGATGGACACGAGCTGTGGAGTGGGGTGGTCGATCATCGCGGCGCCGGTGGTGCGGTCGCCGACGACGACGTTGAGCACGCCGGGCGGCAGGAACTCGGCGGCGACCTCGGCGAGCAGCAGGGTGGAGAGCGGGGTGGTGTCGCTCGGCTTGAGCACGGTGGTGTTCCCCGCGGCGAGCGCCGGGGCGAACTTCCACACCGCCATGTTGAGCGGGTAGTTCCAGGGGGTGACCTGGGCGACGACGCCGATGGGCTCGCGCCGGACGAACGAGGTGTGGTCGGCCATGTACTCGCCGGCGCTGCGGCCCTCGAGGTTGCGGGCGGCTCCGGCGAAGAAGCGGATCTGGTCGACGGACAGCAGGATCTCGTCCTCGACCAGGGTGGCCCGGGGCTTGCCGGTGTCGAGGGACTCGAGGTCGGCGAACTCCGATGCCCGCTGCTCCATGGCGTCCGCGATCCGGAACAGCGCGAGCTGTCGTTCGCCGGGGGTCGTGCGGCGCCAGGTCGCGAAGGCGGTGCTCGCGCTCGTGAACGCGGCGTCGACGTCGGCAGCCGTGGACACGGGGGACGTGCCGTAGACCTGCTCGGTGGTGGGGTCGACCAGATCGAACCGGGTGTCCGCGCCCGACTCGACGAACGACCCACCGACGAAGTTGCGCACCTCGTGCGTCGTGGTCACCGTTTCCGTCGTGTCCAGCATGGCGGTGATCCTGACACGGATTCCAGCGGTTCGGAAGACGGATTCGGAGGTTGTGGAGAACCGTAACAACGGAAATCGTCGCGAAACACGGTGTTCACAACGGAATCCCTTGCGCGCTCCGGGCCTCGCTGCCATGCTGTCCGGCATGGCGGCAGCACCACGACGTCCGGGACCGATCGACGACACCTCGAAGCGGATCATCGAACAACTCCAGGCGGACGGCCGCCGTCCGTACGGCGAGATCGGCAAGGCCGTCGGTCTCAGCGAGGCGGCGGTCCGGCAACGAGTCCAGAAGCTCACCGAGACCGGCGTCATGCAGATCGTCGCGGTCACCGACCCGATGCAGCTCGGCTTCCACCGGCAGGCGATGATCGGCATCCGGGTCAGCGGCGACACCCGAACAGTCGCCGATGCCCTCGAACAGCTGCCGGCGGTCGACTACCTCGTCATGACCGCCGGCAGCTTCGACCTGATGGTCGAGGTCGTCTGCGAGGACGACGACGACCTGATCGAACTGCTCAACGGCACGATCCGGGCCATCCCGGGCGTCGCCGGCACCGAGACCTTCGTCTACCTGCAACTCCGCAAACAGCTCTACGACTGGGGAACGCGATGACCATCTCAGACCAGACGACCGGACAGCCCACGCGGCTCCACTCCTACGACCCGTTCGCCCCGGTCGACGACGCCGACCTGCAGCGGAAGTCCCGGGACCACCTGTGGATGCACTTCGCCCGGCACGGTGCGAACCAGGCCGGTGCCGACGTGCCGATCATGGTGCGCGGCGAGGGCCACCACGTCTACGACAGCCACGGCAAGGGCTACATCGACGGGCTCTCCGGCCTGTTCGTCGTCGCCGCCGGCCACGGTCGGAAGCGCTTGGCCGAGATGGCCGCGAAGCAGGCGGAGACGCTGAGCTTCTTCCCGATCTGGTCCTACGCGCACCCGGCCGCCATCGAGCTCGCCGACCGCCTGGCCGAGCACGCCCCCGGCGATCTCAACAAGGTCTTCTACTCGACGGGCGGCGGCGAGGCGGTGGAGACCGCCTTCAAGCTCGCGAAGTACTACTGGAAGCTCCAGGGCAAGCCCATGAAGCACAAGGTGATCTCGCGTGCGGTGGCCTACCACGGCACCCCGCAGGGTGCCCTCGCGATCACCGGCATCCCGGCGATGAAGCAGATGTTCGAGCCGCTGACGCCCGGCGGCTTCCGGGTGCCGAACACGAACTACTACCGCGCCGAGGAGATGGGCTTCCCGGGCGGCACCGAGGAGCAGTTCGGGGTCTGGGCGGCCGAACGCATCCGCGAGATGATCGAGTTCGAGGGCCCCGACACCGTCGCCGCGGTCTTCCTCGAGCCGGTGCAGAACTCCGGCGGGTGCTTCACGCCGCCGCCCGGGTACTTCCAGCGCGTGCGCGAGATCTGCGACGAGTACGACGTCCTGCTCGTCTCCGACGAGGTCATCTGCGCCTTCGGCCGGATCGGCACCATGTTCGCCTGCGACACCTACGACTTCGTGCCGGACATGATCACGTGCGCCAAGGCGATGACCTCGGGGTACTCCCCCATCGGCGCGACCATCATCAGCGACAAGCTCTTCGAGCCGTTCTCCAAGGGCGACACGACCTTCTACCACGGGTACACGTTCGGCGGGCACCCGGTGTCGGCCGCCGTCGCGATGGAGAACCTCGACATCTTCGAGGAAGAGGGCCTGCTCGCGAACGTGCGGCAGAACGCCCCGCTGTTCAAGGCCGAGCTCGACACCCTGAAGGACCTGCCGATCGTCGGGGACGTCCGCGGTGACGGCTACTTCTACGGCATCGAGCTCGTCAAGGACAAGGCCACCAAGACGACCTTCGACGACGACGAGTCCGAGCGGCTGCTGCGCGGGTTCCTGTCGAAGGCGCTGTTCGACGCCGGGCTGTACTGCCGGGCGGACGACCGCGGCGACCCGGTCGTGCAGCTCGCTCCGCCGCTGACCATCGGGCAGCCGGAGTTCCGCGAGATCACCTCGATCCTGCGGAGCGTCCTGTCCGAGGCCTCGTCGAAGATCTGACCGTGAGCGGCTACCGGGGCGTCTCGTTCTGGCTCGACCAGCTCGCGTCCACCGGACGCGACGACCTGGCGCCCCGGCCGCCGCTCGACGGCGACACGACCGCGGACGTCGCGATCGTCGGCGGTGGGCTGACGGGTCTCTGGACCGCCTGGTACCTGCACCAGGCCGACCCGGGCCTCCAGATCGTCGTCCTGGAACGCGAGATCGCCGGGTTCGGCGCCTCCGGTCGCAACGGGGGCTGGTGCTCGGCGCTGTTCCCGCGATCCGCCGAGTCCGTCGCGCGCGAGCACGGCCGCGACGCCGCACTCGCGCTGCGCGCAGCGATGCGCGACACCGTCGACGAGGTCGGACGCGCAGCGGCCGAGGCCGGGGTCGACTGCGACTACGTGAAGGGCGGCACCGTCCTCTACGCGCGCTCCGCCGTGCAGGAACGCGCGGCGCACGACGAGGTCGCCTCGTCGGCCGAGTGGGGCGACGCCATGACCTGGCGCCCGGCTCGGCCCGGCGACGCCGCCGGATCGGCGGGGGTCGCGTGGACCCCGGACTGCGCGCGGGTGCAGCCCGCCGCACTGGTGCGTGGCCTGGCGGCCGCCCTGGAGGCCCGGGGCGTCCGGATCGCGGAGCACACGCCCGCCTCGACGTGGGGCCACGGGCGTGTGGTCACGTCGCGGGGGACCGTCACGGCCGGCGCGGTCGTCATCGCGGTCGAGGGGTACGGCGCACAGCTCGAACAGACGAAGCGACGGATCCTGCCGCTCTACTCGCTCATGATCGCGACCGCTCCGCTGCCCGGGGCGGTGTGGGCCCGCATCGGCCTGGAGCACGGGCAGACGTTCTCCGACTACCGGCACCTGCTCGTGTACGGGCAGCGCACGGTGGACGACCGACTGGCGTTCGGCGGACGCGGAGCCCGCTACCACTGGGGGTCCGCGATCACCCCCGGCTACGACCGGGTGCCACGCGTCTTCGAGCACCTGCGGAAGTCCCTGGTGGAGTTGTTCCCCAGCGTCGCCGACGCCCCGATCACCCACACGTGGGGCGGCCCGCTCGGGGTGCCGCGCGACTGGTGCGCGTCCGTCACCTGGGACGGGCACGTCGGCACCGCCGGCGGCTACGTCGGTGACGGACTCTCCACGACGAACCTGGCCGGGCGGACGCTCGCCGACCTCGTGCGCGGGGTCGCGTCGCCGCTCACCGCGCTGCCGTGGGTGAACCACCGCTCGCCCGACTGGGAGCCCGAGCCGCTCCGGTTCCTCGGGGCGAACGCCGGGCTCGTGGCGACCGACCTGGCCGACCGCGAAGAAGCCCTGACCGGACGGCCGAGCCTGGCGGCGCGGCTGATGGCACCCCTGACCGGAGGCCACTGATGGCTGCACTCGATGCCGACGTCGTCGTCGTGGGAGCCGGGGTCGCCGGGCTCGCCGCTGCCCGGGCGCTCGCACTCGACGGCCAGCGGGTCGTCGTGCTCGAGGCCCGCGACCGGATCGGCGGCCGCACCTGGACCGACACCGCGCTCGGCGTGTCCGTCGACCTCGGCGCCTCGTGGATCCACGGCGTCGACGGCAACCCGCTCTGGGCCCTGGCGCCCCGGTTCGGCATCGAGACCGTCGAGTTCACCGTCGGGAGCTTCCAGTTCGACGGCCGGCCGATCGCGTGGCACGGCCCCTCCGGCGCACCGCTGTCCGAGGCCTCGGCCTCGGCGTTCGTCGCGGACCTGCACACCGTCGACGCCGCCCTGGACACCGTCGTCGCACACGCTCCACCGCCCTCGACGTACGCGGCCGCCGTCGACACCGTGCTGCGGTCCCTGCAGTGGCAGGGCGACCGGGCCGCGCGGGTCCGCGAGTACATGGCGCACCGCTCCGAGGACCTCTGCGGCGCACCCGTGACCGTCCTCGACGCCCGCGGCCTCGAAGAGGAACACGTCCCCGGCGACGAGGTGGTGTTCCCCGGCGGCTACGCGCAGTACGCCGCCGCCCTGGCCGAGGGGCTCGACGTCCGGCTGTCCGCGGTCGTGCGGTCGGTGACGCAGTCCGCGACGGGTGTCGTGGTCGGACTCGCCGACGGTTCGTCGGTCACGGCGGACGACGTCGTCGTGACCGTCCCGCTCGGGGTGCTGCAGGCCGGCGACGTGACGTTCGACCCACCGCTCGCCGAGACGGTCACCGGTGCGATGGGCCGACTCGGGATGGGCGTCTACGACAAGGTGTTCCTGCGGTTCCCGGAGCGGTTCTGGGGCGAGTCGTGGGTGGTCCGCCAGCAGGGGTCGGCCGGTGTCGACTGGCACTCCTGGTACGACATGTCCCGCGTCACCGGAGCGCCGGTACTGGCCGCACTGGTCGGCGGGACCGGGGCCCGGCGCCTCGAGACCCTGCCGGACGCCATGATCGTCGAAGAGGGCGTCGGCGGCCTGCGGCGGATGTTCGGCCCGTCGGTCCCCGAACCCGAGGCGTTCCGCATCACCCGGTGGGCCGACGACCCGTTCGCACGCGGCTCGTACTCGTACCTGCACGTCGGGGCGTCACCGGACGACCACGACCTGCTCGGGGCGCCGTCCGGCCGGGTGCAACTCGCCGGCGAGGCCACGTGGGGAGACGACCCGGCGACCGTGCACGGCGCGCTGCTGTCCGGACTGCGGGCGGCCGGGCGGTTGCTCGGCTCCGAGGTCGAGCCGCTCGTGCTCGCGACGCCCGTCGGCGGCTGATCCACTCAGTCGAAGGCGGGGGTGTCGACCGAGCACGTCACGGGCTCGCCCGCGGCAGCGGTCTCCGTGGCGATCTCGCGCTTGCCGTCGAGCAGGATCCGGCAGGTCGCCGTCGCACCCCGCGCCGGGGTCGCCCGGACCGAGGCGCGCTGCTCGGCGAGGACGATCGACTCGTGCACCCAGGTACCCGTCTTCTGCGTGCTCGTCTCCTGCGTGCCCGTCTCCTGCGTGCCGAGCCGGTGCACCTCCGGGGCGTCGCCGCGCTTCTCCGCGCCCTCGACGCGCACGTCGGTGAGCGCGGCCCCGCTCGGCTGGTCGACGCTGACCTCGTAGGTCACGGACCAGGCATCGCCCGTCTGCTGCTGGACGAAGCTGCACCCGGTCGCGAGCACCGCGACGGAGCCGGCGACCACAACGGCGGCGAGGAGACGGACGGTGGGACGGTTGCGTTCGGACATGCCATCAGCCTGCGCACCGAGCGCCCGCGGATCGTCCCCCGGGCGACGCGACCCCGTGCGACGACGGATCGATCCCGGGTCCTCCGAGCGGTTGACATCGGCTCCGTCCGCCCTGGCGGTCAGTACCGTCGACCCGGCGTCCGCGCAGGTCCTGTTCAAACGTGCTGCTCTTCGTGCCCCTCGGTGCTCTCGCCCGGCACGCGGTCGCCCGGAGGCGCGTGTTCGCCGGCCTGCTCGCGAACACCACCGGCGCCGTGGTCGGCACGCTCCTCGCTCCGCTCGTGGGACTGCTCGCCGGGTCGGGGCGGGCCACCGACGCGGACGCCCCGCGCCCGGTCACCGCGGTGTGGGCGACCCGCGGCCGGCGCGGGTTGGCGCCCGCGGTGATCCGGGCGGACGTCGAGGACGACCGGGTGCCGGCGCGCGTCGACTGAGCGGCTCCCGACGGGTGTCCCGCGCCGGCAAGAGCGCGGGACACCCTGGGCTCAACCCTTGCGCCACACGTCGTGCAGGAACCGGGCCAGGGTCACGAGCAACGTCGCGATCCCCAACCACGGCACCTGACGGCGTCGACGCGGTTCGTCGTCGGAGGACATCCGAACCACCTTCCGTGTCAGCGCCGGCGGACACGAAGAGCAGGGGCCGAGGGACGTGCGACCCGACGGTGATCGAGTTACACTGGTTCCGAGTTCAAGCTCGGGACGCGTTCTGTCCCTGTTCTCCACTCGGAGAGCAAATCGAAGCCCATCGCTGTTTGCCCAGCGGTGGGCTTCATCCTTGCTCGGGCCACGCTCCGGCGGTGACGCGGCCCGCCACCAGCCTACTGATGTTCCAGGTGCCGGTGAGAGAGACACGGGTGTCCTACTGACCGGACCCTCACGGGTCGCACGGGCCCGGAACGATGTTCGAGTGCCACACTCGGAGCCGTGACGACGACGCGGACCACACCCCGGCACGAGCACCGCGCGCCGGTGGCGATCGCCGTCCTGGTGAACCTCGGGCTCAGCCTGTTCCTGCCGAGCGAGGTGCTGTTCTTCCCGTCATGGGTGGTCCCGGTGCTCGGCGTCCTGCTGCTGATCCCGCTCGTCGTCTTCAACCCCCGGCGACTGACCCGCGAGACGACCTGGTCGCGGTGGGTGTCCTTCTCGTTGGCGATCCTGCTCACCGTCGCGAACCAGCTGACCGTGGTCCGGACGATCGAGCTGCTCCTCGGCGGCCACGCGGACGGCGGTGCCGTGCTGCTCACCGCCCTGCAGGTGTGGGTGAGCACGATCATCGCGTTCGGGCTCGTGTACTGGGAGCTCGACCGGGGCGGGCCGGTGGCCCGACGGCGTCCGGAGCTGTGGACGAGTGACGAGGCAGACTTCCAGTTCCCACAGGAGACCGACCCGAAGACCGCTGCGTGGCGACCGGTCTACCTCGACTACCTCTACGTCGCGATGACGAACATGGTCGCGTTCAGCCCGACGGACACGATGCCGATGACCGTGCGCGCGAAGATGATCATGGCCTACCAGGCACTCGGCGGGTTCATCCTGCTGGCGCTCGTGATCTCTCGCGCGGTGAACATCATCAGCTGACCGCACTCCCGACGAGTGATTCCGACACGTCCCAGAGGCGAGCGGCGTCGTCATCGCGGAGCAACGGCGCCCACGGCTTCCGACGGCCTGCCGGTCCGCCGAGCTGCCCGGGTCCGGTCGGACCGACGAAGCCTCCGTCGAGGTCCGTGTCGGTCGCCGCGAGCAGGGCCGGCTCCGCCGCCGAGGCGGGCGTCCCAACGAGGAGCCGGCGCGCCGACAGCCAGCGGATCATCCGGACGGCCACGGTGTCGCCCGACCGTCCGATCTCCGGGCGTGCGGCGAGCAGGCTCGTGGGTGCGACGCCGGGGTGGCTGACCGCACTCGTGATCCCCCACCCACCGGCCCGGCTCCTCCGACCGAGCTCGAGGGCGAAGAGCGCGCCCGCGAGCTTCGACTGCCCGTACGCCCGCGCGACGTCGTAGTCCCGCTCGGACTGCAGGTCGTCCCACCGGATCGAAGCCCGCTGCGCCGCCACGCTCGACTGCATCACGACCCGTCCGTTGGCGGCACGGAGCAGGGGGAGCAGGGCGCCGACGAGTGCGACGTGCCCGAGGTGGTTCGTGCCGAACTGCAGCTCGAAGCCGTCCCGGGTCGTCTGCCGCTCCGGCGGGTTCATCACGCCGGCGTTCCCCACGAAGACGTCGATCGGCGTGCCCCCGGACCGCAACCGCTCCCCAAGCGTCGACACGGACTCCAACGAGGAGAGGTCCAGGTCCTCGAGCAGCACGGAGGCATCCGGGTGCTGCGCCGTGATCCGGGCGACGGCCGCCGCTCCCTTGTCGCGGTTACGCACCGGCACGACCACCTCCGCGCTGGCGCCGGCGAAGCGCGCGGCGATCTCGAGCCCGATGCCGTCGCTCGCTCCGGTCACCAGGACCCGGCGTCGGCCGAGGTCCGGGAGGGTGAGTCGTTCGTTCCGTGCCATGGTCCGCCTCTTCCGTCGTGGTGAGCACCCGATCCGGCACCCGAGACGATCGTCGCCGCGTCGTGCACACGCAACCACGGCCTGACGATCCGTGGCTGCGGTCGACGCTCCGGGAGAGGATGGGCGCATGATCGACCGAGCGTCCCTCGCGGACTTCCTCCGCAGCCGTCGGACGGCCCTGCAGCCCGAGGACGTCGGACTGCCCCGGGGCCAGCGCCGTCGCACGAGCGGGCTGCGGCGTGAGGAGGCGGCGCTGCTGAGCAACATGTCCGTCGACTACTACGCGCGGTTGGAGCGGGAGCGCGGCCCGCAGCCGTCCGACCAGATGCTCGCGTCCATCGCGCAGGGACTGCGGCTCACGATCGCCGAGCGCGACCACCTCTTCCGCCTCGCCGGACACGAGCCACCAGCGGCCGCCTCCGGAGGGGACCACGTCAGCCCGGGGATGATGCGCATCTTCGACCGGCTCGCCGACAGCCCCGCCGAGATCGTCACCGAGCTGGGCGAGACACTGCAACAGACGCCGCTCGCCGTCGAGCTGACCGGTGACGCGCGCGGCCGCCGGGGCGACGACCGGAGCATCGGCTATCGGTGGTTCGCCGACCCGGGGTCCCGCGACGTGCACCCGGTCGAGGACCACGCGTTCCTGTCTCGGATGTACGCCTCGGGGCTCCGGGGCGTCCTCGCACGCCGAGGCCCTGGATCCCGCGCAGCGCGCCTGGCTGAACACCTGCTCGGGACGAGTGCGGAGTTCCGCGACGTCTGGGCACGTCACGAGGTCGGCGTGCGACCCCGTGACGTGAAGCGGTACCGTCACCCGGAGGTCGGCCTGCTCACGCTGCAGTGTCAGGTGCTGAACGACCCCGAGAGTTCCCAGACGCTGCTGGTCCACACCGCGGAGCCCGGCAGCGAGAGCGCGGAGCGGCTCCGGCTGCTGTCCGTGATCGGCGCGACGAGCACGCGGCACTGACCGCCGGGCCGTCAGGCGCCGTGTGCTTCCTCCGACACCGGCTGCCACTCGCGCCAGGTCGCCAGGCGGGACGCGTAGTCCTGCTCGGCGATGCCGAGCGGCGCCTTGCCGAAGAAGACGCGCAGGGGCGGCTGCTCGGCGTCGACGACCTTCAGGATCGCCGAGCGGGTCGCCTCGGGCTTGCCGGGGTCGGCGGCCGACGGGCGCTTCGACGCGGCCTCGCGGACGTCGGCGTACGCGGCGATCTCGTCGCTCTTCTTCAACGACGGTCCGGACCAGTCGGTCGAGAAGCCGCCCGGCTCGATGAGCGTCACGTGGATGCCGAAGCCGGCGACCTCCTGCGACAGGGACTGCGACAGCCCCTCGAGCGCCCACTTCGATGCGTGGTAGGCGCCGACCGTCGGGAACGCGCTGATCCCGCCGATGCTCGACACCTGGATGACGTGCCCGGAGCCCTGCTCCCGCATGATCGGCAGCGCGGCCTGGGTCACCCAGAGCGCTCCGAACAGGTTCGTCTCGAGCTGGGCTCGGACCTCGTCCTCGGTGAGTTCCTCGACCATGCCGAAGTGGCCGTAGCCGGCGTTGTTCACGACGACGTCGAGCGAGCCGAAGTGCTCCGCCGCACGCTGCACGGCCGCGAAGTCCGCGGCACGGTCGGTCACGTCGAGCTGCAGTCCGAGGAACGTGTCCGGGTACTGGTCGACGAGTGCTTGCACGTCGTCGGTGTCGCGGGCCGTGCCGGCTACGGAGTCTCCACGTTCGAGGGCGGCTTCCGCCCACTCGCGGCCGAAGCCCTTCGACGCTCCGGTGATGAACCAGGTCTTGCTCATGCTGTCTCCTCCTGAGATCTGACGCGATCAGGCAACGCTCCCCGCTTCCGTGGCACCTGGAGGTCCGGGTGACGGACGCGGCAAGCGGACACCAGCGGACCGCGACTCAGGGTCGAGGTGCCGCGAACTCCAGGTTGACGTCGTCGGGGTCCTGCACGGACAGGATCACCAGGCCGAACGGCGGCAGGTCGGTGACGTCGCCGTGCTCGATGCCGGCGGCGTCCAGCCGCTCGACGGCGGCGTGCAGGTCGTCGACGGACCCGACGCGGAACGACACGTGGTCGAGGCCGACTCGATCGGGATCGAACCGGTCCTCGGCGGGGGCGACCGGTCGCAGGCCGAGCGTCTGCCCGCCGAACGTGAACGAGCACCCGCCGTAGGTCCGCCACGGGTCGTCGTGGATCGTCGGGTCGTCGATCTGGTCGCTGAAGTCACTGCCGGGCGACATGCCGAACAGCTGCTCGTAGAAGGCCTTGCTCCGGCGGATGTCCGTGACCGTGAGGCGCACGTGCGAGAAGCCGAGCGGCGTGACGATGGGTTCGCTCATCACCCCACCCAACTCCCCCTTGGCCTTGCGCTCATTGACCATGCGATCAACAATGTCGGGATGGACGTCGTCATCGCTCCCCCGCACCCGTCTCCGCTGCACCAGGACACCGGCACCCCCCGCCGCTCGACCCGCGTCGCCCTCGTGCAGGTGCGTTGGCTCGCGGACCCCGCTGCCCACCGCGCACAACTCACCGACGGCATCGCCACCGCCGCGGCCAACGGCGCCGCGGCGGTGTTCCTGCCCGAGCTCACCCTGCGCCGCTACCCCGGCGACACTCCGGCCAGTGGTGTCCCGAAGGACCTCGCCGAGTCGCTGCAGGACGGTCCGACGGTCACCTTCGCCCGCGCACAGGCGATCGAGCACGGGGTGTTCGTCCATGCCTCGCTGTACGAGCGCCCTGCCGACGACGACCAGCCCGACGACCCCCGCGGCTACAACACCGCCGTCCTCGTCGCCCCCGACGGCACCCTGGTCGGTCGGACCCGCAAGACCCACATCCCGATCAGCGCCGGCTACTACGAGGACACGTACTTCCGCGCGGGGACGGACGACGACGCCTTCCCGGTGTTCGAGCCGGCGGGACTCGGCGCACGCCTCGGGCTGCCGACCTGCTGGGACGAGTGGTTCCCCGAGGTGGCCCGGTCCTACGGCCTCGCCGGGTCCGAGGTCCTGGTGTACCCGACGGCGATCGGCTCCGAGCCGACGTTCCCGGACTTCGACACCGCGCCGATCTGGCGTCAGGTCATCGTCGCGAACGGCATCACCGCCGGCCAGTTCATGGTCGTCCCGAACCGCTGGGGCGACGAGGGCGACATCACGTTCTACGGGTCGTCGTTCATCTCGGACCCGTTCGGCCGCGTGCTCGCCGAGGCGCCGCGTGACGCCGACGCGGTGCTCGTGGCGGACCTCGACCTCGAGGCCCGGACGGAGTGGCTCCGACTGTTCCCCTTCTACGTGACCCGTCGCCCCGACCTCTACGCGGGGCTCGTCGCCCCGGTCGACGAGGACCGCCACGCGTACGGCGCACGCGACGCGATCGACGCGGCCATCGGGGTGGCGGCGACCGACGCCGGACCGGAGGTGCGCGCATGACGTGGGTGATGCCTCCCGAGACGGCTCCGCAGGAACGCACCTGGATGGCGTTCCCGCGCCCCGGCCTGACACTCGGTGACGACGCGGCGAGCGCCGAGGCGGCGCGACGGACGTGGGCGACCACCGCCAACACGATCAGCGAGCACCAGCCCGTCACGATCGTCGTGGACCCGGTCGCGCGAGCCGACGCTCGTCGCCTGCTGTCGACCGCGGTCGAGGTGCTCGAAGCGCCCCTCGACGACTTCTGGATGCGCGACATCGGGCCGACGTTCGTCGTCGACGACGTGACCGGCGAGCTCGGCGCCGTGGACTGGGTCTTCAACGGCTGGGGCGCGAACTCCTGGTCGACGTGGACCCGTGACGCCGAGGTCGCCGCCACGGTCGCGGCCGCCGCCGGTGCGCGGCGGATCCCGTCGCTGCTCGTGAACGAGGGCGGGGCGATCCACGTCGACGGCACGGGCACGGTCCTGGTGACGGAGACCGTGCAGCTCGATCCGCGACGGAACCCGTACGCCGACCGCGAGCGCGTCGAACTCGAGCTCGCCCGGACGATCGGCGCGACGGACGTGGTCTGGCTGCCCCGCGGCCTGACCCGTGACTACGACGGGTTCGGGACCCGGGGCCACGTCGACATGGTCGCGACCTTCGCCGATCCGGGCACGGTCCTGCTGCACGCGCAGCCCGACGCCGGCCACCCGGACCACCTGGTGATGCCGCAGATCCGTCGGGCGCTCGAGCAGGCCACGGACGCGACCATCGTCGAACTGCCGGCCCCGTCGACCCTGACCGACGACGACGGCCCGGTCGACTGGAACTACGTCAACCACGTGGTGGTGAACGGCGCCGTGATCGCCTGCGCGTTCGGTGACGCCGTCGCCGACGACCACGCCCGCGGCATCCTCGCCGACGTGTACCCGGGTCGTCAGGTGCGTTCGATCGACGCTCGTCAGGTCTTCGCGCGCGGCGGCGGCCTGCACTGCATCACGCAGCAACAGCCGGCGGTCTGATCCATCGCCGCGGTGTACAGCAACTGCCCGACGTCTGTACACCGCGGCCGGTCCACCGAGCACTCGCACATCGGTATGTTGCTCCGAACCAGTCCGGGCGACGCTGCCCAGCCCAGCTCCGGCGCTGCCCACCTCCGACCCAGCAGGGAAGTCCACGCACATGGCATCACCGACCGCGGTCCCCACACCGACAGCACCGGCAACACCTGCGCGCGGCGGTTCCCTGAAGCGGAGCCTCGGACTCTGGGCGATCGTCGGCCTGGGCCTCGGCTACATGACCCCGACGGTGGTGTTCGACACCTTCGGCATCGTCTCCGGGCAGACCGACGGCGCCGTGCCGAGCGCGTACCTGATCGCGCTGGTCATCATGGCCCTGACGGCGATCAGCTACGGGAAGATGGTCCGGGTCTACCCGGCAGCCGGTTCGGCCTACACGTACGTGCGGGAGTCGATGCACCCGAACCTCGGGTTCATGGTCGGCTGGGCGTCCCTGCTCGACTACCTGCTGCTGCCGATGGTGAACGCCCTGATCATCCGGCTCTACCTGGAGCAGGTGTTCCCGGCGCTGCCGTCGTGGGTGACGGTCGTCGTCTACACGGTGTTCGTGACGACGGTGATCTGCCTGTCGATGCGCGGCACGTCGAACCTCAACATGGTGCTGCTCATCGGCGCGATCCTGGCGATGATCGCGTTCGTGGTCTTCACGGTCATCGAACTCGTCCACGGCGCCGGCGCCGGCACGATCGCGAGCACCGAGCCGTTCGTGCACGACGGCGTGACGATGTCCGCCCTGCTCACCGGTGCGACGGTGGTCTGCTTCTCGTTCATCGGCTTCGACGCCGTGACGATGTACACGGAAGAGGCGAAGTCGATCCGGATCATGCCGAAGGCGATCATGCTGACGGTGCTGCTCGGCGGCGCGATCTTCCTGGTGTCCGCGTACTTCGCGCAGCTGCGGTTCCCGACGAACACCCCGTTCGGCGAGTTCACCGACGACCCGCTCCCCCAGATCGGCCTGCTCGTCGGTGGCCCGGTGTTCCAGGCGGTCCTGGTGTCGGCCGGGTTCGTCGCCGCGTTGGCGTCGGGGCTCGCCTCGCACGCGAGCGTCGCCCGCATGCTCATGGTGATGGGTCGGAACAACGTCCTGCCGAAGCGGGTGTTCGGCTACGTCAACCCGCGCACGCACACCCCGGTGTTCAACGTGGTCTTCGTCGGGGCGGTCACGCTGCTCGCGATGAGCTTCTCGCTCGACACCATCTCGTCGTACATCAACTTCGGCGCGCTCGTCGCCTTCACCTTCGTCAACGCGAGCGTCATCGTGCACTTCGCCGTTCGGCAGGGCCGCCGCCACACCGCGGGTGACCGGTGGAAGTACATCGTCCTGCCCGGCCTCGCGATGGTCCTGACGGGTGTGCTCTGGTCGCAGCTCCACGCCGACGCACTGATCGCAGGAGGAGTGTGGGCTGCGATCGGCTTCGCCTACCTGCTCGTCATCACGAAGGGCTTCCGGGTGCTGCCGAAGAGCTTCGACGAGAACCAGCCGGTCACCGGCGTCAACAAGCAGCTGACCGACCAGGCCTGACCCACCACGAGAGGACGCCATGTACGCCGTCACCGACCCCACCACGGGCACGACCCTCGAGACGTTCCCGACCATCACCGACGACGAGCTGCGCGCCGCCGTCACCACCGCCCACCAGACCCACGGCGAGTGGGGCCGCACCAGCACCGTCGCCGACCGCGCGGCCCTGCTCCACCGCGTCGCGGACCTGTACCGGGAGCGTCACGCCGACCTCGCCGCCACGATCGTGCGCGAGATGGCGAAGCCGATCGACCAGGCCGAGGGCGAGGTGGACTTCTGCGCCGACATCTACGACTACTACGCCGACCACGCCGAGGAGTTCCTCGCCGACCAGCCGATCACCCTGGCCGACGGCTCCGAGGGCAGCGCCTTCATCCGGAAGTCGTCGATCGGCGTGCTGCTCGGCATCATGCCGTGGAACTTCCCCGCCTACCAGATCGCCCGGTTCGCCGGTCCGAACCTGCTCATCGGCAACACGGTCCTGCTCAAGCACGCACCGCAGTGCCCCGAGTCGGCCCTGGCGATCGAGCGCATCTTCCACGACGCCGGGTTCCCCGAGGGCGCGTACACGAACGTCTTCGCGACGAACGACCAGGCCGCAGACGTCATCGCCGACCCGCGCGTGCAGGGGGTTTCGCTGACCGGGTCCGCCCGCGCCGGTGCCGCCGTCGCCGAGATCGCCGGCCGGAACCTCACGAAGGTCGTGCTCGAGCTCGGTGGGTCGGACCCCTTCATCGTGCTGTCCACCGACGATCTCGACTCCGTCGTCGAGTGCGCCGTCACGACCCGCCTCGAGGGCAACGGGCAGGTCTGCAACGCCCCGAAGCGCTTCCTGGTGGTGGACGACCTGTACGACGACTTCCTGGCGAAGTTCACGACGGCCATGTCGGCGGTTTCGCCGACCGACCCGTCCGTGCCCGGTGCCGAGCTCGGCCCGCTGTCGTCCCCGACCGCCGCGGACCGGCTGCAGGAGCAGCTCGCGTCCGCCGTCGCGCAGGGTGCGACCGTCGTCACCGGTGGTGACCGCCAGGGCAACGCCTTCGTGCCGACGATCCTCACCGACGTCACGCCGGACAACGACGCGTACCGCGAGGAGTTCTTCGGCCCCGTCGCCGCCGTGTACCGCGTCGCCGACGAGGACGCCGCCGTCGCACTCGCCAACGACACCCCGTACGGCCTCGGCTCGTACCTGTTCACGACCGACGCCGACCAGGCACTCCGCGTCGCGGACCGGCTCGAGGCCGGCATGGTCTACGTCAACATCGTCGGCGCGGACAGCCCCGAACTGCCGTTCGGCGGCGTCAAGGCGAGCGGCTTCGGCCGCGAGCTCGGCCCCCTGGGGGCCGACGAGTTCGTCAACAAGAAGCTGATCCGCATCGGCTGACGGACGCTCTGGACCCGGCTCCACGACGGACGGGAGGCACGGTGCCAGCTGGCACCGTGCCTCCCGTCTGCTCGTCGGTCGCCGCTACTGCTGCGGGTCGGCGGGCTCGCCGCCGGAGTCCGTGTCGCTGTCCTGCGCGGGGTCCTTCGTCGCGTCGCCCGTGGGCGACCCGTCCGGCAGGTCCTCGGTGTACTGCGCTTCGGCCTCGCTGGGGTCGCTGGATCCGTTCGCCGTCGTGTCGCTCATGGCCCGGACGCTACGCGCGGTCGGCGCTGCACCCGTTCAGACGGACGAGGCGGCAGCGCCCGAGCCGGCGGCGACCGGGGTCACGGCCAGGATCTCGTCGGCGACCTCGCGCCCGATCCGCACCGCACCGTCGACGTGCTGGTACCCCTGCCCGGCCAGGTCGCTCGACGCGAACCGGATCGGACCGACGGCTGCACGCTGGTCGGCTCCGTAGCGGACGAGCCCGCCCAGGTCGAAGCTCGCCGCGTAGGCGCCGCGGGTCCACTCCTCGGTGCCCCAGTCGCTCTCGTAGTACACGACCGGGCGCAGGGCCTCGTCGCCGTAGTAGTGCGCGAGCGATGCGAGCACGCGGGCCTTCCGTTCCTCGGCCGACAGCTCGAACAGGTCGTCCGCGTGCTGGTCGGAGACGAACCCGACGAGCGTGCCCTGCTCCGAGCCGTGCTCGGTGTTGTCGTACGCCTCGTGCACGACCTCGTACGGGCTGAACGCGGTGCCGGAGAGCCCGGCGCCGCGCCAGAACGGCCGGTCGTAGACGGCGTGCACCTTGATGACGAAGCCCATCGACAGGTGCTGGTGCAGCTGGTGCTGGCGACGGGGCAGCGGGGGTTCGTACGAGATCCGCGAGTACAGGGGCGGCGGCACGGCGACGAGCGCCTGCCGGGCGTGGACCTCGAGGCCGCCGTCGGCGAGCGCGACGACCCCGTCGTCGGTCCAGCGCAGGGTGCGCACCGGCGCGTTCAGGAGCACGGCGTCTCCGAGGCGCTCCGCGAGGCGTTCCGACACCTGCTGCATGCCGCCGACGACGCGCTTGTCCAGGATGAAGTCGGCGTCGACCAGGTTCGTGAAGCTCCCGGCAGAGGCAGCCATCAGCAGGGCCTGCAGTGCCGAGAACGCGTGTGCCGGCTTCGTGAGCATGGCGCCCGCGATGAACAGTTCGACGTTGTCCGTGGCGACGCGGTCGTCGCTCAGCGTGTGGAGCCAGGCGCGGAAGGAGACCTCGTCGAGTGCCGCCGCGTGCGAGGACTCCCAGGGGCGCGCGGGGTCGACCGCCGCAACGTACTCGTCGACGACCGTCACGAGTCGCTCGATCTCGTTCGCCGTCGCCTCGGGCAGCGGGAAGATGTCGCCGGTGTACTCGGTGCGGGTGCCCTGGGCGTCGACGTAGACGCTGGAGCCCTCGCGGTACCGGTCGTACGTGTCGAGTCCGAGTTCGTCGAGGGTCTCGAGCAGCGCCGTCTGGTCGGGCGAGACCCACTGGCCACCGATCTCGAGCGTGACCCCGTCGATGTCGTTCGTCCAGGTGCGGCCGCCCACGCGGTCGCGCGCCTCGAGCACCGTGACGGTCAGTCCTGCGGCGCGCAGGCGGTTCGCGGCGGTCAGGCCGGTGACACCGGCTCCGATGACGACGACGTCGCTCTCGATCATCGTGCTGCTCCTTCGGTGGTGGTGCTCCGGAACGGGTCCGGGGTCAGCGTGTACATGGTCTCGAGGTACTCGGCGATGCCCTCGCCGCCGCCCTCGCGGCCGAGGCCGGACTGCTTCACCCCGCCGAACGGGGCCGACGCGTTCGAGACGACCCCGGTGTTGAGTCCGAGCATGCCGGTCTCGAGCCGCTCCATCAGGCGCTGGCCGCGGGCCGGGTCCTCGGTGAACGCGTAGCCGACCAGACCGTACTCGGTGTCGTTGGCGGCGGCCACGGCCTCGTCCTCGGTCCGGAAGGTCCGGATCGCCAGGACGGGTCCGAAGATCTCGTCGCGGAGCAGGTCGCTGCCGGGCTGCACGTCGGTCAGGACCGTGGGCGCGTAGAAGGTGCCGGGGCCGTCGACCGGGTGTCCGCCGGTGCGGAGCGTCGCCCCGCGGTCGAGCGCGTCGGTGACCAGGCGGTGCGCCTTGTCGACGGCACGGTCGTCGATGAGCGGTCCGATGGCGACGCCGTCCTCGGTGCCGCGTCCGACGCGCATGGCCTCGACGCGTGCGGTCACCCGGCGCGTGAACTCGTCGACGACGTCCTCGTGCACCAGGAACCGGTTCGCGGCGGTGCAGGCCTGCCCGGTGTTGCGGAACTTGGCGGCGAGCGCGCCCTCCACGGCCAGGTCGAGGTCGGCGTCGGCGAACACCAGGAACGGGGCGTTGCCACCCAGCTCCATGCTCGTCCGGAGCACGTTCTGCGCCGCCTGGGCCAAGAGCGTGCGTCCGACCGGCGTCGAGCCCGTGAACGACAGCTTCCGGAGGCGCGGGTCGGCGATCACCGGCGCGGAGACGTCGGCGGCCCGCGTGGTCTGCACCACGTTGACCACCCCGGCGGGCAGACCGACCTCGCGCAGCAGGTCGACGAAGAGCAGGGTCGTGAGCGGCGTGAGCTCGGCCGGCTTCACGACGACGGTGCACCCGGCGGCGAGCGCCGGTGCGATCTTCCGGGTCGCCATCGCCAGCGGGAAGTTCCACGGCGTGATGAGGAACGCGGGGCCGACGGGCTTGTGGGAGACGGTGGCACGGCCGGTGCCCTCCGGGTTGGTGCCGTACGAGCCGCCGATCCGGACGGCTTCCTCCGAGAACCAGCGCAGGAACTCCCCGCCGTACGCGACCTCGCCGCGGGCCTCGGCGAGCGGCTTGCCCATCTCGAGCGTCATGAGCAGCGCGAACTCCTCGCGGCGTTCCTGCAGCAGGTCGAACGCGCGACGGAGCAGCTCGGCACGGTGCCGCGGCGGTGTGCTCGCCCAGCCCGTCTTGGCTGCTTCCGCGGCGTCGAGGGCTCGGACACCGTCCTCGGGGGTTGCATCGGCGATGTCGAGCAGCGTCTCGCCGGTGGCGGGGTCGACGACGGCGAAGGTCCGGCCGTCGGCCGACGGCTGCCATGCGCCGTCGACCAGGAGGCCCGTGGGAACGCGGGCGAGCAACTCGCGTTCGGCGTCGGTGCGGTCGGCCGCAGGGGCGGTGGTGGTGCCGGTGGTCATGCTGTTGCGAGTCCTTCCAGGACGACGTCGAGTCCCTCGTGGAGCAGGGCGTCGTCGATCGACAGAGGGGGCAGGAACCGGACGACGTTGCCGTACGTGCCGGCGGTCAGCGCGATGACGCCGTGCTCGAACGCGGACCGCACCACCTTCCCGGTCAGTGCTGCGTCCGGTTCTCCGGTGGCGGGGTCCACGAGTTCCATCGCGACCATCGCGCCGCGTCCGCGGACGTCGCCGATCCGCGGGTCGGTCCTCTGTGCGGCACGGAGTCGTCCGAGCAGCACGTCCCCGATCTCGCGGGCTCGGTCGACCAGGCCGTCGTGCTCGAACGCGTCGATCGCGGCGAGGGCGGCGGCGCACGCGATCGGGTTGCCGCCGTAGGTGCCGCCGAGCCCGCCGACGTGCGCGGAGTCCATGATCTCGGCGCGCCCGGTCACGGCGGACAGGGGCAGACCGCCGGCCATGCCCTTCGCGGTCGTGACGACGTCCGGCACGATCCCCTCGTGCTCGCTCGCGAACATCGACCCGGTGCGCGCGAAGCCGGTCTGCACCTCGTCGGCGATGAGCACGACGCCGTTCGCCGTGGTCCACTCGGACAGGGCGGTGAGGAACCCGGGCGCGGGGACGACGAACCCGCCCTCCCCCTGGATCGGCTCGATGAGCAGCGCCGCGGTGTTCGCCGCGCCGACCTGCTTCTCGATCTGGCTGATCGCACGCTTCGCCGCCTCGGGCCCGGAGAGCCCGTCGTGGAACGGGTAGGACATCGGCACCCGGTAGACCTCGGGCGCGAACGGGCCGAAGCCGTCCTTGTAGGGCTGGTTCTTGGCGGTGAGCGCCATCGTGAGGTTCGTGCGGCCGTGGTACGCGTGGTCGAACACCACGACGGCCTGCCGACCGGTGTGCTTGCGCGCGATCTTCACGGCGTTCTCGACGGCCTCGGCGCCGGAGTTGAACAGCGCCGTGCGCTTCTCGTGGTCACCGGGGGTCAGCCGGTTGAGTGCCTCGGCGACCGCGACGTACCCGTCGTAGGCGGCGATCGTGAAGCACGTGTGGGTGAAGGCAGCGACCTGCACGGTGACCGCGGCGACGACGGCGGGGTGCGCGTTGCCGACGCTGGTCACGGCGATCCCGGACCCCAGGTCGACGAACGAGTTGTCGTCCGCGTCCACGACGACCCCGCCACCGGCTGCGACGACGGCGATCGGCACGGCGACCCCGACCCCGGCCGCGACGGCTCCGGCCTTCCGCGCCATGAGCTCGCGTGATCGCGGGCCGGGGACAGCCGTGACGAGCCGTCGTTCCTGGGGCAGCGAGGGGCCGCCGGTGGGCGCACTGATCGAGGGTGCTGCGGTGGAGGACATGCGGCGATGGTAGGAGCCTGCGGGGACCACGGCGGCTGTCCACCGTGTACATCGAGCACCGGTCCGATCGCCCCGGTGGATAAGGTGCTCCCATGCCCGCGACGCTGCGTTCCCTGTTGCACCGTGCCGACCTCCGCCTCCGCCCGCTGACCGACGCGGACACGGACGCCCTCGACGCACCGCTGTCGTGGCTGCACAGCTCCGACCTCGAGGACCCGACGCCGTTCCTGGCCGACGGGCAGGGACTGCTGACCACGGGCACCCAGTTCGGCGCCGAGGCCGAGGTCCCGGAGGACGTCGCCGGCCCCTACGTCCGCCGACTCGTCGAGCGGGGCGTCGTCGCACTCGGGTTCGGCACCGAGGTCGTCCGCGCCGGCACCCCGGACGCCCTCGTCGCCGCCTGTTCGCTGTACGGACTCCCCTTGTTCGAGGTGCCCTACGAGACCTCGTTCATCGCGGTCGCGCAGGCGAACGCCGAAGCGGTCGCCCGCGACGCGAACGCCCGGAACGCCTGGGCCCTCGCCGCACAACGGGCGATCTCGCTCGCGGCGATGCGCCCGGACGGGCTCGGCGCCACGATCGCCGAGCTCTCCGGGCAGCTCGACGGCTGGGTCGGGCTCTTCGACGTGTCGGGGCGCCTGGACCGTGGGCACCCGGCGGACGGCGTGCCCGCGCAGGACCTCGAGCTGCTCCGGACCGAGGCACTGCGCCTGCTGCGCGCGGGACAGCGGGCGAGCCTGCCGGTGACCACCGAGCACCACACCGGGTTCACCCTGCAGACCCTCGGCAGCGGGGGCCACCTGAGCGGCGTGCTCGCGATCGCGAACGGCGGTGCGCTCGACCGCGCCGGTCGTGAGGTGGTGACGTCCGTCATCGCCCTCGCCGGACTCGCGCTGCAGCAGAACCGTGAGCTGGCCCGGGCACGCGGGCTCCTGCGCACCGGCCTGCTCACCATGCTCTCGGTCGGCGATCCGGAGGTGGTCCAGTCGACGTCGCGCGAGGTGTGGGGGCCCCTGCCCGCCGAACCCGTCCGGATCGCGGCCCTCGACGTCGACGACCACGATCTCGACACCGTCGTCGACCTGCTCGAACTGTGGGTGCAGGACCGGCCCGGACAGCTCTTCTTCGCCGTCGACGACGCCCTCTTCCTGTGCGTGAGCGCCGACGACACCGCGATCGTCGAGGAACTGGTCGGGCGCTTCGACCTCCGGGCCGGCCTGTCGGACGGTGCTGCGTACCGGTCGTTCGGCCGCGCTCGCACCGAGGCCGTGCAGGCCCTGGACCGTCGGCGCGAAGGACGACCGGGCACCACCGAGTTCGGCGACCTCGCCCGGGAGGGCGTCCTCGCACACCTGGCCCACGTCGACGTGGACGCCGGCGCCGTCGCCCGCGCGTTCCTCGCTCCCCTGCTCGAACACGACCGGTCGGCGGGCACCGAGCTCACCCGCACCGTCCGCGCCTGGCTCGAGCAGAACTGCGAGTACGACCGCGCCGCCCAGGTGCTCGGCATCCACCGCCACACCGCACGCTCCCGGGTCGAGCACGCCGGCCGACTCCTCGACCGCGACCTCACCGTCTTCGCGACCCGTGCCGACCTGTGGGCGGCCTTCGTCGTCGAGGGCGCGTGACCCGCGGATACGGTGGGACGATGCCGTCGACACCGGCCCGCCGGCGCCTGAGCCCGGCCGAACGCGGATCCCAGATCACGGCGGCCGCCGTCGACCTGGCGCGCGCCGAGGGCCTCGCGGCGGTGACGCTCCGCGGGGTCGCCGCCGTGATCGGGGTCGCGCCGTCGCTCGTCGCCCACTACCGCCCGAGCATGGAGGACCTGGTCGGCGAGACGTTCCGCACCGTCGCGGCAGCCGAGGTCGCCGAGGTCCGCGCGATCGTCGGCGCTGCGCCCGACCCCGTCTCCGGCCTCCGCACCCTGCTCGGCTGCATCGCCGATCCCGCGCGCGACGACGTCGCCACCCTGTGGGCCGACGCGTGGAGCATCGGCCGCACGAACGCGGCGCTGGCGACCGCGGCACGGGACGTCATGGACGACTGGCAGCTCCTCGCGACCACGGTCGTCGTCGACGGGGTGCGCGCGGGCGTGCTGCGGACCGACGACCCGGACGGCGTGGGACGCCTGCTCTTCGCGCTCGTCGACGCCACCAACGGGTACGCCCTGGTCGACTACCTCGACCGACCGACCCGCGAGGGCCTGGTCCGCACGACGATCGCCCGAGCGGTGGGCCTGGACGGGTCAGCCCTGTCGGGGTGACACCCGCCGCGGTGCCACTGACCGCAGTGCCACCCACTGCAGCAGCATGATCGTCTTGCCGTCGGCGATCCGGCCGTCCTCGACCATCGCGAGCGCCTCGTCGAGTGCCAGCTCGAGCACCTCGATGTCCTCGCCCTCGTCCTCGACCCCGCCGCCCGCCTCGACCCGGTCCGCCGGTGTGTAGGCACCGACGTAGAAGTGGACACGCTCGGTGACCGAGCCGGGGCTCATGAAGACGTCGCCGACGCGCACCAGGTCGCCCAGCCGGATGCCGAGCTCCTCGGCGGCCTCGCGGCGGACGGCGGTCTCGGGGTCGTCCTCGTCGAGCAGCCCCGCCGCTGCCTCGATGAGCATGCCGTCCGGGTGCCCGTTCACGTACGCCGGCCAGCGGAACTGCCGGGTGAGCAGGACGGTACGGCGCTCGGCGTCGTACGGCAGCACGGTGGCACCGTTCCCGCGGTCGTAGGTCTCGCGCTGCTGCCGGTCCCACCGGCCGTCCCGGCGCCGGACGTCGAGCGTGGTGCGACGGAGCACATGCCAGCCGTCCGACACGACCTCGACGTCCCGCACGACGACGTCGGGGTTGCGGTCGAGGTCACGGCCGACGGCGTCGAGTCCGGTCCGCCCACGGGCATCGGGGACGTCGACGCCGGGACGAGGAGCTGCTGCACGATCATCGGTCACCTGGTCACGCTAGCGGGGCGGCTGCTCGCACGACCTGCCCGCCCGGTACCGTGCAGCCATGACCAGGACACTGTTCACCCGTCGCCCGGACCGACCGCAGGTCGTCACCGTGTCGTTCGTGCTCTGGCTCGTCTGGGTCGCGATCTGCCTGGTGGCGACCGTCCTGCAGTTCGTGGCGGGTACGGGCAGCAACGCCATCGGCACGGTCCTGACGGTGCTCGTCGCGGTCGTGGTCTGGGGACTCGTCGGGTGGGCGGTCCTCCGCATGGCCGCCGGGTCGCGGGTGGCACGCATCGTGCTGGTCGTCGTCGCCGTGGCCCGTGCGGTGCTCAGCCTCACGAGCGGCGAACTCGGACTCCTGACGATCGCGCTGTCGGTCGTCGCCGCGGTCCTCCTCTTCCTGCCCAGCGCGCGCCCGTTCTTCGCCCGCAGTGATGCGGGAAGAACCGACCACGGGTTCTCCGGACCCGGCGTGTCGGGGTCGAGCCGCGCCTCCTGGCCGGATCCCGACCACGCGACGGACGCAGATCGGACCTGATCCGCCCACCGGCGACGGCCGGTCCGGTGCGTCCTGGAAGAACACGAAAGGCCCCGGATTCCTCCGGGGCCTTTCGCTGTTTCGCCTGGTGCGCGAGGGGGGACTTGAACCCCCACGCCGTTTCCAGCACACGGACCTGAACCGTGCGCGTCTACCAATTCCGCCACTCGCGCCAGCCCCAAAACACTACCACGCACAGACTGCCCCCTGCGCCAACCACTACCATGCAGTGGTTGACGACCGACGACTCTGGAGACACATGGGCCTGCTGGACAACTTCGAGCGAGGGCTGGAGCGCGCCGTGAACGGCGCGTTCGCGAAGACCTTCCGCTCCGGTGTGCAGCCGGTCGAGATCTCCAGCGCCCTGCGCCGTGAGCTCGACACGAAGGCCGCCGTGGTGTCGCGAGAGCGCATCCTGGTGCCGAACGAGTTCACCGTGCGCCTCGCACCGCCGGACTTCACGCGCATGAACGACGTCGGTCGTCCGCTCATCGACGAACTCACGCAGATGGCCCACCAGCACGCCGTCGCGCAGAACTACTCGTTCTCCGGACCGGTCACCATCCGGCTGCAGCAGGACGGCACCCTGTCGACGGGCATCCTGCAGATCGACTCCACCACGGTGCAGCGCGACGTCGCCTGGATCGCCGTCCTCGACATCGGCTCGCAGCGCCACCGCCTGCAGCGCGGACGTACCGTGATCGGCCGCGGCAGCGACGCCGACATCACGATCGCGGACACCGGGACGAGCCGGAAGCACGTCGAGGTCCTGTGGGACGGCAAGCACGCCCAGGCCACGGATCTGGGCTCGACGAACGGCTCGAAGCTGAACGGACAGCACTTCCAACAGGCGATCGTGGAGCCGGACTCCACCATCGAGATCGGTCGTACCCGTATGGTGTTCCGGGTGATCCCGGAGAACGACGGAGGTGCTCGATGACCACAGGCCTGACCCTGCTCGTCCTGCGCTTCGCGTTCCTCGCGGTGCTCTGGCTGTTCGTCTTCGTGATCGTCTTCGCCCTGCGCAGTGATCTCTTCGGCCAGCGCGTGCGCACGATCCCCACGGATTCCAAGTCGGCTCCCTCCGGTCCGACGACCCCGACGATCCCCGCAGCGGCGGCGCCGGCAGCGGCCTCGGGCGGCGCGTTCACCGACCTCATCGGGCAACCCACGGCGGCGACGCAGTCGCCCTCGCCGGCAGCGGTGCGCCTCGTGATCACCGAGGGCGCGCGTGAGGGCATGGAGATGCCGCTCGGCGGCGGGCCGATCACGATCGGCCGCTCCAGCGAGTCCAACGTCGTGATCCGCGACGACTACACCTCGACCAACCACGCCCGGCTCGACCTGCGCGCCGACGGCTGGCTCCTCACCGACCTCGAGTCCACGAACGGCACCTTCGTCAACGGTCAGAAGGTGAGCGCTCCCCTGATCGTCGCGGAGCGCACGCCGATCACGATCGGGACGACGACGTTCGAGCTGCGGCGGTAACCCGGCATGACCGCTCGCACGTTGAGCGCCGCTGTGTCCCACGTGGGCCGCATCCGCGCGAACAACCAGGACTCCGGCTACGCCGGGGCGCACCTGTTCGCGGTCGCGGACGGCATGGGTGGGCACGCCGGCGGCGACGTCGCCTCGGCGATCGCGATCCGGCGCATCAGGGAGGTGGACCGCGAGTTCCCCTCGGCCCACGACGCCGAGTTCGCCTTGCAGTCGGCCCTGATCGCGGCGAACCAGCTCATCACCGAGACGGTCTTCGAGCACCAGGAACTCACCGGCATGGGCACCACGGTGTCCGCGATGATCCGGGTCGGCGAACAGATCGCGATCGCGCACATCGGTGACTCGCGCATCTACCGCCACCGTGACGGTGAGCTGCAGCAGATCACGTCGGACCACACCTTCGTGCAGCGCCTGGTCGACAGCGGCCGGATCACCCCGGAGGAAGCCGCGGTCCACCCCCGTCGCTCGGTGCTCATGCGGGTGCTCGGCGACGTCGATGCCGCACCAGAGGTCGACACCGCGATCATGGACATCCAGCCGGGCGACCGCTGGCTGCTGTGCTCCGACGGCCTGTCGTCGTACCTGGCCGAAGAGCGCATCCGGCACGCCCTGGCGTCGAACATGGACGCCAACCAGGTCACACAGCGCCTGGTCAAGGAGACGCTCGACCACGGCGCCCCCGACAACGTCACCGTCGTCGTCATGGACGTCACCGCGGACGAGGTCGACGACGACGACGACGCGGCCACCACCGTCGGGTCCGCGGCCGCTCCCCTGACCTTCGAGGCGTCGACCGGTCGCAAGCCGATCCGCCTCCCCACGATCCTGCTGCACCCGCTCAAGGTCACCACCGCCCCGGAGGACTCGCACTTCGAGCCCGAGTCCGACCAGTTCTTCGCGGAGCTCATCGCCGAGGACCGCCGACGCCGCATCCGACGCCGGGTCTCGTGGACGGTCGCGCTCGTGGTGGCGGTCGCTGCCCTGGTCGGGGCCGTGTTCCTCGGCTGGCGGATCACCCAGGACCACTACTACGTCGGCACCGACCGCGGCACGGTCGCGATCTACAAGGGCGTCCAGCAGTCGATCGGACCACTGGCGCTGTCGGACGTCTACGAGGACACCGACATCACCGTGTCGATGCTGCCGGACTACACCCGCGAGAACGTCCGCTCGACGATCAACGCGCAGTCGCTCGACGACGCGCGGGACATCGTCGACCGACTGCGGAAGGCTGCCGAGACCGGGCAGGACCAAGCCGGTACCGGCGGTGACGGCGGATCCACCTCGTCACCCTCGCCGTCGCCGACCCGGTCGTCGACGCCCACGCCGTCCCCGACCCGGGGCTCGCGATGAGCAACGCCACCGCCCAGTCGTTCACGCAGGCGATCACGATCAAGCTCCGTGAACCCGCACGTGCTCGGAACCTCGAGCTCGTGCTGCTCGTCATCGCCTGCGGCATCTGCGCCGGCGCGATGGTGCTCGTGCAGCTCGGCACCAAGGGGCGACTGTTCGACACCTCGGTGCTGTGGGTCGGCGGGGGCATCCTCGGGCTGGGGCTCGTGATGCACGTCGTGCTGCGGGTCGTCGCCAAGAACGCCGACCCGTTCATCCTGCCGATCGCCCTCGTGCTGAACGGCATCGGCATCGCGGAGATCTACCGCATCGACGTCCACAACGGCCTGACCGGCTGGGACGCCATCGGTGTGAAGCAGATCGTCTGGACGATGCTCGCGATGGTCCTGGCGATCATCACGCTGCTGCTGGTCCGGAACCACCGGTTCCTGCAGCGCTACCGCTACATCTTCATGTTCCTGACGATCGCGCTGCTGCTGCTGCCGATCCTGCCCGGCATCGGTCAGAACATCGGTGGTGCACGGGTCTGGATCAAGATCGGACCGTTCTCGTTCCAGCCGGGCGAGCTCGCGAAGATCACCATGGCGCTGTTCTTCGCCGGGTACCTCGTCACCGCGCGCGACTCGCTGTCGATCGTCGGCAAGAAGTTCCTCGGCATGACGTTCCCGCGTGCCCGCGACCTCGGCCCGATCCTGGTGATGTGGGGCGCCGCGATGGCGGTCCTCGTCTTCCAGCGCGACCTCGGCACGGCGCTGCTGTACTTCGGCCTGTTCCTCGTGATGATCTACGTCGCGACCGCGCGGATCAGCTGGGTCGTCATCGGTCTGGCGCTGTTCGTCGGTGGTGCCCTCGTCGCGCAGAGCGCCCTCGAGTACGTGCACGGCCGCTTCGAGCAGTGGCTCGACCCGTTCAACCAAGAGGTCTTCAGCCGCGACACCCAGGCGAGCTACCAGCTGGTGCAGGGACTGTTCGGCTTCGCGAACGGCGGCATCACGGGCACCGGCCTCGGCCAGGGGCGCCCGTACATCACGCCCGTCGCCAACGCGGACTACATCATCGCCTCACTCGGCGAGGAGCTCGGCCTGATCGGTGTCTTCGCGATCCTGGCGCTCTTCATCGTGCTGGCCTCGCGCGGCATCCGCGTCGGGTTCATGGCGCAGGACGACTTCGGCAAGCTGCTCGGCGTCGGCTTCGGCTTCGTGATCGCCCTGCAGGTGTTCGTCGTCGTCGGTGGCATCACCCGCGTGATCCCGGTGACCGGCCTCACCACGCCGTTCATGGCCGCGGGTGGTTCCTCGCTCATCGCCAACTGGATCATCGCCGCGATGCTGCTGCGACTCACCGATTCCATCCCAGCCGAACAACGCGTCCAGCAGGGTGCGATCCCCGCCGCGAGCGGGCGGTCCGCGCGCGCGACCAGGAAGGAGCGTCGTCGATGAACCGACAGCTCCGCGGTGTCTCGACCGTCATCGTGCTCATGTTCGTCGCACTCTTCGTGTCGACGACCTCGATCCAGTTCTTCTCGGCGGACACGCTCCGCGCCGACTCCCGCAACTCACGCACCATCTTGGACAGTTACTCGACCAAGCGCGGTGCGATCCTCGTCGACGGCAGCCCGATCGCCGAGTCGACCCCCGTGGACGACCAGTACGAGTACCAGCGCAAGTACACGAACGGCGACCTGTACTCGGCGGTCACCGGGTACTTCACCATCGGCCAGGGCAACACCGGCATCGAGAGCGCGGAGAACACCGTGCTCTCCGGCAACTCCGACGCCTCGTTCTTCCAGAACCTCAACTCGATCCTCACCGGCCAGGACGTCCAGGGCGACAACGTCAACCTGACGATCGACCCCGCCGTGCAGCAGGCCGCGTACGACGCCCTCGGCACGAACAGCGGCGCCGTCGTGGCCATCCAGCCGAAGACCGGCAAGATCCTCGCGATGGTCTCGAAGCCGAGCTACGACCCGAACACCCTCACCTCGCACGACACCGCGAAGGTCAAGGAGCAGTACGACGCCCTGCTCGGCGCCTCGTCGTCCCCGCTGCAGAACCGCGCCATCGGCGGCGACCTCTACACGCCCGGATCCGTCTTCAAGCTCGTCGTGGCATCGGCGGCGCTCGAGGGCGGCAAGTACAACCTCGACTCGACGTTCCCGAACCCGTCGCGCCTGCAGCTCCCCGGTACGAGCTCGTACATCAACAACGCCGAGGGTGGCACGTGCGGCGGCGGCGACAAGGTCAAGCTCCGCACGGCCATCCAGTACTCGTGCAACATCCCGTTCGCCGAGCTCGGACAGAAGCTCGGGTACGACGCGATCAAGAGCATGGCCGACAAGTACGGCTTCGGTGACGCCATCGAGGTCCCGATGTCCGCGACCGCCAGCCAGTACCCCGAGGTCGACTCCACCGCGCAGCTCATGCTCAGCGCGTTCGGCCAGGCGAGCGTCCGGGTGTCCCCGCTGCAGATGGCCATGGTGTCGGCTGGTATCGCGAACGGTGGCAAGGTCATGCAGCCCTCGCTCGTCGACTCGATCACCACGAGCGACCTGAAGACGGTCGAGTCCTTCTCCCCGAGGCAGTACAGTGATCCGCTGTCCTCCTCCGAGTCCGCTGACCTCACCGAGGCCATGCAGAGCGTCGTGAACGCCGGGACCGGAACGAATGCCAAGATCGACGGTGTCGACGTCGCAGGGAAGACGGGCACGGCCGAGGGCGGAACAGGCGATCCCTACACCCTCTGGTTCACCGGGTTCGCGCCCGCGAAGGACCCGGAGGTCGCCGTGGCGGTCGTCGTCGGAGACGGCGGCGGGCTCGGCCAGTCGGGAGTCGGCAACACAGTCGCGGCCCCGGTCGCGAAGAAAGTCATGGAGGCGGTGCTGAACAAATGAGACCCACCAGCGGACTCACCTTCGGTGGGCGGTACCAGCTCTCGTCCCGGGTCGCCATCGGCGGCATGGGAGAGGTGTGGCAGGCCACCGACCTCGTCATCGGCCGAACCGTCGCACTCAAGATCCTCAAGGACGAGTACCTCGGCGACCCCGGGTTCCTCGAGCGCTTCCGCGCCGAGGCCCGCCACGCTGCGCTCGTCAACCACGAGGGCATCGCCAACGTCTTCGACTACGGCGAAGAGGACGGCAGCGCCTACCTCGTGATGGAGCTCGTCCCCGGCGAAGCGCTCTCGACCATGATCGAGCGCGAGCACACGCTGCCGGTCGACAAGGTCCTGGACATCGTCGCGCAGACCGCGAACGCCCTGCAGGCCGCGCACGCGGTCGGTCTCGTGCACCGCGACATCAAGCCCGGCAACCTGCTCATCACGCCGGACGGCCGCGTCAAGATCACCGACTTCGGCATCGCACGCATCGCCGACCAGGTCCCGCTCACCGCGACCGGCCAGGTCATGGGCACCGTGCAGTACCTCTCGCCCGAGCAGGCGAGCGGACACCCGGCGTCGCCGTCGACCGACATCTACTCGCTCGGCATCGTCGCGTACGAAGCCCTGGCGGGTCGTCGTCCCTTCACGGGCGAGTCGCAGGTCGCGATCGCGATGGCGCACATCAACGAGCAGCCGCCGGCGTTGCCCGGGGACATCCCCGAGCCCGTCGCCGCCCTCGTGATCTCGTGCATCGCGAAGAAGCCCGCCGATCGTCCCGCCACCGCCGCCAACCTGGCGCGCGCCGCACAGGCGCTCCGCCGTGGTGACGTCGCAGCGGCCACCGTCGCCGTCCCCGCCATCGCACAGGGCGGCACCGTCGCGTTCAACCCGCCGCAGGGTCAGGGCAACGACGCTGCCACCGCGCTGCTCGGCACCCAGTCCGGTGCAGCCGCCGGCGGTGCCGGTGGACCCGTCGGACCGCGCTCCCCGGCGACGGACGAGCCCGAGGAACCGAAGAAGAAGCGCGCCTGGATCTGGTGGGTCGTCGGCATCGTCGTGGTGCTCGCCATCGCGGGTGGCTTCGGTGTGTACGCCCTGAACAACCCGGCTGACCCCGACCCGAGCCCGTCGAAGTCCGCCTCGAAGACCTCGCGTCCGTCGCAGACCCCGTCGGAGACCCCGTCCCAGACGCCGGTCGACACCCGAATCACGGTCAACGCCTCGGATTACAACGGCCAGGACGCCCAGGACGTCGCCAATCAGCTTCGAGCTCAAGGCTTTACCGTCAACGTCACGGACGGTGACAACGCGCCTTCCGAGGATCTCGTCGGGACCGTTCAATCCCTCACACCCGAGGGAAGTCTCGAGCCTGGGACGACAATCTCAATCAAGGCGTACAAGGCCATCCCGACGCCAGATGCACCCGCTGCTGCGACGCCCGGAGCGGTGTCCGAGTCAGGGCGTGTGACCTTTACCTGGCCCACGTACGAGAAGTGCCCCACTGGGTACACCAGTAAGACGACGTACGCGTACACGGTGACGAACGGGACGGTGGTCTCGAACGGCAGCAGCGAAGGGTCGACGACCGGAACGGCTGTGACGATCGCCGCCGCCACGCCCGGCGCGCCGACCACGTTCACGTACACGGTTGCGTGCTCGTCCGTCGGCGGTGGGTCAGCGGTGTCGAACTCCTCGGAGGCTGCGCAGGTCACCTGGACCGAGCCCACCGAGGAGCCCACGACCGACCCGAACGACGGCATCGACCCGACCGACGCCCCGATGGACGGCAACTGAACGACCCCCGGACGGGGACTGTCGACACCGTTCGGTAACGGTTCGGTCGACCCCTCCCTGACCAGCGTCTCACCAGGTGGTGCTGCCGTACACTAGCCCGGACGGACAGACGGAGGAGTACGTGCCAGAAGGTGTGACCGCGGGGATCACCCTCCTCGCCAACCGTTACGAGATCGGTGATGTCATCGGCCGAGGCGGCATGGCAACCGTGCACCTCGGCAACGACACCCGTCTCGGTCGCAAGGTCGCGGTGAAGCTCCTGAAGCCGAGCCTGGCCAACGACCCGGCGTTCCGCACCCGGTTCCGGCAGGAAGCCCAGGCCGCCGCACGTATGGCGCACCCCACGGTCGTCCGCGTGTACGACGCCGGCGAAGAGACCGTGACCGAGACCTCGGGCGCCGAGGTGCAGGTCCCCTTCATCGTGATGGAGTACGTCGAGGGCCGCCCGCTCTCCGACATCATCGCCGAGGGCGCCGTCGCTCCGGCCGAGGCCGTCCGCATCACCGAGGGCATCCTCACCGCGCTCGAGTACTCCCACCGCGCCGGCGTCGTGCACCGCGACATCAAGCCCGCCAACGTCATGGTCACGCACAGCGGCCAGGTCAAGGTCATGGACTTCGGCATCGCCCGAGCCATCACCGACACCTCCGCCACGGTCGCGCAGACCACGTCGATCCTCGGCACTGCGTCGTACTTCTCGCCGGAGCAGGCCCGTGGCGAGACCGTCGACGCCCGTACGGACATCTACTCCACCGGTGTCGTGCTGTTCGAGCTGCTCACCGGCCGCGCGCCCTTCCTCGGTGACACCCCGGTGGCGGTGGCCTACCAGCACGTCAGCGAGCAGCCCGTCGCCCCGTCGTCGATCACACCAGAGGTGTCCCCGGCACTCGATGCCGTGACCCTGCACGCCCTGGTCAAGGACCGCACGCGCCGCTTCCAGAACGCCGCCGAGTTCCGCTCGGACCTGCAGCAGGCCGCTGCGGGCCGAGTCCCGGCATCCACCAAGAAGATCCAGCAGAACGCGGCGAACGACGCCTCGACGGTGCTGTTCGGGGTCGACCCGCGCACCACGTCGAACCCCGCCGCGGCGTTCCGCGAGCTCGACGACGACACCGCTGAGCACCGCCCGCAGCGCACGCAGAACCGTCCGCCGGTGGCGTGGATCTGGGTCGGCATCCTGCTGACGGTCGCGGTCATCGTCGGGGTCGTGTTCTTCGTCGCGAACCTGCAGCCGGGCAAGCCACCGGTGTCGTCGTCCGTGAGCGTGCCGAACGTCACCGGGTCGACCTTCAGTGCCGCGTCCACCGCCCTCGAGAAGAAGGACCTGACGGCCGTCAAGGTCGAGGAGAACTCCGACTCGGTCGACAAGGGCACGGTCATCCGCACCGACCCGGGCTCCGGCATCAACGTGGGCCGGAAGTCCAGCGTGAACGTGGTCGTCTCCCTCGGCCCCGAGCGGGTCCCGGTCCCCGAGCTGAACGGGCAGTCCCAGGCAGCGGCACAGCAGGCACTGGACGATGCCGGCTTCCGCGTCGGCGCGATCAGTTCCGACTACTCGTCCGACGTGCCAGAGGGCACCGTGATGAGTTCCGACCCCGAGTCCGGTTCGCTCCACACCAAGGGCATCGTGATCAACCTCACGGTGTCCAACGGCAAGGTGCAGCTGCCGAACGTCACGAACCAGCAGTTCTCCGAGGCGAAGGCGTCGCTCGAGCAGCTCGGTCTCACCGTGACGCCGTCGCCGTCGTACTCGTGCACGGGTGGCCTCGTGACGCAGCAGGACACCCCGCAGGGCGATGTCGCCCAGGGCAGTGCCGTCGCCCTGACCTACTGCGCCGCGTCGAGCCAGCCGACCCACGCCCCGTCGTCCGACAACGGGAACGACAAGGGCGACAACGGGGACACCGGTGGAGACAATGGGGACACCGGCGGCGACAACGGCGACGGTCGCTGACCGTCCCGATCAGGAACGACGCCACCGCGGCCGTCGCGCCGACCACACGCACACGCGTGTGGCCTGACGGACCGGTGACGGGCCTCCCGTCGGCACGCTGACGGCCAGGAGGCCCGGCGCACCCCCGCCACGCGTCCGCGGGCCCGCCAGGTCGTCGCGTCCACTGCTCCAAGCACGTCGACACGCGACGCCGTCGAGTGCGCTCTGACGAGTCAGCCGCGGTGCGTCGCGATGAGCGGGCCGAGCCCGTCGGCGCGCTCGGCAGCCCCGGAGAGACCGGTGGTCTCGAGCCAGTTGCCGACCATGCGGTAGCCACCCTCGGTCAGGACCGACTCGGGGTGGAACTGCACCCCGTACAGCGGGTGGGCGCGGTGCTGGACTCCCATGATGACGCCGCCGCCGGTCCGGGCCGTGACGGTGAGCTCGTCGGGCACCGTGCCGTCGACGATTGCGAGGGAGTGGTACCGCGTCGCCGTGAACGGGTGCGGAACGCCCGCGAAGAGCGTGCTGTCGTCGTGGTCGACCTGCGAGGTCTTGCCGTGCATGAGTTCGTCGGCGTGCGTGACCGTGGCGCCGAGGGCTTCTGCGATCGCCTGGTGGCCGAGGCAGACCCCGAGCAGGGGGGTGCCGGACGCGATCGCCGCGTGCACCGTGGGGATCGAGACGCCGGCGTCGGCCGGGGTGCCTGGGCCGGGCGACAGCAGGATGCCGTCGTAGTCGGCGATGCGGTCCGCGATCTCCGACTCGGGGAAGGCGTCGTTGCGCACCACGTCCGTCTCGGCTCCGAGCTGCTGGACGTACCCGTTCAGCGTGTAGACGAAGCTGTCGTAGTTGTCGACGACGAGGATCCTGGTCATGGCGGTTCACCGTACTCGTGGGGGATGTGTGCAGCGGTCTGCGGGCCGATCCACACACGTGGTCACGGTAGGATACCGGCCATGGCCAGTGACAAGGACCGCACCAAGCCCGCCCGGAGGACCCGAGCCGACTCGGTCGACACCGCGGGGGACGCCCCGAACCCGGTGTGGTTCAAGCCGGTCATGTTCGGCTTCATGCTCATCGGCCTCGTCTGGGTGATCGTCTTCTACATCTCGAACGCGACCCTGCCGGTGCCGAGCCTCGGCTCGTGGAACATCCTGGTCGGCTTCGGCATCATGTTCATCGGCTTCCTCATGACCACCCGCTGGCGCTGATCCGCAGCCTCGAGACACTCCGACGCCCGTCGCACCACTTGGTGCGGCGGGCGTTGTCGTTCTCCACAGGACTTGCTGCCGCTGATCCCCGGATCATCGAGGATCCGGGCGGTTCTCCACACTTCTACACACTCTCCACATCGTCATCCACACCCCGACCCCGGAGTTATCCACAGCTGAGTCCACAATGGGGATAATCACACGCGTGTAACTCACCGGTTTCTCCACACCTGTGGATAACTCTGCGGACGCCTTGTGGACGGCGGACTGGAGACCCGTGGCGGCCTGGCACCGTGCCTCCCGTCCGCCGTCCAGTCGCGGGAGCGACGAATGCGCGGCTGGCTGCGCCGTTCCGCCTGCGAAAGCGTCAGATGTCGCCGAAAGGTCGGCGACAGACTGTCGCTTCCGCGGGAGAGTGACCGCACGACGGGCTGGGCGCACGGATGTCTCGGAACGACGAACGCCCCGCCGCTGATGCGACGGGGCGTTCGGTGGACGTGTGTCCGGGTCGGGTCAGCCGATGGTGACCGCGTACCCGACTGCGGTGAGGACGATGCCCACCAAGGCGGTGGCGACGAGCAGGCCGATCTGCAGGGGCCGCTGCCGGATGTTCCGGGTCTTGGCGAACACGAAACCCACCAGGAAGCCGCCGATGATGCCACCGACGTGCGCCTGCCACGAGATGTTCGTCCCCGGGAGGAACCCGACGACCAGGTTGAGGCCCATGATCACGAGGAGCTGCACTGCGTTCTGCCCGAGGCTCCGCTGCAGCACGAAGAACGCCGCGAAGAGCCCGAAGATCGCACCGGACGCCCCGACCACCCAGGTACCGGGAGCGAGGAACGTGACGAGCATCGAACCGAAGACCCCCGTGATGAAGTACAGCGCCACGAATCGCCAGGCACCGAGCATGTTCTCGAGCATCCGGCCGAAGATCCACAACGCCCACATGTTGAACACGATGTGGAGGATGCCCGAGTGGACGAAGAGCACGGTCACGACCCGCCACGGCTCCGTGGGCAGCAAGAACGAGTTGTAGGCGAGCAGGCCGGTGAAGAACCGACCACTCACCTGGTCCAGCAGCCAGATGGCGACCGTGATCGCCACGATGACGACCGTCGCCTTCTGGTCGAGCATCGCGAAGCGCCGTCGCGCGACCGTCAGCCCGCTGGGGGCTCCGGACGCGCGACGGTTCGCTGCGAACTGTGCGCGCTGTTCACGCACGCACTCCGGGCAGTGCACCCCGACTGCCGCCGGCGTCTGGCACTCCGGGCAGATCGTCCGCCCACAGCGCTGGCAGAGCACGAAGCTCTGCCGGTCCGGATGCCGGTAGCAGGTGTTGTTCGGGTTGTACGCCTGGTCGGTCACGTGTGGATCAGACGCCTTCGACGTCGATGCTCTGGATGACCACGTCCTCGACGGGCTTGTCACGGCCGTCGGTGGGGACACCCTCGATGGCGTCGACCACGGCACGCGACTCGTCGTCGGCGACCTCACCGAAGATGGTGTGCTTGCCCTGCAGCCACGGCGTCGCCACCGTGGTGATGAAGAACTGCGAGCCGTTGGTGCCACGCCCGCCCTGGATGCCGGCGTTGGCCATGGCGAAGATGTAGGGGTTCTGGAACGTGAGCTCGGGGGAGATCTCGTCGTCGAAGCGGTAGCCCGGACCGCCGATGCCCTGGCCGAGCGGGTCGCCGCCCTGGATCATGAAGTCCTTGATGATGCGGTGGAAGACGACGCCGTCGTAGAGCTTGTCGGTGGAGACCTTGCCCGTACCCGGGTGGGTCCACTCCTGCTTGCCCGTGGCGAGGTCGACGAAGTTCTTGACGGTCTTCGGTGCGTGGTTGCCGAACAGGTTGACGCGGATGTCGCCCTTGTTGGTGTGGATCGTTGCGACAGCGGTGTGCAGAGACATGTTCCGATTCTCGCATGTACCGGCTGCGTACGGACCGGACCCACAGGTGAGGCTCCGTGACCTGTCAGGGACTCTGGTGGCAGGATGGGGTCACGCCGATCCGATGGAGGTACCAGATGACGACGATCGAGATCCCGCGCAAGCGTCGGAAGCAGATCAAGAAGCTCAAGGGCCAGACCGCCTCGCTCCTCGGAGAGCAGCGCAAGGTCCTCGAGCACGCGAACGCGATCCTGGCGGAAGCCCGGTCGAACGCAGCCGACGCAGCCCGCAAGGACATCGCCCCTCGTGTGCAGAACGCGATCGACAACGGGATCCGTCCCGCGGTCGCGACCGGGGTCCACGCTGCGACGTCCGCAGCACAGAACGCTTCGCACAAGTTCCAGTCCGAGGTCATCCCCGGACTGGTGTCGACCGCTGGCTCCGTGCTGAGCGTCACCGACCTCGCGAAGGACCCCCGGGTCAAGAAGATCGTGAAGAACGCCCAGAAGAAGGGCAAGAAGGCCAAGAAGGCTGCTGTGAAGTACGTTCCGTCACAGCAGAAGAAGGGCATCGGCTTCGGTGGTGTCGCACTCATCATCGTCGGCGTCGTCGCCGTTGCTGGTGCCGCGTACGCCGCGTACCAGACGCTCCGCGCCGACGACGACCTGTGGGTTGCCGACGACGCTGACACGGCGGAGAAGCCTGCCGCCTGACCTCCACGGTTCGTACGAAGGGCCCCGGCACGCCGCCGGGGCCCTTCGTCGTTCCCGGCCTCGGGTCTGCGACGAGGCACCAACTGGCTGGCCGGCCGGCCGGCCGACGCCGAGGTTCCGCGACATGCCGCACGCCAGCCGCCGAGGTTCCACGGCCGTCCCCTGGAGCGCTCGAGATGCCGTGATTTCGGAACCTCGGCGCCGCGAGACCTCGGGGCACCAACACCCGCCCAAGCCCAGCACGCACGACGACGACGACGAACGCACGATGTCGCACAGAGACGGCTATCGCGGAGCGGCCCGTGCCGAAGGCACGAGACCAGCACGGCGGAACGATCCGGCGGAGGAAGGAACGACCGCAGCAGGGTCATCCCGGAGTGGAGTGGAGCCTGGGAGAATCGAACTCCCGACATCCTGCTTGCAAAGCAGGCGCTCTACCAACTGAGCTAAGGCCCCGGGTGCCACCGAGGTGATCGGCGGCGGGATGGAATTGTCGTGTGTTCCGAAGAACTGGTGGGGCTACAAGGACTTGAACCTTGGACCTCTTCGTTATCAGCGAAGCGCTCTAACCGCCTGAGCTATAGCCCCTCAGACCGGATGAAAGCCTACCCCACGGATCTCGCAGAACGAAATCGAGCGGTCGGCTCACCCGGCCCGGGTGTGTCAGTTGTTCGTGAAGCCGACGAGCAAGCCGCCGGTGATGCGGACACTGAGGTTGTAGAGGACGCTCACGATGGCGCCGAGCACGGTGCCGACGACCACGTTGAGGATGCCCACGACGATGGAGAACCCGAGCACCTGGCCCAGTGAGAACTGGTCCATGATCGAGTAACTGTTCTGACCGGTGACGTCCTTCAACAAGGCGTCCACCTGCGTGAACACGCCCGTCTGGTTGAGGATGACCCACACCAGCGCCGTGGCGACCACGATCACGATGCTGCCGGCCAGGGCGATGAGGAAGCTGAGCTTCACCATCGACCAGAAGTCGACGTAGACCAACCGCAGCCGCACTTGGCGGGTGCCGACGGGTCGCTTCGCCTTCTTCTGGAGCTTCTCGGCGACACTACTCATTGCTTGACTGGTCCTCTCCGGCCTCGTCCGCGACGGGCTCGGTGTCGATGGGATCAGTGGAGTCCGGGGCCGCTTCGGAAGGGCTGACCGTCTCCACCGGGCCCGCTGGCTCGATCTCGGCGTCGTCCTGGTCGACCAGGTTCCGCTCGGTGTTCTGGGCCACTGCGATGATCTTGTCGTTCGCCGCGAACCTGGCGAAGACGACACCCATGGTGTCGCGACCCTTGGCAGGGACCTCGGCCACGGCAGACCTTACCACCTTGCCCGATTGCAGCACGACGAGCACTTCGTCGTCCTCACCGACGATGAGAGCACCCACAAGGTCGCCTCGGTCGGTCGCCAACTTCGCCACCTTGATGCCGAGACCACCGCGTCCCTGGATGCGGTACTGGTCGACGGCGGTGCGCTTGGCGTACCCGCCCTCGGTCATCACCCAGACGAAACCGTCGTCCGCCACCACGCGTGCGGCCAGGAGCGAGTCGCCGTCGCGGAAGGACATGCCCTTCACGCCGGAGGTCGACCGACCCATCGGCCGCAGGGTGTCGTTCGTCGCGGTGAAGCGGAGCGACATGCCCTGTCGTGAGACGAGCAGCAGGTCGTCGTGCTCGTCGACGAGCAGCGCCTGGCGGAGCTTGTCCCCGTCGCGCAGGTTGATCGCGATGATGCCACCGGTGCGGTTGGTGTCGTACTCGGTGAGCGCGGTCTTCTTCACCAGCCCGTGCTCGGTCGCGAGGACGAGGTACTGCGCGACCTCGTAGTCACGGATGTCGAGCACCTGCTGGATCTGCTCGTCCGGCTGCATCGCGAGCAGGTTCGCCACGTGCTGGCCCTTGGCGTCGCGGCCGGCTTCCTGCAGCTCGTACGCCTTGGCGCGGTAGACCCGGCCCTGGTCGGTGAGGAACAGCAGCCAGTGGTGCGTCGTCGTGACGAAGAAGTGCTCGACGATGTCGTCCGCGCGGAGCTGGGCGCCACGGACACCACGGCCACCGCGGTGCTGCGAGCGGTACTGGTCGCTGCGCGTGCGCTTGACGTACCCACCGCGGGTGATGGTGACGACCATCTCCTCTTCGGGGATGAGGTCTTCCATCGACATGTCGCCGTCGTAGCCGAGCATGATCTCGGTGCGCCGGTCGTCGCCGAAGCGGTCGACGATCTCCTCGAGCTCGTCGCGGATGATCGTGCGCTGCCGGGTCTCCGACGCCAGGATGTCCTGGAAGTCGGCGATCTTGCGCTCGAGTTCTTCGGCCTCGTCGTGGATCTTCTGGCGCTCGAGGGCGGCCAGTCGACGGAGCTGGAGCTCGAGGATCGCGCGCGCCTGGATCTCGTCGACGGACAGCAGGTCCATCAGGCCGGAGCGGGCCTCTTCGACGTCGGGCGACCGACGGATGAGCGCGATGACCTCGTCGAGGGCGTCGAGCGCTGCGAGGTAGCCGCGCAGGATGTGCGCGCGCTTCTCGGCCTCGCGCAGGCGGAACTGGGTGCGGCGGACGATGACGTCGACCTGGTGCGCGACCCACGCCGAGATGAACCCGTCGAGCGGCAGGGTCCGCGGGACACTGTCGACGATCGCGAGCATGTTCGCGCCGAAGTTCTCCTGCAGCTGCGTGTGCTTGTACAGGTTGTTCAGCACGACCTTGGCCACGGCGTCGCGCTTGAGCACGATCACCAGGCGCTGGCCGGTGCGACCCGAGGTCTCGTCGCGGATGTCCGCGACGCCGGCGAGCTTGCCGTCCTTGACCAGGTCGGCGATCTTGATCGCGAGGTTGTCCGGGTTGACCTGGTACGGCAGCTCGGTGACGACGAGGCAGGTGCGACCCTGGATCTCCTCGACGTTGACGACGGCGCGCATCGTGATCGAACCACGACCGGTGAGGTAGGCGTCCTGGATGCCCTTGGTGCCCAGGATCTGCGCACCGGTCGGGAAGTCCGGCCCCTTGATGCGCTGCATGAGCGCGGCGAGGAGCTCTTCGCGCGTCGCCTCGGGGTTGTCGAGGGCCCACTTCGCGCCCTCGGCCACCTCGCGCAGGTTGTGCGGCGGGATGTTCGTCGCCATGCCGACCGCGATGCCGACCGAGCCGTTGACGAGCAGGTTCGGGAACCGTGCCGGCAGGATCGCGGGTTCCTGGGTCCGACCGTCGTAGTTGTCCTGGAAGTCGACGGTGTCCTCGTCGATGTCCCGGACCATCTCCATGGCGAGCGGCGCCATCTTGGTCTCGGTGTACCGCGGGGCTGCTGCGCCGTCGTTGCCCGGCGAGCCGAAGTTGCCCTGACCGAGTGCGAGCGGGTAGCGCAGCGACCACGGCTGCACCAGACGGACCAGCGCGTCGTAGATCGCCGAGTCGCCGTGCGGGTGGAACTGCCCCATGACGTCGCCGACGACGCGGGAGCACTTCGAGAACGCGCGGTCCGGACGGTAGCCGCCGTCGAACATCGCGTAGATCACGCGGCGGTGCACCGGCTTCAGGCCGTCACGGACCTCGGGCAGCGCACGGCCGACGATGACCGACATCGCGTAGTCGAGGTAGGAACGCTGCATCTCGAGCTGCAGGTCGACCTGCGAGATGCGGTCACCGGAGACGACGATGTCCCCGCTGTCGCCGTGGACGATCTCGGGCTGCTCGTCGGGGGCGTTCTCGTTGTCGTCAGCCATTGGCTTGCGTTACCTTTCTGACGGCCGGGAGGCCGTGGTGACGTTCGTCGCGGTGGACGCGACCACAAGTGGTCCGGACCAGAGCACGCGGCTGGCACCGCGCCTCCAGGCCAGGGTCGAGATGTCGAGTCTGTTCAGATGTCCAAGAAGCGGACGTCCTTGGCGTTCTGCTGGATGAACTGGCGACGTGCGTCGACGTCTTCACCCATCAGCGTCGAGAAGGTGCTGTCCACCGCGGCGGCGTCCTCGAGCGTGACCTGCAGGAGCGTGCGGGTGTCCGGGTTCATCGTGGTGTCCCAGAGCTCCTTGTAGTCCATCTCGCCGAGGCCCTTGTAGCGCTGGATGCCGTTGTCCTTTGGGATCCGCTTGCCGGCGGCGATGCCCGACTGCATCAGGGCGTCGCGCTCCCGGTCGCTGAACACGTACTCGTGCGCCGCGTTCGACCACTTGAGGCGGTACAGCGGCGGCTGCGCGAGGTACACGTAACCGCGCTCGATGAGCGGCCGCATGTAGCGGAACAGCAGGGTCAGCAGCAGCGTGGTGATGTGCTGGCCGTCGACGTCGGCATCGGCCATCAGCACGATCTTGTGGTACCGGGCCTTGTCCGGGTCGAAGTCCTCACCGATGCCGGCGCCGAACGCCGTGATCATCGACTGGATCTCCTGGTTGGCGAGCGCGCGGTCGAGCCGCGCCTTCTCGACGTTCAGGATCTTGCCGCGCAGGGGCAGGATCGCCTGGGTCATCGGGTTGCGGCCCTGCACCGCGGAACCGCCGGCGGAGTCGCCCTCGACCATGAAGATCTCCGACAGGGTCGGGTCCTTCGACTGGCAGTCCTTCAGTTTGCCGGGCATGCCACCCGACTCGAGCAGCCCCTTGCGACGCGTGGTCTCGCGGGCCTTGCGGGCCGCGAGCCGCGCCTGCGACGCCTGGATCGCCTTGCGGACGACGTCGCGGGCCTGGGTCGGGTTGCTCTCGAACCAGTGCGTGAGCTCGGCGCCGACGACGCGCTGCACGAAGCCCTTCGCCTCGGTGTTGCCGAGCTTCGTCTTCGTCTGGCCCTCGAACTGCGGTTCGCCGAGCTTCACGGAGATGACGGCCGTCAACCCTTCACGGATGTCGTCACCCGTCAGGTTGTCGTCCTTCTCCTTGATGATCTTCGTCTCGCGCGCGTACTTGTTCACCAGGTACGTCAGCGCCGCGCGGAAGCCCTCTTCGTGGGTGCCGCCCTCGTGCGTGTTGATCGTGTTCGCGAAGGTGTGGACGCTCTCCTGGTACGAGGTGTTCCACTGCATCGCGACCTCGAGCGCGATCTTGCGCTCGGTGTCCTCGGACTCGAAGCCGATGACGTCCGGGTGGACGAGGTCGGCCTTCTTCTGCGCGTTGATGTACTCGACGTAGTCGGCGAGACCGCGCTCGTACATGAAGGAGTCGTTCCGCGCCTCTTCCCCTTCTTCCGGGGTGCGCTCGTCGCGCAGGTTGATCCGCAGGCCCTTGTTGAGGAAGGCCATCTGCTGGAACCGGGTGCGCAGGGTCTCGTAGTCGAAGACGACGGTCTCGAAGATCTCGGCGTTCGGCCAGAAGGTGATCGTGGTGCCGTGCTCGTCGGACGGTTCGTCCTTGGTCAGCGGTGCGACCGGGACGCCGTCGGTGTAGCTCTGGCGCCAGACGTGGCCCTGCTGTCGGACCTCGACGTCGAGCTCGGAGCTCAGCGCGTTCACGACGGAGGAACCGACACCGTGCAGACCACCGGACACCGCGTACGCGCCGCCGCCGAACTTGCCGCCGGCGTGCAGGACGGTCAGGACGACCTGGACGGTCGAGACGCCTTCGGCCGCGTGGATGCCGACCGGGATGCCACGGCCGTTGTCGACCACGCGGACACCGCCGTCTTCACGGATGGTGACGTCGATGGTGTCGCAGTACCCGGCGAGGGCTTCGTCGACGGAGTTGTCGACGATCTCCTGGACCAGGTGGTGCAGACCGCGGGGCCCCGTCGAACCGATGTACATACCGGGACGCTTGCGGACCGCCTCGAGCCCCTCGAGCACCTGAATCTGGTCTGCTCCGTAGGACGGTTCGCTCTGCGGGGTCTCCGCGTCGAGCGGGTTCTGCGGGTCGTCTTCAGATTCTGATGCCATGTCGAGCGTGCTCCTGCCTGCGCGCGGAACGCCCGCGCACTGCACCTCCCAGTCTACCGCAGAGGCCCCTCTTTCGAGGGCTCATCCGGCCCACAGGCGGGCTTTTTTGGCACCACAGGATGATTTCGTCGGCTCAACCGTAGGTGTCGCGAGGACCGCGCCCCTGGACCGTCCTGGGGCCGCGTTTCCAGGTGGGGACGTCCGGCCCCGAAACCCGGATCGACTCGACCCCGGCTTCCGGGTGCCGCTCGGCGATGGTCGTCGTGACGCTGGCCCGCATGAGACGGAGCTGCGTCGCCCAGGCCGTCGAGTCACACCGGATGACCAGCGCACCGTCGTCGATGGTGACCGGCGTGGAGTGCTTCGCGAGTTCCTCACCGACGACGCTCGGCCAGTCCACGAACAGCTCCGAGCGGGCCAGGGGTTCGGTCCAGCCGAGCTCGTTGGCCAGGGATCCGACCACGTCACCGAGCCCACGGGGTTCGCGGCCACGGCCGTACGGGACGGTGTCGGCGTCGAACTCGCGGGAGCGACGGCGGCGGGCGTCGACCCCGCGCTTCGAGGGGTCACCGAAGACGGCACGGAGGTGCCGGTACAGCCGCGACGGCTCGGTCGGCTTCCACGGGCGGGGCATCAGGCGTCGGCTTCCGGCGGGGTCGCGTCGGTCACGATCGTGCCCGCCTCGATCCGCACCGTGTGCGCGGCCAGCTGCGAGGGGACGTCGCCGAACACCGCGGCCGTGATGAGGACCTGCTCGTAGTCGGCCACGGCGTTCCCGAGGCGTTCGCGCCGGGATTCGTCGAGTTCGGCGAACACGTCGTCGAGGATGATGATCGGGTCACCGAGGTTCGACTCCGCCCGCAGGATCGACGCGCTCGCCAGCTGGATCGCGAGCGCGAACGACCAGGACTCCCCGTGACTGGCGTACCCGCGGGCAGGTAACCCGTTGAGCTGGAACAGGACGTCGTCCCGGTGCGGCCCGACCAGGGTCAACCCGCGGTCGAGTTCGTCACGACGACGCCGCTCGAGGGCAGCCGCGAACGCCTCGGCTGCGGCGGTCACGCTCACCGGCTCGTCGGGGGTGCCGAGGACCGGGTCCGTCGCGGCGGCGGCCTCCGGGTCTCCGCCACGGATCGAGAGCACACCGGCGATCGAGGCATCGTGGTCCTCGCCCGCGACGGTGGCGTACGCCTCGGCGACGAACGGTGCGAGCCGGCGGGTCAGGTGGTCGCGCGCGGCGACGATCTCGGCACCGAGTCCGACGAGGCGGTCGTCCCAGACGTCGAGCGTCGACAGCGCGTTGGCCTTGGCGCCGGTGGCACGGGCCGACTTGAGCAGGGTGTTCCGCTGGCGGAGCGTGCGGTCGTAGTCGGCCAGGACCCCCTGCATCCGCGGCGCGATCTGGCCGAGCAGTTCGTCGAGCATGCGTCGGCGACCGGCCGGTTCGCCACGGACCAGGGCGAGGTCCTCGGGAGCGAAGAGGACGGAGGTGCAGTAGCGCGGGAGTTCACGGGGCTTGATCGCCGACCGGTTCACCTGCGCACGGTTCGCCCCCGTGCGGTTGATCTGCACCTCGGCGAGGATGCTGCGGTCCTCGTGCGCCAGGCGGGCCCGGACGATCGCGGCGTCGCAACCCTGGCGGACGAGCGCTGCATCCGTCGGGACCCGGTGAGAACCGAGCGTCGACAGGTACCCGATCGCCTCGACCAGGTTGGTCTTGCCCTGCCCGTTCCGCCCGACGAACAGGTTCGGCCCGCGTGCGAGGTCGACGTCCGCCTCCCGGTAGTTCCGGAAGTCGGTGAGTTGGAGATGGTCGACGTGCACGCGGGCCGAGTCCGGGTTTCCCCGGGTGGTCCTAGGACTTCTTGACGGCGTGACCGCCGAACTGGTTGCGGAGCGCCGCGACGGCCTTCATCGTCGGGGACGCGCTGCCCTGACGCGAGACGAAGCGCGCGAAGATCGACGCCGACAGCGCCGGCATCGGAACGGCGAGCTCGATGCCCTCTTCCAGCGTCCAGCGGCCCTCGCCCGAGTCCTCGACGTAGCCCTCGAGCTCGTCGAGCTTCGGGTCTTCGTTCAGGGCCAGGACCATGAGGTCGAGCAGCCAGGAACGGACGACCGTCCCGCGCTGCCACCCGGCGAACACGGCGGGGACGTCGGTGATCAGGTCCTTGGCCTCGAGGAGCTCGTAGCCCTCGCCGTAGGCCTGCATGATCGCGTACTCGATGCCGTTGTGGACCATCTTGGCGTAGTGCCCCGCGCCGATCGGACCGGCGTGCGAGAAGCCCTCTTCGCGCGGCCCCTCGGGGCGCAGTGCGTCGAAGACCGGCATGGCGAACTCGACGTCCTTGACGTCACCGCCGACCATGAGGCCGTAGCCGTTGTCCTTGCCCCACACGCCGCCGGAGACACCGGCATCCATGTAGCGGATGCCGCGCGCGCGGAGCTGCTCGGCGTGCGTGGTGTCGTCGAGCCACTTCGAGTTGCCACCGTCGATGACGAGGTCGCCCTCGTTCAGGACACCGGCGAGCTCGGTGATGACGTCGTCGGTGATCTTGCCGTGCGGCACCATCACCCAGACGAGTCGCTGACCCTCGGGCAGGGCGCCCGCCAGGTCTGCGAGGCTCGCGACGTCGGAGACGGCGGGGTTCGCGTCGTAACCGGTGACCTCGATCCCTGCGTTGCGGAGACGGGCACGCATGTTGTTGCCCATGCGACCAAGGCCGACAAGACCGATGTGCATGATTTCCTCTTCTGTTTCGTCGTCGCGCTGAGGCCGCAGCTGGTGCGTCAGCGCAGTGTTCCTGTTGCGCCTATCGCAGCAGCAGGTTGGGCTGCAGCAGGTACCGGTATCCATCGGTCGCGGCAGCCTCTTGCGAAGTCTGGCCGGTGATCAGCACCGGGCCCGGCTTGTTGGGGTTCTCCGTCTTGGTGAAGGAGATGCGGACGAACTCGGAGTGCACCGCGTTCAGTCCGTCGAGGAGGAAGGCGGGCTTCAGCGAGACCACCGTTTCCTCTCCGGTCAGCAACGCACTGATCGACTCTGACGCCTGCGCTTGTTCGGATCCGATCGCCTCGAGCGTGAGCCCGTCGACCGTGAAGGAGAACCGGAGCGCTGCTTCGCGCTCCAGGACGAGTGAGACCCGTCGGACGGCTTCGACCAGCTCAGCGGTGTTGATCACCGCGTGGTCGTTGACGTTCTCGGGGAAGAGCCGGCGGACCGGCGGGTAGTTGCCCTTGATCAGCAGCGAGGTGACGGTCTTGTCGTCGGCGTGGAACGCGATGAGCTCACGGTCGGAGTTGCCGCTGATCGAGACCGAGACGGTGGACGCCGACCCGAAGGTGCGACCGACCTCCTGCAGCGTGCGCGCGGGGACGAGGGCGTGCAGCGGGTCCGAGCCGACGCGGCCGGAGTCCCACGCGATGGTCCGGACGGCCACGCGGTACCGGTCCGTGGCGATGAGCGACAGGTCGTTGTCACCGACCTCGAGCTGGACACCAGTGATGACGGGGGTGACGTCGTCGCGGCTCGCGGCGACGGCAACCTGCGACACGGCCTCGGAGAAGGCATCGCCGGGGATGACACCGGTCTGCGGACCGATCTCGGGCAGCGTCGGGTACTCCTCGACCGGCATGGACAGCAGCGTGAAGTGCGCCGATCCGCAGGAGACCGAGATCTTGGAGTCCTCGGTCGTGAAGGTCACCGGGGCGTTCGGCAGTCGGCTCGCGATGTCGTTCAGCAGGCGACCGCTGACCAGGACCGTGCCCGGGTCGTCGATCTGCGCCGAGATGGACGTCTGCGCCGAGACCTCGTAGTCGAACGACGAGAGCGTCAGACGATCGCCGTCGGCGTGGATCAGGACGCCCGACAGGATCGGGAGGGTCGTGCGCTGTGGGAGGAGTTTCACCGCGAAGGAGACGGCTTCGGAGAAGACGTCCCGGTTGACCTCGAACTTCACAGCTGGAACCCCTGTCGATCGGCTTGGACTGTCCGGCCGCCCCATTCTGGCACAGGCGGACGTGGGCCGGATTTCTTGTCATCCCGCCGTCCACAAGGTTGTCCCGCGGAGATGGATCGTTAACCAGGAGTAATGGTGTTAACGCCTGTGCACACTGTGGATAACCCTGTGCATGCCGCTCGGCCGTAGGGAACTACACCGTTGTGACTTGTGGGCGAGCTGTGGGCGACGTCGGGATGAATGAATCTCATCTATCCACTTCCATCCCCAGTTTCCACAGGAGGCCCCCTCGCTGTGAACAACCGGGCGGCGTGTCCTCCACAGTTATCCACAGGCTATCCACACTGTGAGAACTCCGGCCCATGGAACCGTCTCAGATGGTGGATACGCCCGGAGACGTACCGATCTCAGCGGTAGCGGCGGTCCTGTTTGATGCGGCTCGTGAGCTCGGTGACCTGGTTGTAGATCGACCGCCGCTCCTTCATGAGCTCGGTGATCTTCTTGTTCGCGTACATGACCGTGGTGTGGTCGCGGTTGCCGAACAGCTGCCCGATCTTCGGGAGCGACAGGCTCGTGAGCTCGCGGCACAGGTACATCGCGATCTGTCGCGCGGTGGCGATCGCCTGCGAGCGGGACGAGCCGTACAGGTCGTCGACGGAGAGCTTGAAGTACTCGGCGGTGTGGTTGATGATGTCCGTCGGCGCGACGACGTTGTCCTCGTCGAGGGTGATCAGGTCCTTGAGGACGGTCTGCACCAGGGCCATGTCGACGGCCGTCCGGTTCAGGCTCGCGAACGCCGTGACGCGGATGAGCGTCCCCTCGAGCTCCCGGATGTTGCTCGACACCTTCGAGGCCATGAACTCGAGGATGTCGTCCGGCACCTGCAGGTGGTCGGACTGCGCCTTCTTGCGGAGGATCGCGATGCGCGTCTCGAGCTCGGGCGCCTGGACGTCCGTGATCAGACCCCACTCGAAGCGCGACCGCATGCGGTCCTCGAAGCCGGTGAGGTGCTTCGGTGCGACGTCGGACGTGATGACGACCTGCTTGTTGTGGTCGTGCAGCGTGTTGAACGTGTGGAAGAACGCCTCCTGCGTGGAGTCCTTCCCCTGCAGGAACTGGATGTCGTCGATCAGCAGGATGTCGATGTCGCGGTAGCGCTGCTGGAACTGGTTCGAGCGGTTGTTCGCGATCGAGTTGATGAAGTCGTTGGTGAACTCCTCGCTCGACACGTACCGGACGCGGATCCCCGGGTAGAGGCTCTCGGCGTAGTGCCCGATGGCGTGGAGCAGGTGGGTCTTGCCCAGCCCGGAGTCGCCGTAGATGAAGAGCGGGTTGTAGGCCTTCGCCGGAGCCTCGGCCACCGCGACCGCTGCGGCGTGGGCGAAGCGGTTCGACGAGCCGATGACGAAGTTGTCGAAGTTGTACTTCGGGTTCAGCCGCGACTCCGGCCGGCCGCTCGTGCCCGGGGAGTCGATCTGGCTCGGCACGAAGGGTGCCTCGATGTACTGACGGGGTGCAGCGCTCTGCTCCACCGCTTCCTGCACGGGCTCGGCGTACTCCGGCACGTTCGGGTCGACGCGCGGCTCGGACGCCATGTCCGGGTTCACCGTGATGGCGAAGTTCGCGACCGAGTCGTCACCGATGCGGGCGACGGCCTCGGTGATCGGGATGCGGATCCGCTGCTCGAGCATGCCGCGGGTCAGGTCGTTGGGGACCTCGAGGTACAGGGTGCCGGCGAGGACGCCCTTCGGTTCGACCAGGTTGAGGAACCCGTGGAGCTGCGGCGTGATGCGGGGGTCTTCGCTGAGGATTCCGAGTACGGATGACCAGAGGTCCTCGACGGGGTCGGCCGGCATCGTCATGTCGCGCTCGTCTCCAGGTGTGTGTCGTGCGTTCGGTGCCGGACCGGGGTGCGTCCTGCTGGGTCGGACGTGCCGGAGTGCCGCGGGGTGTGGCGCTCAGCGGACCGTGTCGTGCGCCGGCGGTTCGTCGGGGTCTCGGGGGCTTCGTCGACGCCTCGTACCGCGCGTGTTCCCACAGGGTTGTCCACAGTGTTGTCCACGACCGCCCGGATCCGTCGGACAGGAGTACTTCCCTGTCGTACCGGGGCGCGGGGCCGATCGATGACCCCACTGTAAAGGACCGGGCCGGGTGGCACCGAACGGAAGTTGTCCCCAATGTGGAGAATGGACCGCAGCGGTGTCCTCGACGCCTCCGGCACCGAGGCCGGCCCGATCGGCGTTTGACCTGCTCGCTGCTGTCACGTACCGTTAACCAGTTGACTGCGGCCGATTGGTCGCGCCCATCTGCGTCGTTCGACACCGAGCGATGACACATACATACGTGACGGCTCGCCGCGAGCAGCCGTGTGGAGAGATCATGAGCAAGCGCACCTTCCAGCCGAACAACCGTCGCCGCGCCAAGAAGCACGGCTTCCGCCTCCGCATGCGGACGCGTGCCGGCCGCGCCATCCTGTCGGCGCGTCGCGCCAAGGGCCGCACCGAGCTCTCGGCCTGATCAGGCTCACCGCCTGATCCGGTCCTCGGTCTGACCCCGGCATCGCAGTGTTGGCCAGCGCCAACCGCATCGTCCGCGGGGACGACTACCGGAACGTCGTGCGTCGTGGTCGCAAGAGCGCCACGGCGCACGTCGTCGTGTCCGTGGTCCGTCGCTCGACGGACCCTGCCGGACCGTCGCGGTTCGGGTTCATCGTCGCGAAGACGGTGGGCAACGCCGTGACCCGGAACCTGATCAGGCGGCGGCTCAAGGCGATCGCGCACGGCATCCTCGCCGACTCCCCCGTGGGGTACGACGTGGTGGTGCGCGCACTGCCAGCCGCATCGCAGGCCGGATGGCCTACCCTGCTCGAAGACGTCGTGCGCTCCTTCGCGCGCGGGGTGGAGAAGGCAGCATGAACCGCACCCTGTGGACCCGGCTGGCCTGGGTCGCCGCGTTGCTCCCACGCAACGCGTGCGTCGTCGTGCTCCGCGCCTACCGTGCAGTGATCTCCCCGTTGTACGGCAACGTCTGCCGGTACCACCCGTCGTGCTCCCGGTACGCCCTCGAAGCGATCCAGCAGTACGGCGTCGTCCGCGGATCCGCGATGGGCGCCTGGCGCATCGCTCGCTGCAACCCCTGGGCTGCAGGCGGGATCGACGACGTCACGGAACGTCGTCGCCCGTTCGTCGTCAACCGGTTCGGGTTCGTCCTCGCGCCGATCCCGCAGCAGCCGCACCCCGCGGTCGGAACGGCCCGGCCGGTCCTGCTCCCCCAGCGCACTCGAAAGGCGTAGCCGTCCCCATGGACATCATCGGTACGATCCTCTGGCCGCTCAAATGGGTGGTCTCCGCCATCCTCGTCGGCTTCCACTGGATCTTCGAGAGCATCGGCATGGACCCGGGCGCGGGTATCACCTGGGTCCTCTCCATCATCTTCCTGACCTTCGTGGTCCGCGCCGCGCTGATCCCGATCTTCGTGCGGCAGATCAAGTCGCAGCGCCGCATGCTCGAGGTCGCGCCGCAGCTGAAGAAGATCCAGGACAAGTACAAGGGCAAGAAGGACCAGTTCTCGCGTGAGGCCATGAGCCGCGAGACCATGGCCCTGTACAAGGAGACGGGCACCAACCCGCTGAGCTCCTGCCTGCCGCTGCTGCTGCAGATGCCGATCTTCTTCTCGCTGTACTCGGTGCTGCACGAAGCCCAGATCAACAAGACGGGCATCGGCCTGCTGACGAACGACCTCGCGGCGTCGTTCGGCAACGCGGCCCTGTTCGGTGCTCCCCTGCACGAGACGTTCACCAACGCCTCCGGGTGGGAAGTCCGTGCGATCGCCGGCTTCATGATCGTCGTCATGACCGCGTCGCAGTTCATCACGCAGCTGCAGCTCGTCGCCAAGAACATGTCGCCGGAGACCAAGGCGTCGCCGATGTACCGCCAGCAGAAGATGATGCTGTACATCCTCCCGCTGGTCTTCGTGATCTCGGGTCTGAGCTTCCCCCTCGGCGTCATGTTCTACTGGCTCGCCTCGAACGTCTGGACGATGGCGCAGCAGTACTTCGTCATCCGCAGCATGCCGACGCCCGGTTCCGAGGCGGCCCTGGCACGTGAGGCGCGTCTGGCCAAGAAGGCCCAGCGTCGCGGGATCGCCAACCCGGTCCTCGCCGAGGCTGGTGCCGGTGCTGGCGCCGCCGAGATCGAGGCCGTGCGCGTCACCACCCAGCGTTCGCAGCCGGTCGGCAAGCAGCGCTCGAAGAAGAACGGGAAGAAGTAAGTGACCGAGCAGGACACCGCCGCAGCCGTCGACACCACCGAGGTCCCGGACGAGGACGCCCGTGACGAGGCTGACATCGCTGCGGACTACATCGAGGAACTCCTCGACATCTGCGACCTCGACGGGGACATCGAGATCGAGGAGCGCGCCGGTCGCGTGTACCTGTCGGTCACCGATGACGGAGAGGCGCTCCGCGTCCTCTCCAAGCCGGACACCGTGACCGCGCTGCAGGAACTCACCCGCATCGCCGTCCAGGCCGAGACGGGCGAGTTCAGCCGGCTCATCCTCGACGTGGGCGGCTCCCGTGACGCTCGTGCCGACGAGCTGCAGCGACTGGTCGACACCGCCGTCGAGCGCATCGAAGCCGGATCGTCGTCCGCAGCACTCCCCCCGATGTCGTCGTACGAGCGCAAGCTGGTCCACGACCTCGTCGCTGAGAAGGGCTTCCACTCGGAGTCCGAGGGTGAGGGTCGGGACCGCCACACGGTCGTCACCCGATGACGGACGAGTCGGTGTCCTCGGCCACCGCTCCCACAGCTCCGGACGCTGCTCCGGTGCTCGAGGCCGAGCCTGCGGCTGCGTCCGCGCTCTTCGGCGACCGGATCGAGACGGCTCGGTCGTTCACGAACGAGTTGGCTCGTCGCGGTGAGGAGCTGGGCCTGATCGGCCCGCTCGAACTGCCTCGACTCTGGACACGACACATCCTCAACTCAGCCTTGCTGGCGCCCCTCCTGGCGGCCCGTGGTCGGGTTGCCGACGTCGGCTCGGGTGCGGGATTGCCCGGTCTCGTGCTCGCGATCGCCCGTCCGGACGTGCACTTCACGCTCATCGAGCCGATGGAGCGTCGAGTGGACTGGCTCACCAACGAGGCGAGCCGGCTCGGGCTGTCCAACGTGACGGTGGTCCGCGGCCGCGCCGAGGACGTCTCCGACGACATCGTCGTCGACCAGGTCACGGCCCGCGCGGTCAGTGCGTTGTCGAAGCTCATCCCGATGACGGTTCCACTCGTCCGCTCGGGCGGGCAGCTCATCCTCATGAAGGGTGCGCGCGTCGACGACGAGATCGAGAAGGCACGCAAGGTCATCCTGCGCCAGCACCTGTCGGACGTCGAGGTCCTCGAGCTCGGGGACGGTGTGGTCGCAGAGACCACGCGGGTCTTCCGGGCTACAGTTGACTGACCCTGCGGCTCGGATCGGGACAACTGATCGCGTGCTGCTCCACGTTTCACGTGAAACATCGAACCGGGGAAGAGGCACTCGTTGAGCTCATCGACCGATTACGACGCGTCGACTCCGCTTGCTCGCGAGATCGCCGACCTGAACCGCCGGCGACGTGCGATCGCGACGCAGCAGTTCCCGTTGCCCCCGAAGACGCGGATCATCACCGTGTCGAACCAGAAGGGCGGCGTCGGGAAGACCACGACGACCGTCAACTTGGCCGCCGGCCTCGCCCACGGTGGCGCACGGGTGCTCGTGATCGACCTCGACCCGCAGGGCAACGCGTCGACGGCCCTGGGCGTCGACCACCAGGCTGAAGTCGCGAGCATCTACGACGTCATCGTCGATGAGGCCGCGATGGCCGACACCGTGCAGCGGTCCCCCGAGTCCGACACCCTCTGGTGCGTCCCGGCGACGATCCACCTCGCGGGTGCTGAGATCGAGCTCGTCTCCTTGGTCGCTCGAGAGCAGCGGCTGCGCACGGCGCTCGATCTGTACCTCCAGTCGCTGGACGAGCCGTACCACTACGTCTTCATCGACTGCCCGCCGTCGCTCGGTCTCCTCACCATCAATGCGTTCGTGGCGGCCCAGGAAGTCCTGATCCCGATCCAGTGCGAGTACTACGCGCTCGAGGGACTCAGCCAGCTGTTGCGCAACATCGAGCTCATCGAGCGGCACCTCAACCCGAACCTCAGGGTCTCGACGATCCTGCTCACCATGTACGACGGTCGGACCAACCTGGCGAACCAGGTGGCGAACGACGTCCGCGAGCACTTCGGTGGTCAAGTGTTGAAGGCGATGATCCCCCGGTCCGTCCGGGTGAGTGAAGCGCCGAGTTACGGACAGAGCGTCGTCGCGTACGACGTGAACTCCACCGGGTCGCTCTCCTACTTGGAAGCGGCCGCCGAGATCGCAGCACGAGGAGCGTAAGACTGATGGCACCCAAGCGAACCGGACTCGGCCGCGGCATCGGCGCGCTCATCCCGACGGCGACGGACCAGCAGGACCGCCCGGTCGACGTGTTCTTCCCGACTGGTGGGTCGCCGGCGTCGGCACCCACCGCGGACGAGCTCGTCGCTGTTCCGGGAGCCCGACTCGCGAACCTCAACCCGCTGGACGTGATCCCGAACGGGCAGCAGCCGCGCAAGGAGTTCCGCGAAGAGGAGTTGCAGGAGCTCGTCCACTCCATCCGTGAGATCGGGGTGCTGCAGCCCATCGTGGTCCGTCCGATCCCCGGGGCTGCGGGGACGGAGCCGCAGTACGAGCTGATCATGGGTGAGCGGCGCCTCCGCGCCACCAAGGAACTCGGGCTCACGACCATCCCGGCGATCGTCAAGGAGACGCCGGACGACGCGATGCTCCGGGATGCCCTGCTCGAGAACCTGCACCGGGCGCAGCTCAACCCGCTCGAAGAGGCTTCGGCGTACCAGCAGCTCCTGGCGGACTTCGGGATCACGCAGGAACAGCTCGGCCAGCGCATCGGTCGCTCGCGTCCGCAGATCACCAACACCATCCGTCTGCTGCGGCTCCCCTCCCCCGTGCAGCGTCGAGTGGCTGCCGGCGTGCTGTCGGCCGGTCACGCCCGCGCGATCCTTGCTGCCCCGGACGCGGAGGCGATGGAGTACCTCGCCGAGAAGATCGTCAACGAGGACCTGTCGGTGCGCGCTGCCGAAGCGATCGCGCAGCAGTTGGCGACGAAGACCCCTCCGAAGACGACGCCGCAGCCCTCCAAGAACCAGGCGCACTTCAACGACCTTGCTGAGCGCATCGGTGACCGGCTGAACACACGGGTCAAGATCGCCGTCGGTGCCCGGAAGAGCTCCGTGACGATCGACTTCGCGAACGGCGACGACCTCAATCGCATTCTGTCGGAGCTGGGGATCAGCGAAGTCTCGTCCTGACGGCTTGTCAATGGCGCTGTGCGCCCCGTAGCGGGCCTCGCATTCCCGGCGCGGGTGCCTGGAGCAGCGACGGGTCGTTCGGCCCGACACGGGGCGCGTAGCCGTTCCGCTGGTTCGAGTTCACGAGCAGCGAACGGGAAGCCCGTACGTTTCACGTGGAACACTGCCAGGCTCGCATCATGAGATCCCGCAATCCCGAGCCGCTCTGGCGTGATGTCGTCGGTCAAGAACTCCGCGCTCGTCGCCGCGTCCGCGGGGACACCCTGCAAGATGTCGCCCGTCGCGCAGGGGTGTCGCCGCAGTACTTGTCGGAGATGGAACGGGGGCGGAAGGAGCCTTCGAGCGAGATGTTGGCAGCAGTGGCCGGCGCGCTCGAGAGCTCCTTGCTGGACTTGACGGCGGCGGCAGCAGAACAGCTCCGCGAGCGAGCACGTTCCGCAGGTACTGGTGGCGAACAGCTGCGGAGTAGTTTCCTCCTCGCAGCCTGAGGCGTCCGGGAGCGCCGTCGGTCAGCGTCGAGTGATCACGTGGTCCACGAGCCCGTACTGCTGGGCCTGACGGGCCGTGAAGACCCGATCGTGGTCCGTGTCGGCTCGGAGTTGGTCGACACTCTGGCCGCTGTGCTCGGTGAGCAGGTGCTCGATCTCGGCCCGGATCCGGACGACCTCGTCGGCCTGCAAGATGAGCTCGGGAATGGCCCCCTGCCCTTGCGCCGCGGGTTGGTGGAGCACGACCCGAGCATGCGGCAGGGCCGACCGCTTTCCTTCGGCGCCCGCGGCGAGCAGCACGGCTCCGACACCGATTGCCTGCCCAACGCAGGTGGTCGCGACGGCGGGGCGGATGAACCGCATGGTGTCGTAGACAGCGAGCATGGCACTCGGATCGCCGCCGTCGCAGTTGACGTAGAGCTGCACGTCCGAGTCCGGGTTGTCCGACTCGAGGAAGAGGAGTTGCGCGATGAGGGCATTGGCGACGCCAGCATCGATCGCGGTCCCGATGTAGATGATCCGCTCGGTGAGCAGGTGCGAGTAGACGTCCAAGACCCGGTCGCCGCGAGCGTCCCGCGCGATGACGTTCGGGATCGTGTACGCGCTCATCGGTCTCCCTCCCCTGCGGCAGGCCCGCCGAAGCCTGTCACCGTGGAACGCGGCTGCTGGGGCCGGATCACCGAGAAGTCGTCGACGATCAGGTCGACGAACCCGTAGTCGAGGGCCTCCTCCGCGGAGTACCAGTGGTCGTGCAGCGAGTCCTCGAAGATGCGGTCGACCGTCTGCCCGGTGTCCGCTGCGATGAGTCCGAGCACGGTGTCGCGGGTGTCACGGAGGTGGTCCGCCTGTAGCGCCACGTCCACCGCACTCCCCCCGATCCCTGCGGATCCCTGGTGCATCAGGATCCGGCTGTGCGGCAGCGCTCGTCGCTTGCCAGGGGTACCCGAGGACAGCAGGAACTGCCCCGCGCTGCAAGCGATCCCGAACGCGAGCGTGCTGACGTCGTTGGGGATCACCCGCATGAGGTCCCGGAGTGCGAGCATCGCTGGAACCGATCCTCCGGGCGAATGGATCCAGAGCGCGATGTCGTTCCAGGGGTCCGCCGTCGCGAGCTGTACCAACTGCGTCATCAAGACGGTGCCGTTGTCGTCGTCGAGGGCACCGTCGAGTACGAGCACGCGTTGGTCGAAGAGGGCACGCCGGTACTCGGTCGTGAAGGCTGCGGGGGGTGGTGAATCAGTCATGCGTCCACCGTGCGCCCGCAGATGACCCGAGGCACCCGTTGCTGCTCAGAGCGGATCAGCTCTCAGCAGCAAACCACGAGTGCGACGTTCCACGTGGAACATCGACTCTCACCCACTCCGATGTTCCACGTGGAACGTCGAGCTGAGGATCAGGCGTGGTGGTCGCGGATCGCCTGCTCGGCGAGCTCGGCGTACGTCCACCCGAGATCGAACCCCGATGCGGAGAGTGCCTGCGGCAGCAGGGATGTCTCGGTCAGACCCGGGAGTACGTTGGCTTCGAGGAACCACGGCGTTCCGGCGCCGTCGATGATGAGGTCCACACGGGACAGGTGGCGGAGGCCGAGGGCTGTGTGCGCCGCGACGGCGGCATCGGCTGCAGCGGTCGCGAACTCGTCAGACAGTCGGGCGGGGGTGTAGAACGTCGTCTCCCCCGCGTTGTACCGCGCCTCGAAGCCGTAGATGCCGTTCCGCGGGACGATCTCCACCGCGGAGAGCGCCACCGGGTCGTCGCCCGTGTCGATGATGCCGACTGCGACCTCGGTGCCGCGGATGAGCTGCTCGACCACGACGTCGTCGCAGTACGTGTAGGCCGTGACCATGGCACGCGGGAGGTCGTTGACGTCGTCGACGAGGGTCACTCCCTGCGCGCTGCCGCCGCGTGCCGGCTTCACGGCGAGCGGAACCGGGTGCTCCCCCGCGATGGCCTCGAGGACCCCGACGGCGCCGAGCTCGCGGAACACGTCGTGGGACAGCGTGACGGAGCGAGGGGTGCGGACGCCTGCCCGCGCGACCAGCGCTGACGCCGTGGGCTTGTCCCATGCCAACCGGGCCGACGTGGAACGTGAGCCGACGAACGGGATGTCCACCGCCTCCAGGATGCCCCGCAGGGCCCCGTCTTCACCGGAGGCGCCGTGCAGAGCCGGCCACACGACATCCGGGCGGGACTCGGCGAGAGCCGGCAGCAGCAGCGCGTCGGCGTCGCGGAGATCGACCTGCCAGCCGTACCCGGTCAGCGAGTCGGCGACCCGCCGACCGGAGCGCAGGGAGACGTCACGCTCGTGCGAGATCCCTCCGGCGACGACGACGACGTGACGACGAGTGAGCTCAGCCATGGGGGTCCTCCGGTGTGGAACGACGGTGCTGGTGGGCCACGCACCGCGGAAAAGCGCTGATCAGGAGATGTTCGGCGGCGGAGCGCTGACCGAGGACGTCTCGCGGACGACGCTGTTCGGCCGAGTCGTCGGACCGAACGTCTCGATCAGCTCGAGTTCGTCGTTGACGACGTTGGCGAGCCGCTTCACGCCGACGCGGATCTGCTCGGGGGTCGGGTAGCAGAACGACAGACGGATGTGCCCGCCGCCACGACCGTCGGCGTAGAAGGCCGTCCCCGGCGTGTAGGCGACGAGCTCCTTCACGGCGCGCGGAAGCATGCCCTTCGAGTCGAGGGACTCGGGGAGCGTCAGCCAGACGAAGAAGCCACCGTTCGGCTTCGTCCAGGACAGGTCCGGCAGGAACTCCCCCAGAGCGGACAGCATGGCGTCACGGCGCGCTGCGTAGATGCCCCGGAAGGTGTCGACCTGACCCTTCCAGTCCGCGGCGTCCAGGTAGGCGTTCACGACGTACTGACCGAAGGAGTTCGGGGCGAGGACGGCGGACTCGTTGGCGAGCACGAGCTTCTCGCGGATGGCGTGCGGTGCGAGCGCCCAGCCGACGCGGAAACCGGGTGCGAGGGTCTTGGAGAAGGACCCCAGGTACACGACGCCCTCTTCGTCGATGGAACGGATCGCCTGCGGTGCCGGCTCGTCGAACCAGAGGAGTCCGTAGGGGTTGTCCTCGAGCACCAGGATGTTGTTCGACCGGCAGATGTCGAGCACCTCGATGCGGCGCTCCCGGCTCATGGTGACGCCGGCCGGGTTGTGGAAGTTCGGGATCGTGTAGAGGAACTTGATCCGCTTGCCCTGCGTCCGGAGGTTCGCGATCGCCTCGCGCAGTGCCTCGGGCACCAGCCCGAGCTCGTCGGTCGTCACGTGGACGGTCTCGGCCTGGTACGACCGGAACACACCGATCGCACCGACGTAGGACGGGGACTCGGCGAGGACGACGTCGCCCGGATCGATGAACAGCCGCGTGACGAGGTCGAGCGCGTGCTGCGAGCCCGTCGTCACGACGACGTCCTCGGCACTGGCACGGATGCCCTCGAGGCTCATGACGTCCACGATGTGCTCGCGGAGGGACCGCAGACCCTGTCCGCCGCCGTACTGCAGTGCCATGGCTGCGTGCTCGTTCATCACGCGGTCCAGGGAGCCCGTGACGAGCTCCCTCGGCAGCGCGGAGACGAACGGCATGCCGCCGGCCAGCGAGACCACCTCGGGGCGCGAGGCGACGGCGAACAGGGCTCGGACCTCGGAGGCGCTCAGCCCGGCGGTGCGCTGGGCGTAGGAGTCGTACCAGGGGTCGAGGCTGTTGCCGTTCGTCATACCGTGCTCCGATCAGTGAGACATTCCCGCCACACTACGACATCGACCCCGGAAACCCGGGCTCCGCGGCGGGGGCCGATCCGCAACGGGTGACATGCGAACGCCCCGCCGGCGCCTGCTGAGCAGGACGAGGACGGGGCGTTCGGTGGAGCTGGTGCGACCTACGCGAGGAACTCGGCGAGGTCGGCCTCGAGCGCGGGCTTCGGCTTGGCGCCGATGACGGTCTTGACGACCTCGCCGCCCTTGAAGACCTTCATCGCCGGGATCGACGTGATCTGGTAGTTCATGGCCGACTGGGGGTTGTCGTCCACGTTGAGCTTCACGATCTCGATCTTGCCGGCGTGCTCTTCGGCGATCTGGTCGAGGATCGGCGAGACGGCGCGACACGGGCCGCACCACTCGGCCCAGAAGTCGACGAGGATCGTCTTGTCGGACTTGAGGACCTCGTCCGAGAAGGTGGCGTCGGTGACAGCCTTTGCGTTGGACATGGGTGTCCTTTCGTGAGAAGTCGGTACTGGATGTGGAACCGCGGACGCTCCCCCGGCATTCCGGGGGCCGTAAGGGTCAGGCGGAGATGGTGACCGGCTCGACCGGGGTCTCGCCCGCAGCAGCGTCGGTCAGCGAGTCCTCGAGGTCGGCGAGGTACTTCTCGGCGTCGAGCGCAGCGACGGCACCGGACCCAGCAGCCGTGATGGCCTGGCGGTAGGTGTGGTCGAGCACGTCGCCCGCGACGAAGACCCCGGGGACGCCGACGGCCTTGGACGTGCGGCCCTCGACGGCGATGGTGCCCTCGGGAGCGAGCTCGAGCTGACCGTGCACGAGGTGCACGCGGGGGTCGTTGCCGATCGCGATGAACAGACCGTCGAGGGCGAGTTCGCTCTCGGTGCCGTCCACGGTGTCCTTGAGCGTCACGCCGGTCACGGCGGAGTCACCCTGGATGCCGATGACCTCCTTGTTCCACGCGAACTCGATCTTCGGGTCGTTGTGGGCGCGGTCCTGCATGATCTTCGACGCGCGGAGGGTGTCCTTGCGGTGGATCACGGTGACCTTGTCGGCGAAGCGCGTGAGGAACGTCGCCTCTTCCATCGCGGAGTCGCCACCGCCGACCACGGCGATGTTCTTCTGGCGGAAGAAGAAGCCGTCGCAGGTCGCGCACCACGAGACACCGTGGCCCGAGAGGCGCTCTTCGTCGGCGATGCCGAGGTGGCGGTACGCCGAACCGGTCGCGTAGATGACCGCGAGGGCTTCGTACGTCTCGCCGGAGCCGACGGTGACCTTCTTCACGTCGCCGGTGAGGTCGACGGAGACGGCGTCGTCGTACAGGACCTCAGCGCCGAACTTCTCGGCCTGTTCCTGCATCTTGATCATGAGGTCGGGGCCCTGGATCCCCTCGGGGAAGCCCGGGAAGTTCTCGACCTCGGTCGTCTTGGTGAGTTCCCCGCCCGTCTCGACGCTGGACGCGACGATGAGCGGCTTGAGCTCTGCGCGCGCGGCGTAGATGCCGGCGGTGAACCCGGCCGGACCGGAACCGATGATGATGAGCTGGCGCATGCCTGACTGCCCTTCCGTTGCGTGCTGACCGGGTCAACACATGGTACCGGCGCGGCATTCCGCGACGTCCGGGAAGCGTGCGGTCAGCGACCGAGCTTGCTCTTCACCATGCCGACGGCGTTCTTGATCTCGCCGTTCTTGGCGACGACGAGCGCCCCGAAGTACACGAGGACCATGACGGCGCCGGTCAGGACGATGGTGATGAGTGCCCCGGTGCGGTCCGACATCGCGAACCCGGCCGCGGAGAACGCCCCGAAGAAGTTCACGACCAGCAGGCCGACCACCCCGGCGATCAGCGCGGCGATGACGAACTGCACGTGCGAGCGGGTCACGACCGGTCCTTCGATGCTGCCGAGCTTGCGACGCACCAGGACGAGCGCGACGATCGTCTGCGCGGTGCCGGCGAGCGTCGTGCACGCGGCCACACCGATGCCGATCACGGAGGTCGGGAACGTCGACACCGCGAGGGCACCGATGACGAACAGGACGGACTGGATGCACTGCATCAGGAACGGGGTCCGGTGGTCGTGCATGGCCCAGAACACGCGCTGGATGATGAACAACATGCTGAACAGCACCAGGCCCGGCATGTAGGCGACCAGGACGGCACCGACCTGCAGGGCGCTCTCGAACGTGCCCTCGTAGAGCCGGCCGAACGGCACCGCGACGACGACCAGCGCCACGGACGCGAAGACCGTGAAGAGTCCGACGATGCGCAGGGACAGCGACAGGTTCCGTCGGACTGATGCCAGGTCGCCGCGTGCAGCATCGTGGCTCATCCGGGTGAAGTACGCCGTCGCGATGGAGACCGTGATGATCGAGTGCGGCAGCATGAAGATGAGCCACGCGTTGCCGAGTACCGCGTTGCCGGGTCCGTCGCCCTGACCCTTCCACGCGACCGCGGACTGCACGATGCCGGCGACCTGGGTCACCAGGATCATCGCGAAGAGCCAGCCGGCAGCGGTTCCCGTCGACTTCAGGCCGACGCCGCGCCACCGGAAGTCCGGCCGGAAGGACAGCCCTGCTCGCCGCCAGAACAGCGGGAGGAACGCCGCCTGGGCGAACACACCGAACGAGGCGCTGCCGGCGAGGAGCGCGATCTTCGCCGGCGTCCAATCGTCGAGGGCGCTGCCGCTCGTGCCGTACAGGGCGATGAACACCACGAGCCCGGCGATCGCGATGACGTTGTTGAGCAGCGGTGCCCAGGTGAACGGACCGAACACCTGCTTGGCGTTGAGGACCTCACCGAGCAGCGAGTACATCGCGTAGAACAGGATCTGCGGCAGGCACCAGAACGCGAAGGCGATGGCGAGGTCGGTCGCAGCGGGACTCCGGGTGTCCGAGGACGTCGTGTACAGGCGGACCAGGAGCGGCGCCAGTGCCGTCGCGACGATCGTGATGACGATGAAGACCGACCCGCCGAGCGTCACGATCTTGTTGACGTACGCCTGTCCGCCGTCCGTGCCGTTCTTCATGGCGCGGACGATCTGCGGGATGAGCACGGCCGACAGCAGGCCACCCGCGATGAGCGCGTAGATGTTGTTCGGCAGCTGGTTCGCGACGGCGAACGCGTTCGCCGAGGGGCTCTTGTTCTGCCCGATGGCGTACGCGAGCACGAAGGTCTTCGCGAAGCCGAGGATCCGGCTCACCATCGTCCCCGCCGCGAGCATCGCACTCGCACGCCCCAGGCTTCGCTCCGCGACCGGTTCCGCGTCGACGTCGGGCTGGGGCTGGGTGGCGCTGATGGTCGGCTCCTCGGGGTCGCGGGCGTCCGCGACGCGGCTGGTACGGGCGTCGGACGGGAGGCCCGGCTCGGCCCCGGCACGGGCGATCGCGTCCTGCAGGCGGTCGCCACCAGGAGCCGCGACAGCGGCCGTTCCGGAGCCGGCCACGGCGAACGCGGTGGGCGCCTCGGCGCGGTGATCCGGGCCTCCCGGTCCGGCGACCGATCCCGCGGACGGAGCAGCCGCGCCGGGCGCACCCGGCTGCACGGCGAGCGGGCGGTTGGGGTCGTCGTCGTCCTCGTCGTCGAGTTCGCCGTTGCGACGACGGATGCGCTTCCGGATGCTGCGGAAGATCCCGAAGCCGAAGATCGCGATCAGGGCGACCGCTGCGGCGGCGGTGATGACCGTCTCCCACTGCGCCTGGACGTTGAGTTCGACGGTGGCCGGCTGCGCGATGGCGACGCCGGTCGGGCTCGACAGGGACATCGTCAGCTCGACCTTGCCGTTCGCGACGGACTGCACGGGGACGGTCGCTCGGGTCGAGGAGTCCGGTTGGATCTCGACGACGATGTCGTTGCGGACGATCCGGAGGGCGGAGTTCGACGGCTGGACGGCCAGGTGCACCGTCACCGGGTAGTCCGAGCTGTTGCGGATGGACACCGGCAGCGAGGACCGGTCGCCGAGCAGGGTCAGGCTGCTCGAGTCGACGATCCCGACCTCGGTGGTCTGCTTCGCCCAGGCCGCTGTGCGGACGTCGACCGCGGCCTGGAGCCCGTCGTCGTCCCCGCGCCACGCGTTCGAGGCGATGGCGAGCAGCCGGAGGCGTGCGGGAGCCGTCAGTTCAGCGGGGGTGTCGAGGATGGTGGCGAACGCGGAGAGCCCCTGTTCGCCCTGCACGAGGCGCTTGAGTTGTGCGATGCGGTCGGCCCCGGTGGACGCACTGTTGAGCGTGAGCGACCCCGCCGTGGCGTCCGACGCCGTGGAGAGGTCGGCCGGTGCCACCCAGGCGGTGCTCTCGAGGGCGTCGAGGGTCTGGCTGAGGCGTGTGGAGTCCGAGGGCCAGTCGCGACCGAGGGTCAGCAAGATCGGCCCCGTGGCGGTGCCGTCGCGCGCCGAGGTGGCGAGCGTCGCCGTGAGCTCGGACATCGCCGACGACCAGCTCTGGCGGTCCGGTGCGGTCGCGGCGTCGCGCAGCAGGGACGACATCGACTGGTCCGACACGAGGACGTGGTCGTCGCCGATCTTCTCCGACGCCGAGACCGTGGCGTTCGCGCCGGCGGAGGTGTTCCCGCTCGACACGATGGTGGTGTCCTTGTCGGCCCGCTGCAGTGCCGTGAGGTCGGCCGCGGTCACGGTGCCGTCCGCCGGCCACGCGATGGAGTCCATCGAGTACGGGAAGTCCAGCAGCTGCTCGGTCGTCGGCAGCGTCTCCGCGGTCTCGCCCGAGCCGGCGTCGGTGGTGGCGTCGTCGCTCGGGGACGCGGTGCTGCTCGGGGTCGTCGTCTGCCCGGGCGTCGCGGTCGGGGTCGGTGCGGGGGTCTCGGCGCCGGGGAAGTTCTCGGTCTTCACGGACTGGTCGAGCGAGATCGGGGCGAGGATGCCGTCCGACCCGGCTTGGCGCAGCCCGGTGACGTCGGCGTCGGCGTAGGACAACGCGAAGGTCTCGTTGCGCAGGGACTCGAGGCGCTGGAGCCACGCGGTCGCCGCGGACGGCGCGTTCTCGCCGAGGATCCGGATCGAGGCGATGATGCGGGGGTCGACCGCGACGGCGACGTTGTGGTCCTCGGCGGCGTCGAGCTGCTGGGTGAGGGTGCCGTCCACCGAGGTCGCGGCGGCGAGGACGGCCGCGCTGAGGATGCCGTCCGTGGACTTCGGGACCGTCACCGGCATCGCGACGGAGACGCTGACCGGCACCTGCTCGAAGTCCGGGTACCAGGTGATCGCGGAGCGGGCGACGGCGAAGGTCTCACCGGCCGTGTACTCCGCCGCGATGCGCCGCGCACCGAACGAGGAGTACCCGCCGAGTGCCACGTTGCCCGAGACGATCTCGACCGAGTCGATGGTGACCGATCGGTGCGCCGGGACCTCCGGGATGTCCACGGAGTCCATCGGGGCGCCGAGGTAACCGGTCGTGGTGGTGTCGGCGAGCCAGTCGGCGAGGACGTCCCGCGTGCTCACGGAGCGGAAGATGTCGAACTCCGCGGTGCCGGCGGGCAGCGCGGCGTCGGTGTCGTTCGTGACGGTCACCGAGAGGGTGAGGTCCTGGTCGCGCTGGACGATCCCACGGTGCGCGGGGGCGACCGAGATCGTGGCCTTGCCCGCATCGGCAGCAGCCGGATCGGCGAGGTGGGTCTTGGCCGACGACACCGTCGCAGCATCGGCGTGCGGGGCGCTGACGGGCGCGACGACCAGGCCGAGCGCGACGAGGGTCGACGCGGCTGCGGCGAGCGTGGTGCGGAGGATGTGCATACGGAAGCGGGCCACGGGGTCGGTTCGGGCCGAGCACGAGTGTATGAGGCGTGACCATGAACAGGTCCCGTGCGCGCGGGGTTGTGGAGAACTCGGGGCCTCGATCTGGGAGGATGAGCACCGTCATGCAGTCCGTTGCCCAGGCCGTCGAACGACTCGACGCACTCGCCACCACCGAGCCCGTCGACCTCCTCGCTCGGGCCTTCGCCGACGCCGGACACGAGCTGGCCCTGGTCGGTGGACCCGTGCGGGACGCCTTCCTCGGTCGTCCCGTCACCGACCTCGACTTCACGACGAGTGCGCGTCCGGACGAGATCCTGGCGATCGTGGAGCCGATCGCGAGCACCACGTGGGACGTCGGGCGGCAGTTCGGCACGATCGCCGCTCTGGTCCGCGGCGAACAGGTCGAGATCACCACCTACCGCAGCGACGTGTACGACGGCGAGACCCGCAAGCCCGAGGTCGCGTTCGGCGACACCATCGAGGACGACCTGCTCCGCCGCGACTTCACCGTCAACGCGATGGCGCTCCGGCTGCCCGCTCGGGAGCTCGTCGACGTGCACGGCGGCGTCGAGGACCTGCTGGCCGCACGACTCCGCACCCCGCAGGCCGCCGTGGTGTCGTTCCGCGACGACCCGCTCCGGATGATGCGGGCTGCGCGGTTCACCTCGCAGCTCGGGTTCACCGTCGACGACGACGTCCGTGCCGCCATGCAGGACCTCGTCGACTCCATCGACATCGTGTCCGCCGAGCGGGTGCGCGACGAACTCGTCAAGCTGCTCGGCACGGGCGACCCCGTGCCGGGCATCCGCCTGCTCGTGGACACCGGGCTGGCGCAGCGGTTCCTGCCCGAGCTGCCCGAGATGCAGCTCGAGATCGACGAGCACCACCACCACAAGGACGTCTACGAGCACTCCCTGACCGTGCTCGAACAGGCGATCGGCTACGAGGCCGAGCGGCACGCGGGCGACCCCCCGGACACCGTGCTGCGGCTCGCGGCGCTGCTGCACGACATCGGCAAGCCCGCCACCCGCAAGCTCGAGCCGGGCGGCGCCGTCAGCTTCCACCACCACGACCTGGTCGGCTCGAAGCTCGCGAAGAAGCGGCTCCGGGCCCTGCGCTTCGACAACGACACCATCGCCGCGGTGTCCCGCCTGATCGAGCTGCACCTGCGGTTCTTCGGGTACACCGACGGTGCCTGGACCGACTCGGCCGTCCGGCGCTACGTCCGCGACGCCGGCCCGCAGCTCGAACGGCTGCACGAGCTCACCCGCTCGGACGTCACCACGCGGAACCGTCGCAAGGCCGATCGCCTGGCGTTCGCGTACGACGACCTCGAGGAGCGGATCCGCGTCCTGGCCGACCAAGAGGAGCTGGACTCGATCCGGCCCGACCTGACCGGCGACGACATCATGCGGATCCTCGACATCCCGCCGGGGCGTGCCGTGGGCGAGGCCTACCGCTTCCTGCTCGAGGCGCGGATGGACGACGGGCCGCTCGGCGCCGACGCTGCCGAGGCGCGCCTGCGCGACTGGTGGGCCGCTCGGGACGCGACCGCCTGACGGACGCGACGGTTCTCCACAGACCGGTGGCGCGCCTCCAGGCCGTCGGGTAGTCTGTGCAGGTTGCCCGGCGCGTGTCTGCGTGCCGTGGCACATGCATCAACCCTCCTGCCCCGGGAACTGCCCGGGGCCGCTGAGACCAGAGGAGGTGGGTTCCGCATGCACCAGTACGAACTGATGGCGATCCTCGACCCCGAGATCGATGAGCGCACCGTCGCTCCCAGCCTGGACAAGTTCCTCGCTGTCATCCGCAACGACGGTGGCACCGTCGACAACGTGGACGTCTGGGGCCGTCGCCGGCTCGCTTACGAGATCGCCAAGAAGTCCGAGGGCATCTACGCCGTCGTCGACTTCACGTCCTCGCCCGAGGCCGCCAAGGAGCTCGACCGTCAGCTCGGTCTCTCCGAGGCCGTGCTCCGCACGAAGGTCCTCCGCGCCGAAGAGGGCATCGCGCAGGTCGCCGCCCAGAAGCAGCGCGACGAGGCACGCGCAGCCCGCAAGGCTGCCAACGCCTCCGCAACCGCGACCGCGAGCGCCGAGTAACCCGTGGCCGGCGAAACCGTCATCACGGTGGTGGGCAACCTCACCGCGGACCCCGAGCTGCGGTACACGCAGAACGGGCTCGCAGTGGCGAACTTCACCATCGCCTCCACGCCTCGCACGTTCGACCGTCAGGCGAACGAGTGGAAGGACGGCGACGCGCTGTTCCTCCGGGCGAGTGTGTGGCGGGAGTTCGCCGAGCACGTGGCGGGGTCGCTGACGAAGGGCTCGCGCGTCATCGCGCAGGGTCGTCTGCGTCAGCGTTCCTACCAGGACCGTGAGGGTCAGCAGCGCACGAGCATCGAGCTCGAGGTCGACGAGATCGGCCCGTCGCTCCGGTACGCGACCGCACAGATCACCCGCGCAGCGGGTGGCGGCGGCGGTCGTGGCCAGGTCGGCGGAGGCAACGGCGGCGGTCAGCAGGGCGGCGGCAATGGCGGCTGGAACAACAACGGTGGCGGCAACGCCTCCGCTGGCGGCCAGTCGGACGAGCCGTGGTCCCCGCAGGGTGGCCAGCAGGGCGGCGGCAACGCACAGTCGAACGACGTGTGGAGCACCCCCGGCGGCAACTTCGACGACGAGACCCCGTTCTGATCCTCCTGGTTCCGACGGACACACAACTTTTCTTCTAAGGACAAATCACTATGGCTGGAAAGAGCACCGGCGACCGCCGGAAGCCTCGCGGCAAGGGCGGCAAGAACGCCGCTCCCGCGAAGTCGATCAAGGTCGGCGTCATCGACTACAAGGACGTTGCGACCCTTCGCAAGTTCATCTCGGAGCGTGGAAAGATCCGCGCCCGTCGCATCACCGGCGTCTCCGTCCAGGAGCAGCGCCTCATCGCCCGTGCCGTGAAGAACGCCCGTGAGATGGCGCTCCTCCCCTACGCCGGCTCCGGCCGCTGATCGGAGGTCGACACATGTCGAAGCTCATCCTCACCCACGAGGTCTCCGGCCTCGGTTCCGCTGGTGACGTCGTCGACGTCAAGAACGGCTACGCCCGCAACTACCTCATCCCCCAGGGCTTCGCTGTCGCGTGGTCCAAGGGCGGCGAGAAGCAGGTCGAGTCGATCCGTGCCGCGCGCACCGCGCGTGAGCTCGCCACCATCGAAGAGGCACAGGACCTCAAGATGAAGCTCGAGAACGCGACCATCTCCCTGGCGGTCAAGGCCGGCAAGGACGGTCGTCTGTTCGGCTCCGTCCGTCCGGGCGACGTCGCTGACGCCGTCCAGGCGCAGGGCGTCGGCTCGCTCGACAAGCGCAAGGTCGAGGTCCCCGCGACCATCAAGACCGTCGGTGACCACGAGGCCACCGTGCGTCTGCGCGAGGACATCACTGCCGTGATCTCGCTCAAGGTCGTCGCTGCCAAGTAGCACTGACGTTCCGCTCCACGACGGGCGGGTCTCCTCCGGGAGGCCCGCCCGTCGTTGCGTTGGTGGGGTGTGGGGCGGGGCGCGGGGCGCGGGGCGTGCGGGGTTCACTTGGTGAGCAGAAAAGGTCGGGTCCCGATCCCCCACTCGACATCTTCTGCTCACCATCAACGCACGGTCGTCCAGAACGGCCGGGAGGCCCGGCTCGGCTTGCACGGGCGGGTTCGGCTTGGCTGGCCGGTTACCTCTCAGGCACGGCCCGGCTTGCTGGGAACGGCCCGAGAACACTTCCCACAGGAGGGGTGCTTGTCAAGTCGTTTTACACAGCAGAAACGTGTCAAATCGGAACCTTCAAGGCGTACTTGAACCCCACTTTTCCACACACCGTGTGAACATGAAAACCCCCGGTCAGGTGGTCGAAAGTGTGTTCCCATGGCCATGTTTCCACAGGCTCGTCCACAGTTCTCCACACAGCATTCCGGCGTGTTCCGCAATCCCTCCACAGAGTTATCCACAGGGCCGTTTGTTGGGGATAACTCTGCGGCCGTAGCTTGGCCCAGCGACTCGGGGATGTCAGTCGCTGGGGGTAGAAAGTCGTTGCAGGTGTCGGACCACCGTGTCCAGCCCTGCGTCGTTCAACAGAGGAGAAAGTGTGTCGATCGCGCATCTTGAGCCCGCACCGCAGGAGTACGCGGAGCGCGGCATGGAACGCACCCCGCCGCACGACCTGTTGGCCGAACAGTCGACCATCGGCGGCATGCTCCTGTCGAAGGACGCCGTCGCCGACGTCATCGAGACCGCTCGTGGCGTGGACTTCTACGTCCCGAAGCACGAGGTCATCTTCGACGCAATCCTGTCGCTCTACTCGCACGGCGAGCCCACCGACGTCATCGCGGTCACCGACGAGCTGACCAAGACCGGTCTGCTCTCCCGCGGTGGCGGCGCCGAGTACCTGCACAGCGTGACGAGCATGGTGCCGACCGCGGCCAACGCGGGGTACTACGCCGGGATCGTCGCCGAGAAGGCCGTGCTCCGTCGCCTCGTCGACGCCGGTACCCGCATCGTGCAGATGGGCTACGCCTCCGAAGGCGAGGTCACCGACCTCGTCAACAGCGCGCAGGCCGAGGTCTACAACGTCGCTGGTGGCGTGCAGACCGAGGACTACGTCCCCCTGACCGACGCCATCTCCGCCGCCCTCGACGAGATCGAGGCCGCCAAGGGGCGTGACGGCCAGATGACCGGCGTGCCGACCGGTTTCGCGCAGCTCGACGGCCTGACGAACGGCTTCCACCCCGGCCAGCTCATCATCGTCGCCGCACGACCCGCCCTCGGTAAGTCCACGCTCGCGCTCGACCTGTGCCGCGCCGCGGCGATCAAGCACGACCAGACCGCCGCCTTCTTCTCGCTCGAGATGGGTCGCGCCGAGATCGCCATGCGTCTGCTGTCCGCCGAGACCAGCGTGCCGCTGCAGAACATGCGCAAGGGCACCGTGGACTCCCGCGACTGGACCACCATCGCGCAGACCCGCGGGCGCATCAACGACGCGCCGTTCTTCATCGACGACTCCCCCAACATGACGCTGGTCGAGATCCGCGCCAAGTGCCGTCGACTCAAGCAGCAGCACAACCTCAAGCTCGTCGTCATCGACTACCTGCAGCTGATGACCTCGGGCAAGAAGGTCGAGAGCCGCCAGCAAGAGGTCTCCGAGTTCTCACGTGCCCTGAAGCTGATGGCGAAGGAGCTCCAGGTCCCCGTCATCGCGCTGTCCCAGCTGAACCGTGGTCCCGAGCAGCGTGCCGACAAGAAGCCGGCGATCTCCGACCTGCGTGAGTCCGGCTCGATCGAGCAGGACGCCGACATGGTCATCCTGCTGCACCGCGAGTCGGCGTACGAGAAGGACAACCCGCGCCAGGGTGAGGCCGACCTGATCGTGGCGAAGCACCGTAACGGGCCGACGGACACCATCACCGTGGCGTTCCACGGGATGTTCTCGCGGTTCGTGGACATGCCGCAGTAGGGCGGGTGCCGCCCGCCAGCTGACAAGAGTGCCAGCTAGTGCAAGCAAGGACGGTCTGATGTCTCCTCGCAGCTACAAGATCACCCTCGCCGCCCTCGGCGTGGCCAGCCTCTTGCTCCGCAAGTAGGCGCGTCGCACCACAGAACGACCCTCAGCCGGTGGGCTGAGGGTCGTTCTGTGGTGGACCGGGGTGCTGGGGCGAACCCATCCCACGCTGAGAGTTCACCGCCGACTTGGCCACATGGCCAAGTACGGCGTTACGGTCGGACCATGACCCTCCAGCAAGAGCACCGCAGCGTCGAGGAACGGCGCGAGCAGCTCGTCGACGCCGCGATCGCCGTCCTGCGCGACGGCGGCATCAGCGCCGTGACCACCCGCGCGGTCACCGCCCGCGCCGGTCTGCCGCACGGCGCCTTCCACTACTGCTTCGCATCGAAGGCGCCGCTCTTCCGTGCCGTGCTCGAACGCCAGCTCCGCACGGCCATGGCGGTCGCGTTCGCACCGCCGGTCACGCGGCTCGACCTGGAGGCCCGGATCGCCTCCGGCCTGTCGGCCCACCTCGCGCAGACGCGCGACGACCCAGCGACCGCACTCGCCGTCGTCGAGCTGGTCACCTACTCGCGACGCGACCCCGACCTGCAGGACCTCGCCGCCTGGGAGCAGCACGCGTACCTCGATGCGGTCCGCGAGCAGGTCGACGAGTGGACCGCGGAGGACGGCATCCGCTGGGCAGTGCCGGTCGAGCACGTCGTCCGGCTGCTCATCGCGACGGCCGACGGCATCAGCTCGACGTGGCTCGCCGACCGGGACGACAGGGCCGCACAGGCCACCGTCCGGGTCGCGGCACGGGCGATCGCGGCCCTGGCGGACGGGACCGGCGCATGAGGTGGCTGTTCCTCGGGACTGCGATCGTCGCCGAGGTCACTGGAGCGCTCTCGATGCAGGCTGCCGTCGACCAGCCCGGGTGGTACGCGCTCGTCGCCGTGGGCTACGTCGCCGCGTTCGCGATGCTGATCCTGGTGCTCCGCGCGGGGATGGCGGTCGGGGTCGCCTACGGCATCTGGGGAGCCTCCGGCGTCGCCCTGACCGCCGTGCTCGCGGCCGTGCTGTTCGGGCAGGCACTCACGCTCACCATGGTCGTCGGCATCGTGCTGATCGCTGCCGGCGTGCTGCTGGTCGAGATCGGCTCGCAGCGAGCCCTCGCCGCACGGAAGCGCCAGACGCCAGAGCGCGAGGCGTTCTGATGGCCTGGGTCCTGCTCGCCGTCGCGATCGTCTCCGAGGTCGGTGCCACGATCAGCCTCAAGCTCGCCACCGACGGCAAGAAGCTGTTCTTCGTGCCCGTCGTCCTGGGGTACCTCGTCGCCTTCAGCCTGCTCGCCGTGGCCCTGACGCTCGGCCTGCCGATCGGTGTCGCCTACGGGATCTGGGCCGCGACCGGTGTCGCACTGACGGCGATCCTGGGCCGGGTGCTCTTCCGCGAACCCTTGACGTTGCTCATGCTGGGCGGCATCGCGCTGATCATCGCCGGGGTGTTCCTAGTCGAGCTCGGACACTGACCCCTGCGCTCGGCCGGCTGCACGGCGTAATCAACACGTAACGCTCCGGGGTAGTTGCACGACACGCGTCGTCCATAAGCTCGCCTCCACCGAGGGGCCGCTGGCACTGTCGGCTCCGGACCGGAGGATCGACGTGTACACGCAGACCGAACTCACCGAGGCCATCGCCCGAGCCCGGAGCGGCAGTGGCCAGCGGATCCGCGAACTCCTGCAGTCCTCCCCGCGACGGGCCCACGTGCTCCTGCGGGCGAGCATCCGGCGCGGCGTGCTCGCGGCCGGGCGTCCGGTCGAGGAGCAGAGCCTCACCATGTCGATGATGATGAGCCGGAGCAGCATCCGGTCGGCGCTGTCGATGCTCGGTGCCGAGGGGCTCATCGAACGACGACAGCGCATCGGGACGAGCGTCGTGGCCTCGATCTCCGAGCTGCCGCTGCTGGAACTCCTGCCGATCGGCGGATGGACCCGCGCCGAGGAGGACCCGGACCGGCCCTCCGTGTCCCTCGAACTGACCGAGCTGGAGCGCGCGCCCGTGCTGGCCGACGAGCACATCCGGAGCCGGCTGGAGATCGACGATGAGTACGTGCTCATGCGCGAGGACCTCGTCACCCGCGGTGGCGAACCGCTCGGCGTGCTCGTCGGGTACTACCCGATGGACGCGCCGGACCTGCTCGTCGACGACGACGACCGGGACGCCCGGCTCAACGCGATGCGGCAGGTCGCGTTGTCGCACGTCGAGGCGACCGTGGAGGCGGTGAACTGCGACGAGCGCACCGCCAAGGTCCTGAAGGTCGCGGTCGGTGCCGCGATCCTGGTGCGCGAGACGCTCGTGCGCGGTGCGGACGGTCGCGTCGGCATGCTCGCCTACGGCCACTACCGCGGCGACCGTGTGGCGCTGTGGGCGAAGCACGACGACGTTCCCGCGATGCTCAAGACACCGACGCCTCCGCGCTGAGCAACGCGGTACGAACCAAGACCGCCGACAGCGGCGGAAACGCCCTCGATCGGCTTGCCCATGCGGATCGACGGCGCGCAATCAACCGTTACCGACAGGTCACGGTGCGGAATCAATCGGTCCGTAGCGTCACCTGCACACCGAGGTGACCACCTCGTACCCGCTCAAGGAAGGACCGTCACATGGTGCGGTTCATCGGCTCCCGCGTCGCGCGGATCGTCGTCACGGTCCTCGCGGTGCTCACGTTCGCGTTCGTGCTCGCCCGGCTGACCGGGGACCCGGTCCGGCTCATGCTGCCGGACCAGGCGACGCAGGCCGACGTGGACGCCGCCCGGCACAGCCTCGGGCTCGACCGGCCGCTGCTCGTGCAGTACGTCGACTTCATGGCGGGTGCGTTCCGGGGCGACCTGGGCGACTCGATCCGGCAGGGTCAGTCAGCACTCGGCCTCGTGCTCGAGCGGCTGCCGAACACCGTCGAGCTCGCCCTGACCTCGTTCGTCATCGGGTTCGCGCTCGCGGTGGCCCTGGCGGTCGTCGCCGAGACGACCGGCAGCAAGCGGCTCCGGTCGACGCTGATGTGGCTCGCGACGGTCCGGCAGGCGATCCCGCCGTACCTGTTCGGCATCCTGCTGGTGCTCGTGTTCTCGGTCTCCCTGGGGCTGCTCCCCGCGATCGGCCGCACGAGCTACGCGAGCTTCGTGCTCCCCGTCGCGACGATGGCGACGTTCGAAGTGGCGCTGTACCTGCGGCTGATCTCGTCCTCGTTCGACGAGTCACGGACCCTGGACTACGTCCGGACCGCCCGCGCGAAGGGCGTCCCCCGAGGCCGGATCGTCGCGCGGCACATGCTTCCGAACGCCCTGCTGCCCGTCATCACGATCGCCGGCATCAACCTCGGGGTGCTGATGGGCGGCACGGTCGTGCTCGAGATGGTCTTCAACTGGCCGGGCCTCGGCCGGCTGATCGTGCAGGGCGTGACGGAGCGCGACTACCCGATCGTGCAGGCCGGCGTCGTGCTGATCGCCGTGCTCTTCGTCGGCATCAACTTCATCGTCGACATGCTCTACGCGGTGCTCGACCCGCGAGTGAGGCTCTCATGACCCAGGCAACGAACCGGCTCCGTTCCCGCACCCAGGCAAGGTCCCTCACCGCGGGACTCGTCGGCGCGGCGCCCTCGCTCGTCGTCGCGACCGTCATGCTCGTGATCGTCGCACTCGTCGTGGTGGTGGTGCCGTTCCTGCCCGGCTTCAACCCGTACACGCAGGACCTCGCGAGTGCGCAGCAGACGCCCTTCACGAGTGGTGCCCACCTGATGGGGACGGACGCACTGGGCCGTGACCTGCTCAGCCGGCTGTCCGTGGCGACCCGGACGTCGCTCGTCGTGGCCTTCGGCGCCGTGCTCATCTCGATGGTCCTCGGGCTGGCGATCGGGCTCGTCGCCGGGTGGCGCCGCGGTCGTCTCGACGCGTTCCTGATGGGCGTTGCCGACGTGCAGCTGTCGATCCCGGTCGTCCTGCTCCTCATCGTGCTGGTCGCCGCGCTCGGTTCGAGCACCACCCTGCTGGTGGTGATGCTCGGCCTGACGAACTGGGTCGGCTACGGCCGCGTCTCGCGCTCCATCGCGGTGTCGCTGCGGGAACGCGAGTTCGTCACCGCCGTGACCGCGGCCGGCGGGTCCGGATGGTGGGTCATCAGCCGCCACCTGCTGCCGAACGTGCTCCCGCAGATCGCGATCCTCGCGGCGTTCGAGGTCGGCACCGTGATCACGATCGAGTCGTCCCTGTCCTTCCTCGGCCTCGGCATCCAGCCGCCGACCCCCAGCCTCGGCGGACTCATCGCCGACGGCCAGAACTACCTGCAGACCAACCCAGCGCTCGTCGTCCTGCCCGCCCTGATGATCCTGATGGTCATCGGTGGGGTCCAGTTCGTCTCGCAGGGCCTGTCCGCGCGCCGTTCGCGTCGCTGACCGCTCGTCCCACCCCCGCACCCCTGACCCGGAAGGGACCACCCCCTCATGGCATCACCCCGGATCCACCGACTCCTCGCTGCGGTCGGCCTCACCGGCACCGCAGCACTCGTGCTCACCGGCTGCTCGGGCTTCTCGTCCGCCGACACCGGCAGCGGCTCGACCACCAAGGACACCGTCACCGCCGCCCTGACCGCCGAACCGTCGACCCTCGACCCGGTGTTCGACACGAACCTGCAGTCGCTCAACGTCTTCGAGAACGTCTTCGACCAGCTGACGACCATCGGGGCGGACGGCAGCGTCGAGCCGGGCCTGGCGACCGAGTGGACCCACGACGACGCCCTGACGACGTGGACGTTCACGCTCCGTGACGACGCCGAGTTCTCCGACGGCTCCCCCGTCACCGCCGACGACGTCGTGTACACCTACGAGACGGCGATGAAGGACCCCGAGTCGAACCTCGGCGGCTACATGACCGCGATCGACTCCCTCGAAGCGACCGACGACACCACCGTCGTGTTCCACCTCAACACCGCGTACGCGCCGTTCGACCGCCAGGTCACACTCGTGTCGATCCTGCCGGAGGCGATCTACGCCGAGGGTGCGAAGGCGTTCGGGCAGAAGCCGGTCGGCTCCGGTCCCTACGAGGTGGTGAAGTGGACCCGCGGCGACTCCATCACCCTGAAGCGGAACCCGGACTACTGGGGCAAGCAGGGCACCTACGAGAACGTCGTCTTCCAGTTCGTGCCGGACGAGACCACCCGCGCGAACTCGGTGCAGTCCGGCGACCTGGACATCGCGCTGCTCGGACCGGCCAGCGTCGACACCGCGGAGTCGTCCGACGCGATCGACGTCGTCGACACGAAGTCGAACCGGGTCATCTACACCGGCTTCAACGCGACCGCGAAGTGGCTCGACGACGCCGACTTCCGCAAGGCCGTCAGCCTGGCTGTCGACCGCGACGCGATCTCCGAGAAGCTGATGGCCGGGACCACCGAGCCGGCCAGCCAGCTCGTCGCCTCGGTGACCCAGGGCTACGACGACTCCATCGAGCCGACGGAGCAGGACGTCGCGAAGGCGAAGCAGCTCGTCGAGGCCTCCGGGTACGACGGGTCCGCCATCACGCTGAGCTACCCGACGACGACCCTGCCGCAGATCCAGCAGCTCGCACAGTCGATCCAGCAGTACCTCGAAGCGGTCGGCATCACGGTGGAGCTCGACGGCCAGGAGTTCTCGACGTTCTCGTCGAACTGGTTCTCGAACAAGTTCTCCGGTCTGTACATCTACGCGTTCGCCCCGTCGGTGCTCGACGCCGACCTTCCCCTGACCATGCTCACCAAGTCCGGCGGCCAGGGCTACGCGAAGAACGCAGAGATCGACGCGCTGCTCGAGAAGGAGCTCGCAGAACCCGACGAGGACGCCCGGAACGCCGACCTCGGGCAGGTCTCGGCGATCGTCGACGAGAACACGTACTACGCACCGCTCATCGCCGACACCTACACGTACGGCGTCACCAAGGGGCTCGACTGGACGCCCCGTCCCAACGGCATGATCCTCTTCAACTAGGAGTCGCACGATGACCACCACCATCCCCACCGAGAACACCGCCGTCATCGTCGTCGACATGCAGCGCGCGTTCTTCGACAACGACGACTCGCTCGGCCGCGCCGGCATCGACGTCACCCCGCTGCGGCACGCGATCCCCGGCACCGTCGCCCTCGTCGACGCCGCACGTGCTGCCGGCGTGCCGGTGATCTTCACCCGCTACGTCTACAGCCCTGGCATGGTCGACTTCGGTGTCACGAAGGGTGCGAAGGCAACCGACCGGATCGCCGCGAACTCGCTCGGGTACGGCACCGACGAGATCGAGCTCATCCCCGAGCTCGGAGCCCGACCCGACGAGGTCGTGATCGACAAGTCCCGCCCGAGTGCGTTCTACGGCACCCGGCTCGAACCCGTCCTGACCGGCATGGGTGTCCGCAACCTCGTGGTCTGCGGTGTGACGACGAACATCTGCGTCGAGACCACCGTCCGCGACGCGGGACAGCGTGACTACGCCACGTACGTCGTGCGGGACGCGGTCGCCGAGTTCACGCCGGAGCGCAACCACTTCGCCCTGTTCGGCATGGGCTGGTCGTTCGGCGAGGTCGTCGAGCTCGCCGACGTCGAGACCTCGTGGGGCGGCACACCGTCCTTCGCAGGCACGCCCCAGCCGCGTGTGGAGACCCCGCTCCCCACCGTCGCGGTCTAGTCACCACCCCAGCGCGGGCCGGCCGCAACGGCCGGCCCGCGCCCCTCTCCTCGCACGCTCCGCTCCTGTCCCGAAGGCAGCCCCCATGACGCAGCAGCCGCTCCTGTCCGTCCGCGACCTGGCCGTGACGTTCACGACCCCGTCCGGTGAGTTCGAGGCGATCCGCCGGGTGTCGTTCGACCTCGCCGCCGGGGAGACCCTGGCGATCGTCGGCGAGTCCGGCTCCGGCAAGTCGACGACGGCGGCCAGCGTGAACCGCCTGCTCGCCGAGAACGGCCGGATCTCGGACGGCAGCATCACCTTCGACGGGGTGTCGATCCACGATGCCCCCGAGCGCACGATGGTCGGTATCCGGGGCAAGGGCGTCGGCCTGGTGCCACAGGACCCGATGTCGAACCTCGACCCGATCCACCGTGTCGGCACGCAGATCCGCGAGGCACTCGAGGTGCACGGCATCGCCAAGGGCGCGGCGGCACGGACCCGTGTCGTCGAGCTGCTCGAGATGGTCGGGATCCCCGAGCCGGAGCGCCGTGCACGCCAGTACCCCCACGAGCTCTCCGGCGGCATGCGGCAGCGGGTGCTCATCGCGATGGGGCTCGCCTGTCGTCCCAAGCTCCTCATCGCCGACGAGCCGACGAGTGCCCTCGACGTCACCGTGCAGCGGACCATCCTCGACGAGCTCGACCGGCTGACCAGTGAACTCGGCACCGCCGTGCTCCTGATCACCCACGACCTGCCGCTCGCCGCCGAACGTGCCGACACGATCCTCGTCATGTACCGCGGGGACGTCGTCGAGCAGGGCCGCGCCGCCGGGATCCTGGCGCGTCCGCAGCACGAGTACACGCAGCGGCTCCTCGCGGCCGCCCCGGACTTCGGATCCGTCCGCCTCGTCGGGGACGGCCCTGCGACGACGGTTCACCGTCCGACCGGCCCCGACCTCGCGGTGGCGGCGGCCGAACCGCTCGTCCGGCTCACCGACGTCCGCAAGGAGTACCCGATCCGCTCGAGCGGCTGGCGGCGGCAGGACCCCTTCGTCGCAGTGACCGGCTCGACCTTCGACATCGCACGCGGTGAGACGGTCGCGGTCGTGGGCGGCTCGGGGTCCGGCAAGTCCACGACGGCGAAGATGGTCCTCGCGCTCGAGCACCAGACGAGCGGCTCGATCACCTTCGACGGCGCCGAGCTCTCCGGGCTGCGCGGCGGCGACCTGATGCGGTTCCGCAGTCGCGTGCAGCCGGTGTTCCAGAACCCGTACGGCTCGCTCGACGCCCGCTGGACCGTCCGTCGGAGCATCGAGGAACCGATGGTGCTGCACGACATCGGCGACGCCGCAACGCGGAAGGCCCGCGCCCTCGACCTGCTCGACCGGGTCGCTCTGCCGGCGGCGACCGCGGACAAGCTGCCGAACGAGATGTCCGGCGGGCAGCTCCAGCGCGTCGCCATCGCCCGCGCCCTCGCACTCCAGACCGACCTGGTCGTCCTCGACGAGGCCGTCTCCGCGCTCGACGTCGTGGTGCAGGAGCAGATCCTCGAGCTCCTCGTCGAGCTGCAGCAGGAACTCGGTCTGGCGTACCTGTTCATCAGCCACGACCTCGCCGTCGTCCGGATGGTGTCGCACCGCGTGCACGTCATGGACCACGGGCAGATCGTCGAGTCCGGCACCCCCGACCAGATCTTCGGTGCCCCGCAGCACGAGTACACCCGGACGCTCCTCCGGGCGATCCCCGGAGCCCGCGTGCTGGACGACGACCGCGCGGCCTGAGCCGGGCCCTGCGACCGGCTGCCCCGGGAGGCGCGCCGACCCACCGGACCTGCACCGAGCCTCCCGTCAGATCTCGACCCACGAACGCGCGCCAGGAGGCCACCGCATGTACCTCGACACCTCGTCCGAACACGTCGACTTCATCTGGATGATCAAGAACGCGGTCGTGCCGCGGCCGATCGCCTGGATCGGTTCGGTCTCGCTCGCCGGCGGGTACAACCTGGCCCCGTACAGCTACTTCCAGCTCGTCACGATGGACCCACCGATGCTCATGGTGTCCTTCACCGGCAGCAAGGACACGCTCGACAACATCCGGCACACCGGCGACTTCGTTGTCAACCTGGTCACGGAGGGCTTCGAGGCCGACCAGACGGACACGGCCGCGCTGTTCGACGCCGACGTCGACGAAGCGGCCCTGCTCGGACTCGACACCACCCCGAGCACCGTCGTCACGCCGCCACGCCTGGCGGGTGCCAAGGTCGCCCTGGAGTGTCGTGCGACCGAGGAGAAGGAGATGCCCGGCGCGACGCTCGTCTTCGCCGAGGTGGTCGGTGTGCACACCGACGACGGGGTCCTCGACGACCGTGGGCGCATCGACATCGAGCGCTACCGCCCCGTCGGCCGCCTCGGCGGCGCGCTCTACACGACCATCACGTCGGCCTACCGGATCCCGGTGCCGTCCGCCGACGCCGTGCTCGCCGGCCACCGCTCCGGCGTATTGGCGGGCGCGGTGGCGGACCGGACCACCGGCACGCCCGAACCGCAGGCGGAAATCTCCACGTCCGCCTGAAACCCCCGATCAGCGGGTGGTCCGAGCGATCGGGTGCACGCGTAATCGAATCCTCACGGTGGCGCAGCCGCGGCGAAATCGCGCACTGATCGACTGGTCGCACCACCACCTCAGTCCCCCTCTGGAGCACGAATGGCAGCCGAACCCTTCCACCTCGCGTGGTTCACCCCGTTCAAGACGCCCGCGTGGAAGTCCCCTTGGGCGGCCGACACCCCGCTCACCTGGCTCAACGGCGAGTACTACATGGACATGGCCCGCTCGCTCGAGCGCGCCGGCTTCGACTTCATGATGTTCGAGGACTCCACGCTCGTCAGTGACACCTACGGCGGCAGCACCGAGAACGACCTGAAGCACGGGCTGCACTCCCCCAAGGGTGACCCGGTGCCGCTGCTGCCGATGCTGGCGCAGGTCACCCAGCACATGGGCTTCATCGCCACGATGTCGACCTCGTTCTACCCGCCGTTCCTCGTCGCACGGGTGATGGCGACGATGGACCACCTGACCAAGGGGCGCGTCGGCTGGAACGTCGTGACGAGTTCCGAGGACCTCGCCGGCAAGAACTACGGCCTCGACCACCTGCTGCCACACGACGAGCGCTACGTGATGGCGGACGAGTTCATCACCGTGGTGAAGGACCTCTGGGACTCCTGGGAACCGGGCGCGATCGTCGCCGACCGCGAGTCCGGGTACCTCGCCGACCACACGAAGGTGCACCCCATCCACCACGACGGCAAGTACTTCAAGGTCCGCGGACCGCTCAACCTGCCGGCCGGGCCGCAGGGCCACCCCGTCATCTGCCAGGCCGGTGGTTCGCCGAAGGGGCGTGACTTCGCCTCGCGGCACGCCAACGTGCTGCTCTCGGCGCCCAAGGGCGTCGACCAGATGCGCGAGTACCGCGACGACATCCGTTCGCGTGCCGTCGGTCACGGGCGGGACGCCGACGACGTCAAGGTCATGTACATCATCCAGCCCGTCCTCGGCGAGACGCTGGCCGACGCCGAGGAGATCGCGCGCCGCCGGAACGAGCTGACCCAGGACCAGATCGAGACCATCCTCGGCATCATGTCGATCACCACCGAGGTCGACTTCAAGCAGTTCGACCTGGACGCCCCGCTGCCCGACGACGTCTCGACGAACGGGCACCAGTCCGGGCTCGAGCAGTTCCGGAAGCGCACGCAGGGCAAGACCATCCGCGAGGCGCTGATGGGGCAGCAGACCGAGGCCGTCGAGCTCGTCGGCACACCGGCGTCGGTCGCGGAGCAGATGGACGAGGTCATGGAGGCCGTCGGCGGTGACGGGTTCCTGATCCGCGGCGAACCGGTGCGGACGCACTCGCGCCGGTACATCGACGAGATCGCATCGGGTCTGGCGCCGGAGCTCCGCAAGCGCGGGCTCATCCGCAGCGACTACCCCGAGTCCACGTTCAAAGCGAACCTCGCCGCGTTCTGAGCGTCGGGACTGGAGCACTCATGACCGCCTCACCATTCCACCTCGGGTGGTTCTGCAACGGGACCTCGGTACCCGCTTGGGCACAGCCGTTCTCCGGTTCGATCGGCGACGACTGGCAGGACGCGCAGATCTTCGTCGACCTGGCCCGGGCCATGGAGCGCGCGAAGTTCGACTACGTGCTCATCGAGGACAACACCTTCGTCGGCGACCGCTACGGCGACTCGATGGAGGTCTACCTGAAGTACGCCATGCAGGCGCCGCGGCAAGACCCGATGATCGTCGCGACACTGCTCGCGCAGGCGACCGAACGGCTCGGGATCATCGCGACGGCCGGGACCTTCGCGTACCACCCCTACCTGCTCGCGCGGATGGCGGGCACGCTCGACCAGTTGTCGAAGGGCCGGTTCGGCGTCAACGTGGTGACCGGCACGAGCGACCGTGCGCTGCAGAACTACGGCCACGACGGGATGGACGAGCACGACTCCCGGTACGACGTGGCCGAGGACTTCGTCCGCTCGATGACCGCGCTGTTCGACACGTGGGAGCCCGGGGCGGTGGTGGCGGATCGTCGCACGGCGACCTTCGCCGACCACACGAAGGTCCGGTACGCCGACCACCGGGGAAGCCACTTCTCGACCCGGGGGCCGCTGAACTCCGGGCCCTCGCCACAGGGCCGCCCGGTGATCTCGCAGGCCGGTGGTTCGCCGCGCGGCATCGCGTTCGCAGCGCAGTACGCGGACACCATCGTCGCCATCCACTCGTCCCCCGAGAAGGCGCGCGACTACCGGAACCGCGTCCGTGACGCCGCCGCGGCGGTCGGGCGCGACCCGGACGACGTCAAGGTGCTGTTCGGGGTCTGGCCGATCGTCGGGTCCAGCGAGGCGGAGGCGCGGCAACGTGCCGACGACCGCGTCCAGCTCGCGATGGACAACATCGACATCCCGCTCGCAACGATGTCGAAGTCCACCGACATCGACTTCTCGACCGTGCCGCTCGACACCCCGCTCGGCGAACTCGACCTGGCGACGAACGGTACCCAGAACTTCGCGCTCTACCGGGACCGCAACGCCACGCTGACGCTGCGGCAGGCGGTCGCGAAGGAGGCCGGTGGCGCCGGTCCGGCGCTTGTCGGGTCCGTCGAGCAGGTCGCGGACCAGCTCGAGGCGTTCGCGGACGTGTCCGGTGGGGACGGCTTCCTGATCGGGACGAACGGTGTCACCCGGCGGTTCATCGCCGAGGTGTGCGACGGGCTCGTCCCGGAGCTCCAGGCTCGCGGGCTGACCCGCACCGAGTACGACCACGAGCACCTGCGGGACAACCTGCGGGCGTTCTGACCGGGCATCGGCCCGACGAGAGGAACCATCATGCGCGGTTACGTCGACACCGACTGGGGCCAGGTGCACTTCCGCGCCGGCGGACCGACCCCGGGGGACGCCGAGCGCGTCATCGCGATGTACCACGAGTCACCTCGCACCTCGGCGGTCTACGACCCCGTCCTCGAGGCGTTCCCGGACGGCGTCGCCGTGCTCGCCTTCGACACCCCGGGGTTCGGACAGTCCGACGACGCACCGGCAGACCGACCCCTGGGTGACTACGCGACCGTGCTGCTGCAGGCCCTCGACGGGCTCGGGGTCGGACGGTTCCTGCCGGTCGGGATGAAGACCGGGTCGGCACTCGTCACCGCGATGGCGGTCGCGGCCGGGGCGGACCGGGTCCCCGGCGCCGTGCTCTACGCGCAGGAGGAGCCGGACGACGCAGCGTTCGAGCACTGGGCCAACGACTGGGCGCCACCGATCGCGTTCCCGGCGGACGGGTCGACGCTGACGAAGCTCTACGCGAAGAACGTCGGCCTGTACGGCAGCGACAACCCACGGGTGCTCTACGAAGCCGTCGCGGACACGATCGCGAACGCCGATCGGTACGCCTCGGTCTACCCCGCGGTGTTCCGCGGGCACCGGCAGACGTGGGAGGACATGCACGCGCTCGTGGCGGCCGGCGTGCACCTCACCGTCCTCGAGCCGCCGACCGCGCAGTTCACCTCGGACGACCCGATCACGTTCGGTGTGGTCCCGGGCACCGACGTCGTGGCGATGCCCTCGACCGGTCAGTTCCCGGCCCTCGCGACGGACGAGTTCGTCCGCGCCGTGACCACCGCCCTCGACCGGTCCGGACTCACCGCACACGCGGACGCTGCCTGACCCTCTGCCCGCCCACCCTCGAAGGAGTCCCGATGTTCACCGCACCGTCCACCGCCGATCCGGCCCTGCTCCGCCAGGCGTTCTCCGGCTTCCCGTGCGGCGTCGCCGCGCTGTCCGCCGTCGTCGACGACGAGCCGACCGTCCTCGTCGCGTCCTCGTTCACGGTGGGTGTCTCCCAGGACCCGCCGCTGGTGATGTTCGCCGTGCAGCACACCTCGACCACCTGGCCCGCGCTCGCGGGCGCACGGACGATCGGCGTCTCGGTCCTCGGGGAGCGCCACGAACCCGTCACGCGGCAGCTCGCGTCGCGCGACAAGTCCGTCCGGTTCGTCGGCATCGAGACGATGGTCTCCGACACCGGCGCGGTGTTCCTCGAAGGAGCCCCGATCTGGCTGGAGTGCTCGGTCGAGCACACCTACCCGGCGGGTGACCACTACATCGTGGTCCTCCGGGTGAACGGTCTGATGTCGGACTTCTCGCACAGCCCGCTGGTCTGGCACCGATCCGCGTTCGCGAAGCTGAGCGCGTGAGCGCGTGAGCGCGTGAGCGCGTGACCAGATCTGTGCTGCGCCGGACCCCGACCTGCGCCAGAATCGCACCATGACCGACAACCGTGACGACCATCCGCGTGTGATCGCCGTGAGCCGGGACGACGTCCATCGGTTCAGCAAGCCCGTCGTCGACGAGGTGACCCTGGTCGAGGGCTGGGGCATCGAGGGCGACGCCCACGCCGGGACGACCGTCCAACATCGTTCCCGCGTGGCACGTGACCCCTCCCAGCCGAACCTGCGGCAGGTCCACCTGCTCCACGCCGAGGTGTTCGACGAGGTCGCCGACGCCGGGTACCACCTCGAGCCGGGCCAGATGGGCGAGAACGTCACGACCCGCGGCGTCGACCTGCTCGGCCTGCCGACCGGCACCGTGCTGCACCTCGGCGACGAGGCGTGCGTCCGGGTGACGGGCCTGCGGAACCCGTGCCAGCAGATCAACGGGTTCGAACCGGGTCTGTTGCGTGAGGTGCTCGGGCGGGACGAGGACGGTGCGGTGGTGCGGAAGGGCGGCGTGATGAGCGTCGTCGTGACCGGCGGTGTCGTCCGGACGGGTGACCGCATCCGTGTCGAGCTCCCCGCCGGCGAGCAGCAGGCGCTCCAGCCGGTCTGACGAGCCCCTACTCCCCCGTTGCCGCGGCCTGCTGGTACAAACTCGTCGCCAGGTCGTTGAGCACCTCGTGCAGCTCGCCGCCGTGCGCGCCGTCGACCGCCCGGAGCATGGCGGCGTAGCGCTGCCGGTAGTCCGCGACGACGTCGTCGCCACTCGGCAGCAGCCGCAGCAACGACCCACGACGGTCGTTCGGGTTCGGCGCGCGCTCGAGGAGTCCGGCGGTGCTCATCCGGTCGATCATGTTCGTCACCGCGCCCGAGGTCAGGCCGAGGTAGCCAGCGACCTCCGTCGGCGTGGAGTACCCGGTGTCGCTGATGAGCACGAGTGCTCGCAGGGCGTTCTCGTGCACCCCGGCTCGGGCACTGAGCTGGTTCACCAGGCTCGCGTTCGCGCGCACGACAGCGGTGAACGCGGCCATCAGGTCGGCGGCGTCGTCATCGGGTGCGGCGGGGGTCACGGGGGGAATCCTTCCATGTCGGGAACCCGGGGGACGGGAGCGTCCCCCGCACTGGGGTAGGTGTGCGAGTGGCCAACTTGGTCAACCGGTGACTATCTTAATGATTGAAGCAAATCCGCCCGAGTGACTTGCTTCCCCCAACCACTGCGAACCACCGAACCGATGAGGTACACCGTGTCCACCAAGCTCCGCACCTCCGCGCTGAAGCGGATCCGTTTCGCCCCCGTGGCGCTCCTCGCCGGCATCTTCGCCGCCGTGCTCCTCTCCCTCTCGCTCACCGGCACCCTGTCCGGGTTCGCGGCGAGCATCACGAACAGCAGCAACACCGCCGCCAGTGGCACGCTGATCATGCAGGAGCAGAACGCCGGCGCGACCGTCACCTGCCTCAGCACCGACGGCGGCTCGGTCTCGACGAACTCCGCGACCTGCTCGACGATCAACAAGTTCGGCGGCAGCACGACGATGACGCCGGGCAACACGGTCAACACGGCGATCTCGATCAAGAACACCGGCACCGCTGCCGCGAGCACCTTCACCCTGACGCCGGGCAGCACGTGCACCCAGTCGAACAACGGCTCCTCGAACGGGACCGCGACCGACCTCTGCGCCAAGATGAACCTCGTCATCACCTCGGGCTCGACCACGGTCTTCAGCGGCACGCTCGCCAGCTTCAAGGGCGCCGCAGCGTCGGCCTTCACGATGCCCGCAGCTCCGGCCGCCGGCGCCTCGACGCCGTTCAACTTCGCGGTGACCCTCGACTCCTCGGCGGGCAACACCTACCAGGGCCTCGCAGCCTCGGTCCCCATGACCTGGACGTTCACGGCCTGATCCCGCTCCGGGCCGGCTCCCCCAGCCGTCCCGGGACGTCCCGTGACCCCAGACCGGCGACGCTCGACCGACCCCCCTCCGGCCGAGCGTCGCCACCCCCGTTCCACCACGCGCAGTAGCCGCACCCCACCGAGCCGCAGGAGCACGACATGAGCCAGACCGCAGCGATCCCGCTCAGCGGCACGCTCGACCGTCCGGTCCTCCGCGGTCGCGCGGTCACCCGGTCCGAGACCGTCCTCGCCTGGTTGCTCGCCCTGGTCGCCGCACTGCTGCTCACCGCCGCGGTGCTGTTCCTGTCCGCCGGTGGCCGCTGGTTCGTCGTCGAGACGCCCTCGATGGGTGAAGCAGCCCCGGTGGGGACCCTCGTGCTCGACCTGCCGGTCGACGTCACGACCCTGCGCGTCGGCGACGTCGTCTCGTTCGAGACCTCCGCCAACCCCGACGTCGTCTACACGCACCGCATCATCGCGATCGACGCCGACGGCGGCCTGCACACCCGCGGCGACGTGAACGGCGCGGTCGACCCGTGGACGCTGTCGCAGGCCGACGTGATCGGCACCCCGGCGCTCCTGGTCCCGCACCTCGGCTGGCTGTTCCGCGCCGCCCCGATCCTGCTCATCGGCACGCTCCTGATCCTGACCCTGACCAGTGCCTTCACGGACCGGGTGACCCGCACCTGCCTCCGGATCGCCGGCTCCGCCCTGACGGTCTCGTACGCCGCGTTCGTGCTCAAGCCGTTCGTCAACGTGACGACCATCACGAACACCTCGAGCCCCACGGGCGTCGAGGCCACCGTCATCTCGTCCGGCATCTTCCCGGTGCGCGTCGACGCCCACGGCGGCAACACCGTGCACCTGGTCGACGGTGAGGTCGGCCGCGTGGTCATCCACGAACTCACGAAGAACGGGCACTACCAGCTGACCTCGAACATCGACCTCGACCCGCTCGGGTGGGTGGCGCTCATCGCCATGTGCCTGGTGCCGCTCGTGGCCTGCCTGGCCGTCGGCCGCGTCGAGGCGGTGCGTCCCTCGTGATCCTCCGTCGCCTGCGTGACGGCCGCGTCGTCGCCCTCCTGCTCGTGGTCGCCCTGGCTGTCGTCGTCCTGCTGAACCAGTTCGCGCCGACGCGCTCCGCCTACAGCGCCACCGTCCGGAACGACACGAACACCGCCGCGACCGCCCCGTACTTCACCTGCACGGGCGCCGTCGGAGCCGACACCGCGAACGCCCTGTTCGCGTACCGGCTCACCGAGTCGACGAACGCGAAGACCGCCACGGACTGGTCGGGCCGCGGCGTGAACGGCACCTACCAGGGATCGATGACGGCGGTCACGCCCGACCCGAACGCCTGCCCGCGCGACACCGGCAGTGCCTACGTGCTGAACGGCTCCACGAGCTACGTCTCCACCTCGCGCTCGTACGCCAACCCGACCACCTTCAGCGAGGAGGTCTGGTTCAAGACGACGGTCGCCGGTGGACAGCTCATCGGCTTCGGCAGCAGCCAGACCGGCGGGTCCGGGCAGCACGACCGCAAGCTCTACCTCAACACGAGCGGGCAGCTCGCGTTCGGGACGTACAGCGGCACGACCCAGGTCGTCTCGTCGCCGAAGGCCTACACCGACGGCGCATGGCACCACGCCGTGACGACGATGTCACCGGCCAACGGCATGCGCCTGTACGTCGACGGCACGCTGGTCGCGTCGAACGCGGCGTACAAGACGCCGGAGAACTACACCGGCTGGTTCCGGATCGGCTACGACACCATCGGCGGATGGCCGGGTTCGCCCGCCAACGCCTACTTCACCGGGTCCATGCGGTACGCGGCCGTCTACGGGACGGAACTGTCCGCCGCCCAGGTCGCCGCCCACGCAGCAGCCGGTCGCTGACGCGCCGCAGACCGGACGGGAGGCCCGTGGCGGGCCCGCCACGGGCCTCCCGTCCGATCCGGCTGACGTCGAAGACGTGAGCCGGGTCGCCGAAGCCGGTCAGGGTTCCAGCGTGCCGACGAGCGCCTGCTCGACGAGGCTGCGCAGCCACCGGTGCCCCTGGTCGGACGTGGAGCGCTGGTGCCAGGTCAGGACGACCGACACCGCCGGCAGCTCGACGGGCGGCGTGAAGACCACGGTGTCGTCCGCGCGGACGGCACGTGACGCCACCGACGCCGGGATGACGACGACCGCGTCCGTCTCGCGCACGATCTCGACGGCGGCGCTCGTGGACGCGACCGACGCGACCACCGACCGTGACCGCCCGGTCGCGGCGAGCAGCTCGTCGATCCGATCGCCGAACCGGCCGCGGCGGGAGACGACGACGTGCGGCACACCTGCCCACGCAGCCAGGTCGACGTCGGCGGTGCCCGAGGCCAGGAGCGGGTGCCCGCGGCGTGCCAGCCCGACCAGGGGGTCGGTCGCGATGTGCCGGTGGTCGATCTCGGCGGTCGCGGGCTCGGCGGAACCGATCTCCAGGTCCACGACGCCCCGCCGCAGGTCCGTGGTGTCGTCGTCCGGTTCGCCGAGGAACCGCAGGCCGACGCCGGGGGCGGCCCGGTGCGTGTGCTCGACGAGCCACGGGGCGAGCACGGAGACCAGGGCGTCGTGCGCACGGATCGTGAAGGTCCGGTGCAGGGCGCCGGCGTCGAAGGTCGTCTCGGGTGTCAGGACCTGCCGGCTGCGCAGCACGAGCGACCGGACCTCCTCGCGCATCGCGAGGGCGCGTGGCGTGGGCCGCATGACCCGGCCGCTGCGCACCAGGACCTCGTCTCCGACGGCGATCCGGATGCGGCCGAGCGCGCGGCTCATGGCCGGTGCCGACAGGTGCAGTCGGTCGGCGGCGCCCGTCACACTCTCCTCTTCGAGCAGGGCGTCGAGCGCGGTGAGCAGGTTCAGATCCAGTTGCACAAGACGCAATCTACCGGTGCGCGGAATGTACTGGCGCGCAATGATCGACGTTCGTAGCGTTGCTCCCGGATCGACGGACCGCGTCGGCCGGGACAGGAGACGACCATGGACGACCACCAGCTGCTCGCCGGCGCGACGGAGGCGGTGACCGCGGCCGCGCAGGTGCTCCTCGAGCGCTTCTCGACCGCGAACCGGGTCGACGACGGGCGCTCGCTACTCGCCGCGATCGACGCGAACGACGCGGCCTCGACGGCGGTGCTCCGACCGGCGCTCGAGCGCCTCCGGCCCGATGCGCAGTGGGACGACGACGAAGAGGGCGCCGGCACGCTCGGCCCGGGCGAATGGTGGGTGACCGACGCCGCCGAGGGCAACGTCAACCTGGTCCACGGATCCGCGAACTGGGGCGTGACCGCGACGCTCGTGCGCGACGACGTCCCCGTCCTGACCGCCGTGGTCCTGCCCGCACTCGACCAGGTGTTCACGGCCGTCCGCGGGGCCGGTGCGCGGTTGAACGGCACCCCGATCAGTACCTCACGGAAGACGGAGCTCGGAGCCGCCCTGGTCGGTACCGGTCAGGCGAAGCCGGGCGAGGCATCCGAGATCCGTGGCCGGATGAGCGACTCGATCGACCGGATGCTCGACGCAGCCCTGCTCGTGTCGGCCTCGGTCCCCGCGACGGTGCAGCTCGTGCAGGTCGCCACCGGGCACGTCGACGGCTTCTGGCAGTTCGGGCAGGTGCGGTCCGGCCTGGCTGCAGGAGCGCTCCTGGTGCACGAGGCGGGCGGTGCCGTCACCGACACGAGCGGTGCCCCCTGGACGCTGGCGAGCGAGGACTGCATCGCGGCGGCCCCGGACCTCGCCCGCCAGATCGCAGCAGTGCTCACCCGTTGAGCCGCTGAGCCGCTGACCCCAACCCCTTGACCCACCCGTCGCACCTGACCACGAAGGACACCCCCATGACCACGACCACGACCATCTCCGTCCTCGGATCCGGACGTGTCGGGAGCACGCTCGCGCGCGGCCTCGTCGCCGCCGGCCACCCCGTCACCATCGGCGTCCGCGACCCCGAGTCCGTCCGGCCGCACTGGGCCGACACCGGGGTCGAGGTCGCCGACGTCGCGACCGCCATCCGGACCGCCGCGGTCGTGGTCAACGCCACACCGGGCGACACAACCCTGGAGCGGATGACCGCACTGCGGCCCGGACTCGCCGGACGGACCCTGCTCGATGTCTCGAACGCGACCACGCGGACCGCCGACGGGTTGCCGGGTGGACTCGCCTACCTCGACGGCAGCCTCGGCGAGCGGCTGCAGGCCGCCCTGCCGGAGACCCGGGTGGTGAAGAGCCTCAACACGATGCTGTTCTCGGTCATGACCGCGCCGGCGGCACTCGCCACCCCGCCGACCGCCTTCGTTTCCGGGGACGACGCCGCGGCGAAGGCCACGGTGGGCGACCTGCTTCGCAGCCTGGGTTGGCAGGACGGGTGGGTCGTGGACCTCGGCCCGATCGCCACCGCGTCCGGCCCGGAGTCGATGGCGCTGATGGTGCCGAGCCTGCTCGGCGCAATCGGTTTCGCGCCCTTCGCTCTGTCCGTCGCTCGCTGAGGACCGGAGGCGCGACCGGCGGCGACCACGGGGGTCCGGGGCGGGCGCACCAACCCCCGGATTCGGCACGACGAATACCGCTGATCAGGCCTTTTCGTCCTCGGAACCATGCCAGGATCGTCAGGTCCTGAGACGTCGGCGTCTCCGTCCGACCGTCTCGAAAGGCGCCGCCCCCATGTCGTTCTGGGCCCTCTTCCTCATCGCGCTCGGCGTCTCCGCAGACGCCTTCGCCGTCGCCCTCGGCAAGGGCCTGCACATGAAGCGCTTCGACGTGCGGCACGCGCTCGTCATCGCGCTGACGTTCGGTGCGTTCCAGGCGCTCATGCCCCTGCTCGGATGGCTGCTCGGTTCGGCGTTCGCGCAGTACATCGCCGCCTTCGACCACTGGATCGCGTTCGGGCTGCTCGCGCTGATCGGCGGCAAGATGCTGTGGGAGGCGTTCTCGAAGCACGAGGACACCGAGCAGGACACCGACCGTCTGCCGGTCCGCGAACTCCTGGTCCTGGCGATCGCGACGAGCATCGACGCCCTGGCCGTCGGTGTCACGTTGGCGTTCCTGCCGGTGTCGATCGGCGGCGCGGTGCTGCTCATCGGTGTGACGACGGCGGTGCTGTCCTTCGCCGGCGTGGTCGTCGGGCGCCGTGTCGGAGCCCGGTTCGGCAAGCCGGCCGAGATCGCCGGCGGTGTGGTGCTCATCCTGATCGGCGTGAACATCGTGCTCGAGCACACGGGCGTCATCGGCTGAGGCCGCGGTGTCGCGCCGCACGCGCCCGCGCCACCCGGCGCATGATGAACGCATGTCCCGCATCCTCGTCACCGGATCGACCGACGGCCTCGGGTGGGCGACCGCCGACACCCTGCTCCGCGACGGGCACGACGTCGTCGTGCACGCCCGGAGCACGGCACGGGCGGAGGCAGTCGCCGACCTGCTCGACCGTGGTGCCACGCTCGTCGTCGCCGACCTGTCCGACCGCGACGCCGTGATCGCCGCTGCGCGCGACCTCGACGCCGGCGACCCGATCGACGCGGTCGTGCACAACGCCGGCGTGATCTCCGGCCGTGCGCTGATCCCGGTCAACGTCGTCGCGCCGTACCTGTTCACCGCGCTGCTCCACGCGCCGACCCGGCACGTGTACCTGAGCAGCGGGATGCACCGCGGCGGCCGGCCCCGACTGGACGGCGTCGACTGGGACGGCACCGCGGAGACCAACACCTACTCGGACACCAAGCTCTTCGTGACCGCGCTCGCCGCCGAGGTCGCCGAGCGCCGGCCCGGCGTCCTGAGCAACGCCGTCGACCCGGGTTGGGTCCCGACCAAGATGGGCGGCGCGGGGGCGTCGGACGACCTCGAGCTCGGGCACCGCACCCAAGAGGCCCTCGTGACCGACCCCGACGCAACCCTCAGCGGCGGTTACTGGTTCCACGGACAGCGGCAGGAGCCGCACCAGGCGGTCGCTGACCCGCAGTTCCGCCGCCAACTCGTCGGCGCCCTGGCGACGGCGACGGGCATCACCCTCTGAAGCAGGACAGGAGCACCATGTCGACGGTCAGGGTCCACAACTTCGCAATCTCGCTCGACGGGTACGGTGCCGGAGCCGACCAGTCGATCGACCGGCCGTTCGGGCACGCCGACGGCCGACTCATGGGGTGGTTCGCCGCCACGGCCACCTTCCGCGCGATGCAAGGAGCGTCCGGCGGGACCACCGATGTCGACGACGAGTTCGCTCGCGCCTGGGGACCGGAGATCGGTGTCGAGATCATGGGGCGGAACAAGTTCGGACCCCAGCGCGGACCGTGGCCCGACGACGGCTGGACCGGGTGGTGGGGCGACGAACCGCCGTTCCACACGCCCGTGTTCGTGCTCACCCACCACCCGCGCGAGCCCCTCGAGATGGCGGGCGGGACGACCTTCCACTTCGTCGACGCGACCCCGGCGGAAGCGCTCGAGCTCGCCCGCCAGGCCGCACCGGGCCGGGACGTCCGGATCGGCGGCGGGGTCGAGACCGTCCGCGAGTTCCTGCAGGCCGACCTCGTCGACCACCTGCACCTGGTCGAGGTGCCGATCGTGCTCGGCCGCGGCGAGCGGCTCTGGGACGGACTCGAGGGGATCGAGGAGCGCTTCGACGTCGAGACGGTCGCGTCGCCGTCGGACGTCGTGCACCGCACGTTCACGCGGGCGGCGCGCTGACCGCCGGGGGCACTGAACGCAGGGGGCGGCGGACGGGAGGAACGGTGCGGGCCCGCCACGGGCCTCCCGTCCGCACTGCGCGCCACGTCGACGACCGACGGCGGTCCCGGGGTTCTCCTGCGGATGGCAGGATGGGTCGACCCCATCGCCGATCAGATCCGGAGTGTGCACGTGACACAGGTCCCAGGTCGGCGTGAGCGGAACCGGCAGGACAAGCTCGACCGGATCACGGCTGCTGCCGGCGAGTTGTTCGCCGAGCACGGCGTCGACGACGTGACGACGCAGCAGATCGCGGAGCGCGCGGACATCGGAGCCGGCACGCTCTTCCTGTACGCGAAGACCAAGGGCGAGTTGCTGCTGCTGGTGCAGAACGCGAAGTACGACGAAGCGCTCGAACAGGGCCGTCGAGCTGCTGAGGCGACCGACGACGCGCTCGATGCGGTGCTCGCGCTCGTGACGCCGATCGTCGCCTGCAACCGGGTGCAGGTGTCCAACGGGCGGACCTACCTGCGGGAGATGGCCTTCGGGGACCCTGGCGAGCCGCACCATGCGCGAGCGCTCGCGATCTCGGGGATGACCGAGCAGGCGGTCGCGGAGATCCTGATCGACCGCGGTGGTCTCGACGACGCACGGGCCGCGACGCTCGCGCACGTGGTCTCGGCGGTGGTGTTCGTCACCATGGTGTCGCACGTCGACCCCGAGACCAGCGTGGCGAGCGTCGTCGAGTCGATCCGGGCGCAGCTCGGGGCGGTCCTGCCGCGCTGAGCCGGACTCCCGTCAGGCGACGGTGACGACGGTCTTGCCGCGCACGCGGCTCGTCCCGATCGACGCGAGCGCTTCGGGGGTCTGGTCGAAGGCGAACGTGGCGCCGACCACCGGGCGGATCGCGCCGGCCTGCACGAGGTCGGCGATCTGCTGGAGCTGCGCGCCGTCCGCTCGCATGAACAGGAACTCGTACGTGACCCCGAGTCGCTTCGCCTGCGCGCGGACCCCGCGGCTGATGCCGGCGATGACCAGTCGGATCACCGGGCCCAGCCCGGCCTCCTTCGCGAAGGCGGGGTCAGGGGTGCCGTTGATGCTCACGACCTTGCCGCCGGGGCGCAGCACGCGCAGGGACTTCTCGAGGTTCTCGCCGCCCAGACTGTCGAGGACGAAGTCGTAGTCGGACAGTTCCTGCTCGAAGTCCTGGGTGCGGTAGTCGATCACCACGTCGGCACCGAGCTCGCGGACGAAGTCGGCGTTGGCGGCCGACACCGTGGTGGCGACGTGGGCACCGAGGTGCTTGGCGAGCTGGATCGCGATCGTCCCCACGCCACCGGAGCCCGCGTGGACGAGCACCTTCGTGCCCGGTCCGACCCTGCCCTTCTCGACGAGCGCCTGCCACGCGGTCAGGGCGACGAGCGGCATCGAGGCAGCCTCGGCTGCGCTCACGTTCGACGGCGCGCGGGCGACGTCGGCTTCGTCGACGGCGATGCGCTCGGCGAACGTGCCGATGCGGTGGTCACGGGGGCGGGCGAAGACCTCGTCGCCGGGCTTGATCCGTCGGACGCCTGCGCCGACCGCGATCACGGTGCCGGCGACGTCGTGGCCGAGGACGAGCGGGGTCTTGTACGGCAGGATCAGCTTGAACTCGCCCTGGCGGATCTTCTCGTCGAGCTGGTTCAGGCCGGCGGCGGCGACGGCCACGAGGACGTCGTGGTCGCCGACGACCGGTTCGGGGACGTCGGTCTCGCGGAGGGGCTGCTTGTACTGGTCGAACGCGAAGGCGCGCATGGTGGTGCTCCTGAGGGTCGATGAGAAGACTCAATTCTGAGTGCACTCAGTAACCGATGTCAATCGGTCGACGTTGGGCCACCCGCACGAGGAGGGACTACCGTCGACCGCAGGTGACCCAGGCCCCCGGCTGCCGGCACGATCTCTTCGTCCGATGCCGACCGGAAACGCCATGTCCTCCTCGCAGACCGATCTCCCACACCAGCACGACCCGACGAGCTGGACCGCGCTCGAGGTCGGCCGGTGGGAAGCCCGCTCCGGCCGGTCCCACATCGGAACAGTCGTCTTCACGAACCGGTACGAGGTCCGTGGGTGGTCGGGCGAGGTCTTCGGCGACCACACGAGCCTGGAGAGCGCGAAGGCACAGGTCGAGGCGATGGCGCGGTGGAGCCTCGGTGAGCGACCGTGGTCACCCGACGGAGTCGACTGATCAGTCCATCGCGTCGTCGTAGATCCCGATCAGGCGGTCGAGGAACGCCTGCACCGTGGCGCGCTCGCTGTCGTCCATGTCGGCGACGACGTCCTCGATCCCCTCGATCAGCGGCAGCACCAGGTCGTACGCACGATCGGACGACCGCTCGGCTGCGGTGACCACGAGCTTCCGGCCGTCGCTGGGGTGCCGCTCGCGCGTGACGTGGCCGGCGGACTCGAGTCGGTTGAGCACGAGGGTCATGGCGGCGGTGGAGATCTCCAGTCGCCGCGCGAGCTCGGTCGGGGTGGACCGTCCGTGGGTGATGAGGTGGTCCATCGCCTCGAGCCCGGCCGCGTCGACGTCGAGTGCCCGGGCCAGGTGTCGCTCGAAGCGCTGCTGGCGGACCCCGACCTGTTGGACCCGGGCGCGGATGTCGTCGTCGGGCAGCGGTCGTCCGTCGCGACGGGCGGCTTCGCGGTCGCGTCGATCGTCGCGGTCGCTCCGGGCGTCGCGGTCTCGTCGTCCGTCGGTGGGCGCTGTCGGTTCGTCGTGCGGCACGAGGTCGATGGTAGTCGTGTAGATTGCCAATCTCATTGGTAATCAAGATTCGAGGCAACATGTCGACCGACCGCAAGCGCGTCCTCATCTCCGGTGCGAGCATCGCCGGACCCGCCCTGGCCTACTGGCTGCACCGGTACGGCTACGACACGACGATCGTCGAGCGCGCGCCGGAGCTCCGGACCGGCGGCCAGAACGTCGACGTGCGGGGCGCCGGGCGCGAGGTCTCGCGGCGGATGGGGATCGAGGACGACATCCGTGCCGCCACGACCGGTGAGGTCGGCACGCGGTTCATCGGCCGCTCCGGTTCGGTCATCGCGGAGTTCCCGGCCGGAACCACGGACTCGGGCGGCGCCACCGCGGAGCTCGAGATCCTGCGCGGTGACCTCGCGCAGCTGCTGGTCGGCCGGACCACCGACACCACCGAGTACTGGTTCGGCGACCGCATCACCGGCATCGCGGACAACGACGGCGCCGGCGACGGCGTGACCGTGCAGTTCGAGCACGCCGCCGACGAGCGGTTCGACCTGGTGGTGGCGGCGGACGGCATCGGGTCGAGCACCCGGCGACTGGTCTTCGGCGACGAGCCCGAGATCCGGTCCCTCGGCCTCGAGACCTCCTACGCGACGATCCCCCGCACCGATGCCGACGACGACTGGTGGCGCTGGTACAACGCACCGGGTGGTCGGTCGGTCACCCTCCGTCCGGACCCGCACGGCACGATCCGGGCGACGCTGTCGTTCGTGACCGACCGGACACGGGAGCGCGCCGGCTCCGAGCGACGGTCGATCGAGGAGCAGCGCCGGCGACTACACGAGGTCTTCGCCGATGCCGGCTGGGAAGCACGTCGTGTGCTCGCGGGCATCGACGCCGCTGACGACCTGTACTCCGAGTCGATCGGGCAGGTCCGTGCGCCGCGGTGGTCCGAGGGTCGGGTCGCGCTCGTCGGCGACGCCGCCTACTGCGCCTCACCGGTCAGTGGCATGGGTACGAGCCTGTCGCTCACCGGGGCGTACGTGTTGGCCGGTGAACTCGCCGCCCACGTCGACCACCGCGATGCATTCCGGGGCTACGAGCGCATCATGCGGCCGTACGTCACCCAGGCGCAGCAGCTGCCGCCGGGGGTGCCGCGGGTCGCGAACCCGAAGAGCCGGCTCGGGATCGCCGCGTTCGGTGCTGCGGTTCGGGTCGCCTCCACCCCGTTCATCGGTCGGCTCGGCGACCGGTTCTTCACGCCACCGGCCGACGCGATCGACCTGCCGGACTACGCACACCTCGGCTGACGTGCCACCTACAGGAGCCCGGTCAGGACGCCGCCGTCAGCCCGGATCGCGGCGCCGTTCGTCGCGGAGGACAGCGGGCTCGCGAGGTAGGTGACGAGCGCCGCGATCTCGGCAGGGTCGATGAAGCGCTCGAGCAGGCTGGTCCGGTTCTGACCGATGATCGCGGCCTGCATCGCCTCGACCGGAAGAGCCTGCGCCTCGGCGATCGCCTCGACCGTCGTCGCGACACCGTCGGAGTACGTGGGACCGCCGAGGACGGTGTTGATCGTGACCGAGGTCCCACGTGTCTGCTTCGCGAGTCCGTTCGCGAGCGCGATCACCGCGGCCTTGGTCACGCCGTAGTGCACCATGTCCGCGGGGACGTTCACGCCGGACTCGCTCCCGATGAACACGATGCGACCCCACCCGCGTTCGAGCATCCCGCCGAGCAGGTGCCGCGACAGGCGGACCCCGCTCATCACGTTGACCTCGAAGTACCGGGACCAGTCCTCGTCGGCGATCGACTCGAAGGTGGCGAGGCCGAAGAGTCCGACGTTGTTGACGAGGACGTCGACGTCGTCGAGGGACCCGAGCAGTCGGGTGACGTCGCCCGGGTCTCCGAAGTCGGCCGCGATGCCGGACACCGTGGTTCCCGGCTGGTCACGCCGCAGGCGATCGACGGTTGCTTCGACCCGGGCGTCCTCCCGGCCGTTGACGATCACGCGCATGCCCTCGGCCGCGAGTGCGGAGGCGATCGCGTACCCGATGCCCTGCGTCGATCCGCTGATGAACGCCGTTCTGCCTCGGAGTTGCAGGTCCATGGATCCTCCTTCGTCGTCTCGCGTCACTCGACCCGGTGACTTGCCTGAGCAAGTCACCGTACGTCCGTTTACTTGCTCAGGCAAGTCACCGGATGTACGATGCCGTGATGGCACCGCCCGATGAACCACACGGCCTGCGCGGCGAACGACTCGAGATCTGGGCAGCCGTGGCGACGATGCTCGAACGGCTCCCGGTCGCCCTGGACGCCCAACTCCAACGAGACAGTGGCCTCACGCACTTCGAACTCGGGGTCCTCACCGCCCTCGACGCCGCGCCGGACAGGACCCTGCGGATGAGCACGCTCGCCGGGTACGCGAGCTCGACGCTCTCACGACTGTCCCGCGCGGTGACTCGGCTCGAGGCGAAGGGGTGGGTGCGCCGTGTGGTCGACCCGACGGACGGCCGCTTCACCCTCGCGGTCTTGACGGATGACGGGCACGGCAAGGTCCTCGAGTCGACGCCCGCGCACCATGCCCTGGTCGAGCGCCTGGTGTTCGACACGCTCACCGAAACCCAGACGCGGCAGCTCGGGGTCATCGCGCGGAGCATCGGCGACGCAGTGGACGCAGCTCCGGCGTGGACGCCGCCCAGGGCCCGCCAGCCGTGACCGGACCGACACGTCCGGGCCGCACCACGCTGGTGCGGTAGGTTCCTGCCCAACGCATTCCGGACGCGAGAGGGGAGCGCGGATGGCCCAGGGACACCGCTCGCCCCCCACGATGAGTGACGTCGCAGCCGTCGCCGGCGTCTCGAAGAAGACCGTCTCGAACGTCCTCTCCGGCTACGAGCACGTCTCCGCCCGCACCCACGACCGGGTGATGGCCGCGGTGGACGAACTCGGCTACGAGCTCAACGTTTCGGCCCGGAACTTCCGCGCCGGCCGGTCGAAGGTCATCGGCCTGGCGGTGCCGGAGCTACGGCAGGCGTACTTCGCCGAGCTCGCCGACGCCGTCATCCGCGCCGCCGGTGCCGTGGGCTACACGGTGCTCATCGAGCAGACCGCGAGCGGCGTGCGCGAGGCGGACGCGATCACCCGGATGCGCGAACACTCGATCGACGGCATCATCTACAGCCCGCTGACGGTGCGGTCGAGCGATGCTCCTGCGCTCGAGGTGAAGTTCCCCCTCGTGGTGCTCGGCGAGCCGATCCCGGACAGCCCGGTCACGTTCATCACGATGTCGAACGCGGACGCGCTGCACGACGCGACGGCGCACCTGCTCGACGCGGGCCGTCGTTCGATCGCCTTCATCGGTTCCGAACCGTCGGGGCCGGTACGGACGGCGCAGGAGCGGCTCCGCGGGTACCGCGAGGCGCTCGCCGAGCAGGGCGTGGCGTTCCGACCCGAACTCGTCGTCCCCACGGCGCTCTGGCACCGGGCCGAGGGGGCAGCGGCGGCGCGGGCGCTGCTCGACTCCGGCGTCGAGGTCGACGGGATCGTCTGCTGCAACGACGCCCTGGCGCTCGGGGCGATGAGCGCGTTGCAGCTCGCCGGTCGGACCGTGCCGGACGACGTCGCGGTCGTCGGCTTCGACGACATCGAGGAGTCGGCGTACGCGACGCCCGCGCTGACCACGGTGTCGGCCGACCTGGACCGGGTCGCGGCGACGGCGGTCGGGGTCCTCGTCGAGCAGCTCGAGGAGGACGCGGCCGTCGGTCCGGGCGTGCTGCGCTCGCCGCATGCGCTGGTCGTGCGGGCGTCTTCGGCGCCCGTCGCCGTGGAACGCACGGTCTCCGCCTGAGGTCTTGACCTGCCCGTCGAGCACCGACTACTGTCCAGATTTACACCGGTGTAAATCCGGCATGGACGAGGTCCCGCACACCGAAGTGCGGGACGGATGGCAGGTTTTCGATGAAGAAGCACATCGCGGTCGTCGCGCTCGCAACAGCGGCGGCGATCTCCCTGGCCGGGTGCGCCGGCTCCCCCGGATCGTCCGCGAACGCCCACGTCGACCTGAGGTTCTGGCACGGGTACACCGAGGCTGACGGCAAGGTCCTGGACGGCATCGTCAAGGACTTCAACGAGTCGCAGGACAAGGTCACGATCACGACCCAGACGAAGACGTGGGCGGTCATCGACGACACGATGCTCCCCGCGCTGACGGCGAAGAAGGGCCCGGACATCGTCGCGATGACCTCGGACCGACTGCCCGTCTACGCCGAGAAGAAGGCCCTCGTCGACCTGAGCGACTTCTACGACGACGACACCAGCAACACCGGCGAGCTCAAGGAGCAGGCCGTCGCGATGGAGCAGGTCGACGGCAAGGAGTACGGCGTCCCGAGTGGCTTCGTGCCCCTGTCCGTGATCTACAACAAGAAGCTCTTCGCCGAGGCCGGCATCGACGCGTTCCCGACGACGTGGGACGAGTGGGTCGCCGACGCGAAGAAGCTGACGAAGGACGAGAACGGCGACGGCACCCCGGAGCAGTACGGGCTCGTGCTGCCGGACCACCAGACGGTCGGCAACGGCATCTGGCCGAGCCTGTTCGCCGGCAACGGCGGCTCGATCACGAACGACGCCGGGACCAAGTCGACCATCGACTCCGCTGCGAACGTCGAGACGCTCGAGTACTGGGCGAAGGCGATCCGGCAGGACAAGATCTCGCCGACCGGTGTCGACGGCATCGCGGCCGACAAGCTCTTCACCGCCGGCAAGACCGCCATGGAGATCGGCGGCCCGTGGATGGCCGGCGTCGCGAAGTCGTCCGACATCGACTACGGGATCGCCGCGATCCCGGCCGGGCCGAAGGCGCAGGTGGCCTCCGCCATCGGCATCTCGCTCGGCGTGACCGCACAGACCGACGACCCGAAGCAGGCCGCTGCCGAGGACTTCCTGCGGTACTTCAACGAGAAGAACGTCGCGACCAAGTGGGCGCTCGGGTCGGGTTGGCCGTCCCTGCGCACCGACGTGACCGCCGCCGACGTCGACGCGAACCCCACCGTCGCGGCGCTGACCGGTCTGCCCGGCACGACGATCCCGCTCCTCCCGGGCGTCGTGAACAGCGGTGACGTGCTCACCGCGCTCGACACCGCGACGCAGAAGTCGATCGCGGGCGGCGACCCGGAGTCGCTCCTCGGCACCGCAGACACCGACGTGCAGTCAGCCCTGAAGTAGAGGACCACGATGACCACGCAGCAACTCGGCCGACGCCGTCGGTACCGACCCCCGGGACAGCTCGGCGGCCGGACGCCCCTGAACGGGACCTTCCGCCGCCGTGCGACCGTCGTCGGCTTCCTCGCACCCGCGATCGTCATCCTCGGGGCGTTCGTCCTGTGGCCGATGCTCTCGGCACTGCGGCTGTCCTTCACGGACGCCAGCGGCTTCGGTGACCCGAGCTGGGTCGGCTTCGCGAACTACGTCCGGGTCTTCACCGACCCGGACGTGGTCCGCTCGATCGGCAACACGGCGCTGTACTCGGTGCTGTTCACCCCGGTCGCGATCGCCGTGGCGCTGGTGCTGGCCCTGGCGCTCAACCACCCGGCGTTGCCGTTCCGCGGCTTCTTCCGCTCGGCGCTGTTCCTGCCGTTCATCGTGTCCCTGGCGGTCGCCGCGTTCGCGTGGTCGTACCTGCTCGACCCGCAGATCGGCCTGCTGAACCACTGGCTCCAGGTGGGCGGCATCCGGCTCGGCAACGTCCTGCAGGACCCGGCCCTGGCGATGCCGACCGTGGTGCTCGTCGCGGTCTGGAAGAACTTCGGCTTCTACATGGTCATCTTCCTGGCGGGGCTGCAGGAGATCCCGACCAGCCTGTACGAGGCGGCGCAGCTGGACGGCGCGAACGGCCGCCAGCGGTTCGCGAACGTGACGTTCCCGATGCTCAGCAACACCATGGCGTTCGTCGTCATCGTCGCGCTCATCGCCGCACTGCAGGCGTTCGACCAGATCTACGTCCTGACCGGCGGCGGGCCGTACCGGTCCACCGAGACGATCGTCATGCAGATCTACCAGTCCGGGTTCAAGGACCTCGACCTCGGCTTCGCATCCGCACTGGCGTACGTGCTGCTGATCGCGACCCTGCTGCTGAGCCTCGTGCAGTTCCTGTTCTTCGGCAAGCGCGGAGAGGACACCGCATCATGACCGCACTCCCCCGTCCGGCCACCGCGGTCCGGCGCAGGACCGTCGCCCGTCGCGCACCGTCGATGCGCTGGCTCGGCTTCGCCGCGGTGCTCATCGTCACCCTCGCGGTGCTGCTCCCCGTGCTCGTCATCGTGTTCACGGCGTTCAAGCCGGCGAGCGAGGTGAACGCCTACCCGCCGACGCTGTTCCCGCACACGTGGACGCTCGACAACTTCCGAGCGATCTTCACACAGCTGCCGTTCGGCCGGCTCATCCTGAACAGCTTCGCCTTCGCCGGCGGGGTGACCGTCTTCGCGCTGGCGTTCGACGCGCTCGCCGCCTACGCGCTGGCCCGGCTCGACTTCCGGGGCAGCAAGGTCCTGCTCATCGTGATCATCGCCAGCCTGATGATCCCGTTCCAGGCCACCCTGATCCCGATCTACCAGCTCGTGTCCGACCTCGGGTGGGTGAACACCTTCGCCGGCCTCATCGCACCGCGGGCGGCGGACGCCTTCGGCATCTTCTTCCTCCGGCAGTTCTTCGTGTCGCTCCCCCGCGACCTCGACAACGCGGCGCGCATCGACGGTGCGTCCGAGTGGCGGATCTTCCGGAGCATCATCCTGCCGAACGCCGTACCGGCACTGCTCACCCTCGGCATCTTCACCTTCGTCAACAACTGGAACGACCTGCTCTGGCCGCTGGTGTTCACCACGGACCAGGACATGGGGACCATCACCTCGGGGCTGACCCTGCTGACCGGACCCGGCGGCATCATCCCGCAGGGCGTGATGATGGCCGGCGCCCTGATCGCCGTGCTGCCCCTCGCCGTCATGTTCCTGCTCGTGCAACGCCGCTTCATCGAGAGCGTCGCCAGCACCGGGCTCAAGTGACGACGACCCCGCGCGGTCCCCTCGGGGACGCGCCCACCACGAAACGAGACACCATGCACTGGTCCGACGACGGACGGCTGCACTTCGCCCTGGGCATCGAGGACACCTTCGTCCCGCAGGCCCGTCCGGGCGAGCGCCCCATCGACGAGTACGAACTCACCGACCACTACCGGCAGTACGCCGCCGACCTCGGCCTGGCCGTCGACGTCGGCGCCGAGCTGCTCCGCTGGGGCGTGCCCTGGTACCGGGTCGCCCCCGAGCCCGGTCTGTGGGACTGGTCGTGGGTCGACGATGTCATGCAGCGCTTCCGTGAGACCGGCCTGCGGCCCGTCATCGACCTGCTGCACTACGGCACACCGCTCTGGCTCGACGGTCAGTTCGCGAACCCCGACTACCCGGCGCACGTCACGGAGTACGCCGCCCGGTTCGCCGCCCGGTACGGCGACGTCGCGACCGACTACACGCCCGTCAACGAGCCCGTCATCCACGCCCTGTTCTCGGGTGAGTACGGGTACTGGCCCCCGTACCTGACCGGTGCCGAGGGTTCTGCCCGGATCGCCTCGGCGCTGGCGAAGGGGTTCGTCTCCACCCAGCACGCGATCGCCCGTGAACTCGGTGACGCCGCCACCTTCGTGCACGTCGACGCCGGCATCCGGTACGTCGGCGACGTCGATGCCCCCGAGCACCGCGACACCGTGGCGCGGCTCCGCGCCCAGACGTTCCTGGTCGAGGACCTCGTGACCGGCGGGGTCGACGACCACCACCCGCTCGTCGGACGGCTCCGCTCCGGCGGGGTCACCGACGCGGACCTGGACTGGTTCCGCCAGCACGCGGTCCGGCCGGACGTGATGGGCGTCAACTACTACCCCCTGCACTCCACCGAGGTCTTCGAGGCCGGCGTCCACCACGGCGGCGGCTTCGCCGACCCGCGTCCGTACCGGGACACGGGGGCCGAGGGACTCCGCGACGTGCTGACGACGTACGCCGAGCGGTACGGCGCCCCGGTCATGCTGACCGAGACGTGCGTCACCGGGTCCGTCGACGAACGCATCGGCTGGCTCGACGCCTCCGTGGCCGCCGTGCACGAGCTCCGTGCCGAGGGCGTCCCGGTGGTCGGGTACACCTGGTGGCCGCTGTTCGACATGTACGAGTGGACCTGGCGGCACACGGACGCACCCCGCCAGGAGCACCTGCTCACGATGGGCCTCTTCGACCTCGTCGAAGACGGCGACGGCGGGCTCGACCGCCGTCGCACCCCGGTCGCCGACGCCTTCGCCGCGCATGCGCGGCAGGAACGAGCCGTGGCAGCGGCCCTGTCGGCGACCACCTGAGGACGGGAGGCGCGGGTCGGGTCGGTCCCGCGCCTCCCGTCCGCCCCACACCACGTCTCAGGCCGCGACCGCTCCGTCTGTCGGCTCACGCAGGGCCGGGCAGTGCTCGGCAGTCGGGTGCTCGCTGATGGCGATGACCTCGTCGAGCCGGCCACGCGCGGCCTCGAGCTCCGCCATCTGCGCCGTGATCCGGTCGCGCTCGGCGACGAGCAGCGCGAACGACTCCGGTGTCGCGTGGCCGCTGTCCACGCACGGCAACAGCTGCACGATGGTGCGGCTCGGCAGGCCGGCGGCGAACAGCTGCTGCACGAGCTGGACGCGCTCGACCGCCGGGGCGTCGTAGACGCGCTGCCCGCTGGTGGTCCGCGACGCGGCGAGCAGTCCCTGCTCCTCGTAGTACCGCAGCGAGCGCACGCTGGCACCCGTCTCCGCGGCGAGGTCGCCGATCCGCATGCGGACTCCGATCCGGGGCTTGCCCCTGACATGGATGTGAGGTCTTAGCGTAACCGAGCCGCTGCGGGAGACACCCGCGCGGCAGGAGGAGACACCATGGACATCGCTGGATCGGTCGCACTCGTCACCGGCTCGAACCGGGGCATCGGACGCCGCTTCGCCCTGCAGCTGCTGGAGCGCGGCGCCACCAAGGTCTACGCGACCGCACGCCGACCCGAGCTCGTGGACATCGAGGGCGTCGTGGCGCTGCCGCTCGACATCACCGACCCGGCGTCGGTCGAGGCGGCGGCCGCAGCCGCCGGCGACGTCACCCTGCTCGTGAACAACGCGGGCATCTCGACGACGGGCTCGCTGCTCACCGACGACCTGACCGATGCGCGCCGCGAGATGGACACGCACTACTGGGGGAACCTCGCGATGATCCGGGCGTTCGCACCGGTGATCGAGCGGAACGGCGGCGGCGGCATCGTGAACGTCCTGTCCGCACTGTCCTGGTTCGTCTACCCGGGATCCGGCGCGTACGCGGCGGCGAAGGCCGCCGAGTGGAACCTGACGAACGCCGTCCGGTTGGAGCTCGCCGGCAAGGGGATCAGCGTGCAAGGGCTGCACCTCGGGGCGGCGGACACGGACATGATGGACGGCTACGAGGGGCCGAAGGTCGACCCGGCCGACGTGGCGCGGGCCGCGCTGGACGGCGTCGAGCGGGGCGCGGCCGAGGTCGTCGTCGACGAGTGGAGCAGCGCGGTGAAGGCGTCGCTGTCGCAGGACCCGTCGGCGTTCTACGCGCAGTTCGCCTGAGCAGGGTGACGCCTGGGCGTGGTGGAGCCCCGGCGTCGGGCCGCGGCTGGGAGTGCTCACATCCGCGGGTCCCACACTGACGCCACGGTGTCGCCGTACCGAGTCCGAGATCCTCTCGAGCTCCCGCGGGGATCCGCCAAGGGAGTCATCATGACGGACCAGTCCGAGGCGGCCTCGACGCCGCTCGCGCTCACGAGTGTGGTGGCCTCCGGCCTGCCCACCGAGCTCGGCAAGCCCACGGCGGCGAAGTACTACGACGTCCCGGCGGTGTTCAACCGCCGACCCGACGCAGCCGAGATGGCCGGCCTCCGCGGTGCCGACGGACACGCGCAGCTCGTGACGGCCGGCTACCCCGACGTCACGCTCGACGTGCAGGACCGTCGTCTCGTCATCGGCAACACGAACCTCGGACAGCTCGAACGCGGTCTCGCCACGGTGGTGGCGACGATCGTCGACGTCGTGAGCCGGGCGTCGTTGTTCGACAAGGAGCAGGTCCGTGACGCAGCGCGCATCGAGTTCGACGACCGCACGGCCCGGGCCCGCGAGGTCACGCGAGCGGCGGAGCGGATCCACTTCGTGCCGGAGCCGTCGCGCGTCAGCGCGGGCTGACCGTGTCCGCGCGGGTCGACGTGCCCGGCGGGCGACGCCAGCGGGGCACTGCGCTAGCGTTGCAGCACGCGGGGACCGGATCAGCCCCGTGTTCACGGACCCGGATGGTTTCCTCGCGATGAACGACTTCACGACGGCAGTCTCCGCACTGCAGGCCGCACCCGACGGCACCGACATGTGCCCGCCGTTCCTGACGACGCTGCCCGTGACCGGGGTCGGCATCTCCACCCTCGGCAACCCACTCGGGTCGGCGACGGTGTGCGCGAGCGACGCGCGCGCCGCGCGGATCGACGAGATCCAGTTCGACCTCGGCGAGGGCCCGTGCTGGCAGGCGTTGACGACCCGCCGCCCGGTCCTGGAGTCCGACCTGTCCGGCACGACGAACACCGACTGGCCCCTCGCGCTCGAGGAACTCCTGCGCGCCGGGGTCGGGGCGGTGTTCTCGTTCCCGATGCGCATCGGGACGATCCCCGTCGGCGCCGTCGACCTGTCCGTGGACAGCGAGCGCACCCTGACCGTGGGGCAGATCCGCGGCGCCGTGGAGCTCACCGAGGTCGCAGCCCGTCGGGTGCTCCGTGGTGCCCTGCTCGCTGCGGCCGCCGACGGTCGTGCCGACATGGGCACCAGCCGCTACTCCCGACGAGAGGTGCACCAGGCGACCGGCATGGTCGCAGCACAGCTCGGGGTGGACGTCACCGACGCCCTCCTCGTGCTGCAGGCGCACGCCTTCGCCACCGAACGCACCGTCCGCGACGTCGCCACCGACGTCATCGCTCGCCGCATCGACCTCGCCCGGCCGTACGGTTCCGAGAACTGAGGAGCACGCACCATGGCACCGACCCGCGAGCGCCGGCTCATCGACACCTTCGTCACGCTGACCGACACCCTCGTCGACGAGTACGACGTCGTCGACCTGCTGCAGAACCTGGTCGACAGCGTCGTCGACATCTTCGACGCCTCGGCGGCCGGCATCCTGCTGGCCAACCAGCACCAGGAACTCGAGGTCGTGGCGTCGACCAGTGAGCGGTCCAGCTTCGTCGGACTCCTCCAGCTCGACGCCGGCGAAGGGCCGTGCGTGGAGTGCTTCGCGACCGGGCGTCCGGTGTCCGTCAGTGACCAGGCGGAGATGCAACGCCGGTGGCCGACGTTCGCCGCCGCGTCCGCCGAGTCGGGGTACGCGTCGGTGCACGCGATCCCGATGCGGTTGCGGGACACCACGCTCGGGTCGCTCAACCTGTTCCGCGAGACCGAGGGTGCGCTGAACCGCGACGATGCCTTGGCTGCTCAGGCCCTGACCGACGTCGCGACCATCAGCATCCTGCAGCAGCGGACCCTGCAACACGCGGCGCTGACGCAGGCGCAGTTGCAGCGAGCCCTCGACAGCCGGGTCGTGATCGAGCAGGCCAAGGGATTCGTGGCGTACACGCACTCGGTCGACACCGAGGCGGCGTTCGAACTGCTGCGGCAGTACGCGCGGTCGAACCAGGAGCGCCTCGCCGACGTCGCCCGGGCCATCGTCGAACGCCGCCTGGTCCTCCCCGCCTGATCCCGTGTGTCCCCGGTCCGGGCCGGCGTACGATCACGAGCAAGTCGTAGCCCCGGACCCCGGTTGCAGGCGCAGCACTGGATCCAGGAGGAAAGCATGGGCGACGAACTGGTCGTACCGACGGGCTACCGGAAGACCGAACGACGGTCGCCTCGGACCGACACCACCTCCACGTACACCGCGCTGCTCGCGCAGGTCCGCACCGCTGGGCTCCTCGGTCGCCGCACGGGCTGGTACTGGGGCCTCATCGCAGTGCTCGCCGCGCTGCTCGGCATCACCGGCGGGGCGTTCGCCGTGCTCGGCGGCTCCTGGTACCAGTTGATCGTCGCGGGGGTGCTGGGCGCACTGTTCACGCAGTTCGCGTTCCTGTCGCACGAGGCTGCCCACCGACAGGTTTTCGCGTCGCACCACTGGAACGACCGAGCGGCCCGGTACGCCGGCACGTTCCTGACCGGCATCAGCTACGCGTGGTGGATGAACAAGCACACCCGGCACCACGCCAACCCGAACACCGTCGGCAAGGACCCCGACATCTCGTTCGACGCGATCTCGTTCCGACCCGAGGACGCTGCCAGCCGGACCGGGTTCCTGCGTGTGCTCGTCCGCGTGCAGGGCTACGCGTTCTTCCCGATGCTCCTGGTCGAGGGCGTGAACCTGCACTGGCAGTCGATCCGCACGTACACGAGCCGTGGCCCGGTGAAGCGACGGTGGGCCGAGGGATCGGTCTTCGTCGGCCGGTTCGTGCTCTACCTGGGTGTCGTGTTCTGGTTCCTGCCGGTCGGCCTGGCCTTCGCGTTCCTCGGTGTCCAGCTCGCCGTGTTCGGGTTCCTCATGGGGATCGCGTTCGCGCCGAACCACAAGGGCATGCCCGTCATCGAACCCGGCCGCCGCGTGGACTTCTTCTCGCGCCAGGTCCTGACCTCGCGCGACATCGGTGGCGGCGCCTGGGTCGAGTACTTCATGGGCGGCCTGAACCACCAGGTCGAGCACCACCTGTTCCCGAGCATGGCCCGACCGAACCTGCGGGCCGCCCGGGACATGGTCCGGAAGTACTGCGCGGACCAGGGCGTGCCGTACACCGAGACGACGCTGGTGCACTCCTACGTCATCGTGGTCCGCTACCTCAACGAGGTCGGTCTGGCGGCTCGCGACCCGTTCGCGTGTCCGATGGTCGAGCGGCTGCGCTGACCGACCGCGACGGCTGGGCGCTTCCTGTCCTGTTGGCGCAGCCCTGGACCTGACGGGGCTCATCGGCGAGCATGGACCCGATCAGGGACGGCGGGCACAGGGGCCCACCGCGGGAAGGGCAACCATGCGTCCTGTCAGGAACACGCTCACCACCGGGGCGGTCATCGCACTCGTCGTCGGCCTCACCGCGACGGCGGCACCCGCGCAGGCGGCGACGCCGGGGGCATCGACGCCGGCCGCCGGAACCCGCTGCGCCACGGGGACGCTCTCGGTGCAGACGCTCCGGTCGGGGTGCACGGTCTCGTCGGGCACGGTCGCGCTGCCCGACGGCCGCACCTTCGCCGTGCCGGCGCCCGGTGAGAGCGTGATGGCGAGCAGCTCCGCGGCGCCGGGTGCTCCGGAGCTTGCGGAGGTCGTCATCGCGAACACCGGCACCGGCGGTGTCGCGGTCCGCATCGACGAGACCTGGAGCGGTTCGGCGCCCGCCGTGCGCCGCGAGCAGGCGAGGAGCGCGGCAGCCAGCGGTGCCGCCGGCGCACCCGCAGCGCCGGCCGCCACGACCGCGGCCACCACCAAGTGCACCAGCACGGCCAACGTACGGAACAAGTACCGCTGGTCGAGCACGGTGCAGTGGTACTACAACGAGTCCGGCCAGAAGTCGTCGTACGCCAAGGACGCCCTGCGCAAGGCGGCGAACGCGTGGACCGGCACGATCGCGTCGTGCGACCGCACCGTGACCTCGTCGGCCCGGAACTCCTACGTGCGCCTGGCGACCCAGGTGCCCGGGCTCACCGACAAGGGCGGCTGCTCGAAGAGCAACGGCTACAGCGTCGTCGGATGGGGCAAGCTGCCCTCCGGCACCCTCGGCGTGACGTGCGTCTGGTACGACGGCAACGGCGTCGCGAAGGAGTCCGACCAGCGGTACGCCACCAGCTACAAGTGGAGCTCGACGACCACCTGCTCGGGCGCACGGTTCGACACCCAGGCCGTCGCCACCCACGAGTGGGGACACCTGTACGGACTCGGCCACGTCAAGACCGGAACCGGTCAGGTCATGGAGCCGTCCGGCGGGTACTGCGACACCGGCTCACGCACGCTCGGGCTCGGCGACATGACCGGCATCGCAGCGATCTACTGAAGCGCGGCTGCGGGCCGCGGGCCGTCGTCAGACCCCGTCGGGGTCCTCAGACCGCGTCGGCGCGCAGGAAGTCCGCGATCGGGGTCGATCCCGAGTTGAACCGGATGGTGTTGCCCGCCGTGCCGGGGGTCTCGAGCACGTCGGCGATCACGTGTGCGACGTCGCCGCGCGGCACGTCGCTCGACGAGCCCGCCCAGTCGACCGAACCGGTGGCGTCGTCGTCCGTCAGGGTGCTCGGCGCCACGATGGTCCACTGCAGACCGGAGTCGCGCACCACGGCGTCGGCGATCGCCTTCGACTGCGCGTAGGCGAAGAAGTCGTTGTCCTGCGGTACCCCGTGGTCGAGCTGCGACCCGGACCACGACACCATGACGTAGCGGTCGACGCCAGCCTGCTTCGCGCCCTGCACCGACAGGATCGCGGCGTCGCGGTCGATCGCCCAGGTGCGGTCGACGGACCCGCCGCCGGCACCGGCCGACCACACGACGGCGTCGTGCCCGTGGACGAGCTCCGCGAAGTCGGTCAGGGACTGCTGCTGGATGTCCGCGACACGGGGTTCGCCGCCGTGGGCACGGATCTCGTCGGACTGGTCCGCGTCGCGGATGACCGAGGTGACCGAGTGGCCGCGGTCGCTGAGGATGCGGGTGGTGAGGAGTGCGACCTTGCCGTGGCCGCCGAAGACGATGACGTTGCTCATGCGGCGGACGCTACTCGGGCCGGCTCAGTACCCGCAGTCCGTGAGGACCCTCGGAGCGCTCGCGGCCCGCGTGCGTACGGTCGGACCTGATCACGACTGGAGACACGATGAGCACGCAGCACGAGCAGCACACCCTGGTCCGCACCCTGGTGCTCGGCATCCTGAGCGGCGGCCGCAGCGCCACCCCGCTCGCGGTGCTGGCGCTGAACCACGACCGGTCCTCGCTGAAGGGGTCGTGGCAGGACTGGAAGGTCTTCAGCACCCCGCTCGGCCGCGGACTCCTCGTCGCCTCGGCCGTCGGTGAACTCATCGGCGACAAGCTGCCGATGACCCCGAACCGCATCTCCCCCGCCGGCCTGATCGGCCGCATCGGGTCCGGTGCGCTCGTCGGCGCAGCACTCGGCACGACCGGCAAGCGCGACCTGCGCATCGAGGGCGCGATCCTCGGCGGCGTCGGTGCGATCGTCGGGTCGTTCGTCGGGTGGGGTGCCCGCAAGCTCGTCGGTGCCACCACCCGCCTGCCCGACCCGGTCGTGGCGCTCGCCGAGGACGCCGCGACCATCGCCGGCTCCGTGAAGGTCATCACCGCCGACTGATGCGCATCGTCGTCATCGGAGCCACCGGCCACATCGGCACGTTCCTCGTCCCCCGCCTCGTCCGCGCCGGTCACGAGGTCGTCGCCATCAGTCGCGGCACCAGCACCCCCTACGCCGACTCCCCCGAGTGGCAGCGGGTCGAACGCGTCACCGCGGACCGTGAGCAGGAGGACCGCGACGGCACGTTCGGAACGCGGATCGCTGCGCTCGACGCCGATGCCGTCGTCGACCTGGTCTGCTTCACCGAGTCGTCCGCCGCCGCCCTCGTCGAAGCGCTCCGCGGCACGGGCACGCACCTCGTGCACTGCGGCTCGATCTGGCGCGCGGGTGCATCCCGTGTGCTGCCGATCACCGAGGACGACTTCACGCCGCCCTTCGGCGACTACGGCGTGCAGAAGGACGCGATCGCGCGGATGCTCAAGGAAGAAACCGTGTCAGGGGGTTTGGCGACGACGACGCTGCACCCGGGTCACATCAGCGGTCCGGGCTGGATGCCGATCGGTCCGCTCGGCAACCTCGACCCGTCGGTGCTGACGAGGCTGTCCGCCGGCGAGGCGATCGAGGTCCCCGGTCTCGGTGCCGAGACCATGGCCCACGTGCACGCGGACGACGTCGCGCAGGCCTTCCAGCTCGCCGTCGAACACCGCGAGGCGGCGGTCGGCGAGGACTTCTTCATCACGGCCCCGACGGCGCTCACCGCGCGTGGGTACGCCCACCTGGCAGCGTCGTGGTTCGGCCAGGAGGCCCGGCTCGAGCCCGTCAGCTGGGACCGGTTCCGCGAGACCACCACTCCAGAGCACGCTGGCGCCAGCTGGGAGCACCTGTCACGCAGCCAGGTGTTCAGCGTCGAGAAGGCCCGCCGTCTGCTCGGCTACACGCCGGGCTTCACCGCCGAACAGACGGTGCTCGACGCCGTCCGTTGGCAGGTCGACCACGACCAGCTCGAGGTCGCCGGCCCCCTCGTCGCCTGAGGGACCGGCCGCGACCTCAAGCGGCGGGCGCACCCTCGTTCACGGCGGCGAGCCCGTTGAGCGTCCGCGGGTAGCCGATCACCGGCACCAGGACGGTGAGCACGTCGAGCAGCTGCTGCCGGGTGTTCCCGACGTGCAGGTTGCCCGCGACGTGTCCCGTGACCTGCGCGTCCGCACCACCGAGCGCGACGAGGACCGCGAACGTCAGCAGCTCACGCGTCGGCAGGTCGAGCCCGTCCCGTCCGACGGTGTCGCCGAAGCAGTTGCCGGACAGGAACCGCTGGAGGTGCACGGTGTCGTCGGCCGCGTTCTCGTACATCGCGTCGACACGTCCGGCGCCGACGACGGCGCTCTGGACCGCACGGCCCCGTTCGAGTCGGTCGTCGGGGGTGGTCGTCGACTGGCCCGGGAGCGGCAACTCGACACCGCGCGCGATCAGCACGTCGTTGGTGATCGTGAGGAAGTCCGAGGCGCGTGCGGACCCGACGTAGGCGACGGCCTGGTACCCGATCTCCTTCGCCTCGACCGGGGTCAGTGATTCGTCGAGCGCGGCGCCGAGCAGCTGTCGGAAGGCGGTCTGCGCGCCGGCGGCGATCATCGCGCCGAGCTGCACGACCGCGCGGTCGTGGCTGCTGAGCGACGCGTGCTGCAGCGTCTCGTCCACGAAGTCGGCGTGGTACTGGGCGAACTCGGGGTCGGTCTCGGCGAACGTCATGTCCCCGACGCTACGACCGCTCCGCCGGCCGAGGGAGGTAAGGGCCTCCCCCCTTTCGCCGTGGGTGACCGGCCTAGCGTGGCAGCCGTGCCCGGCGAGACCCGCGGGCACGGAGAGGAAACCATGGAGTACCGCCAGCTCGGACGCACCGGCGTCGAGGTGAGCCCGCTCGCTCTGGGCACCATGATGTTCGGTCCGTGGGCGAACGCCGACGTCGACGACTCGATCCGGATCATCCACCGCGCCCTCGACGCGGGCATCAACTTCGTCGACACCGCCGACGCCTACTCGGACGGCGTCTCCGAGGAGATCGTCGGCAAGGCCATCAAGGACCGCCGTGACGACGTCGTGCTCGCCACCAAGTTCTTCATGCCGATGGGTGAGGGCCCGAACCGCTCCGGGGGCTCGCGCCGCTGGATCATGCAGGAGGTCGAGAACTCCCTGCGCCGCCTCGGCACGGACCACATCGACCTGTACCAGGTGCACCGCCCGTCCCCGACGACGGACGTCGAGGAGACCCTGGGCGCCCTGACCGACCTGGTCCGCCAGGGCAAGGTCCGGAACATCGGATCGTCGTCGTACTCGGGCGCCGAGATCGTCGAGGCCCAGTGGACCTCGGAGCGCCGTGGCCTGGAGCGCTTCCGCACCGAGCAGCCGCCGTACTCGATCCTGGTGCGTGGCATCGAGGAGGACGTCCTGCCGACCACGCAGCGCTACGGCATGGGCACCCTCGTCTACAGCCCGCTCGGCGGCGGCTGGCTCAGTGGCCGCTGGCGCAAGGACGCTCCCGGCACCCCGACGGCGAAGCACCGCCCCGCGGCCCGGTTCGACATGTCGACGCCCGCGAACCAGCGGAAGCTCGACATCGTCGAGGAACTCGCACTCCTGGCCGAGTCGCAGGACATGTCCCTCATCGAGATGTCGCTGGCGTGGGCGATCCGGCACCCCGGCGTCACGAGCGCGATCATCGGCCCGCGCACCATGGAGCAGCTCGAGTCGCAGCTCCCTGCCGCCGACCGCGTGCTCAGCGACGAGGTCCTGGACCGCATCGACGAGCTCGTCGCACCGGGCGTCACGATCAACCCCGACGACAACAGCTACGGGCAGCACACCCTGGTGCCCGCCGCACGTCGCCGGTGAACGCGACCGACTGACGGACGGGAGGCCCGCGGCCAGCTGGCCACGGGCCTCCCGTCCGCCATCTGGGCACGCGCGCAACGTCAGCGACGTCGGAACAGCTCGCCGAGGTGCCACGGGCCGGGCGCGAGCCGCACAGCGGCCTCGGCACGCACGCGCTCCTCGAGCGCACGGTCGCGGGTCAGGTCGTGGATCTCCTGCTCCGCGCGCCAGCGGAACCGCAACCGGCCCAGGAACCCGAGCGGCGCGGCGGCTGCGGTCGTCGGGACGGACTCGGTCTCGCTCATGCGTCCTCCGGTTCCGGGACGGCTGCGGCCGTCGTGGCGACGAGGTTCGCGAGCAGCTGCAGGCGCTCCTCGGACGGTGAGCCCGGCTCGGTGCCGTAGGCGATGAGCGTCAGACCGGTGTCGGTCGCGAGCTCCATCGTCTCGTACGTCAGGTCGAGGTCGCCGACCTCGGGGTGGTGCACCCGCTTCGAGCCGTTCAGGTGCCGCATGACGCCGTGCGCGGCCCAGCGCTGCCGGAACTCCTCGCTGCGGGTGGAGAGCTCGCCGATCAGGTCGGTCAGCCCCTTGTCGTACGGCGACCGGGCGGCCTCGGCACGGAGCACGGCCACCATGTCGCTCGCGACGACGTCCCAGTCGCGCCAGAACTCCTGACCGCGCGGGTCGAGGAACGCGAAGCGGGCGGTGTTCGGGGTGCCGGCGGGGTCGAGGAAGAGCGGCGAGTAGAGCGCACGTGCCAAGGCGTTGCCGGCCAGGAAGTCCGAGCGGCCGTTCCGGACCCACGCGGGCATCGTCATGCCGTCGAGCATGCGCTGCACGTTCGGTCGGACCTTCGACGTCGGGGGCTTCCGCCGCGTGGTCGCCGAGGCGTTCTGCACGCGGGCCAGGTCGAACAGGTGCGCGTGCTCGGCGTCGTCGAGGCGCAACGCGCGCGACAGCGACTCGAGCACGCTCTCCGAGACGCCGGTGAGGTTCCCGCGCTCGAGGCGGATGTAGTAGTCGACGCTCATGCCGGCGACGAGCGCGAGCTCCTCGCGGCGGAGACCCTTGACCCGTCGGGCGCCACCGAAGTCGGGCAGCCCGACCTGCTGCGGCGTGACGCGTTCGCGGCGGGTGCGGAGGAAGTCGCGCACTTCGCTCTTGGTGTCCATGCGTCCACGGTAGGACGGTGCCGGGCGGGGAAGAAGGGGCTGCTGGTACCCGTCAGGGTCAGGGGCACCGGCCTAGCGTCGTGGGCATGGACACACTCACCCTCAACAACGGACTCGAGATCCCCGCGATCGGCTTCGGCGTGTTCCAGAGCGCACCCGACGAGACCGTGGACGCGGTCCGCACGGCACTGGAGACCGGGTACCGCCACATCGACACCGCCGCCGCGTACGGCAACGAACGCGAGGTCGGCGAGGGCATCCGCGCCTCCGGCGTCGACCGCGACGAGATCGTGGTCGAGACGAAGATCTGGGTCTCCGACTACGGCTACGACGAGACCCTGCACGCGTTCGAGAAGGCCACCGGCAAGCTCGGGTTCGACCGCGTCGACGTGCTGATCCTGCACCAGCCCGCGCCGGACCGCTTCGAACGGACGGTGCAGGCGTACAAGGCGCTCGAGACGCTGTACGCCGACGGTCGGGTCGGAGCGATCGGCGTGAGCAACTTCATGCCGCACCACCTGCAGTCGCTGCTCGACGCGACCGACGTCATCCCGGCGCTCAACCAGGTCGAGCTGCACCCGTACTTCACGCAGCCGGACGTGCAGCGCGCCGACGCGGAGCACGGGGTCCTCGACCAGGCGTGGTCCCCCATCGGCGGGATCACCTTCTACCCGGGCTGGGGTGACGAGCGGGTCAGCGTGATGGACGACCCGACGATCCGGACCATCGCCCAGACGCACGGCAAGACGCCGGCGCAGGTGATGCTCCGCTGGCACGTGCAGCAGGGGCGGAACGCGATCCCGAAGTCGACGAACCCCGGACGGATCGCGGAGAACTTCGACGTCTTCGACTTCGTACTGTCCGACGACGACCTCAGGGCCTTGGACGAGCTCGACACGGGCCGCCGGAACGGCCCGGACCCCGACGGTGCGGACACGAGCCGCTTCGAGCGGGTGATCCCGGAGGCCTGACGCGGACCAGGAGACGGCCAGGAGGCCCGTGGCGGCGCCGCCACGGGCCTCCTGGCCGTCACGGGGTCGGCACTCAGGCGAGCGGGTCGCCGTCCGGCGGCTCGTCCGTCCTCGTCGGCGCGCCCGGCACGGCGCGCTCCGGCAACCAGATGACGAAGGTCGACCCGTCGGAGCCGCGACTCTCGAGGCGGAGGCGGCCCTCGTGGCTCTCCACGATCTGGCGCGCGATCGACAGCCCGAGGCCGCTGCCGGTGGAGGCGTCCGAGGACTCCCGGTAGAAGCGGTCGAACACCCGTGGCCGGGCATCGTCGCCGATGCCGGGGCCCTCGTCACGCACCGCGAGCCACGCCCACCCGCGGACGCTCCCGACGCCGATCGTCACGGTGGAGCCGACGGGTGCGAGCCGGACGGCGTTCGAGAGCAGGTTGCCGAGTGCGCGCGACAGGGCGTCGGGATCGGCGAACACCACCGGGCCGCCGTGGATCCGCTCGCGGATCGTGAGGTCGCGGCGGCTCGCCAGGATCCCGTACTCCGCAGCAGCGGACGCGGCCAGCCGCGCGACGTCGACGTCGCGGTCGGTGAAGGCCTCGGACCGGGTGCGGGCGGTCGCGAGCAGGTCCTCGAGCAGGCGGCTCATCCGCCGGGTGGACTGCAGCACGACGTCGGCTGACGCCTGCCGTTCGGCCGGGGTAGCGGCGTCGTCCGCGAGGACGGCCTCGACGTTCGACTGCACGACGGCGACGGGGTTCCGCAGTTCGTGGGAGACGTCCTCGACGAGCATCCGTTCGGCCCGGAACGCGCGGTCGAGCCGGTCGAGCATCCCGTCGATGGTGTCGGCGAGGGTGTGCAGCTCGTCGGGAGGTCCTGACGCGTCGATGCGGCGTGACAGGTCGGTCGCGGTGATCTCCTGCGTCGCCCGGGTGATCGCACCGACGGGGCGGAGCGCGCGGCCGGCGACCCACCAGCCGATCGCCAGGCTCAGGACGAACATCACGACGAGGGCGATGATCGAGTACTGCTGCAGCGACTGCAGGGACGTGTAGTTGACGGCGCGCTGCACCGTCTCGAGGTCGGCGACCTGGAACTGCTCGCCGGGCTTGTAGACGATCGTGCCGTCGGCGGCCTTGTAGAACTTCTTCACCGTGACGGGGTTGAGGGGCTCGGCGCTGACCGTGCTCGACAGGGCGACGTAGACGGCGGCGAGGGCGAGTGCGGTGATCCCGAACAGGACGGCGCTGTACGTCAGGGTCAGGCGCATCCGGATCGTGCGTGCCCAGGCCGGCAGGCGGAGGAACCGGCGGTGGCCGACCTCGCGCCTGGCGCGGTCGAGCGCGCTCACGACGCAGCGCCGGCAGCGCCGGCCGCGCCGACCGCCCGTACCGGCGCGGCTGGCGCTCCGAGCGTCGACGAGTCCCCGGTGCCGTCCTCGGTGAGTTCCCGGAGCCGGTACCCGCGGCCGACGACGGTCTCGATCGCCGGCTCTTCGTCCGCGACGCTGAGCTTCCGGCGGAGCGTGCCCACCGTGACCCGGACGGTCTGCGTGAACGGGTCGGCGTTCTCGTCCCACACGTGCTCGAGCAGTTCCTCTGCCGACACCACGTAGCCGACACGGCCGAGCAGGTACCGGAGCACCCCGAACTCCTTCAGGGTCAGCGCGAGTTCGCGGTCGCCACGGCGCGCGAGCTGCCGCGCGGTGTCGACGACGATCGGGCCGTCGACGAGCACGGAGGACGCGGCCTCGCCCGAGCGCCGGGTGAGTGCGCGCATCCGGGCGGTGAGCTCGACGAGCGCGAACGGTTTCACCAGGTAGTCGTCGGCACCGAGGTCGAGCCCGCGGACCCGATCGCGCAGCTGGCCGCGGGCGGTGAGCATGAGGATCCGTGGGCCGGGGCCACCGGACCCACCGGGTTCGCCGGTCGACCGGAGTTCGCCGGCGAGCTCGAAGCCGTCCCCGTCCGGCAGGTTCACGTCGAGCAGGACGATGTCGTAGTCCGTGACGGCGAGCTTCCCGCGGGCGTCCCCGAGCGTGCCGGCGGCGTCGACCGCGTACCCCTCACGCTGCAGGGCGACGCGCAACGCGGTCACCAGACCGGCTTCGTCCTCCACCATCAGCACGCGCATGCCTCACGGTAACCAGGGCGGCTGGGCGACTGACAGGTACTGTCCGTTCCCCCTTTTCGGTCCGGTTTCGATCCGGCTTCCCGTCGTTTTCGCCCCTGGCGACTGGAGTGGGACGCACCCGAACGACAGGAGGACACCATGACCGAAGCCGCCCACGCCGACCCGTACACGACGCCGTCCGCGTCAGCCGTCCTCGAACGCGCACTGTTCGAGGTCAAGCACGTGGTCGTCGGCCAGGACGCCATGGTCGAACGGATGATGATCGGGCTGCTCGCCCGGGGCCACGTGCTGCTCGAGGGCGTCCCCGGCGTCGCGAAGACCCTCGCGGTGCGCACCCTGGCCACCGTCGTCGGCGGGGACTTCGTCCGCCTGCAGTTCACCCCCGACCTGATGCCGTCCGACATCGTCGGCACGCGGGTCTGGCGGCCGTCCACCGAGACCTTCGACGTCGAACCCGGACCGGTGTTCGCCAACCTCGTGCTCGCGGACGAGATCAACCGCGCTCCCGCCAAGGTGCAGTCGGCGCTGCTCGAGGCGATGGCCGAGCAGCAGGTCTCGATCGGTGGGCAGACCCACCGGCTCCCCGACCCCTTCATCGTGCTCGCCACCCAGAACCCGATCGAGAACGACGGCGTGTACGCGCTCCCCGAAGCGCAGCGCGACCGCTTCCTGCTCAAGGTCGACGTCGACCATGCCGACGAGCTCGGGGAGCTGACCATCGTGCAGCGGATGAGCGCCGACCGGCCACGCGCGCAGCAGATCCTGACGGTGCCGGACATCGTCCGGCTGCAGGCCGAAGCCGAGCAGGTCTTCGTGCACCACGCGGTCGCCATGTACGCCGTGCAGCTCGTGATGGCGACCCGCCACCCGCACCGGTACGGCGTGCACACCTTCGACGGAGTACTCGAGTACGGCGTCAGTGCTCGCGGGTCGCTCGGCCTGGTCGCCGCGGCCCGTGCGCTCGCGCTCCTCCGGGGCCGCGACTACGTGCTGCCCGGTGACATCGCGGACGTCGCCTCCGACGTGCTCGCGCACCGCCTCGTGCTCACCTTCGACGCCGTCGCCGACGGGGTCGACCCCAGGACCGCTGTGGAGGCCGTGCTCGCGGCCGTCCCGCAGCCTCGGATCGCGGCGTCCGAGGACCCGAGCGCGGTCGCGGCGGGCGGTGACGTGCGGTACCCCCCAGCCGCACCGACCCCCGCCGCGGCCGCTTCCACCCCGTACGAGGCGACGCCGTGAGCGACGACGCACGGCTCCGCCGCCTCGAGCTCACCGTCCGGCGCCGTGTCGACGGCACGGTGCACGGCGACCACCAGGGCCTGTCCCTCGGCACGGGCAGCGACCCCGAGGAACTCGTGCGCTACCAGCCCGGGCACGACGTCCGCCGGATCGACTGGAACGCCACGGCTCGCGCCGGCGAACCGTACGTCTGGCTCACCCGCGCTGAGCACGCCCTCGAGACGTGGGTGCTGGTCGACCGTTCGCCGAGCATGGCCTTCGGCACCACCGACCGTGAGAAGGCCGACGTCGCCACCTGGACGGCGGCGGCGATCGGCCTGCTCACCACCGGCGCGGGTGACCGGGTGGGACTCGGCGTCGTCGGCACCGAGGGGATCCGCTGGACCCCTCCGCGCGCCGGTCGCACCACCGCCCGCCGCGTGCTCCGTGCCGATCCAGGCCCCCGCGACGGCGTCCCGACGACCGACCTGTCCGCAGCGCTCCGCGTGTTCGCCGCCCAGGCGCCCCGCCGCGGTCTGCGGGTCGTCATCAGTGACCTGCTCGACCAGCCGGCGACCGACAGCGCGCGGCTGCCGTGGGAGCCCGCCCTGCGTCGGCTGTCGGCACGCCACGAGGTCATCGTCGTCGAGGTGCTCGACCCCCGCGAACTCGACCTGCCCGACGTCGGCGACGTCGTCTTCGTCGACCCGGAGTCCGGCGCCCAGCGCGTCGTCGCCACCTCGGACCGGGCACTCCGCACCGCTTACGCCGCCGGAGCAGCCGCCCACCGCGCGGCCACCGCCACCGCCGTCCGCGCCGCCGGGGCCGACCACCTGGTCCTGCGCACCGACGATGACCTCGGCCGCGAACTCACCCGCTTCATCCACCGCCGGCACCGCACGCCCGCCCGATCGGCACGGAGGACCCGATGACCTTCCTCACACCCTGGTTCCTGCTCGCCCTGGTGCCGGTGGCGGCGCTCGCCGTCGCGCACCTGCTCGTCCAGCGCCGACGCCGGCGGTACGCCGTGCGCTTCGCGACCCTGCCGATGCTCGACAAGCTCGTCCCGAAGCAGCCCCGGTGGCGTCGGCACCTGCCCGCGGCGCTCGTCCTGGTCGGCCTGACCGCCCTCGGCTTCGCCGGTGCGCGCCCCGAGATCGACGTCCGGGTGCCCTACGAGCGTGCCACGGTGATCGTCGCGATCGACACGTCCGGCTCGATGCAGGCCGACGACGTCGACCCGAACCGGCTCGAGGCCGCCAAGTCCGCCGCCGAGTCCTTCGTCGCCGAGATGCCGGAGACGTTCAACGTCGGGGCGATCGCCTTCGCCGGCGGCGCGGACGTCCTGGCTCCGGCCACCCGCGACCACGAAGCGGTCCGGGAGGCCATCGCCGGGATGGACGACGGCGGCGGTGGGACGGCGATCGGCGAGGCCGTCTTCGAGGCGGTCGGCGAGGTCGACCGCCTCAGTGACGAGGGTGCCACCGGCTCGGCGTCGCCGTCCCCGACCCCCGGCGGGTCCGGGGAACCGGAGCGCATCCCGGCGCGACTCGTGCTGCTCTCCGACGGCGCGAACACCACCGGGCGCGAACCCGCCGCGGCCGCCGAAGCAGCTCGCGAAGCCGGCATGCCCGTCTCCACCATCGCCTACGGCACCGATTCCGGGGTCGCGAACCTGTGGGGGACGCAGCAGGCCGTCCCCGTCGACGAGACCTCCCTCCGCCAGCTCGCGGACGAGACCGACGGACGGTTCTACCGGGCGTCCAGCACCGACGAACTCCGCGAGGTCTACCAGGACATCGGCTCGTCGATCGGTTGGCACGAGGAACCCGTCGAGATCACACCATGGCTCGCCCTGCTCGGCATGCTCCTCGCCCTCACCGCCGGCGCGCTCTCCCTCCGCTGGTTCGCCCGCATCGTCTGAACACGAGGACACGACCATGAGTGACACCCCTCCCGGCATCGGCCGGCCCGCAGGTCCACAGCACTGGTCCACCGGCGCACCGCCCGAGCGATCTGCGCGACCAGACGGCGGACGGGAGGCCCGGGACCAGCTCGCAACGGGCCTCCCGTCCGTCCCCACGCCCGTCCAGGGCCCCCCACCGGACCCGGCCACCCGCCGGTCCGAGTTCGACGAGCCGGCACCGCGCCGCGAGCGGCGGGGCGGCGGCCGGACCGCGACCGTCCTCGTCGCCGCGCTCGTCCTCGGCGGCACCGCGGGGGTCACCGGCGCCCTGCTCGTCACCCCGGACTCCCCGGTCAGCGCCCCGGTGGCCGGGCGGCAGCAGTCCGGCACGTCCGGCTCGTCGGGGACGTCCGGCTCGTCCGGCGGTACTGCGACCGACGCCGAGGACGCCGCCCAGCGGATGCTGCAGAGCGTCGTGCAGGTCCGCACGACCGGCGGGAGCGGCTCCGGCTTCGTCATCGACGATGCCGGACACGTCATGACGAACCACCACGTCGTCGACGGTTCGTCGGCCGTCCGGCTCGTACTGCCCGACGGCACCAGCACCGACGGCCGGGTCGTCGGCAGCGACGAGGACAGCGACATCGCGGTCATCGAGGCGACCGGCCTGACCGTGCCCGCAGCCGACCTCGGACGCAGCGCCGACCTGCGGATCGGCGAGTCCGTCATCGCGGTCGGGTCCCCGCTCGGCCTGAACGGCACCGTCACCTCGGGCATCATCAGCGCCCTCGAACGGACCTCGCAGCGATCCGCGCAGCCGCTCGTGCAGACCGACGCGTCGATCAACCCCGGCAACTCCGGCGGGCCGCTCGTCGGGCTCGACGGCCGCGTCGTGGGGGTGAACACGTCGATCGCGACGCTCGGCTACTCCTCCGGCAACATCGGCATCGGCTTCGCGGTGCCCATCGACGACGCCGCACGGATCGCGGACGACATCATCCGGGGCTGACGCTCCGCGGGGCACCGCTCATCCGGGGCTGACCGCGCTGCGCGCACGTTCCGCGATCTGCTCCGTCGCCGCCCACGATGCGAGCAGGCGGAGCGCGTCGGCGGTCGGGCTGCCCGGGGTCGCCGGGTAGATCGTGAGCGCGAGCCCGGGGTCCTCGGCGAGTTCGAGCGTCTGGAAGTGCAGCTCGAGCGGACCGACGACGGCGTGCCGGAAGGATTTCACGCCGGCGTAGTGGCGGCGGACGTCGTGCGCGGCCCACAGGGCGCGGAAGTCGTCGCTCCGCATCGACAGCTCGCCGATGAGTGCTGCGAGGTCGCGGTCGTTCGGTGTACGGCCGGCCTCGCGCCGCAGGATCGCGACGTTCGTGTGCGCCGCCCGCTGCCAGTCCTGGTAGAAGTTCCGGGCCTGCGGGTCGAGGAAGATGAAGCGCGAGAAGTTCATCGGCCGGGCCGGTGCCGAGACCAGGTCCGAGTGCATCGCGTAGCCGAGCGCGTTGGCGGCGACGATGTCCTGCCGGTTGTTGATGATCATCGCCGGCGCATCGGTGATGACGTCGAGCAGGTACTGCAGCTCCGGGCGGACGGCGGCCACCGGCACCACCTTGCCCGCGCGCCGCGGTGTCGCGTTCTGGTGCCGGGACAGGTCGCGCAGGTGCTCGAGCTCGGCGGCGTCGAGCTGCAGTGCGCCGGCGACGGCCTCGAGCACGCTGTCCGAGACGCCCTGCAGGTTCCCCCGCTCCAGCCGCGTGTAGTAGTCGATGCTGACGCCTGCCAGCCGTGCGACCTCTTCGCGCCGGAGCCCCGTGACCCGACGGCGGGTTCCGAACGTCTCGACCCCGGCCTGCTCGGGGGTGATGCGGGCGCGACGGCTGGACAGGAAGTCGCGGGCTTCGTCGCGGTGGTTCATGCCGTCACGGTAACCCGCTGGACAGCGTGCGAGCGAGGGGCTGCCGGAACCCCTGTGGCAGCGCTCCGTCGGCTCACCCCTCGGCGCGGGTCAGCGGCACGGACACGATGCGGTCGTCGCCCTCCGCAGGGTCACCACGGCCGTCGGTGTTGTTCGTGACGAACCACAGCGTGTCCGACGGCCCCTCGAGCACGGTCCGGATCCGGCCGAAGTCGCCCTGGAAGTACTCGGTCGACGTCCCCGGGTCGTCCGCCGGGATCGCCCGGAGCACCTCGCCGCGCAGGTTGGCCACGAACACGGTGTCGTCGACGACCGTCAGGCCGCTCGGGGACGCCTCGTCCGTCGACCACTGCTGCACCGGGTCGACGAAGCCCTGGTCCTCGCCGCCCTCACCCTCGACCTCGGGCCAGCCGTAGTTCTCGCCCGCCTCGATCACGTTCAGCTCGTCGAGGGTGTTCTCGCCGAACTCCGACGCGAACATCGTGCCGTCGGAGGACCACCCCAGGCCCTGCACGTTGCGGTGCCCGAGGCTCCAGACGGGTGACCCGTCGAACGGGTTGTCGTCCGGCACGTCGCCGTCCGGGGTGAGCCGCAGGATCTTGCCCGCGAGCGAGTCCTCGTCCTGCGCGTCACTGCTCGTGCCGGCGTCCCCGACGCTGGCGTAGAGCATGTCGTCGGGGCCGAACGCGATGCGGCCGCCGTCGTGGAACGTGTTCGACGGCAGTCCGTCGATGATCGTCGTGGCGTCGCCGAGCGCCCACGACCCGGCGCTGCCCGTCAGTTCGAACCGCTGGATCCGGTTGCCGTCTTCGGCCGTCGAGTACACGAACAGGTCGTCGTCGTGCAGGGCCAGCCCGAGCAGCCCGCCCTCGCCGCCGTGGCTGACGCCGTCGACGGTGCCGACCTCGCGCGTCGTGCCGTCGTCCTGCAGCTCGAGGACCTTCGCGGAGTCGCGTTCGCTGACCAGGGCGTCGCCGTCGTCGCCGGTGCGGACGACCGACCACGGTGCTTCGAGTCCGGTGACCACGTCGCTGGTGTCGCCGTCGAGCGCGATCTGCCCGGTGGGCAGGTCGGCGGGGGCGGTGGCGCGGGCGCTCGCCGACGAGCCGCGGTCGTCGTCCGGTGCGGCATCGGCGCAGCCGCCCAGGGCGAGGGCGGCCACCGCGGCGATGCCCGCAGCGGACCAGCCGCGTCGGGCTCGGGTGGGGTTCGGGCTCGGGTGCGGGTTCGGGTGTTCGCTGCTGTCCACGGTGGTCCTCCCGGATCGTGCGTCGATCACACACGTCGTGTTCGGGAAACGGCTGAGGGGTACGGCCGGCACCTCCCTCCGGTGCGCACATCGGCCTACCGTCGGGGCCATGGAGATCCAACCGAAGCAGCCGACCGTCAAGAACCCGGCCGCGCAGTTCACCGGCGACGTGTACCTCGACGCCATCGCCAGCCCGAAGGAAGCCGGCCAGTCGATGACCGTCGCGAAGGTCCGGTTCCTGCCCGGCGCCCGCACCGCCTGGCACTCGCACGCCAACGGCCAGACCCTGCACGTCACCGAGGGTGTCGCGCGCATGGGCACCCGTGACGGCGGCGTGGTCGAGGTCCAGCCGGGCCAGACCGTCTACACGCCTGCGGGTGAGGAGCACTGGCACGGTGCGACCCCGACGGACTACATGGAGCACCTCGCGATGCTCGACCTCGCCGACGACCCGGCGACCACCACCACCTGGCTCGAGCACGTCACCGACGAGGAGTACTCCGCATGACCACCATCGCCATCATCGGGGCCGGCAAGGGCCTCGGTCTCGCCGTCGCCGAACGCTTCGGCCGCGAGGGCTTCTCGATCGCCCTCGTCTCCCGCAACCAGGACCGCCTGGACGGCCTCGCCGCGTCGCTGCGCGAGCAGGGCATCACGGCCGCCGGGTTCGCCGCGAACGTCCGTGACGGCGATTCGCTCCGCAGCGCCCTCGAGCGTGCGACCGAGCAGCTCGGTCCCATCGAGGTGCTGCAGTACAGCCCGCTCCCCGCCAAGGAGTACATGCGCCCGGTGCTCGAGACCACCGCGGAGGACCTGGTCGGCCCGATCGAGTTCTCGGTCTACGGCTCGGTCAACGCGGTCCGCCAGGTGCTGCCCGGCATGCGCGCGATCGGCCACGGCACGATCCTGTTCGTGAACGGCGGCAGTGCGGTGCGTCCCGGCGCTCGGGTCACCGGCACCTCGGTCGCCTTCGCTGCCGAGAGCGCCTACGCCCAGCTCCTGCACGACGCCGTGCGCGACGAGCAGGTCCACGTCGGTCAGCTCATCATCCCGTTCGGCATCGACGACGGGCAGCCGGAGCACTCCGGCGAGTCCATCGCGGATCGTCTGTGGGCGATCCACTCGGAGCGCGGCGAGTTCCGCACGTACGCGGAGGCGCTGCCCGACCCCGCTTGAGCGCGGTTCGCGCCGCATCGAGTGAGCAGAAGGCGACGAGTCCGAGCGCGTGACCCGTCGCCTTCTGCTCACTCCGTGGCGGACGGGAGGCCCGGTGCCAGCTGGCCACGGGCCTCCCGTCCGCCCTGGGGTCACGTCGAGAGCACCGCGACGGCACGCGCGGCGCGTGCGGCGACCGCGGCCGCCGTCGGGGCCGGAGCCAGGCCGAGCAGGCGCTCGCGGTGGAGCTCCCCGAGCAGCAGGGTGAAGAGCTCGGCGGCGGTCTCCGGAGTGGCTCCGGCGCGGACCAGGGCCTGCTGCGCGGCGAGCGGGCCGGCCTCGTGGAACTCACGGGCGAGCTCGGGTGATCGCGCCGACTCGGCGATGACGAGCCGGTGCAGGGCGACGGCGCGGTCCGAGAGCAACGCGCTGCCGATCGCCGTGGCCGTGGACACGAGGTCCGCGGCGGGCTGCGCGGCGTACGGGTGCTGCCGCCGGACGACCGCTCGGAGGATCGCGGGCTTGTCGCCGAACGCCGTGTAGAGCGTGCGCTTGGTGACCCCGGCCTCGGCGGCGACGCGGTCGAGTGCGACGCCCGCGAACCCGTGCTCCAGGAACAGGTCGGTCGCGACGTCGAGGATCCGCTCGTCACGGGCGATCCGCTCGTCGGCGGTCGGACGTCCACGCTTGTTCACAGACCCATCCTAGCGGTAATGATACGCTCCCGTTTCATTACCGAGGAGGGTCCATGACCGATGTGGTCTGTCACGTGGCGATCGCCGACGACTGGGAGATGAGCCGCGGGTTCGGCGAGTACGAGGTGTCCACTCGCGGGGTGCCGCTCGAGCCGGGCGGGTACGTCCGCGCCACCACGCCCGACCGGGTGGCCGAGGTCGTCACCGAGCGGTACGGCGACCTCGCGCTGCCCCTGCTCCGGATCGACCTGAGCGTCGAGGGGCTCGCGGCTGCGGGGGTGCCGGTCGAGTGGGTCGACGGTCTCCCCCGGGTGCGCGGTCCGATCCCGATGGACGCCGAGGTCGTACTGGCCGAGGTGCCCATCCCGAACGTGTGACCACTTCGTGAGCAGAAATGGTCGAGTCCGCCGACGGCCACCCGACCATTTCTGCTCACGAAGTACCGCGCCCTAGGCTGGAAGCGATGTCCAGCGTCCTCCTCACCGTGCACGTCGTGGCGGCGCTGCTCACCCTCGGACCCGTCGCGGTCGCCGGGAGCATGTTCCCGAAGCCGGCTCGCGCGCTCGTCGCCGATCCGGGCGACCAGGTGGCCCGAGCGGTCGCCAGGGTCCTGCACCGGATCTGCCACGTGTACTCGATCATCTCGCTCGCCGTCCCGACGTTCGGCATGGCCCTGGCGTTCGAGGTCGGGGCACTCGACGAGGCGTGGCTGCTCGTCTCGATCGGTCTGACCGCGGTGGCTGCGGGGATCCTCGCGCTCGGGGTCCTGCCGGAGCAGCGCGAGGTCCTGCGCGGGAACGGGACCGAGCGCTCGCCGCGGAAGCTCGCTGCCCTGGTCGGCCTGTTCAACCTGGTGTGGGTCGTCGTCGCCGTGCTCATGGTGGTGCAGCCCGGCGCCTGACCGGGCTGCACCGGGGCGGCGCCACGTGCAGCGCCGCCCCACACCTCAGTGCGCCCGCCGCACCGCCACCCGGCGTCGGCCGTGCGCGGTGAGCCATGCCCCGGCCGTCACCAGGAGCGGCAACCCGATCCCGAGCACGGCCAGCATCGACCAGTCCGGCACGAACGGCATGTGGTTCGACCCGACCGCTGGCTCCGTGAACCGCAGGGTGAGTGCCCGCATCGGCAGCAGCCCCAGCAGGGTGCCGATCACCGCGCCCACCGAGGCCAGGATCGCCGCCTGCCAGGTCGACACCCGCCGTCGCAGTCGTGGTGCGGCACCGATCGCGTCGAGCACCTCGTCGTCCCGGCGCCCGTCGGACCGCGCGAGCCCGATGGCCACCGCCGTCGCACCGATCGTCACCGCCGCAGCGAGCGCGAGCACGATCGCCCGGATGAGCGCGCCGTTGTCGACCGGCCCGGCCTCGTAGGCGAACTGCGGGCCGTCCCACCGAGCGCGGTCCGCGCCGCCGAAGCTCTGCCAGGCGGAACTCAGCTCGTCCCACTGCTCGGGCGCGATGTCCCCGGGCAGCGTCGTGACGAGCATGCCGTCGACGGCGCGCACCCCGTAGTGCGCCGCGGTCGCCTTCGTCATGAAGACGCCGACCTGGATCCGCGGCGACTGCACGTCGAGCACGGCCGGGATCGACACGCTGGCGTCCGGTTTCGTCGTCGTCGTGATCGTCGGGCTCTCCCACGTGCGGTCGTGGAACGTGTCGATGCGGACCGCACCGTCGTGGGCGTACTCCGGCCACAGTGACACCGCCTTGCCGCCCTCGAGCGCATCCCGCACGGCAGCAGACGGTCGGTGTCCGGTGAGCACCGCGTAGTCGTCGACGGTGCCCGTCCAGATGTGCGGGACGGTCGCGTCAGCGGTGTCGAGGTAGTACGAGCACGACGTGGAGTCGTAGCCGTCGCAGTCGAAGTCCGTCCACCGGTGCGGCATCGTCACGGACGACGGGGTGTCGCCCGCCCAGCCCTCGGCCACGCCGAGCACCCGGATCCGGTCGTGGTCGAGCACCCGCGCCACGACCTTCGCCGCGTGCGCCGTCAACGCCGCGTCGTGCCCGCTGGCGGCACCGTCCTCGCTGGACAGCTGCACCTCGGACGTCGCGACCCCGACCGCCGTCGTGTACTCGTACCCGCGGACGTACTGCGCGTGGCTCGACGCACTCCACGTGATCACGACCGACGCGACGAACACGACGCTCATCACACTGGCGAGCACCGGCACCGTCCGGACCGGGTTGCGCCGGGCATCGCGGGCGGCCAACCGAGCCGACAGGCCCAGGCGTGCGGACATCCGGGACACCAGGGCCAGGAGCCACGGCGAGCAGATCGCGATGCCGAGCTGCATCAGGCACGGCCCGAGCGCGACCCCGGCACCGGCCGCCCACGCCCAGTGGTCGTCCTGCACCCGGCGGTCGTTGAGCATGAGCACCCCGGCGCCGCAGGCCAGCGTCATCACGGCACCGGCGATGATGAGCACCGGCCCCCAGATGCGTCGCCGACGACGAGCAGGACGGTCGACGGGCGCGGGTCGGAGTGAACCCCGCAGCGCCGCGAGCACGTTGATGCGGGTGGCGGCCCGGGCGGCGACGAGTGCGGAGACCAGCCCGGCGAGGACGCCGGCGGCCGCGACCACGAGCAGCAGGAGCGGTGGCACGTGCAAGCCGGGGAACGACACGACGTCGCCGTTGTCGATCAGGCGGAACACCGCGACGCCGATCCCGGTGCCCACCGCGACGCCGAGGACGGCGCCGATGGACCCGAGCACGAGGCCGGACCCGGCGACGATCGTCCGGACGAACCGCTTGTCCCCGCCGACGCTCGTGACGATCGCGTACGAACGGGTGTCCGCCCGGGTGCCGACCAGGAACGCGGCCCCGGCGAGCAGCGCGACCTCGAACATCGCGAAGACCCCGAGCAGTGCCATCGCGCCGAGGTACCAGCCGAGTGACGAGCTCATCTGGCCGCCGGGCAGGCGGGCATCCGGCGGATCGAGCACGACCGGGCGGGACTGCACGACGATGCCGTGCGCGTTGAGCTGCCGGATCTCCGACCAGGTCGGCGCGTCCGACGGCAGGTAGACGGTGACGTCGGTCAGACCCGCGTCGTCAGTGGTCTCGGTCGTCGACAGGGTCGTCCCCCACGGCAGGAACACGCCCTGCTCGCTGGGCGCCGAGCCGAGGTCGCGCATCGTCCCGGTGATCGTGAACCGCTTCGTGACGGGATCGGTGATGTCGACGGTGTCACCGATGTGGGCGTCGAGCCGGTCGAGCGTCGCCGGCGTGACCATGAGTTGGTTGCGCGCGGTCGGCGCCGAACCGTCGAGGACACGCCAGTGGCCCTCGAGCGACGGGTCCCAGACGCTGCCCTCCACCGCGGCCAGGCCGACAGGTCCCTTGGGTCCCTGCACCACGACGGGCGTGCCGCCGACCGGGATGGACAGCGCACCGTCCGGCACGTGGGCGAGCACGTTCGCGAACGGCGGGTCCTCGTCGGCCTCCGTGACCGGGCTGTTCCGCTTCGCATCGGTGAACTGCCACTGCACCGGGTCCTGCCGCATGCCGGGCAGGTCCGGGCCGGAGACCCGCATCTGCGCGGCTGCCTTGCCGAGGTCGTAGTCCAGCGACTCCGCGGTCGTGGGCTGCGTCGACTGCACGACGACCGCCACCGCGGCGAACCCGGCGGTGGGGATGCCGATGAGCGCGATGATCAGCGCCGCCCGACCGACCTTCGCGAACGCCAGTCGACGCCCCAGACGGAACGCCGGTCGGAGGGCGAACGGCGTCCGGCCGGTACCCGGACGCCGACGCCGGCTCACGACGCGGTCCGGTCCGACAGGGCGAGCTCCACGCCCGAGTACACGGTCTCGTCGACCACGCGACCGTCGCGCAGGAAGACGATCCGGTCCGCCCAGGCAGCGTGCCGGGCGTCGTGGGTGACGAGCAGCGCGCCGGCTCCGGCATCGACGTGCCGTCGGAGCATGCGGAGCACGACCTCGCCGGTCTGCGAGTCGAGGGCGCCGGTCGGTTCGTCCGCCAGCACGAGCCGACGTTCGCCGACCACGCCCCGGGCGATCGCGACGCGCTGCTGCTGCCCGCCGGACAGGTCGTCCGGGTAGGCGTCGCCGCGGTGTGCGAGTTCGACGTTGTCGAGTGCCAGCTCCGCGGCGCGGCGGGCCTGCGAGGCCTTCCAGCCGTCGAGCTCGAGCGGCAGCGCCACGTTCTCGACCGCGGTGAGCGATGGGATCAGGTTGAAGTCCTGGAACACGAACCCGATGAGGCGACGGCGGAGGGCCGCGAGTTCCTTGGCCGGCCGGTCGGACACGAACTCGCCGTCGATCAGCACTTCGCCGCTCGTCGGCGGCAGCAGGGTGCCGGCGCAGGCGAGCAGCGTCGACTTGCCGGAACCCGAGGTCCCCATGACGGCGACCATCTCGCCGCGCTGGACGGCCAGGTCGATGCCGGCCAGCGCCGTGACGGCCTTCGCGCCGGAGCCGTAGTGCACGCTGACGGCGTCGAGCTGCAGGAGCGGTGCGGCGCTCACCGTGCACTCCGCGCGGTGTCGGCAGCGGTCGCGGACGAGGAGCCAGCGTCCGCCGCCGGATGCTCCTCCGGCCGGTACCGCGCCACGGTCGACTCCACGTGGTCGAGCCACCGCACCTCGGCCTCGGCCTGGAACACCATCGACTCGAGCACGAGCGACCACGCCAGGTCCGTCGCGGGATCGGTCGTGCGCTTGAGCCGGGTCAGGTCCTGCAGGTTCCGGATCGCGGCACCGCGCTGCACCTGCACCAGGCGCGCGACGTCGACGCCGGGCACCGTCACGGCCAGGGCGAACTTGATCGCGAGCTCGTCACGCCCGCGCTTGGCGGGCACCGGCTCGCTGAACCAGCGCGCCACTTCCCCGCGACCCGCGTCGGTCACCGTGTAGACGACGTGGCCGTCGTCGTCGGTGTCGCCGCGGGCCACGAGGCCGTCGCGTTCCAGGCGGTCGAGCGTCGTGTAGACCTGGCCGATGTTCAGCGGCCAGCTCCCGCCGGTGCGGTGCTCGAACTCCCCCCGGAGCTGGTACCCGTAACCGGGTCCCCCCACCAGCAGCGCGAGTACGCCCATCCGTACGCTCATGACACTTCCCCCGTCTCTCGTCCAACATGGACATACCGAGTATGCCCATACCGCGTATGCATGCGCAACCAGAACACGGACTGGAGGCCCGTGGCGGTGTCGCCACGGGCCTCCAGTCCGCCGTTCGGTCGCGTCCGCGACCCCGGGTCAGGAACCCAGCTTCGACAGCTCCTCGAACTCGTCGTCGGTCAGCTCGATGGTCGCGCCCTGCAGGTTGTCCTCCAGGTGCGAGACGCTCGAGGTGCCGGGGATCGGGAGCACGACGGGCGAGCGCTTGAGCAGCCAGGCGAGGGCGAGCTGCGCCGGCGACGCACCCTTCCGGTCGGCGATCTCGGTGAGCGGCGAGTCCTCGCCGGTCAGCCCGCCGGTCGCGAGCGGGAACCACGGGATGAACGCGATGCCCTGCTCGGTCGACCAGTCGAGGAGCTCCTCGGCGTCGCGCTTCTGCAGGTTGTACAGGTTCTGCACGGAGACGATCGTCGCGATCTCCTGGGCAGCCTTGACGTCGTCGACCGACACCTCGGACAGGCCGATGTGCCGGATCTTGCCCTCGTCCTGCAGCTTCTTCAGCTCGCCGACCTGGTCCTCGAGCGGGACCTTCGGGTCGATGCGGTGCAGCTGGAACAGGTCGATGCGCTCGAGGCCCAGACGGCGGAGGCTCATCTCGGCCTCCTGACGCAGGTACTCCGGACGGCCGACCGGCGGCCACTCGTTCGGGCCGGTCCGGGTGAGTCCGGCCTTCGTCGCGATGACGACGTCGTCGCCGTAGGGGTGGAGCGCCTCGTGCAGGAGCTCCTCGGCGACGTACGGGCCGTACGAGTCCGCGGTGTCGAAGAAGTCCACGCCGAGCTCGACGGCGCGCTGCAGCACGCGGACGGCCTCGTCGTGGTCCTTCGGGGGTCCCCAGACGCCGGGGCCGGTGAGCTGCATGGTGCCGTAGCCGAGGCGGTGGACCTCGAGGTCGCCACCGATGCGGAAGGTGCCGGAGGCCGCGGCCGGGCGGTTCGTGGTGTCGGTGTCAGTGGTCATGTCCCCGGTCTACGCCGGAGGCGTTGCCGGTCCCTGAGTCGGTGTCCCCCGGCGCTCCGACCGGTCCGGACGCGGGTGCGGCGTCTCGCCGCGTGCCAGTCCGGAGACGAGCTTCGTCAGCCGGTTCGTCCGCGAGGTCGCACTCGGCGCGGTCGTGATCCGGTGCAGCACGGCGTACCGGTTCGTGCCGTCGAGCTCGGCGAACAGGGCGGCTGCCGCGGGTGACGCGTCGAGCGCCGCCTGCAGGTCCTCGGGGACGGTGGCGGTCGCCGGCCCGGCGTACGCGCGGTCCCACCGGCCGTCGCCCTTCGCCCGGTCGATCTCGGCCTGCCCGCGCTCGCGCATCCGGCCGTCGGCGATGAGCGTCGCGACGAGTCCGAGGTTGCGCTGCGACCAGAGTGAGGCCTTCCGCCGCGGGGTGAACCGCTGGCGGTAGGTCGTGTCGTCCCGCCCACGCCGCTGCCCGTCGATCCACCCGGAGCACAGCGCCTCATCGAGGGCGGTGTCGTAGGTCAGGGTCGTCGGCTCGGTGACGCCCTTCTTCGCGAGCACGAGCCACACCCCGTCGGCGTCGCCCTCGTGCGCGTCGAGCCAGGCACGCCACGCGGCGACGTCCGGCAGCACCAGGTCGACGATGTCCATGCGGTCATCGTAGGACGCGGCCGGCCGGCCGCCCCGGCTCCTGCCCGAGACTCGGCGTGGGCGACAGTCCTCGCGGTGCGCGCCACGAGAACCGTCGCCCACACCGAGACTCGCGTGCGTCGGGCCGAGACTCGTGCGTGCGTCAGACCCAGTTCGGCTGGTCGAGCACGCCCGTCGGATCGGCCTGCTCGGCGATGCGGTGCAGGCGCGAGGTGTTGTCCCCGAAGTACGCCGACGGGTCCGTGATCGCCGCGTCGCAGTAGTTCGCGTACGCCGCGTCGCCCCACGCCGGCCGCATGGCTCGACGGAACCCCCGCACGTACGCGTCGAACGGTGCAGGGTCCGCGCCGTCGGCGAAGACCGCGGTGTACTGCACGGTCATGAGCGCGGACCGCCACGGGAACGCCGAGTCGGTCCGGCCGACGTCCGCCACGACCCCGCCGAGGGCATCGAGCGCGACCCCGCCCTCGAGGTTGCCGTCGACGTCGCCCGCCGCGGCCGCCCGGGCGACGAGCACGTCGATCTGTGCGTCGGTGAGCTTCGCCGATCCGATCGACGACGTCGCTGCCTCGGACACCCGCTGCGGCTTCCCCGCCAGCGCGGACATCGCGGCGCCGTAGGTGAGCACCTGCCCGGTGTGGGCGAGGGGCTTCGCGCCGGCGGCGGCGATGAAACCGTCGACGGAGGTGTCGGCGCCGGTCTTCGATCCGGTCCACACGCCGGTCACGGTGACCGTCGGCGCGGTGTGCCGACTGCCGTTCAGCAGCTTGAGCGTCGACCACAGCTTCGGGTCGGCGGTGGGCGCCCAGTCCTGCCAGGCGCGCACCACGGCAGCGGCGGCCGACCACGCGAACGTGATGCTGAAGAGGAGGACGGGAGGCGCGGCCTGCGTCCTGTACGTCAGTGCGGTCACGACGCCGACGGTTCCACCGCCCCCACCGCGGCAGGCCCAGAACAGGTCCGGTTCGCTGGACGTCGAGACCTCGTGCACGGCGCCGTCCGGAGTGACGAGCGTGACGCCGGTGAGCTGGTCGCAGGTCAGCCCGAACGAGCGGACGAGCACGCCGACCCCGCCGCCGAGGGTGAGCCCGCCGATGCCGACGGTCGGACAGGAGCCGGCGCCGATCGCCCGTCCGGCCTTCGCCAGCGCGGCGTAGACGTCCCCGAGCTGCGCACCCGGGCCGATCGTGACGGTGTCGTCGTCGTGCAGTTCGATGCCGTCGAGGTCCTGCGTGCTGATCACGAGCGACCGCGGGACGTCGGTCCCGGGTGCGCCGCCGGCCGACCAGCCCGTGTACGAGTGCCCGCCCGCTCGCAGTGCGACGGGGGTGCGGGTGTTCCGCGCGAACGCGAGACCGGCCTGCACGTCGGCCACGCCGGCGGCGCGCAGGATGCCCTGCGGGTCGGCGTCGTCGTACCGCGGGTTCTCGAGCACGCGGGCGCTGTCCCAGCCGTTCGACCCGGACCGGAGCACCGTGCCGGAGACGGCGGCGGCGAGGGCGTCCCACGAGTCGGGGCCGCCGGGCGTCGGCGTGCTCGAAGGCGTCCTCGTCGGCTGTGCGGGGCCGCTGGAGGTCGGCCGCGGCGAACTCGACGGAGCGGGGCTCGGCCGGCTGCACGCTGCCAGGACCCCGGCGAGCCCGAGTCCGACGCCCCCCGCGAGCAGAGTGCGCCGAGTCGACGTGCGGCTCACGAGCCGGCGAGTCCCCCGCTGGCACCGGTGATGCCTGGGTGTGCGGACTTCGCGAGGCCCTCGGTCATCGAGTGCGCTGCCTCGGCGTCGGCGAGGGAGCGGGCGCCGAGGGTCGGGTCGACGGGTTCGAGGTGGGCGAGGCGCTTCGCACGACGGCGGTTCTGCACCTCGAGCGCGGTGAGCAGCGCGGCGATGGCCACGACCACTCCGATGACGATCCACATGACGACCATGACGTTCCCCTTCCGTCCCGGGGCGTCCACCCCGTCCCCCGAGCGTACCGCCGCCGTGTCTACGCCGCGCTGCTGATCCGGACGGCACCCGCCCACCCGTGCACCCACGCGGGCAGTTCGCGGTCAGCCGGTGCTCCGCCGACGGCGTCGAGCAGGTCCGTCATCGGGACGGTCCCGCCGGAGCGTCGCAGGAACCGCGCCTGCACGACGGCACGGGCGACGACGGCCCCGCGACGGACGAACGTCTGCTCCAGGTACACGGCCCGGTCGTCGACGCCGAGCACCCGGGTCACGAGCTCGAACCGCTGCCCGAGCGTCAGGGACCGCTTGTACGTGATGGTCTGCGCCGAGACGACCGGGTACCAGCCGCGCTCCGCGATCGCGCCCCAGAACCCCGACCGCAGCATCAGGTCGAGCCGCCCGAGGTCGAGCATCGACAGGTACTTCCCGTTGTTGACGTGCCGCAGCGGGTCCAGGTCGGTCAGGGTCACGCGGAACGGTGTGCGTGCCTCGTCCCAGAGCGACGGCCGCCGTCCACCCGTCGTCGGGCGGAGCCGGACACGCAGGCGCAACAGGAACAGCCGGAAGTACAGGTTCACGCCCCGATCACACCAGAAGGCCGCGCTGCCCCGCGTGGACCTTGGAGGATCCACACGAACGGTGCCCGTGTCTGACCGGCACGGGCAGTGCCTTCCTCCGAGCGGTGCACCCGGAGTAGACCTGCACCATGCAGACACGCAAGCTCGCAGACCTCGAGGTCGGACCGATCGGCCTCGGCACCATGGGCATGAGCGCCTTCTACACGGGCGCCGGCACCGACGACGCGGAGTCGATCCGCACGATCCACCGCGCGATCGACCTCGGCGTCACCCTGTTCGACACGGCCGAGGCGTACGGCCCCTACACGAACGAGGACCTGCTCCGCCGGGCCCTCGCCGACCGCCGCGACGACGTCGTGATCGCGACGAAGTTCGGTCTCATCACCCACACCGCCGGTGAGGAGACTCCCGCCACCGGCCGCGGCATCAGCTCCGCACCGGAGTCCGTGCGCGAGGCCCTCGAGGGGTCCCTGCGGCGCCTCGGCACCGACCACATCGACCTGTACTACCAGCACCGCGTCGACCCGGCCGTCCCGATCGAGGACGTCATCGGCCAGCTCGCCGGCTTCGTGCAGGAGGGCAAGATCCGGCACATCGGCCTGTCCGAGGCCGGACCCGAGACGATCCGGAAGGCCCACGCGGTCCACCCGATCACCGCCCTGCAGAGCGAGTACTCGCTGTGGACGCGGGACCCCGAGGGCGACGTGCTCGACACCCTGCGCGAGCTCGGCATCGGCTTGGTGCCGTACTCGCCGCTCGGCCGCGGGTTCCTGACCGGTGCGATCACGAAGCCGTCCGACCTGGACTCCGACGACTTCCGCCTGGCGAACCCGCGCTTCCAAGAGGAAGCGTTCGCGCAGAACATGCGCATCGTCGACGCCGTCAAGGAGATCGCCGCCGAGGCCGACGCGACCCCGGCCCAGGTCTCCCTCGCCTGGCTGCTCGCCCAGGGCGACGACGTCGTGCCGATCCCGGGCACGAAGCGCGTGTCGCGCCTCGAGGAGAACGTCGGTGCCGCCGACCTGACCCTCACCGCGGACCAGGTCGCGCGCCTGTCGGCGCTCCCGGTCCCGACCGGCGACCGTTACCCCGACATGTCGACCATCGGTCGCTGACGCAACCGGATGACGGCCGGGAGGCCCGTGGCGGATCCGCCACGGGCCTCCCGGCCGTCTCTGCGTGCGTTTCGGGCGCTGGTCCGGTGACCGACGCGACCCACGCCCGTCATCCCGGGGAAACACGGGGTGCATAGCGTCCGGAGCACAGGGAAACCACCGCTCGAAGGGGACGCCATGACGACCACGAAGACACCGCGCGCGACACCGACCGAGGACGGCGTCGACTCCGTCCCACCGCTCGCCAGGCTCCTGCCGCTCGGCCTGCAGCACGTGCTCGCGATGTACGCGGGCGCGATCGCCGTCCCGCTCATCGTCGGCGGGGCCCTCGGCTTCGACAGCGCCGACCTGGCCTTCCTCATCAGTGCAGACCTGTTCGTCGCGGGCCTCGCCACGATCGTGCAGTCCGTCGGCTTCTGGCGGTTCGGGGTCCGGCTGCCGCTCGTGCAGGGCGTCACGTTCGCCGCCGTCGGCCCGATGATCGCGATCGGCACCGAGCACGGCATCACCGCCGTCTACGGGGCGACGATCGCCTGCGGCGTCTTCATGGTGGTCGTCGCACCGTGGTTCGCGCAGCTCGTCCGCTTGTTCCCACCGATCGTCACCGGCACGGTCATCCTGATCATCGGTCTGTCGCTCATGAGCGTCGCCGCGGGCTGGGTCACCGACGGCGGCAAGGACGGTGCTGCCGACCCGCTCGACGTCGCGTTCGCCGCCGGGGTCCTGCTCGCGATCGTCCTGGTCGAACGGTTCGCGCCGCGCGGTCTCGCCCGGGTCTCGGTGCTGTTCGGACTGCTGCTCGGCACGGTCGTGGCGCTGTTCGTCCCCGGCATGGTCGACGGGTCGGGCATCGGCGACGCGGGCTGGTTCGCCTTCGTCACGCCGTTCCACTTCGGGCTGCCGACGCTCGACCTCGCCTCGATCGTGTCGATGCTCGTCGTCGGGCTGGTGATCATGACCGAGACCACCGGCGACATGATCGCGGTCGGCGAGGTCACCGGCCGCCCGGTGTCGAAGCGCACGCTCGCCGACGGTCTGCGCGCGGACGGACTCGGCACCGTCGTCGGCGGGGTGTTCAACACGTTCCCGTACACGGCGTTCGCGCAGAACGTCGGGCTCGTCGCACTGACCGGCGTGCGCTCCCGGTACGTGGCGACGGCGGCCGGCGGCATCCTCGTCGTGCTCGGCCTGGTGCCGAAGGTGGCCGCGGTGGTCGAGGCGATCCCGCACGCGGTGCTCGGCGGTGCCGGTGTCGCGCTGTTCGGCATGGTCGCGGCGTCGGGCATCAGGACGCTGTCGAAGGTGCGGTTCGACAACCGGAACGTCCTCGTCGTGGCGCTGCCGCTCGGCATCGCGCTGCTGCCGACCGTCGCCCCGGAGATCTACGGGCAGTTCCCGACCTGGTTCACGCTGGTGTTCGACTCGGGGATCTCGGCCGGCGCCGTCGCGGCGATCCTGCTCAACCTGCTGCTCGGGTCGCGTTCCGTGGCCGAGCGGTACGGCGAGGACCCGGCGGTGGGCTCGTACGACGGGGTGCGGTCGACGGCGCCGATCGCGCTGCCGCGCGAGGAGCCCTCGGCCTAGACGAAGGCGGGCAGGTGCTCCCACGCGCGGGGCGCCTCGGCCACGCCGTCGCGGACGACCGTCCCCTCGATCAGCCCGTAGGGACGGTCGGCCGCGATGAACACCTCGTTCTCGTTCGTCAGGTCGAACGGCGAGAGGTCCACGACGAAGTGGTGCTTGTTCGGCATCGCGAACCGCACCTCGGCGAGTTCGGGCCGCAGTTCGATCGCCGCCCGCCCCATCTCCCACAGCGTCTGCTGCAGGGCGAGCGAGTGCACCGTGGCGAACTGCTCGAGCATCACGGCGACGACCTCCTCGTACAGGGCGTCGTAGTCGATCCCCGCTGCGACGGCGGACGGCAGGTACCGCCACCGCGCCGTGACCTCGGTCGCCATGATCCGGTCCGTCGTCTCCGGCAGGGTCGTGAACCGCGACCGCGGGAACCCGTGGAACTCGGACCCGGTCGACTTCAGGACGACCAGGTCCTTGACGCCGCCGGTGACGTGGCGCTCGCCGCCCTCGACGTGCACCGTCGCCAGACGGGTCCCGGTGCCGGTGCGGCGGAACGAGTGGTCGTGCGGCTGTCCGTCGACCGTGATGCGTTCCCACGGGTGCACCTCCGCCTGCCAGAGCCCGCCCTCGACCCAGTCGAACTCGCTGGTGAACTGGTCGGCGAGCAGGGCGAGGAAGTCCTCCGGAGCTCCGACGCCGTGCTCCTTCGCCAGGGCGAACACGGTGTTCTTCTGGGTGTCCGTCGCGACGATCCGGGAGTTGTCGCCGCTGGTGAACGACCCGGCGAACGCCTCGCCGATGAGCTGCGACGTCACGGTCAGGTCGGCGATCTCGTGCCGGTCGCCGTGCCGGGTCACGCGGACCAGGCGGTTCTCGGCCTTGCCGTACTTGTTCGGTCCCAGGTGGACGGTGGTCTCCGACATGGCGGTCAACTCCCTCGGTAGGTGCTGTAGGCGAAGGGGCTCAGCAGCAGCGGGACGTGCAGGTGCTCGGTTCCCGTGACGCGGAACGCCACGGTCACGAACGGGTGGAAGGTCGGCACCCCGGCGGCGGCGAAGTACGGGCCGGTGTCGAAGCGCAGCACGTGGTCGGTGCGCGCGAGCACGTCGGGGCCGAGTGCCGCACGGCCGTCGGTATCGGTCGAGCCGGTCGCGACGACGTCACCGTCCACGGTGCTGAGCGTCAGGCCGACGCCGACCGCCGGGGTGCCGGTGGTGGCGTCGAGCACGTGCGTGGTCAGGTGCGGCACGGCGAAGGTCGCACGGATGCGGTGCAGGGCGATGTCGGCCAGGGCAGCGGCGGCCTCACGCGTCTCGACCGCCGGGTCGCCCGCGAGGCGCCGGTCGAGCTCGGCCAGCAGCTCCTCGGGCGTCCGTCCGGCGGCCCGCACCAGGAACACGCGGCCGAACCGCTGTTCGTACGCGACGTTGCCGTCGGCGATCCGGCCGGCCACCTCGTCGCCGGCGGTGCGCATCGACGACTGTTCACGAGCCGATGAGGCATCGGTCGTCCGCTCACCGATCCGCGGGTGCTGCGCGAGGGCGTGGTCGAGCTCCGGCGCACCCCACGACGCCGACTCGGCACGTGCCCGGTCGAGCAGCGCCGACACGGTGCCGAACGGGCGCGCGGCCACCAGGGCGTCGACCCACGCGGGCACGTCGGCCCATCCCCGGATCACCGCGGCAGCGTCGGGGGCGGTCGCGTCGTCGAGGTCGCCGAGGTGCATGTGCCGAGGCTACGGAACGACCGTTTCACCCGCGTTACCGGGCGGTTTCCCCCGCAACGCGACCCGCGGCCCTGAAACGGTCGCCTGTGTCGGACGGGAGGCCCGTGGCGGCCCGCACCGCGCCTCCCGTCCGCCGTCCGTCGCGTTGCGGACGCGAGACGCCAGTGGCTCAGACCTCGGCGTCTCAGACGTCGGTGGCGAAGGACGCGGCGCGCAGCTGCAGGTCCTCGATGCGCCGCAGGCGCGCGGCCTCGACGTCGTAGCCCTCGTAGGCGGGCGGCGGCAGCCTCCGGACGTTCCGCGAGCACTGGAAGTCCTGGCAGACGAGCGTGCCGACGGTGTCGCCGTTCCGCCCCGCCTTGCCGGACCGCTTCGCGCTGTAGAACACGACGTCGTTCGGCAGCTTGACGTCCTGGCACCACGAGCACTGGGCGCGCGAGCGCGACGAGGCCTCGGCCTGCCGGAACACGATGCCGACGAGCGTTCCCTCGAGCGTCGGCACGACGGCGTACGCACGCCGACCGATCTTCGGGTCGCGCCAGCCCAGGAAGTCGAGCGCGTCCCAGTCGATCGTCTCGAAGTCGGCGGGCAGCGTGATGTCGGTCGTCTCCTTGCGGGAGGCGTTGACGAAGGACGTGCGGAGGGTCTTCTCCGTGATGGGGAGCATGGTGCATCGCTTTCGAGCGGGCCCGGGGCGTGCGGACGCACACCGCACCGGGCGGAAGGAGGTCAGGGTTCGACGAGGGCGGCCGTGCCTGCGGGCACGACCGGGGGCCTCACGCCCTGATGCCGGCGCTACGGGCGCCGACCACCTCCTGGAAGCTCACGCGCCCAGCCTACGTCGACGTGTCAAGCGGTGGGGACGGCCGTCACCAGGACGAGGGCGCCCTCGTAGGTCGGCCGGATCCGCAGCGCCCCGTGCCGCCGGTCCCACTCGCCGGAGTCGAGCGCGGTACGGAGGGCGGCCACCGATCGCCGTGCGGTGAGCTCGTCGACGAAGCTCCACGCCGAGTTCGCCTTCCGGGCGCCCGGGTCGAGCAGGCGCTCCGGCCGGGCGTAGTACGCCTCGGAGAAGCCGTCGACGCACGTGAACGGGATCGGCAGCGGGGTGTTCGTGACGGTGTCGTCGCCCAGTGCGGCGGCGAGGCGGTCGAGCGCGGGGTAGCGCCGGGCCTCGGTCGCCATCACCTCTGGTGCGTACTCGGCGAGCCAGAAGTCCTCGACGCGGGCCGGGTCGCACGTCAGGATCACGATCGGACCCCGGGTCACCCGGCGCAGCTCGGCCAGCCCGCGCTCGAGGTCGCCCCACTGGTGCACCGAGAACGTCGTCATCGCGGCGTCGAACGTGTCGTCGTCGAAGGGCAGGTCCTCGGCGGTGGCGTCGATCGCCGTCGACAGGGTGTCCGGTCGTTGGGCGCGCATCGACGCCGAGGGTTCGACCGCGGTGACCTGTCGGTCGGTCGGCTCGTAGGACCCGGCACCGGCACCCACGTTGAGGACGGTGCGGGCGTCGCCGAGGGCCTTCGCGATCGCCCGGGCGAACGTCGGTTCGGGGCGCCGGTACTGCCGGTAGTCCTGCCCGATGCGGGCGTAGTCGGCGTCCCCCGCTGATCCGTCCGTCGTCCTGGTCACGTCCCCAGCCTACGAACCGTGCGCCGGGCCGACCAGCGGTTCAGTCGACCGACTCGGACTCGGACTCCGCCGCGCGCAGGGCCGCGTACTGCTCGGCCCGTTCCGTCGCGGCCCAGGTGCCGAGCAGGGCCAGCGACCGCTCGGACTCGCTGCCCGGCTCCGCCGAGTACGTGAACAACGTCAGGCCGGGGTCGGCGACCAGGTCGAGCGCCTCGTACGACAACCGGAGCTCGCCGACGATCGGGTGGTCGATGCGCTTCCCGCCGGCGCGCTGCAGCCGGACGTCGTGCGCGGCCCACCAGCCGCGGAACTCCTCGCTGCGCGTGGACAGCTCCCCGACGAGCGTGATGAGACCGGGCTCGCACGGGTTCGACACTGCGGCCGCGCGGAGCACGGCGACGGCGTCCTTCGCGGTCTGCGCCCAGTCCGGGAAGAAGTCACGGGCAGCTGGGTCGAGGAACGTGAAGCGCGCGGTGTTCACGGGGCGCCCCGGGCCGGCGAACATCGGCGAGTACAGCGCGCGACCGAGCTCGTTCGTCGCGACGACGTCACCGCGTTCGTTCCGCACCCAGGCAGGCGCGCCGGTGATGGCGTCGAGCAGGCGCTGGACGCCGGGGCGGACCCGGGTGGGGACGGTGCGGTGCATCGTCTTGACGCCGGAGTTCGCCAGTCGGGTGAGGTCCCACAGGTGGACGCGCTCGTCCTCGTCGAGCTGGAGGGCGCTCGCGAGGCCCTCGAGCACGCTGTCCGAGACGCCCTTGAGCGATCCACGCTCGAGCCGCGTGTAGTAGTCGACGCTCACGCCGGCGAGCATCGCGACCTCGTGCCGCCGCAGCCCGGGGACGCGTCGGACCCCGCCGCCGAACGACGGCATGCCGACCTGCTCCGGGGTGAGCCGCGCTCGCCGGGAGGACAGGAAGTCGCGGATCTCGTTGCGCACGTCGATACCCATGGGGAGAGCGTACGTGGCTGCGCTGTCCGTCCGGCAGGCACTGGCGGTACCCGCCGGGCGGACGGGAGGCCCGTGGCGGCGCCGCCACGGGCCTCCAGGTCAGCTGCGCGGAGTTCAGAGCGTTATGTCGGCCGTGATCCGGACGCGCGCCACGCGGTGACCGTCCATGGCGGTCACCTCGAGGCGGTGTCCGCCGGCGGCGACGACGTCGCCGACCTCCGGTACGCGGTCCAGGTGGACCTGGACGAGGCCGCCGACGGTCTCGTAGTCACCGTCGGGCAGCGCCGGACCGCCGTCGGCGACGAGGTCCTCGAGCACCGTGGACCCGTCCACGCCGTCGTGCTCGGCCGTGGGTTCGTCGTACTCGTCGCGGATACGGCCGACGAGGTCCTCGAGCAGCGCCTCGAGCGTGACCATGCCCGCGCTGCCGCCGTACTCGTCCACCACCAGGGCGATCTGGTGCCCGTCGGTCCGCATGTCCGCGATCGCGCTCGACAGCGACTTCGTCTCCGGCAGTGCCAGCACCGGGCGTACCAGGGTCGACACCGGTGCGGTCGGGTCGCTCGGCCGGAGCAGGTCGCGGAGGTGCACGAAGCCGTCGACCTCGTCGCGTCCGCCGGAGGTCACGAGGTACCGGGTGTGCCCGACCTCGATCGCGTGGTCGGTGGCCTCGGCGATGGTCAGTGCGGCGTCGATCGTGGACACGTCGTACCAGGGGCGCATCGACTCGCGCAGGATCCGGTCACCGGCGTCCAGCGCGCTCCGGGCGATCCGGCGGCCCTGCTCGTCGACGCCGGTGTGCTCGTCGACGAGGCCGCGGAGCTCCTCGGTGCTCATCGACTCGCTGCGGGCGTTCGGGTCGCCACCGAGTGCGCGGACGACCAGGTTCGTCGAGGCCGACAGCACCCAGATCACCGGGCGCATCAGGGTCGCGAAGCGGTCGAGGGTCGGTGCGACGAGCATCGAGAAGCCCTCGGCCCGTTGCAGGGCGAGTCGCTTCGGCACGAGCTCGCCGAACACGAGCGACAGGTAGGCGATGACGAGGGTCATCAGCACGAGAGCCACCGTCTCGGCAGCTCCCTGGCCGAGTCCGAGCCCGGTGAACACGGGCGCGACGTCGGGCGCGATCGACGAGGCGCCGTACGCGGCGGAGAAGAACCCGGCGACGGTCACACCGATCTGCACGGCCGCGAGGAACCGGTTCGGGTCACGCCCGAGTTCGGCGACCCGCAGGCCACGGGAGCCCCGGCGTTCGAGTTGCTGCAGCTGCGACTCACGGAGCGAGACGAGTGCGATCTCGGCGGCGGCGAAGACCCCGCCGACGAGCACGAAGAGGATGACGAGCCCGAAGGCGATCCAGGTGTCGGCGCCCATCAGCGGGCAGCTTCCTCGGATCGACGACGGGCGGGCGGTCTGTGGTGATCGTCCATGCCTGTGAGTCTGCACAGGGCAGCTGGGACGTCACCCCACCAGCGCTCGACGTCTGCTGTGCGTCCGGGTGCGTGCGGGGTGGGTGGTGTCGGGGGCTACGTCGTCAGCGAGCGGCCGATGCGGGCTTCGAGCCACGCCTCGGGGTCGATCGGGGTCACGCCGTCCATCAGGACCTCGAGGTGCAGGTGCGCACCGGTCGAGACGCCGGAGGAACCCACGAGTCCGATGAACTCGCCGGCCTCGACCTGGTCGCCGACCTTGAGCGGCGACGACCCCGGGATCATGTGCCCGTAGAGCGTCGACACCTGGCGGCCGTCGATCTCGTGGTCGATGATCACGGCGTTGCCGTACGAGAAGTACGTGCCCGAGATCCGGACGGTGCCCGCGGCGACGGCACCGATGGCCGTGCCCATGCCGGGCGTGAAGTCGAGGCCCTGGTGCAGCGAGGAGCACGCGCCGCACGGTGCCGAGCGGTAGCCGAAGCCCGAGCTCATCTGCACCGGGCCGGGGAACGGGGAGCGGACCGCGCCGCCGTACGAGACGGCCTCGCCCGCGATGCCACTCGTGTCGGCCGTGCCGCCGCTGGTGACGATCCGGCGCGTCGTACCGCCGCCGACGGTGAACCCGTCGCGGTCGAGTCCGGTCGCGGTGACCGCCTGGGTGACCGCGTAGTCCTGGGTGCGCACGATCGGCGCGATGGTCGAGGTCGCCATCGAGGTGCCGGCGCTGGCGTGGGCGGGCATCGCCGAGGCGGCGAACATCGCGATCGCAGCGGCCGCGCTGGTCAGGGTGATCCGTCCGGCACGACCGGACCGGGAGGCCCGTGGGGCCTTCGGGACGCTCGTCACGGTGGCAGCGGGGCGGCGGACCACGCGCGTGATGCGGGTGTCGACGTGCTCGGTCGTCGCGCGGGCTGCGGTGGCGCGGCGGCCGACGGGCTTCGCGACCTTGGCGGGCTTCTCCGGCTTGTCCGCTCGGCGCTGGGGCTTCCGGGCTGCGGCGCGCTCGGCCTCGAGGGCAGCGCGACGGGACAGGTGCACCACCGGGGTCTCCGGGTGCTGGTCGAGTTCGGGTGCAGTCGTCATGGCCGCTCACCATTCTGCACGACTCTGTCGCTTTGTACAGGCCCCACCGTGATCTTTTCGTTACCGCGAGGCTGGGAGGCACCTGATCACCGCGGGCCCCGACGTCCCCCGACCGTCCGACATCGGTAGCGTCGTGGGAAAGCGACGGAAGGACCCGCACCATGGCCCGATCGCCGCGAGAGCGGCCCGCGCAGGTCGACCTCGGCACCGCCGACGTCGTGCTCGCCGGCACTCAGGAACTCCTGCCCGTGCTCCGCGCCGCCGCGGTGCGCGCGGGCATCGACGCCGCACGCATGCGGGTCATCGGGGTCGACGACCTGCCGGACCCCGAGGAGACCTGGGACGCCGAACTCGCGGTCATCGCGATCCGGCGCCCCGGTGACGACCCCGCGTTCCACCGTGCCCAGGCGGCCGCTGAGCTCATCGATCCGCTGCTCGTGCCGCACGCCGTCCGGATCGTGGTGACGGTCTCGGGACTGACACGGCTCGCGCCGAAGGTCGAGCGCACCCTGACGTCCGAGGTGCTCCACCAGATCGATGCCGCATCGGCGCCGTCGGGGTTCGAGCGGCCGTTCCGCAGCATGCGGATGCGGCTCGGCCTCGCAGCACTCCGGGCGGCCGGCGTCCGGGTGTTCCGCGTCTCGATCGGCACCTGACCGGCGGGACTGCCGTCAGCGGGCAGGTGCTCCACGGAGCACGAGGGCGATCTGCTCGGCGTCGAGGTTCTGCAGCATCGACTCGAGCACCTCGGCGTCGAAGGTGCCGTCGTCGCGGGCGTCGAGGATCGCGGCGCGTTGTGCCTCGAGCACGGCGAGCCGCCGGGCCTTCTCGCGGCCCATCCACGCGCGGAGCTCCGCCGGATCGGCTGCCTCCAGCTCCTCGCGCGTCCGGGGGCCGGCTTCGCGGGTACCGGGGACCTGCTCCGCCGCGGTCCGCATGAGTTCCAGCAACCGCCCGCGTTCCTCGGTGTCCTTCGCGGCGGTGTCCGGTGCCGGTGCGGCGATCCGACGGAGCAGCGGGCCGATCGTGCTGCCCTGTACGACGAGCGAGAGCAGGGCCACCGCGAACGCGACGAACACCAGGAGCGACCGTTCCGGAGTGTCCGTCGGCAGGGTCTGCGCCGCCGCGACGGTCACCGCGCCGCGCATGCCCGCCCAGACCACCGCCGTGCCCTCGCGCCAGCCCAGCGGTGCCGTCGTGTAGTACGCGATGTCCGCCAGGGTTCGCCGGACGCGTGTCGTGAACCGGTCGAGTTCGCGTTCCGACGGCGCCCGGTTGCCCGGTCGGTGCTCGCGGATCACCTCGCTCATCGCGTCGCGGTCGCCGGCGTGCATCTCGGCGAAGCGGTCCTGCATCCGCTCACCGCGCTTGGCGGCCGCCGACAGCGCGAACAGGAGCGGCACGACGTACGCGGTCCGGACGAGCACGGTCAGCACGAGGGCGCCGAGGGCGATGAGCAGCGCCGGACCGATGCCGGAGTGGTCCTCCTGCACGTCGCGGAGGATCGTCGCGAGTTCGAGCCCCATCGTCAGGAACACCGCGCCCTCGAGCACGAGCTCGATGGTCTGCCAGTTCTGCGCGTCGGACAGTCGGTGCCCCGGCGGGAGCTTGCGCGGTCCGACGATCCCGGTGAACAGCCCCGCGACGACAGCCGCGACGAGCCCTGACCCGCCGAAGTGCTCGGTCGGTACCGCGGCGACGAACGGCACCGCGAAGGACAGCGCCGTGTTCACCGCTGCGCTCGGCACCCGGGAGCGCACGAACACGTTCAGCCAGCCGACGAACCAGCCGATGACCACCGCGATGGCCACGGCGCCCGCGAAGTCGCCGAGCGCTCCCCAGAACGAGAACGACGCGGCAGCGGCCACGATGGCCGTCCGCAGGAGCACCAGCGCGGTGGCGTCGTTGAGCAGCGATTCACCGTCGAGGATCGAGATCGCCCGGCGCGACACCGAGGTCTGCTTGACGATCGACGTCGCGACGGCATCGGTGGGACTCACGATCGCACCGAGGGCGATCCCCCACCAGAAGCCGAGGCCCGGGACCACCCAGGCGAAGAACAGGCCGAGCACCAGGCTCGACGCGATGACGAGCAGGACGGACAGACCGCTGATGGCGCCGAACTCGCGCCGGAAGTTCATCGACGGCATCGACACCGCCGACGAGTACAACAGCGGCGGCAGGACCCCGGCGAGGATCCACTCCGGCTCGATCTCCGCGTCCGGGATGAACGGCAGCAGGCTCGCGATGATCCCGACGACGACGAGCACGAGCGGTGCCGCGACCCCGATGCGGGGCCCGAGCACGGCGGCACCCGCGATGGCGATGACGGCGATGACGCCGACCACGAGGAGTTCGGTCACCGGCCCAGCGTGGCACCACGGTGCGTGCGTCGTCATCCCGTGCGCGGTTGGCGGCGCGGTGCGGCGCAGTAGGCGCGCACGCGGCGGTCATCCTCGCACCGCGCGGCGGGGCCGGCACGGTGCGGTGGGGGCGACCGCCGGACGGACGGGAGGCTCGTGGCGGCGTGGCCGCGTGCTTCCTGTCCGCACGGTGCGTGCGTCGTCATCCCGTGCGCGGTTGGTGGCGCGGTGCGGCGCAGCAGGCGCGCACGCGGCGGTCATCCTCGCACCGAACAACGAAACCGGCACGGTGCGGTGCGGTGGGGGCCGTCCGGGCGATCAGGTCCCGTCGGTGTCCGGGCTGTGGAGGACGCCCGCCTGCACGGACGGGTGTGGAGGGGCGGTGTGGGCGACGACCGCGACGCTGCCGACGGCGAGCACGAGCGCCAGCGCCCCGGCGCTCACCGCTGTGCCGATGCGGCGGAGTCGGGAGCGTCCACCGTGGTCGCGCGGGGCGAACCGTGCCAGTCCCCGGCGCGGTTCCGGCCCGACGAGCCACGGTCCGGAACCGTCGACGTCGTACGAGAACGGCCCCGAGCCGTCCGGCGCGTACCGGTAGGGGCCACTGCCGTCCGAGGCGTAGGCGGAACGGAGGTCCTCCGCGGTCCACCCGAAGTCCTCCGGTGTCACACGTGTCGTCGCCATGATCGCCCTCCTGCGGCTCTGGAACTGCGGAAGACCAGTCCACCGAGCGTTCCTATGAGCCGACAGTGCGCCTCCAGGACGTCTGCCGAGTACCTGCCGGACGCAGGCCGGACCATGTATCTTGATGTCGAGACATCCCGCACCACGAGTAGCGTGGACGTACCGACGGTCGAACAAGGGAGTACCCGCCAGCATGGCCAAGATCATCTACACCCTCACGGACGAGGCGCCGTTCCTCGCCACCCACTCCTTCCTCCCGGTCATCCAGGCCTTCGCCGGCACCGCTGGTGTCGACGTCGAGACCCGCGACATCTCGCTCGCCGGCCGGATCATCGCCCAGTTCCCGGAGCGGCTCACCGACGAGCAGCGCGTGGACGATGCCCTGGCCGAGCTCGGCGAGCTCGCGAAGACCCCCGAGGCGAACATCATCAAGCTGCCGAACATCTCGGCGTCGATCCCGCAGCTCAAGGTCGCGATCAAGGAACTGCAGTCGCAGGGCTACGACCTGCCCGACTACCCGGACGAGCCCACGACGGACGAGCAGCGCGACGCCCGCGCCCGCTACGGCCGCGTCCAGGGCAGCGCCGTCAACCCCGTGCTGCGCGAGGGCAACTCCGACCGCCGCGCTCCCCTGTCCGTCAAGAACTACGCCCGGAAGCACCCGCACCGCATGGGTGCGTGGAGCGGCGACTCGAAGACGAACGTCGTCACGATGGGCGTCGACGACTTCCGCTCGAACGAGAAGTCCTGGATCGCCCCTGCCGACGACGTCCTGACGATCACGTTCGTCGCCGAGGGCGGCGAGACCCAGGTCCTCAAGCAGTCGATCCCGGTCGTGCAGGGCGAGGTCGTCGACGGCACCGTGCTGCACGTCGCCGCGCTCGAGGCATTCCTGCAGGACCAGATCCAGCGCGCCGCCGCCGAGGACATCCTGTTCTCCGTGCACCTCAAGGCGACGATGATGAAGGTCTCCGACCCGATCATCTTCGGCCACGTCATCAAGGCGTTCTTCCCGTCGGTGTTCGAGCGGTTCGGCGCCGACCTGGCCGCTGCCGGTCTCACCCCGAACGACGGTCTCGGCTCGATCCTCGCGGGGCTCGACGCCCTGCCGAACGGCGCGGAGATCAAGCAGGCCTTCACCGACGGCATCGCCGCGGGCCCCGAGCTCGCGATGGTCGACTCGGACAAGGGCATCACGAACCTGCACGTCCCGAGCGACGTCATCGTGGACGCCTCGATGCCCGCGATGATCCGCACCTCCGGCCACATGTGGGGCCCGGACGGCGACGAGCACGACACCCTCGCCGTGATCCCGGACTCGAGCTACGCCGGCATCTACCAGACCGTGATCGACGACTGCCGCGTCAACGGTGCCTTCGACCCGGCGACGATGGGCTCCGTGCCCAACGTCGGGCTCATGGCGCTGAAGGCCGAGGAGTACGGCTCGCACGACAAGACCTTCGAGGTCCCCGGCGCCGGTGCCGTCCGCGTGACGAACGCCGCCGGTGACGTCGTCATCGAGCACGACGTCGAGCCCGGTGACATCTGGCGCGCCTGCCAGACCAAGGACATCGCCATCCGCGACTGGGTCAAGCTCGCCGTCACCCGTGCCCGCGCCTCGGAGACCCCGGCCGTGTTCTGGCTCGACGAGACCCGTGCGCACGACGCGAACCTGATCGGTCTGGTCCGCCAGTACCTGGGCGAGCTCGACACCGAGGGCCTGCAGATCGAGATCCTCTCGCCGGAGGACGCCATGCGTTTCTCGCTCGAGCGCATCCGCCGCGGCGAGGACACCATCTCCGTCACGGGCAACGTCCTGCGCGACTACCTGACGGACCTGTTCCCGATCATGGAGCTCGGCACCTCGGCGAAGATGCTCTCCGTCGTCCCGCTGCTCGGTGGCGGTGGACTGTTCGAGACCGGTGCCGGCGGCTCCGCCCCGAAGCACGTCCAGCAGCTCGTGCAGCAGAACTACCTGCGCTGGGACAGCCTCGGCGAGTTCCTGGCCCTGGCGGTCAGCCTCGAGCACCTCGCCGGCGTGACGGGCAACGAGCGGGCGAAGATCCTCGGTGAGACGCTCGACCGTGCCACCGGGACCTTCCTCGAGCAGGACAAGTCCCCGGGCCGCAAGCTCGGCTCCATCGACAACCGCGGCAGCCACTTCTACCTGGCCAAGTACTGGGCGGAAGAGCTCGCAGCGCAGACGACGGACACCGAGCTCGCCGCGTCGTTCGCCGAGATCGCGGGCAAGCTCGACGCGCAGGAGCAGCAGATCGTCGAGGAGCTGAACGGCGTGCAGGGCCACCCGGCCGACATCGGCGGCTACTACCGCCCGGACGACGCCAAGACGAGCGCGGTCATGCGCCCGTCCGCCACGTTGAACGCGACGCTCGCCGCGCTCTAGACGCACGCACCTGACGGACGGGAGGCACGGTGCCAGCTGGCACCGGGCCTCCCGTCCGTCCGTGGTCGCGACCAGGGCCGCGCATCGTGAGCAGAAATGGTCGGGTCCGCATCACGAACCCGACCATTTCTGCTCACGAAGTCACGCGGGGCGGGCCCGCCGCAAGCAGCACCACGAAGACCAGAGCGACCGCCACGACCCCGATGACGACCGCGACCGCGGGGCGACGCACCACGAAGAACAGCAGACGGTCCCAGAAGCCCGAGCGCGCGTCGGGTGAGCGGCGCCACGGGCCCTCGAGCATGCCGCGTCGGGCGACCGCGACCTCGAACGGCACCGTGGCGTACGGCACGACGGCACTCGCCCAGCCGAGCACGAGTGCCCCGAGGGTCCAGCGCTGGTTGACCGCGACGACGGTCGTCACGACGAGGTAGGCCAGGAACACGAAGCCGTGCACCCCGCCGCCGATCCGGACGCCCCAGTCGCCGGCGTCCAGGCCGTACTTGAGCACCATCCCGGCGATGAGCATGGTCCAGGTCACGAGTTCGGCGACCGCGGCGGCACGGAACAGGGAGCGGGGAGTCATGCCCACATCGTCGCGGACGTGTCCCGGGAAACCCCCGACACTCCGGTGGTCGTATCGATTCGACGCCCGGGGAGGCTAGCGTTGGAGCCATGTCAGTGCCGACCGAGAACCGTCCCCTGAACATCGTCGTCTGGAACGAGAACGTGCACGAGACCCGCGGTGACGCGACGGTCATCGGGCACTACCCCGACGGCATGCACACCGTGATCGCGGCAGCGCTCCGCGAGCACCACCCCGACGCCACCGTGAGCACCGCGACGCTGCAGGAGCCCGAGCACGGCATCACCGCCGAGCGCCTGGCCACGACCGACGTCCTGTTCTGGTGGGGCCACGCCGCGCACGACGAGGTCAGTGACGCCGTGGTCGACCTGGTCGTCGACGCCGTGCACGCCGGCATGGGCTTGGTGGTGCTGCACTCCGGGCACTACTCGAAGCCGTTCAAGCGCCTGATGGGCACCACCTGCTCGCTGAAGTGGCGCAACGACGGCGAGCGCGAACTCGTCTGGACGATCGCGCCGGAGCACCCGATCGCCGACGGGGTGCCGCACCCGATCGTGATCGACCGGCAGGAGATGTACGGCGAGTTCTTCGACATCCCGCGCCCCGACGAAGAGGTCTTCCTGTCGACCTTCGCCGGCGGCGAGGTCTTCCGGTCCGGGGTCGCCTACCGCCGCGGTCTGGGGAAGGTCTTCTACTTCTCCCCCGGCGACCAGGAGTACCCCGTCTACCACCACCCGGACATCCAGCGCGTGCTGTCGAACGCGGCGGCGTGGGCCGCTCCGGTGTCCGAGCGACGCGAGTTGACGGCCGACCAGCACCCGCGGGACTGGTTCCTGACGGAGGGTGCGGGTAGACAGGGCGCATGACCCAGCCGGACCCCGCCGCGCACCGGACCGCCGTGGTCGAGGCACTCGGTGTCCTCGGCAGTGGTCCGGAGGAGCGGTTCGACCGCATCACCCGCATGACCCAAGAGGCGTTCGGGGTCCCGCTGACGTTCCTGAACCTGGTGCACGGCAACGTCGTGACGGCGCAGTCGACGCAGGGCTGGCGGCAGGGCGGGAGCGCCCCGGCGGAGCAGGTCTTCTGCTCGACGACGGTGCTCACGAACGAGCCGATGGTGGTGCCGGACGCGCTGTTGGACCCCCGGTTCCGCGACCTGGCAGCGGTCACCGAGCAGGGCATCCGGTTCTACGCCGGAGCACCGTTGTCGATGCTCGACGGCACCCGTGTCGGCACGCTCTGCATCATGGACGCGACCCCGCGCGAGCTGTCGGCGGCCGACCTCGACCTGCTGCGTGACCTCGCACGGTGGGCGGAGCGCGAACTCGGCCACGCGATCGACCGCGATCGGGTGACCCGCGTGCTCGAGGGCCTGGTCCCCGGACCCGTCGAGGTCCCCGGACACGACCTCGACACCCTGGTGCTCCGGACCGAGGACGGCGGCGGGGACGTCGCTGACTGGCGACTCGCCAGCGACGGTGCGCTGCACGTCACCATGGGCAGCGTCGCGGCGGCCGGACGCGCGTCCGGCCTGCTGGCCTCCGCGGTCCGCGGCGCCGTCGTCGCACGCACCGAGACCGCCATGCAGGACGCGATCGGCGGCCTGGAGGCCCAGATCACCGCCGACCTGTCCGCTGCGGACGCCCTCGGCTCGCTCTTCCACCTGCGGCTCGACCCGACGTCGGGGCACGTCGTCTTCGGGGACGCCGGCCACGGCCTCGCCGTACTCGTCCGCGCCGACGGCACCAGCCGTGCGCTGCACTCGCTCGACCTGCCGCTCGGCCTGCAGCCGGAGTCCGTGCCGCGGTCCCCCGCGACGCTCGACCTGGCCGCGGGCGACCGGCTGGTGGTCTGCACCGAGGGCGTCCTGGCGCTCGAGGGGATCGGCCACCTCGACGACCTGGCCGCCCTGGTCGCTGCCGAGCCGACCGGGGCCGCGGTCGTCGAACGGGTCCGCGCCCTGGTGCCGGCCGGTGCAGCCCACGACGTGACGCTGGTCGTGCTCGGGCGGAGTTGAACACCGTCCGCTGACGACGTCGCTGCCGCAGTCGTGCGCCGCGGTCAGGAGCGGAAGCGGTCCTGCCGTGATCGCGGTGCACCGGTGAGCGCGACGACGAGCAGCGTGGCCAGCAGGCCGAAGCCCGCGAGCTCGATGCCGAGGCCGGCGAGCTGCCAGTAGGCACTGCCGACCACCTGCGGCTGCGTGATCGACTCGGGCCACCACGCGTCGATCAGCGGGAACGATGCAGGGAACGGGTCGAGGCCGAACACCACGAGCCCGCCGAGCAGCAGGACGACACCGAGCAGCGCCATCACCCCGCGGGAGCGCCCGAGCATGTGCACGACGAGCGCGGCTGCCATCCCGGCGAGGCCGACGACGGCGATCAGGAACGCGAGCACGACGATGGTCTGCGGCGCGAGGGCCACCCAGTCGAGCACCGCGATCGGCAGCAGCAGCCACCGACCGGTCCGCGCCCACCGCGCGGGGTTCCGCCATCCGTCCATGGCGGCCAACCGTAGGGCACCCGCCCGGACGCGGGCCGTGCGCAGCCTCGGAGCGGACTACGATCGGCAGGTGATGGCCCAGGACGGACGCACCCGGCAGCAGCGGGCGCTCGAGACCCGCGCGGCGATCATCGGGGCCGCGGCCGCCGAGTTCGACGAGCGCGGGTACCTCGGCGCGTCGATGGACGGCGTCGCCGAGCGGATCGGGCTGACCAAGGGCGCGCTGTACTTCCACTTCGCGTCGAAGGCCGACCTCGCCGGTGCCGTGATCGCGCAGCAGCACGAGGTCTCGCGGCGCTACGGCGAGGCCGCGGTCGCCCGGAGCCGGACGCCGCTCGAAGCCCTCATGTGGATGTCACAGGGACTGGCGACCCAGATGGTCACCGAGGTCGTCGTGAGCGCCGGCATCCGTCTGTCGACCGAGGTCGCGACGCACGACGTCCCCCGTCAGGACCCGTACACCGACTGGATGGCGCTCATCGCACAGACCGTCCGCCAGGCGATCGACGCCGGCGAGGTCGAACCGCGGTGGGACCCGGACATGGTCGGACGCGTGGTCATCCCCGCGTACACGGGCGTGCAGACGGTGTCGGACGTGCTCGCCGACCGCACCGACCTGTACGAACGCCTGCGGGAACTCTGGACGGTGCTGCTCGCCGCGCTCGTCACCGAACGCCTCCGGCCAGAGGTCCCGCGACTCGTCGCCATCATCGCGCCGGAATGACGCGGGTCCCCCCAGGGAAACACCCACGTCACCGTCCTCACGAGGATACCCAGCGGTCGGTTTCCGCACCCGCCCCCGTTCGCGGGCATGTGTCCACCGGCCCACTAGCCTGAGCCGGTGCCCACACCACCGGCAGAGGTCGACGTCGACGTCCCGCTCGTCCGGGCCCTGCTGCGCGCCCAGCACCCCGACCTGGCGGACCTCCGGCTCGTGGTCGTCGCGAACGGCTGGGACAACGTCATCGTGCGGCTCGGCGACGAGTACGCCGTGCGCCTGCCGCGGCGGGAACTCGCAGCACGCCTGGTCGAGCACGAGCAGCGGTGGCTGCCGGGGATCGCTGCCCGCGTCGGACCGGTGGTCCCGGTGCCGGCTCCGGTGCGCGTGGGTCGTCCTGCGCTCGGGTACCCCTGGTCGTGGAGCGTCGTCCCGTGGCTCCCCGGTGCGCCCGTCGGTGAGCGTGCGGCCGGGGTGCGGGTCGCCGAGGCCCTCGCGGAGTTCGTGCGACTGCTGCACGTGCCGGCTCCGGCGGATGCTCCGGCGAACCCGTTCCGTGCGGTGCCGCTGGCGACGCGCAGCGACGCCGTCCTGACGCGACTCGCCACGCAGGACGTGCCCCGGGCCGTGGAGCTGGCAGCGGTCTGGCGGACCGCGGCGGCGCTGCCGACGCACACCGGGCCTCCCGTCTGGGTGCACGGCGACCTGCACCCGTTCAACCTGCTCGTGGACCGCACGCCGGACGGCGACGAACGCCTGTCGGCGGTCGTCGACTTCGGCGACGTGACCTCGGGGGACCCCGCCGTCGACCTCGCCACCGCCTGGCTGACGCTCGACCGGGAGGCCCGCCACGCGTTCCGGACGCTGGTCGCCGCTCCGGACGGCACCTGGGGACGCGCGCGCGGGTGGGCGATCGCGCTCGCCTCCGCGCTCGCGACGTCCGACGAACGCGCCTTCCGGAGCGTCGCGCGGCGCAGCATCGACGCGGTGCTGGACGGCTGAGACCCCGCGGGGCTATCGTGACCGCACCATCCGTGCACAGCCGATCGGAGGGGCCCTCATGACCCTCGAGTTCCGCGTCCAGCACGACGTCGCCACCGACGCCTCTCCCGCCCCCACCCGATCCGAGCGAACCGGCCTCCGCGGGTTCCTCGACCGCCTCGCCGAGCGCCGCGCCGCAGCACGCGTCCGACGGGTCGAAGCCCGGCTGCAGGAACTCGGCGAGCTCGAGCACCTGCTGTCCGACGCGCGTGGCGTCGTCGAACGCGGCTGGATCCAGCACGCCTGGTTCGCGTACCTCGACGAGCACGGCCGGATGCGGAAGGCCACGAGTGCCGCCGCGATGGACGTGCAGGGGCGACCGCTCGTCGCCGCGTGCCTGGTCGGCGCGGTCGTCTCGGCCGCTGGCGGGCCGCACGCCGTGCACTCGCCGCGGGTCCAGCACTCCCTCGACCTGGTCTGGCACGCGCTCGCCGTGGACGAGGGCGCGCCGGTGCTCTGGTGTCCGGCGCCCGACGTCCGGATGGGCCGCGTGCGTGACCTGACGAGCTGGAACGACGCCCCTGCGCGCACCTCGGCCGAGGTGGCCGGGCTGCTGCTCACCGCGGAGCGTGTGGCCGTGCAGGAATCGGCACGCCTGCAGGACGTCGTGGTGGCACGATCGAGGGCATGAGCAGCCCCGACGCCGTCCCCGAGGTCCACCCCGCGACGACCACCGGCCTCGCGTCCAGCGGGAACTCGGCGCTGTCGGACGAGGGTTCGTCGTCGGACACCGACCCCCTGGCCTCGGCCGCTGCGGTGAAGCGGACGCTGCACCGGTACCTGCAGAAGCACCGCGCCGCGCTCCTCGGCAAGCTCGACGGCCTGGCCGAACGGCAGGCCCGCTGGCCGGTGACCCCGACCGGCACGAACGTGCTCGGGCTGGTGAAGCACGTCGCCGGTGTGCAGGCCGGGTACTTCGGCGAGGTGTTCGGTCGGCCGCTTCCGGACCCGCCCGCCTGGCTCGAGTCGGAGGACGGCGAGGACATGTACGCGACGCTCGACGAGACCCTGGACGACGTCGTGGCCTTCCACCACCGCAGTGCAGCGCACGCCGACGCCACCATCGAAGCGCTCGACCTCGACGCCCGCGGCACCGTCCCCTGGTGGCCGGAGGAGCTCCGCGAGGTCACGCTCCACCGCATCCTGGTGCACATGGCGTACGAGACGGCCCGGCACGCAGGGCACGCCGACATCGTGCGCGAGATGCTCGACGGGCTGGCGGGCGACGGGGACGGCAACCTGGCCGACAAGAGCCCGGAAGAGTGGGTCCTCTGGCGCGAGCAGCTCGTCGACATCGCCGAGCGGTCCGGCCTGCGGGGCTTGGCCATGTAGCCGATGGCCCCTCACGATCGTTACCGTTCTCTCAGGCTCGACAGTCGAACTGGCCGCTGACCAGGGGTTCTCGTCCGGTCACCTGCACAGGAAACGATCGTCTCCGCTGCACCTCGTCGTGCGACCGGTCCGTGCCCTGCGTAGCTTTGGCGCAGCTTGTGCCCCGACCCGTGGGCAGTTCGGCCGACCGGAAGGGGAGCGCCCACCCGTGTTCCAGTACGTCGTGGAGCGATGGAGCCAGATCTGGTTCTCGTCGTGGCAGCACTTCTCACTGGTGGTCCAGTGCACGGTGCTCGCCACGGTCATCGCCGTGGTGCTCGCCACACTCGTCTACCGCAGTCCCCGCCTGACCTCCGTCGCGAACGGGGTGTCCGCCATCGGCCTCACCCTGCCGTCCTTCGCGGTCATCGGCCTGCTCATCGTCCCGCTCGGCTTCGGCGTGCTGCCGTCCGTCGTGACGGTCGTCTTCTTCGCCGCCCTGCCCATCCTGCGCAACGCGGTCGTCGGCCTCGCCGAGATCCCGCCGAGCGTGGTCGAGTCCGCGCGCGGCATCGGCATGAGCCGGTTCCGGACCCTCGTGCAGGTCGAACTGCCGATGGCCTGGCCGATCATCCTGAGCGGCGTCCGCGTGTCCGCCCAGATGGTGATGGGCATCGCAGCCATCGCCGCGTACGCCCTCGGCCCCGGGCTCGGCGGCTTCATCTTCTCCGGACTCTCGCGCCTCGGCGGCGCGAACGCCCTGTACTCCGTGGTCGTCGGGGTGGTCGGCGTCGTCCTGCTCGCCCTCGTCCTCGACCTGCTCCTCCTCGGCCTCGGCCGCCTGACCATCTCGAGAGGTATCCGTGTCCAGCACTGACTCCGCCACCACCACCGCGCCCGACGGGGACGTCACCGGCCGCAGCATCCTGCTCGACGAGGTCACCAAGCGGTACCCCGGGCAGTCGAAGCCCGCCGTCGACGGCATCACCCTCGAGATCCCGGCCGGCAAGATCGTCATGCTCGTCGGCCCGTCCGGCTGCGGCAAGACGACGACCCTCAAGATGATCAACCGCCTGATCGAGCCCACCGAGGGCCGCATCGTCGTCGGTGACGACGACGTGACCGGCATCGACGCCGACGAGCTCCGCCGCCGGATGGGTTACGTGATCCAGGCCGGCGGGCTCTTCCCGCACATGACCGTCGCGGCGAACATCGCGATCGTGCCGAAGATGCTCGGCTGGTCGAAGGAGAAGATCGCGGCGCGCGTCGACGAACTGCTCGACCTGGTCTCGCTCGACCCCGCCACCTACCGCGACCGCTACCCCCGCGAACTCTCCGGCGGGCAGCAGCAGCGCGTCGGCGTCGCCCGGGCGCTCGCCGCGGACCCGCCCGTCCTGCTGATGGACGAGCCGTTCGGTGCGGTCGACCCGATCACCCGGCAGCGCCTGCAGGACGAGCTCCTGCGGATCCAGGAAGAGCTGCACAAGACGATCGTCATCGTCAGCCACGACTTCGACGAGGCCGTGAAGCTCGGCGACTGGATCGTCATCTTCACCGAGGGCGCGCACATCGTGCAGTACGACACCCCGGAGCGGATCCTGGCGGAGCCGGCGAACGAGTTCGTGGAGAACTTCATCGGCTCGGGCGCCGGGCTGAAGCAGCTCACCCTGAACCGCGTCCGCGACGTCGAGGTCGTCTCCGCGGTGACCTGCTCCCCCGGCGAAGAGGCGAAGGCCGTCCTGCAGCGCATGCAGGAGGCCGGAGGTCACGGGCACGCCGTCGTGGTCGACCGTCGGCAGCGGCCGATCGGCTGGCCGTCGCGCCGGCAGCTCGAGCGCCTGGACCGGATCCCGGACGGCGTCGACCCGGAGCTGCCCATCGTGGGCGAGGCCTCGACGCTCAACGACGCCCTCGACACCATGCTCGTCTCGAGCGCCGGGGCCGCACTGGTCACCGGCCGTGGCGAGGCGTTCCGCGGTGTCATCACGGTCGAGGTCGTCATGGAGGCCATCACCCGGTCGCGTGCGGCAGCTGCCGACGACCGCGCGTACACGCCGGTCGGCACGAACACCAACCAGATCGAGACGCTGCCGTCCTCGCCGGCCGCGCCCGTGATCGCGCCCTCCGGGGAAGACCTGTGAGTGCTGTCACCGCCGGACCCGCCACCGGCGCCAGCACGTCCTGGAAGGGCCTGCTGTTCCAGCCGATCGCGATCCTGGTCGTGCTCGCCGGGTTCGCGGTCTGGCTCGCCACGGCCGACCTCACGCCCACCGAACGCACGACGCTCAACCCGGCCGACATCCTCGACCTGACCGGGCAGCACCTCGTGCTGACCCTGCAGGCGACGGTGCTCGTGCTCGTGATCGGTATCCCGCTCGGCATCGTCCTCACGCGCGGACCGCTGCGTCGGGCGAGCCCGTACGTGCTCGCCGTCGCGAACTTCGGGCAGGCGGCCCCCGCTGTCGGCCTGATCGTGCTGCTCGCCGCGTGGCTCGGCCTGAACAGCGGGTCCGCCGTGGTCGCGCTCGTGCTCTACGCGATCCTGCCGGTCCTCCGGAACACCATGATCGGCGTGCAGAGCGTCGACTCGCGCCTCGTCGAGGCCGGCCGTGGCATGGGCATGAGCGCGTTCAGCGTCCTGATGCGCGTCGAGCTGCCCCTCGCGGTGCCGGTCATGCTGTCCGGCATCCGGACGGCCCTCGTGCTGCTCGTCGGCACCGCGAGCCTGGCCACCTTCGTCGGTGCAGGCGGCCTCGGTCTCCTCATCACCACGGGCGTGACGCTGTTCCTGCCGAAGGTGCTCGTCGCCGGTGCGCTGCTCGTGGCGCTCCTCGCCCTCTCCATCGACTGGCTCGGCCGTGTGGTCGAGACCGTCGCACGTCCGAAGGGACTCCGATGAACCGCCGTACCCGCCGCCTCCGCCGCGGGGCTGCCGTCGCACTCGCCGGTGCCACCGCGCTCGTCCTGGCCGGCTGCGGCCTGCAGCCCGCGACGTCCTTCGTCCCCGAGGCCGGTCCGGGCACCATCGAGCGCATCGACGACCTGCCGGACGGCGCCCACATCACCGTGACGTCGAAGAACTTCACCGAGCAGCTCGTGCTCGGCAAGATCGCCGTGCTCGCCGCGAAGGCCGCCGGGTTCGACGTCACCGACGAGACCAACGTGCCGGGCAGCGTCGCCGTCCGCGAGTTGATGACCTCGCACGGTGCGGACTTCACGTACGAGTACACCGGCACCGCCTGGCTGACCTTCATGGGCCACGCCGAGGGGATCCCGGACAAGACCGAGCAGTGGGAAGCGGTCAAGAAGGAGGACGCCGGCAACGGGCTCACGTGGCTCGACCCGGCGCCGATGAACAACACCTACGCGTTCGCGGTGCGGGACGAGGCGGTCAAGGAGCTCGGAGACATCAAGACCCTGTCCGACATCGCGAAGCTGCCGGTCGACCAGCGGACGTTCTGCGTCGAGTCGGAGTTCAACTCGCGTGCCGACGGGTTCAAGCCGATGCTCAAGAAGTACGGCTTGGAGCTCGGCGGTTCGGGGGAGAACGGGATCCCCAGCGACAACGTCAGCATCCTCGACACCGGCACGGTCTACACGGCCACCGACCGCGGCAAGTGCAACTTCGGCGAGGTCTTCACCACCGACGGCCGCATCAAGTCGCTCGGCCTGACCGTGCTCGAGGACGACAAGGGCTTCTTCCCGGCGTACAACGTCGCGCCGGTGCTCGACTCGGCCACGCTCAAGGAGTACCCGCAGCTCGCCGACGTCTACGACCAGATCTCGCCGAAGCTCACCGATGCGGTGCTGCAGGAGCTGAACCGTCAGGTCGACGTCGAGGGGCGCGAGCCGGCCGACGTCGCGTTCGACTGGATGGTGAAGGAGGGCTTCATCACGAAGCCGTGACGGCTCTCGACGCATCCACGTCACGGACGGGAGGCCCGGTGCCGGCTGGCACCCGGCCTCCCGTCCGTGGTTGCGTCTCAGGCCGCAGCGATGCGCGCAGCCGTGTCGCGGATCGACGCGACGACGCGGGCGCGGACCTCTTCCGGGTCGGAACCCTCGTGGCGCGCCGAGCTCCGCAGCCCGGTCATGCACATGCCGAGCAGCATCTCGGCGGCCTGCGGGGTCGCGGCGTCCGGCCCCCACGCCGGGTCGCGTTCGAGGATCGTGCGCACCGCACCCGTCATCGCCTCGGCCACGGTCGTCATCCGGCTGACCTGGCGGCGCATGAGCTGCGGGAAGCGCACGATGACCTCCTTCCGGGCGAGCCGCTCGTGCTCGTCGCCGAACGACGAGCCGAACACCAGGAACGCCAGGTCGACCACGGCCTGCGCAGCCGGCTCCCCCGCGACGGTCTCGAGGTGCGCTGCCAGGGTCTCGGCGTCCAGGTCGAGCTCGGTGTGCCCGAGGACCGCGTCCTCCTTGCTCTCGAAGTAGTTGAAGAACGTGCGCGGTGACACCTCGGCGCGTGCGGCGATCTGTTCGATCGTGGTGTGGTCGATGTCCTGCTCGAGCGCGAGGGACCGAGCCGCCTCCGCGATGCGGTGGCGTGTCTCGATGCGCTTGCGGTCGCGCAGACCCATCTCGGTGGCGGGCGCGGTGTCGGGCATGGCCCGACTGTAACCGGAACGTCACATGATCTACAGCAAACGCAAACTTGCAGTCGTGCAGCGGACACTACGGTGGGGCCATGACCACTCCCGTGCTCGAGGCCCGTGACCTCGCCAGGACCTACGGCCGAGGCCCGACGCGGTTCGACGCGCTCAAGGGGGTGTCACTCCAGGTGCACCAGGGCGAGAGCCTGGCGATCGTCGGCAAGTCCGGATCGGGCAAGTCGACGCTCATGCACCTGCTCGCACTGCTCGACAAGCCGTCGACCGGGCAGGTCCTGCTCGACGGGACCGATGCGGCGACCCTCGGCGCGCGGCAGGTGAACCGCACGCGCAACAGCACCTTCGGGTTCGTGTTCCAGCAGTTCTTCCTGACCCCCAAGACCTCGGTCCTCGACAACGTCGTGCTGCCGCTCAAGATCGCGGGCGTCTCCGGAGCCGAGCGGAAGCGACGCGGCATGGCGGCGCTCGACTCCCTCGGTCTGGCCGACAAGGCGAAGAACGACGCCAACGACCTGTCCGGCGGGCAGAAGCAGCGCGTGGTCATCGCACGCGCGCTGGTCGGTGAGCCGAGCGTCATCTTCGCCGACGAGCCGACCGGCAACCTCGACACGAACACCGGGCAGGTGGTCGAGGACATGCTCTTCGGCCTGCAGCGCGAACGCGGGATCACGCTCGTCGTGGTCACCCACGACGAAGAACTCGCGGCCCGCTGCGACCGCAGCGTCAACGTCCGCGACGGACTCATCGTCGGTGGATCCGACGGCACACCCACCGCCGGTGCCGACGTCGACCAGCAGGCCACGCACGGAAGGCACTCCGCATGAACTTCCTCGACCTGCTCCGCACCGCGGTCTCGAACACCTTCCGGTCGAAGCTGCGCACGACCCTGACCGTCATCGCGATCTTCATCGGCGCCTTCACGATCACGCTGACCTCGGCGATCGGCACGGGGGTCAGCAACTACATCGACACCCAGGTCTCGTCGATCGGTGACACCGGTTCCCTGACCATCACGAAGGCCGTCGACACCACGTCGACCGACAGCGGGCCGGCGAAGTACGACCCCGACGAGTCCGGCCAGAGCGTCGACCGCGGTCCGGCGTCGTTCTCGTACCTGTCGCAGTCCGACGTCGACGACATCCGTGCGATCGACGGCATCAAGAGCATCCGTCCGGCGGTCGCCCTGGCGCCGAAGTACGCCGAGCACGGCGACGACGGTAAGTACGTCGTCTCCCTGACCGCCAACGCGGGTGAGCTCGACGCCGACCTGGCGAGCGGGAAGCAGCTCGACGACGACACCGACGCGAACCAGGTGATCCTGCCGACGAACTACCTGGAGAACCTCGGACTCGGCAGCGCGAAGGCCGCCGTCGGCAAGGAACTCACCTTCGCGGTGGACGACTACCAGGGCAAGGAGCACACCCTCACCGCGACGGTGGTCGGTGTGCAGAACGAATCGCTGTTCGGCGGCGGAGCCGGGGCGAACGCCGCGCTCACCGACGCGATGCAGGCCGCGCAGGAGATCGGCAAGCCGGACTCGATCGCGACCTCGTACGCCAGCGCCACCGCGACGCTCGACTCCGGGGCCTCCGCGACCACGGTCAAGAAGGCACTGTCGGACGACGGGTTCCTCGGGCAGACCATCCAGGACCAGCTCGGCCAGTTCCAGACCGTCATCAGCGGCATCGTCGGGGTCCTGAACGCCTTCGCCGTCATCGCCCTGGTGGCAGCGGGCTTCGGCATCATCAACACGCTGCTGATGAGCGTGCAGGAACGCACCCGCGAGATCGGCCTGATGAAGGCGATGGGCATGGGCGGCGGCAAGGTCTACACGCTGTTCTCGCTCGAGGCGGTCTTCATCGGGTTCCTCGGCAGCGCGATCGGAGCCGGTGTCGCGATCCTGCTCGGGACGGGCATCTCGAACGTGCTCGCGGGCACGGTGCTCAAGGACCTGCCGGGCCTGCAGATCATGCAGTTCGCGCCGAGTTCGGTGGCGACGATCATCCTCGTCGTGATGTTCATCGCGTTCCTCGCCGGCACCCTCCCCGCGCGCCGCGCCGCACGGCAGAACCCGATCGAGGCGCTCCGGTACGAGTAGCGCCCGGCGTGCATAGTCTCTGACGGGTGGCGGCATTCGGGCGGGACCTCGGCGACGGGTACACGCTGACGCTGCGCGACCTGACGACGGTCGACCCGGTGCTGGAACTCGTGTGCGCGAACCTCGACCGGCTCCGGGCGGCCGAACCCTGGGCGTGGGATCCGCAGGACCGCGAGACCATCGGACTGCACACCGAACGGCTGCTCGGCCAGTTCGCGATGGACCGCGCGCTCCCCTGCGTCATCCGCTCCGACGACCGCATCGTCGGGGTCGCGTCGCTGACCTTCGACCCGTACCTGGGCCAGGCGTCACTCGGCTACTGGGTGGACGCCGGACACGAGGGCCGCGGTGTCGCGGGGCGGGCCGCCGGCGTGCTGGTCGAGGTCGCGCGGGCGCGCGGCACCGCACGGCTCGAGATCCGGACCGGCGTCGACAACGTCCGCAGCCGCGCGCTCGCCGAACGGCTCGGGTTCGCCCTCGAGGGCACTCTGCGGGGCGCGCTGCCGCTCGGGCCCGTCCGCGCCGACGTCGCCGTCTACGGCCTGCTGCTCTAGGCGAGACTCCCCGCCGCCCCCGTGCGCATGCGCGTGCGCGTGCGTCAGGAGCCCTGCGTCGCGCCCTGCCAGACCGCGAACACACCGCCGACGACCGCCAGCACGAGCAGCAGGATCCAGACGGCGAGCGCGATGAGGTTCAGGAAGACCCCCCAGCCCGCGCGACCACGGGCGAGCGGTTCCCGGCTGCGCGACGCGACGCCCAGGCACAGCCCGACGATCGGCGCGACGAACGTCCAACCGGCGAGCAGCGAGCAGATCCCGAGGACGAGGCTCGCGGTGCCGAGACCGGTGCGGGGGGACTCCGTGTACGTGACCATGCACCCGACGCTACGGAACCACTCGGGGCGTGTCGTCCCTCCAGGGCGTGATCCGGGTCCACCTGCCGACGGATGGTCACCGGACGCCGGTATCGTCGGAGCATGGCCTTGTTCGGACGACGCAACCACGACGTGCGCGATCGACCCATCAGCCAGGTCGAACTGAAGCGGGCCGTCGACGAGGGGTTCCTCATCGCGAAGGCCGCGGTCACGATCGCGGTCGGCAACCGGATCATCACGAACGCGCTGCGCGACCAGGGGTACTTCGACCACGCGTTGATCGCCGAGGCCGCGCGCGAGGAGCTCCACCGCATGGCCGAGGAGCAGCGGGGCGACGCCGCGCGCATGCGGGAGATCCGGTCGACGTCGAGCAAGTCGAAGGGCCGTTCACGGCACCAGCACGACTACCGCCGGGGTGACGACCTCAAGCTGCGCACGCGAGAGGCGACGTACGAGCAACTCGCGACGATGCTCGACAAGCGCCGTGACGACCAGCACTTCGTTGACGGCATCGTGCTCGCCGCCCGCGCCCGAGCCTGGGACGACATCGGCACCACGGTCGTCGGGCGCCTCGGCTGGGCCCAGCGTCCGGCCGACGACTACGAGATCGGCCGTGACGACCGCCTGCAGCAGATGCTCGAAGAGGACTTCGCGACGTTGCTGGCCGAGCACCCCGTGGGCTCGACCCCGGTCGACGCCGACGAGCCCGACGATGCCGACGGCGACGAGGACGGCTCCGACCCGGCTGACCCCGACGTCGCTCGCCCCTGAAGCGGTACTTGAGATATCACCCGGGCGTCGCTAGGCTGATCGGGTAACGCCCCAGGACCATTCGGCACCGCCGGACTCCTGGGGCGATTGCTGTTCCAGAGGGCGGTTCGGGGGGAGCGCGATGATCGATCCAGCCACGTTGCCGGAGTTGCCGCGTCTGCTCAGCGCGCCGCGGTTCGACCGGTACGCGGCTCGGTACGGCGGCCGTGCCGACCTCGGATCTCGGCTGTACGCCTGGAACTGTGAGATCGCGGCGGCGTTCTGGGGGCCGGTCGGGTGCCTCGAAGTGTTCGTCCGGAACGCGCTCCACGACCAACTCCGACGATCCCGCCGGGACGACTGGTGGAACGACCCAACGGTACGGCTCCTGGAGCGAGAGCGCCGGGCGGTGACCGATGCCACCCGGACACTCGTCCGCCGTGGCGTGAGCGACCCCGAACCGGATCAGATCGTCGCGGCCACGAGCTTCGGGTTCTGGGTGGGGCTCACGGACGCTGGGGTCCCGCGAGATCCGTTGTGGAGCTACGAGACGACGCTGTGGCAACCGCGGCTCGTGCACGCCTTCCCCCGGCTGGGGCAGGTGCGCCGAAAGCAACTGCATCGTCGCCTCGATGACGTCCGCCGGTTCCGCAACCGTCTCGCGCACCACGAGCCCGTCCACGCGGCTCCGCTCGAACGGATCCGCGATGACATCGTCGCGATCGCGGGGTACGTCGACCACGATGCTGCGGCCTTCATCGCCGGAGCACAACGGATCGACGCCGTCATCGCCCGGAAGCGGATCGCTGTCTCATCCGGAGCCTCGGTCATCTGACCGGGACCACGCGCAGACACGAGTCCCTAGGCTCGGACCATGGTTGATGCGGTGGTCGTCGGGGCCGGACCGAACGGACTCGCGGCGGCGGTGACGCTCGCCCGTGCGGGCCTGTCCGTCGAAGTGGTCGAACGGAACGACACGATCGGCGGTGGTGCGCGCACCGCCGAGCTCACCCTGCCGGGGTTCCTGCACGACGTCTGCTCGGCGGTGCACCCGATGGCCCTGCAGTCCGAGTTCTTCCGGCTGTTCCGGATGGAGGAGCGCATCGAGCTCCGTCTGCCCGAGGTGCAGTACGGGCACCCGCTCGACGGGGGTCGCGCGGGCATCGCGTACCAGGACCTCGAGCGGACGGCCACCGAGCTCGGTGTGGACGGCCCGGCCTTCCGGAACCTGATGGGCCCGCTCGCCCGCGCTGCCGACCAGGTCGCCGACTTCGCCACAGACGCCCTCCTGCACGTGCCGCGGCACCCACTCACGGTGCTGCGGTTCGGCCTGCGCGCACTCGAGCAGGGCAGCAGCGCCTGGAACGCTCGCTTCCGCCAGGACGCCGCCCCGGCGATGGTCTCCGGCGTCGCCGCGCACTCCATCCAGCACATGCCCTCGCTGTCGACGGCCGCCGCGGCGCTGTCGCTCGGCGCCTACGCACACGCACGCGGCTGGCCCGTGCCGATCGGCGGCAGCCAGGCGATCGTCGACGCGCTCGCCGACGACCTCGTCGCGCACGGCGGACGGATCGTCACCGGGCACGAGGTCCGGTCGCTCGGTGACCTCACCCCGGCGAAGGCGGTGCTCTTCGACACGAGTGTCCCCGGCATGCTGCGGATCGCCGGCTCGCAGATCCCCACGCCGAAGCGCGGTGCGCTCCGCCGGTTCCGGTTCGGCAACGCGGCCGCGAAGGTCGACTTCGCGCTGTCCGATCCGGTGCCGTGGACGAACGAGGCGCTGCGCCGGGCCGGCACGGTGCACATCGGCGGGACACGAGCCGAGATTGCCGCGGCGGAGGGCTCGGTCGCGCACGGCCAGCACGCCGAACGGCCGTACGTGCTCGGTTCCGAGCCGACCGTCGTCGACCCGACCCGGGCGCCGAAGGGCAAGCACGTCTTCTGGGCCTACGCGCACGTGCCGGCGGGGTCCGACGTCGACCAGACCGAGGCGATCACGCGCCAGGTCGAACGGTTCGCACCGGGGTTCCGCGACACGATCCTGCACACGTCGAGCCGGACGGCCGCGCACATGTCGGACCACAACCCGAACTACGTCGGCGGCGACATCGCCGCCGGTGCTGCGAGCTTCTGGCAGCTCGTGAAGCGCCCGGTGCTGTCCAGCGACCCGTGGCGGATGGGCGGCGGCATGTACCTGTGCTCCGAGTCGTCCGCGCCCGGCCCCGGCGTGCACGGCATGGCCGGTTGGCGTGCCGCGAAGAGCGCACTCCGGCACACCTTCGGGCTGCCCGACGACGTCGACCTCACCCCGGAAGGCTGATCACCATGGCGAAGAACGTCCGCATCCTGCACTGCGCTCCCGAGGACGTCTTCGACGTGCTCGGCGACGGCTGGCTCTACACGACCTGGGTGGTCGGTGCCTCGCGCATGCGGAAGCAGGAGGCCGGTTGGCCGCAGGTCGGCACGCACCTGCACCACTCCTTCGGTGCCTGGCCGCTCGTCATCGACGACGTCACGACCTCGTTGGTGTGGGATCCGCCGCACCGCATGGTGATCCAGCCGAAGGGGTGGCCGATCGGTGAGGCCCGCGTGGAGCTGACCGTGGAGCCGCACCGCAAGGGCTGCAAGGTGACGATCGTCGAGAACGCCGTCGCCGGTCCCGGCGCCTGGGTCCCCGACTTCCTCATGCAGCCGCTCATCTGGGTCCGGAACCACGAGACGCTGCGCCGCCTCGGGTGGGTGGCCGTCGGGCGCGCGACGAACGCCTGAGACGTTCCCACAAAGGCGGACGGGAGGCGCGGTGCCAGCTGGCCCCGTGCCTCCCGTCCGCCCTGTGGGCGCGTCGACTACTCGGCGCGCGAGAACTCGCTGGCGCGCGCCACCTGGTCGTCCGTCAGGGCGACGCCCGTGTAGCGCTCGAACTGGCGCGCTGCCTGCAGCGCGATGACCTCGGCGCCGGTGATGACGTGCTTGCCGGCGTCCCGTCCCGCACGGACCAGCGGGGTCTCCGACGGGAACGCGACCACGTCGAAGACCGTGTGGGCCGCCTCGATCCGGTCCTGCGCGAAGGCGAGCGCGTCCTGCTGGTCGCCCCGCATGCCGAGGGGCGTGACGTTGACCACCAGGTCGGACTCCCCCGCCTCGCGCTCCTCGGCGATCCACTCGTACCCGTACTGCGACGCGAGCGCCGTACCGGTCTGCTCGTTGCGGGCGACGACCGTCAGGCGGTCGAAGCCGGCACCGCGGAACGCCGCGGTCACGGCCTTCGCCATGCCGCCGGAGCCGCGGAGCAGCACCCGGGACGCGGTGTCGACGTCGTGCGACCCGAGCAGCGCGGCGATCGCCTCGTAGTCGGTGTTCGATGCGGTGAGCACGCCGTCGTCGTTCACGACCGTGTTCACCGACTGGATGGCGGCGGCGGACTCCTCGACGTGGTCGACGAGCGGGATGATCGCCTCCTTGAAGGGCATCGACACCGAGCAGCCACGGATGCCGAGGGCGCGGATGCCGGCCACGGCGCCGGGCAGGTCGGTCGTGGTGAACGCCTTGTACAGGAAGTTGAGCCCGAGCTCGTCGTACAGGAAGTTGTGGAACCGGGTGCCGATGTTGCTCGGCCGGGCCGCGAGCGACATGCAGACCTGCATGTCCTTGTTGAGGATGGGCATGGGGCCAGTCTCCCACCGTCGTACCGATGGAGCGGTCCACGCGGACCGTTCGTCATGCTCGGGGTACCGTCGGACGCGATGACTGAGATCCCGGAGACCATGCGCGCCGTCCGCTTCGACGAGTGGGGTGACCGCTCCGTGCTGCACGTCGCCGAGGTCCCCGTCCCCGAGGCCACTGCCGGTCGGGTGCTCGTCCGGGTCCGCGCCGCCGGCATCAACCCGGGCGAGTCGGCGATCCGCCAGGGGTTGTTCGACGGCGGGTCCTCCGACGCGCTGCCGTCCGGTCAGGGCACCGACTTCGCCGGCATCGTCGTGGCCGTCGGCGAGGGCGTCGACGGCGTCGACGAGGGCGAAGAGGTCCTCGGGTGGTCGTGGGACCGCGCGAGCCAGGCCGAGTACGTCTCGGTGCCGGCCGAACAGGTCGTGCAGAAGCCGCGGCTGCTCGACTGGACCGTCGCCGGCGGGCTCGACATCGTCGCCACGACCGCTGCCGCAGCCGTCCGTGCCGTCGACCCACGACCCGGCGAGACCGTCGTCGTGTCCGGTGCCGCCGGTGGTGTCGGCGGGTTCGTCACGCAGCTGCTGACGAACGAGGGCATCGACGTGATCGCGATCGCGTCCGAGGCGAACCACGAGTGGCTCCGGTCGATGCGTGCACGGCCCGTTGCCTACGGCGAGGGCCTGCAGGAGCGCATCACCGAGCTCGCCACCAACGGCATCGACGCCGTCATCGACACGTACGGTCCGGAGTACGTGCACCTGGGGATCGCCCTGGGCGTGCCGGTCGACCGCATCGAGACGATCATCGCGTTCGAGGCTGCCGCCGAGGTCGGTGCGAAGGCCTCCGGCAGTGCGGACACGGCCGACCCGGAGATCCTCGGCGCCCTGGCGATGCAGGTGGCGAACGGCGAGGTCGAGGTGCCGATCGCGGCGACCTACCCGCTCGACCGGGTGCAGGACGCCTACGAGCAGCTGGAGCAGCGGCACACCCGCGGGAAGATCGTGCTGATCCCCTGACGGGCGTCGGGCATCAGGCGTCGGGGGCCCGGCGTCGGGGGTCGTTCAGGGGTCGTTCGGGGGTCGTTCGGGGGTTGTCCCCACCGTGATCCGGGGTACTGCCCGGATGCCCTCGCTCGTCGCCGGTGCGTAGCGTCGTCCCCATGAGCACACTCTCCCGTCCCCGCAACGGCCGCATCCTCGCCGGTGTCTGCGCCGGCCTCGCCGATCGCTTCGGCTTGTCCCGCACCCTCGTCCGCATCGGCTGGGTGATCCTGAGCCTGTTCCCCGGGCCGCTGTGGATCGCCTACGTCGTCCTGTGGTTCGTGGTGCCGGCGGAGGGCAACACCCGGCGCTGATCCTGGAGGCCGAGTTTCGCGGTGAGCGACAGTTCTCGCGCTCGTGAGCCCGTGATCTGTCGCTCAGCCCGAGACTCGGCGCGGCCAGCCCAAGACCCGGTCCGTCCGGACGGGTTAGTGTGGCGGCGTGCCGGTCTCCGTCTTCGATCTGTTCAGCGTGGGTGTCGGTCCCTCGAGCTCGCACACCGTCGGACCGATGCGGGCCGGCGCCGAGTTCGCGTCCCTGGTCGCCGGGCTGCCCGTCGCCTCCGTCACCGTCGACCTGTACGGCTCACTGGCGTCGACGGGACAGGGCCACGGCACCCTCGGCGCCGTGGTCGCCGGCCTGATGGGGTCCCACCCCGAGACCGTCGACCCGGACGCGATGTCCGCGGCGCTCGACACCCTCGAACGCGACGGCCTGCTCCGGCTCGACGGTGGGGCGACCGTGCCGTTCCGGCTCGCCGACATCGTGCTGCACCCCCTGACCATGCTGCCCCGGCACCCGAACGCCATGCGGCTGCGAGCCCGTGACGGAGCCGGTGCCGACCTGGCCGACGAGACGTACTACTCGATCGGCGGCGGCTTCATCGCTCGCGACGGCGACGGCGACGGCGACGGCGAGGACGGCGGTGCCGTGGACGACGGTGCCGTGGTCGCGGGGGCGGCGATCCCGGTCGACGACCGTGTCCCGTACCCGTTCTCGAGCGGCGCCGAGCTGCTGGCCGCCTGCGCTGCCGCCGGTCTGCCGATCAGCGGAGTGGCGCTCGCCAACGAGTCGGTCACCCGGACCGACGCCGACGTCCGCACCGGACTGCTCGGCATCCACGCCGTCATGGACTCGTGCGTCGAGCGCTCCGTCCGACGGGACGGCTGCCTGCCCGGCGGCCTGGACGTCCGCCGCCGCGCCAGCACCTGGCACGAGCAGCTCACCCGCGAGGACCCCGACCACGACCCGCTGTTCGCCATGGAGTGGGTGAACCTCGTCGCCATGGCGGTGAACGAGGAGAACGCCACCGGTGGCCGGGTCGTCACCGCACCCACCAACGGTGCCGCCGGCATCATCCCCGCGGTCCTGTACTACGCGCTGACGTACGTCCCCGCGATCACCGCCGCCGACCGGGACGACGCCGTGGTGCGGTTCCTGCTCACCGCGGGCGCCATCGGCTCGATCTACAAGGAGCGTGCGTCGATCTCCGGGGCCGAGGTCGGGTGCCAGGGTGAGGTCGGATCCGCTGCCTCGATGGCGGCCGCCGGGCTCGCCGAGGTCCTCGGGGGCACACCGGAACAGGTCGAGAACGCTGCCGAGATCGCCATGGAGCACAACCTCGGCCTGACGTGCGACCCCATCGGCGGCCTGGTGCAGATCCCGTGCATCGAGCGGAACGCGATCGCGGCGAACAAGGCGATCAACGCCGCACGGATGGCCCTGCGCGGGGACGGCGTGCACCACGTGTCACTCGACCAGGTCGTCGAGACGATGCGGCAGACCGGGGCGGACATGTCGTCGAAGTACAAGGAGACCGCGATGGGCGGGCTCGCGGTGAACGTCCCGCTCTGCTGAACGGGCTCCCTGTCGCTGCAGGCGCTGCTCGCGCTGTCGCTGCTTCCGCTCAGCCGTGCAGGAGGGTCAGCAGTCGTGCGGTCTCGGTGGAGATCGCCTCGCGCCCCGCCGACACGTACTTCCGCGGGTCGACCAGATCGGGGCGCTCGTCGAGCACGGTGCGCAAGGCACGGGTGAACAGGCCGTTCAGGTGCGTCGAGATGTTGATCTTCGTCATGCCGGCGCGCACCGCCCCGCGCAGTTCGTCGTCGGACAGCCCCGATGAGCCGTGCAGGACCAACGGGACCGGCACCGCGACATGCAGGCGTTCCACCAGGTCGCGGTCGACCGAGGCTTCGCGGGTCTGCATCGCGTGCGAGGTCCCGACGGCGACGGCCAGGGCGTCCACCCCGGTGTCGGCCACGAACGCGGCGGCATCGGTGGGGTCGGTGCGGACACCCGGAGCGTGCACGCCGTCCTTGCCGCCCACCTCGCCGAGCTCGGCCTCGATGGCGACGCCGGCGGCGTGACACCGGACCGCGAGGTCAAGGGTGGCGGCGACGTTCGCCGCGAAGTCCAGGTGCGAGCCGTCGTACATGACGGAGTCGACGCCCAGGTCGATGCCGGCGGCGACGAGGTCCGGGTCCTCGATGTGGTCGAGGTGGACCAGGACGTCGACGTCGGCGGCCCGGGCGATCGCCTGGGTCGCGGTCGTGATCGGTGCGAGACCGCCGTGGTACCGGACGCAGTTCTCGCTGATCTGCAGGATGACGGGCAGTCCGGCCCGCTCGGCCCCGGTGACGATGGCCTCGGCGTGCTCGAGCAGCACGACGTTGAACGCGCCCACGCCGCGGTGTGCCGTGCGGGCGGTGTCGAGCAGGCCCGTCAGGGCGAGGTCGGTGATCATGCTGGGGTCCTCGTTCGGTCGGGGTGGGTCAGGAAGCGGTGGACGTCGGCGGGGTCGACCTCGCCGGCCACCGGGCGCAGGACGGCGGCGGCGCCGTGGGCGGCGGCGGACCGGAGCGCTCGGAGCAGGGTGTCGTCGGTGAACGGGGCACCGGTGCCCTGCTGGTGACCCGAGCGGACCAGGGCACCGACCAGACCGGCGGTCGCTGCGTCGCCCGCCCCGGTCGGGTTGCCCGAGACGCCGGGCACCGCTGGGACCTCGAGCACGTGGTCCGTGGTGTGGGCGGCGATGCCGTGCGCACCGCGGGAGACCACGACGACGCCCGCACCGCGTTCCAGCAGCCGGAGGGCGGCGGTGCGTTCGTCCGCGGCGCCCGTGGCCTCGAGCAGCTCTTCGCGGTTGGGCTTGCAGACGATGGCACCGGCGCTCGCCGCCGCCAGCAGTGCGGCACCGGAGCAGTCCACGACGCTCAGGACGCCGTGCTCGTGGGCCGTGGCGACCCAGCGCGCGACGACGTCGGGTGCGGCACCGCCGGGCAGCGAACCGGACACCACGAGGCCGGTGGCGTCGGCGCGGCCGAGCAGTCCGTCGACCGCTGCGGCGACGGCGTCCCACTCGGTGCCGGTGAGCACCGGGCCGGGCTCACCGAACATCGTCGGGTGGGCGACGTCGTCGACCACGGTGACGGTCGTGCGGGTCGTGCCGGACACCACGACGTCGGTGTGGCCGAGGCCGAGGTCGTCGAGCGCGTCCGACACCCAGCGGCCGGGCGTCTCCCCGAGGGGCAGGACGGCGTGCGTCGCGACACCCGTCGCCGCCAGGACCCGACCGACGTTCAGGCCCTTGCCACCCGGGTGCCGTGCGACGTCGAGGACCCGCTGGGTCTCGCCGATGCGCTGTTCGGCGACCCGGTACGTGACGTCGACGGCCGGGTTCGGGGTGACGACGACGATCACGAGACCACCGCCGTCCGCAGGGGGTTCCGCACCGCACCGGTGTCGGGGTCGAGCACGAGGAGATCGGCGGGTGCGCCGACCGTGAGCGGCGCCGGCCGACCGAGCAGCCGAGCCGCACGTGTGGCAGAGGCGGCGACGACCTCGGGCACCGCGACCCCGCTCGTCAGCAGCCCACGGACCGCGTCGGCGACGGTGATCGTGCTGCCCGCCAACGACGACCCGTCGGCGAGCATCGCGACACCGCCGCGGACCGAGACCGCGGACCCGGCGATGGTGTGGTCGCCGTCGGGGCAGCCCGTCGCCGACATCGCATCGGACACGAGCACCAGGCGGCCCGGTGCACTCCGCTGGACGAGCCCGATCGTGGTCGGGTCGAGGTGGTGTCCGTCGACGATGCACTCGAGCAGGACGCGGTCGTCGGTCAGGGCGACCCCGACCGGCCCCGGCGTGCGGTGGTGCAGCGGTGGCATGCCGTTGAACAGGTGCGTGACGAGCGTGGCACCGGCGTCGATCGCGCGGCGGGTCTGCTCGGCGGTGGCGTCGGTGTGCCCGATCGCCACGACGACCCCGGCGGCGACGAACCGCGCCACGGTGTCGAGGGCGCCGGGGAGCTCGGGGGCGAGTGTCACGACCCGCAGCGCGCCGTCGGCGGCCGCCAGGTACGCGTCGACCTCGAGCGGGTCCGGCGCGTGGAGCAGGTCCACCCGGTGGGCTCCGCGGCGGGCCGGGGACAACCACGGCCCTTCGAGGTGCAGGCCCGCCAGCGTGCCGTCCGAGGTGAGCGGTCGCAGGCGCGTGAGGGCTGCGACGGTGTCGTCGGGACGCCCGGTCGCGATCGAGGCGACGAGGGTCGTGGTCCCCCGTGACCGGTGGTGCGCGGCCGCCGCTCGGGCGTCCGCTGCGGAACACGTCGCGAAGTCGTGGCCGAGTGCGCCGTGGGCGTGCAGGTCGACGAAGCCCGGCACGACGGTGCCCTCGACGGTGACCGCGGAGTCCGCGCGCGGCGGTGTGCCGGCACCGACCGCGAGCACGGTGGCGTCGTCGCCGAGGACGAGCCACCCGTCGTGCAGGTCGTGGGCGGCGGTCACGATGCGTGGCGCACGGACGAGCGTGGTCACAGCAGCACCCCGTTCTCGAGCACCCGCCGTGCGAGCAGACCTGCGCCGATGGCTCCGGCGGCGTCGCCGTGGGCGGCCGGCAGGATCTCCGGTGCGCGGACCCCGACGAGCCGCTCGGCAACCGCCGCGCGGAGCGGCCCGAACAGCAGTGGGCCGGACTCGGCGAGTCCCCCGCCGACGATGACGGTGTGGCAGCCGGCGACCGCGGTCGTCCAGGCGAGGGCGTCCGCGAGCACGGCGACGCAGTCGTCCCAGACGGCGGTCGCCACGGGGTCGCCGTCGCGCACCCGGAGCATGGCTGCGTGCGCTGATGCCGACCCGGAGCGGCGTGCGACTCCCCCGGCCGATGCGATCTCCTCGACCCGGCGCCCAGCGTGCGGTCCGGACGGGATCAGCACCTGGCCGATCTCCCCCGCCCATCCGCCCCCGGACACGACCTGGCCGTCGAAGACCAGCGCGCTGGCCAGGCCGGTGCCGACGGGTACGAACGCGACCGATCCGCGGGACAGCGCCGTGTCACCGGTGTGGGTCTCGGCGAGGGCACCGGCGCGGACGTCGTGGCCGAAGGCGATCGGAACGTCGACACCGCGTCGGACGAGCTCGGCCCGCACGAGGTCGCGGACCGGCACGTCCCGCCACCCGAGGTTCACCGCGAGGACGACGGTGCCGGCGGCTTCGTCGACGACACCCGGCGTGACGAGCCCGACGGCGTCGAGCCGACCGCGGTCGAGCGCCCGCACTGCAAGGTCGGCGACGGCCACCGCCAGTCGGAGCCCCGACGGATCGTCGCGGGGCGTCGGGACCCGGGTCTCGTCCAGGACGAGTCCGTCGGCGTCGGTCAGCCGGGCCTTGGTGCCCGTGCCGCCGACGTCGACCCCGAGCACCGCGCCTGCGCCCGCCATCAGGTGAGGATGACCGACCGCGTCAGCGAACGGGGGTTGTCCGGGTCCAGCCCACGACCCTCGGCCAGGGCGACGGCGAACCGGTGCACGACGACGAGGCCGGCGATCGGGTCGAGGTCGTGCTGCACGAAGCGCGCACCGGTGGCGGCGACCTCGTCAGCCAGCCCCTGCGGTGCGGCACCGAGCGACCAGACGAGCCGGCCGGGCTGCGCGATGGCGATCGGCCCGTGCCGGTAGTCCATCGCCGGGTAGGACTCGGCCCAGAACTGCGCGGCCTCCCGCGTCTTGAGTGCGGCCTCGAACGTCAGGCCGACGGCGGCACCGCGGCCCACGAAGGAGACCTGCTCGGCGTCGAGCAGGTCGTCGATCGGCAGGGTCAGCGCGATCTCGGCCTGGGCGGCGAGGGCCTCGACGTCGTCGCCGATCGACGCGCGCAGCAGGGCGAGCGCCGTGGTGGCGAACCGCGTCTGCACGACGGAGCGCTCGTCGGCGAAGGGCAGTGCGACCACGTCGTCGGCGACGGCCGCGGCGGGACTGTCCGCGACGGCCGTGATCAGGACGGTGCGCTGCGACGGCAGGGCCTGCAGCAGGTCGACGATCTCGGTCGTGGTGCCCGAGCGGCTGATGGTGAGCACACGGTCGTACTCGCGCGATGCGGGGTACTCGGAGCCGGCGAAGGCGTCGGTGACCCCGAGGCCGGCCTGCTCACGGGCGACGGCGTAGCTCATCGCGATGAACCAGCTCGTGCCGCAGCCGATGACGGCGACGCGTTCACCGGGCTGGGGGAGCGCGTCCGAGAAGGTCGGCAGGAGTGCTGCGGCGGCGCGCCAGGTCTCCGGCTGGGAGGCCAGTTCGGCGCTCACGAAGGTGTCGGTCATGGGAGCCTTCCGGTCCGGTTCGATCCGGGTGATCGATGATCAGGAAGCGTAGCGAGCGATCGTGCGCGATGGAAGACCAAAGCGTCAATTCCGATCACCGAGCAGTCGCGATGGCACCGTAGGATGGCCGTCATGACCCCCCAACAGCGGCTGAACGCCCTGCTCGAACTGGTGAGCGAACGCGGCAACGTGTCGATCGCCGAGATCGGCGAGCTGCTGGGGATCTCGGCCGCCACGGCTCGACGCGACCTCACGACGCTCGCCGACCAGCGGCTCGTCACGCGCACGCACGGCGGAGCCGCGGCGCTCGGGGCCGGCTACGAACTGCCCCTGCAGTACAAGATCGCGCGCCAGGCCGAGGCGAAGACCGCCATCGCCCGTGCCGCCGCGCGACTGGTGCAGCCGGGCGAGACCGTCGGGCTGAACGGTGGGACCACCACGACCGAGGTCGCGCGAGAACTCGGCAAGAGCGAGCGGTTCATCCGTGCCGACGGTGAGTTCGGGATCACCATCGTGACGAACGCGCTCAACGTCGGGTACGAGCTGTCCGTCCGCGCCAACGTCAAGATCGTGGTCACCGGCGGGGTGGCGCGGCGGCAGTCGTACGAGCTCGTCGGCCCGCTCGTCCGCGACACCCTCGACGAGTTCGCGCTCGACCTCGTGGTCCTCGGGGTGGACGGGCTCACCGGGCAGTACGGCGCCACGACCATGCACGAGGGCGAGGCCGAGGTCAGCCGGCACTTCGCCTCGGTCGGCCGACGGGTCATCGTGGTCGCCGACTCGACCAAGATCGAGCGGTCGACGTTCGCCAGGATCTGCCCGTTGGACCGCATCGACGTCCTGGTCACCGACCAGCCCGTCCCGCCGGCCTTCGCAGCCGACCTCGCCAGCGCCGGCGTGGAGCTCGTCGTCGCCGACTGAGCCGACGGACGAGCGCCCGGATCCGGGGCGCGACGTTTCGATCGTGTAAAACCCTCCCGTCGTGGACCCATGAGCGATCCGTGAGCGCCTATTGTGCATTCATGATCGATTCGGCATCATTGGCGTCACAATCACGCAAGGGAGCGAGATGAGCATGGGCGTTGACAACGGGATCCTCCGCGTCGCGGTGATCGGGATGGGCCAGCGGTCCGCCATCGCACGGCACGTCGCCGAAGCGGTCGCCGCGGACCCGGCACTGCGGGCGCAGGTCGTCGCCGTGGCGGACGTCACCGCAGCGGGCCGCGAGCGCGGGCGGGCCGAGTACCCCGATGCGCTGGTGGTCGAGCACCACCGGGACCTCACCGACCAGGTCGACGCCGCGATCGTGACCACCCCGGACTGGACGCACGCCGAGATCGCGATCGACCTGCTCCGCGCGGGCATCGCCGTCTACCTCGAGAAGCCCCTCGCCATCACGGTCGAGGACGCCGACGCGGTCCTCAACGCCGCCGCCGAGACGGGCACCCCGCTCTACGTCGGCCACAACTTCCGCCACGCGGCCGTCGTCCGCCTGATGCGCGAGATCGTCGACCGCGGCGAGATCGGCGAGGTCAAGGCCGTCTGGTGCCGCCACTTCGTCGGCAACGGCGGGGACTACTACTTCAAGGACTGGCACGCCGACCGCGCGAACGTCAACTCCCTGCTCCTGCAGAAGGCCAGCCACGACCTGGACGTCATCCACGCACTCGGCGGCGGGGACACCAGCCGCGTCGTGGGCATGGGGTCGCTGTCGGTCTACGGCGACGTCACCGACCGACGGGACCGCAGCGGCGAGCTGATGGGGGACTGGTTCTCCCACGACAACTGGCCGCCGCTCGCCCAGACCGGGCTGAACCCGGTCGTCGACGTCGAGGACGTCTCGATGGTGATGATGACGCTCGACAACGGCGTGCAGGCCAGCTACGAGCAGTGCCACTTCACCCCGGACTACTGGCGGAACTACACGGTCATCGGCACCGAGGGCCGCCTCGAGAACATCGGCGACACCGGCGGTGGCGTCGTGAAGGTCTGGACGCACCGTCGTGGCTGGGACACCGCGGGGGACCGCGAGTACCCGATCGACGGCGTCGAGGACGGCCACGCCGACGCCGACCTGATCACCATGACCGAGTTCCTGCGGTCCGTCGCCCTCGGCGAACCGACGGAGCTGTCCCCGATCGCGGCGCGCGCCGCGGTCGCCGCCGGTGCCCTGGCGACCCGTTCGCTGCGCACCGGTTCCGTCCCCATCGACGTCCCGCCGCTGCCGGCCGAGACGATCGCGCACTTCAGCCGGCCCGCCACACCCTCCACACGACCCGCTCCGCACCCCACCCACCCCGCCCAGACCGTCGGTTCCTGACGGCCGTGCGAAAGGACCTCCCGATGACCGCACACATCCCCGCCCGAGGAACCGGCGTCCGCCGGATCCTCGTCGGCGCCGTCGCCGCCCTCGGCGCGGCCGCACTCCTCGCCGGGTGCTCCACGTCCTCCGGGGCGTCGAGCTCCGGCGGCGACTACACCGCCGCCGCGAAGGACACCAAGGCGAACCTGACGTACGCCGTCTGGGACGAGAACCAGGTCAAGGCGATCAAGGCCAACCTCAAGGGCTTCAACGAGGAGTACCCGGACATCAAGGTCAGCGTCGACGTCACGCCGTTCGCCAACTACTGGACGAAGCTGCAGACCCAGGGCTCGAGCAACACGCTGCCCGACCTGTTCTGGATGAACGGCCCCAACTTCCAGCTGTACGCGGCCAACGGCAAGCTCGCGCCGATCACCGGCGAGGTCAAGGCCGGCGACATCGACCCCGCGAAGTACTCGAGCGCGCTGAACGACCTGTACACGTACGACGACACCCAGTACGGCGTGCCGAAGGACTTCGACACCATCGGCGTCTGGGTCAACAAGGCCCTGTTCGAGAAGGCCGGCATGGACCTGCCGTCGAAGGACTGGACCTGGGACGACTTCCAGAAGACCGGCGCCGAGCTCAGCAAGAAGCTCGAGGCCGACGGCGCGTACGGCGCGGCTGGCGGCATGGACGGCCAGACGACCTACTACGACACGATCTTCCAGGCCGGGGGATCGGTCGTGAACGCGGACGGCACGAAGTCCGAGTACGCCTCGAAGGCATCGGAAGCGGGCCTGCAGTTCTGGACCGACCTGATCGACTCGGGCGCTTCGCCGTCGATGAAGCAGCTCACCGACACCACCGCCGACCAGTGGTTCACGTCGGGCAAGCTCGCGATGTACCAGGGCGGCAGCTGGTTCCGCTCGGCCCTGACCGGCACCGCGATGGAGAAGGACATCGCCGTGTTCCCCCTGCCGAAGGGCAAGGAGCAGGCGACCGTCATCCACGGTGTCTCGAACGTCGTGTCCGAGGCGAGCAAGAACAAGGCCGCGGCGCAGGCGCTCCAGGTCTACCTCGCCGGCAAGACCGCCCAGCAGCAGCAGGGCGACATGGGCGCCGTCATCCCCGCCTACGAGGGCACGCAGTCCGCCTTCACGAAGACGATGCCGGACGCCGACCTGCAGGTGTTCCTCGACGCCGTCGACTACGCCAAGCCCCTGCCGGTGTCGAAGAACACCGCCGCGTGGAACACCCTCGAGACCAACCTCCTGCCGAACGCCTTCGACGGTTCGACCCCGGTCGAGGACGTCGCGAAGCAGCTCGCGCAGAAGATGGACGCCGCCCTCGTCAAGGAACAGTGAGTCCCGAGCCGATGACGATCAACACCGAGCGGCCGCAGGCCGCCTCCACCCCCGCCCGGACGACGCGTTCGTCCGGGCGGGGCGCCCCCGGCCCGACGGCCGGCGGCAAGCGCGCCGCCCGACGGACCGACGGCTGGTGGCCGTGGCTGTTCGTCCTGCCGCTGCTCATCGGCGTCGGCACGTTCTACATCTGGCCGATCATCCAGACGTTCGGGTACTCCTTCACCAGCTGGGGCGTGTTCGGCGGTGCGACGTTCAGCGGCGTCGCGAACTACGTCCGGCTCGCCGGTGACCCGCAGCTGTACCAGTCGCTGCTCAACACGATCGTCTACACGGTCATCGTGCTGGCCGGCATCCCGATCGCGGTGTGGCTCGCCAGCCTGCTGAACACCCCGGGCCTGCGGTTCGCGCAGTTCTACCGGGTGCTCTTCTTCCTGCCCTACGTCGCCATGCCGGCCGCGATCGCCCTCGTCTGGCGGATCATGTTCAACGGCGACTACGGCATCGTGAACTGGTTCATCGGACTGTTCGGCATCGACGGTCCGTACTGGATCTCGACGCCCGGGTTCGCGCTCGTCGCGGTGAGCTTCGTCGGCCTGTGGTCGTCCCTCGGGTTCTCGATGATCATCCTCGGCGCAGGCCTCAAGGACATCCCACCGGAGCTGTACGAGGCGGCCGAGCTCGACGGCGCGAGCCGCTGGCGGCAGTTCCGCTCCGTCACGGTCCCGCTGCTCAGCCCGAGCATCTTCTTCGTGGTCATCGTCACGACGATCTCGAGCTTCCAGCTGTTCGACCTGCTCTACGCCATCCTCGGCAGCACCAACCCGGTGATCCCGAAGACGATGTCGCTCGTCTTCTACTTCTACAGCGCCGGGTTCATCGACAACGACAAGGGCTTCGCGGCCGCGATCGCCATGGTGATCTTCCTGCTCATCGGCATCGTCACGCTCGTGCAGTTCCGTGTCCAACGGAAGTGGGTGCAGGCATGACCGCAACCGTCACACCGCCACGGGCAGCACGTCGGCCCGGTCGTCGCGGCGGCAGTCACTGGTGGATCCACGTCGTCCTCGGCGTCGGCGGCTTCGCGATGGCGTTCCCGTTCGTCTGGCAGATCATCATGTCGCTGTCCACGAACGCCCAGGTGCAGTCCGTCACCCCGACGTTCTGGCCGGGGGAGCTGCAGTGGCAGAACTACGCGCAGGTGTTCGAGCGTCTGCCGTTCCTCAGCCAGCTCGGCACGTCCGTGTACGTCACGATCATCCGCACCCTCGCGCAGATCGTGCTCTGCACGCTCGCCGGCTACGCCTTCGCCCGCATGCGGTTCCGCGGCCGGGCGATCCTGCTCGCGATCGTGCTGTCGATCCTGCTCGTGCCGTCGCAGGTCTACCTGATCTCGCAGTACCAGATCGTGCAGGGGCTCGGATGGCTCGACACCCTGATGGGGATCGTCGCGCCGGGCCTGTTCAGCGCGTTCGGCACCTTCCTGATGCGGACGGCGTTCCTGAACATGCCGCCCGAGCTCGAAGAGGCTGCGCGCATGGACGGCGCGAACCCGTTCCAGACGTTCTGGCGGATCATGCTGCCGCTCGCCCGTCCCTCGATCAGCGTGCTCGCGATCACGACGGTGCTGTGGTCGTGGAACGAGCTGCTCTGGCCGCTCGTCGTCTCGACTCATGCCGAGGACATGCCCCTCGCCGCAGGACTCGCGACGCTGTCGAGCGACCGGACGATCGACTACCCGGTGCTCATGGCCGCGAGCCTGATGGCCATGGCCCCGGTGCTCATCATGTTCATCGTCCTGCAGCGGCGGGTGATGGACGGGCTCGCCTCGTCCGGTCTGAAGTGACCGCCGACACCCCCGGCCAGGAGGCCCGTCCCGCGTCCGTCGCGGTCCTCGCCGCCGCCGTGGGGTCGCCGGACGACTCCGCCACGGTGGCGGCCGCACTGGCCGCCACCGTGGCCGACGCGGAGCCCGCCCAGCGGGACGCCCTGCTGGTCGCCGCGCTCCGCGCGGCCGTGCCCGGCAACGCCGCGGCGCTCGAGGCGCGGGGGCTCCCGCGCAGCCTCGCCGAGGCGTCCGTGGCGGACGTCGACCGCAAACTCGACCGGTACGGTCTGCGTGGCACGGGGGCGGACTGGCTCGTCGCGGTGGCGACCGGTCGCGTGGTGGCCGTGGGGCGCCTCCAGTACGAACTCGGCGACCACCTGCCCGACGGCCAGCCGGCCTGGGGCGTCCACGTCCCGGAGACCGGGCCGCTCGATCCGGACACCTGCGACCGGTCCTTCGCCCGCGCGCCGGAGGTCCTGCGCGCCCTCGTACCGGCGCTCGCCGCCGACCGGTGGCAGTGCCGCTCGTGGATCCTCGATCCCGGTCTGGCCACGGTGCTCGGTCCCGACGCGAACCTGGTGCGCTTCGCCCGACGGTTCCGGCTCGCGCCACCTGGCCCGCACGACGGCGCCGAGGGTGACGAGGGCGTGGCGAAGTTCGTGTTCGGTGTGCCGCTGACCACGGCTCGGGCCTCGAACGCGTCCGGTCGCCTGCCCCGTGCGGTGCTCGACCGGTGGGCGGCGGGCGCGCACTGGACCGAACGGACCGGCACCGCACCCGTCGTCTGATCGCGCGCAGCAGTCAGCGCGTACCGTGCAGCGCATGACGAAGCCCGACCACGACCACCTCGACGACGGCGTGGACATGACGTTCGAGGAACGACGCCAGGACACCTTCCGACGCATGTCCGGGTCCGACGCGCACGACGCCGACCCCCGGGTCGAGGTGTCCCGGGCCGAGGACGGCGACGTCCGCATCGACGTGGCCGACACCGCAGCCGTGCGCCCCGGCGGTCCGAAGCGCGCCTGAACCGTCACCCCGTCAGCCGGTGACGGTGGGGCACGGCATGATCGTTCCGTGCACCTCGTCCTCCGCCGCGTCGACGGCGGCGTCCTCGCGACGCCCCTGACCGACTCGGGGACCGCTGACGGTGAGCCGATGCGCGTGGACGAGTCGGGCCTGCCGGCCTTCGTCGCGGCGCACGATGCCTCGGGCGTGCGCTGGGTGTGGGACGACACCGCGCGCTGGTACCCGGCCGTGCTCGGCGCCGGCGGACGCGTGGGGCGCTGCGTCGACCTGCGGTTGTGCCGACGGATCCTCCGCGCAGCGCTGGCCGCGCGTGGCTCCGCACTCGCGGCGGCACCGGCGGACGCGCTCGACGCTCCGGTGGCGGAGGCCCGGGTCGTCCGGCCGACGCAGGCCCAGCTCTTCGACGACGCCCTGTTCACCGCGTCGGTGCCGGACGACGACGTCGACCCGGTCGCCGAGTTCCGGGCCCAGCTCGCGGCGGTCGCGGGGTCGACGTCGCCCGGTGCCCTCCGCCTGCTGACGACGGCCGAGTCCGCCGGAGCCCTCGTCGCAGCGGAGATGCTGCACGCGGGGCTGCCGTGGCGTGCCGACGTGCACGAGCGACTGCTCGAGGAGACGCTCGGACCGCGCGTCCCGTACGGCGTGCGGCCGCGCCGGCTCGAGGAGATCGCCACCGTCGTCCGCGAGCGCCTCGACGACCCGACGCTCAACCCGGACTCGCCGGCCGACGTCCTGCGGTCGTTGCGCCGTGCCGGGCTCATGGTGACGAGCACCCGCAAGTGGGAGCTGCAGGAGATCGAGCACCCCGTCATCGAACCGCTGCTCGAGTACAAGCGACTCGCGCGGCTCCTGACGGCGAACGGTTGGACGTGGCTCGACGACTGGGTGCGCGACGGCCGGTTCCACCCGAAGTACGTGGTCGGCGGCGTCGTCACCGGGCGCTGGGCAGCCGACGGCGGGGGAGCGATGCAGCTGCCGAAGGGCATCCGCGGGGCCGTCATCGCCGACCCGGGCTGGAAGCTCGTCGTGGCCGACGCTGCGCAGCTGGAACCGCGCGTGCTCGCCGCGATGGCCGGCGACCGGGCGATGGCCTCCGCGGGCGACGGACGCGACCTGTACGACGGCGTCGTGGCCTCGGGCGCAGTCGAGACCCGGCAGCAGGCGAAGGTGGCCATGCTGGGCGCGATGTACGGCGCCACTCAGGGCGAGGGTGGTCGGCTCGTCCCGCGCCTGGTGCGGGCGTTCCCGCGTGCGCTCGACCTGGTCGAACGCGCCGCACGCGCGGGGGAGCGGGGCGAAGCCGTCACGACGTTGCTCGGTCGGACGTCACCCGTTCCGGAGTCGTCGTGGTTCGAGGCCAGGAACCAGGCCTACACGGTCGAGGGGACGCCGGCGATGCAGCGTGCCGTCGAGTCCCGGGCGCGGAGCTGGGGGAGGTTCACCCGGAACTTCGTGGTGCAGGGGACCGCGGCCGAGTGGGCGCTCGCGTGGATGGGGTCGTTGCGCTCCCGGCTCACCGCTCGGTTCCCCGGGGCGGTTACGGACGGGCCGCACCTGGTGTTCTTCGTGCACGACGAGATCGTGGTGCACGCGCCGGAGGAGCACGCCGAGTGGGTGGCGACGCAGATCCGCGAGGCCGCGGTCGACGCCGGTCGGCTGTTGTTCCAGGACTTCCCGGTGACGTTCCCGCTGTCGGTCGCGGTGGTGGGGGCGTACTCCGAGGCGAAGGACTGACCGGTACCTGGTTGCATGGTGTCGTGACGACTCCGTACCGAAGGTCAGACCACCGGGGTGCCGCCGTACTGCTCACGGTGCTGGTGGTGGTCTGCTGGGTGGCCACGATCGCGTTGCCGATCGTCGCCCTGTCGTTGATGCTCCACGTCGAGGCGCCGGCGGAGCGGGCCGTCCCGATCGTCATCGCGTGGTTCATGACCCCGTTCATGACCGCGGTCGGTGTGACCATCGGGCTCGTCATCCTCCAGCGGTCTCGCCGGGCGAGCAGGCAGTAGTCGCGGCCTCGGCGGTTCCCGGGCGCTTCGGGCAGGCTGGACGGATGGACACCGAACGCGGGGACGCCGCCGACCGCACCGTCGGCGAGGTCGACCTCACCCGCTGGCGCACCCGCGCGGGCCGGGCGACCGCGCAGGGGTGGACCACGCTCGGCCACCGGTACGGCGCGATGCCGCTCCTGCTGCTCACGCTGGCCGTCGGGATCGGCATCGCCGTCGTCGCGACCTGGCTCGCCTCCGAGGTCTACGACGCCGTCCGCGAAGCCGACGACGTCGCCGTGCTCGACCGCCCGGTGCTCGACTGGGCACTCACCCTCCGGTCGCCCGTGGGGGATCGCCTGGTCACGTGGTGGACCGACATCGCGGGCACGATCGGCATGCCCATCGTCGCCCTCGGGTTCCTGGTCGGGTTCACCATCCAGCGTCGGGCGTGGACCCCGTTGGTGCTGCTCGTCGCGGCGAGTGGCGGCTCGCTGCTGATGACGATCGCGGGCAAGGACCTCATCGGTCGAGCGCGTCCGCCGCTCTCCGACGCGGTGCCGCCGTACGAGCACTCGCCGTCGTTCCCGTCCGGCCACACCCTCAACGCGACGGTGATCGTGGGCACGATCGTGTACCTGTTGCTCCTGCGGCAGTCGCGGGTCGTCACGCGGGTGTGGACGATCGTCGTCGGGACCCTGTTCGTGCTGTCGGTCGGGGCCTCGCGGGTGTTCCTCGGGCACCACTGGCTCACCGATGTCCTCGCGGCGTGGGCGCTGGGGCTCGCCTGGCTCGCCCTCGTGATCACGGCGCACCGGCTGTACCTGACGGCGCTCCGCCACGGCGCCGAGCCCACCCCGGACGGCGACATCGTCAAGAAGACTTGAACCGACGCGTTCCCGGTTCCAGTTACTGCTCCAAAACTTGAACGACTCCCCTCTGAGCGGCGTGAGACGACCGGCAGTGAAGCCTCGCGCACATCTCGTGAGCAGAAGACGTCGAGTCAGTCGAATGGACTCGACACCTTCTGCTCACCAAGCGCCGAGACCCGACGGATGAGCGGGGCCGTCAGCCGCTACCGGTAGGTTGCCCGTCATGGAAGAACGGGTCTTCGGCGGCAGGTACCGCGTCACGGGCACGCTCGGACACGGTGGCATGGCGTCCGTGTACCGGGCGGTCGACGAGCAGCTCGGCCGCGAGGTCGCCGTCAAGGTGTTCCGCATCGGACCGGTCGACCACGGTGAACGCGCCCGCGCCGAGTCGGAGATCCAGACGCTCGCGACACTGCGCAGCCCGGCCCTCGTCACCCTGTACGACGCCGCCCTCGACGACGAGGACGGGGACTCGTACCTCGTCATGGAGCTCGTGCCCGGCAGCGACCTGGCCACCCGGCTGCGCGAAGGACCGCTCGACCCCACGACCGCCGCCCGCGTCGGCGCACAGGTGGCCGACGGGCTGAGCGCCGTGCACGCCCAGGGCATCGTCCACCGCGACGTGAAGCCCGCCAACGTGCTGCTCGAGCGCGACGGCAGCCACGTCAAGCTCGCCGACTTCGGCATCGCCCTGCTCCGTGACGCCTCGCGCGTGACGGGGACGGGCACCGTGATGGGAACAGCCGCGTACCTCGCGCCGGAGCAGGTCCTGGCGCAGGAGATCACCGGCAAGGCCGACGTCTACGCGCTCGGGCTGGTGCTGCTCGAGTGCTTGACCGGCGGGACACCGTTCCCGGGCAGCGCGATCGAGTCCGCGACCGCGCGACTCACCCGCAGCCCGGAGATCGACCAGCACCTGCCGACGGCCTGGCGCACGCTCCTGCACGTGATGACCGCGCAGGACCCGTCCGAGCGCCCGAGCGCGGCGGAGGCAGCCGAACGACTCCGCGCCCTGGGCCGCGACGAGCCCGGGCCCGCCACGCAGCTCCTGCCCGGTGGTCCCGGCACGTTGACGGCAGCCGGTGCCGGCGCGGCAGCCGGAGCAGCCGCGGCCGGTGCCGCCGCCGCAGCCACAGCTCCGATGGCCGCGCACGCGGACGACGCGACCCGCGTGATGCCGGCGAGTGGTGCCTCCCGTCCGGGTGGACAGCCGGGCGCGGACGACGCGACCCGCGTCATGGACGCCCAGCAGCCGAACGCCGCGGACGATGTGTCGACCACCGTCCTCGGTGCTCAGCGCGGCACCGGCGGTCCGACCGGCGGTGGCGGCGTGCCACCCGCGGCCCCGCCCGTCCGTCCGGGCTCCGGTGACGCCCCGGCGCAGCGCGAGAAGCGACGCAAGGGGCCGATCATCACGGCGATCGTCGTGGTCGTCCTGGTGCTGGTCGGCATCGGGGTCGCAGTGTTCGCACTGAACGGCGACGACGACGGCACACCGGCTCCGACGGACACGAACTCGACAGCGCCGACGGAGCAGCAGCCCAGCGAGGAGCAGCAGCCGAGCGAGGAGCAGCAGCCGAGCCAGGAGCAGCAGCAGCCGAGCGAGCCGGCTGAGCAGCAGCCCTCCGAGCCGGCCGAGCAGCCGTCCGAGCCCGCTGAACAGCCGAGCGAGCCCGCCGAGCCCAGCCAGGAGCCTTCCGTCGGTCCGGAGCCGAGCGCGCCGGTCTCGAACCCGGTGCAGGAGCCGCAGGACGGCGCCGACCCAGCCGACGGCGCAGCCGACACGACGACCGACACGACGACCGACACGTCAGCGGACGCGGGTCCGCGCAACTCGGAGAACGCGCCCGGGCAGAACAAGGGCTGACACGCCGAGCGTTTTCGTCCAGACGCTGGACCAAATACGCTGGACCCGTGCGAGAACTGCAACGGAGCGGTGGGCCGACGACGGCCGTCGCGGCGCGGAACGGTGTCGGCTTCGGATCATCGGAGGGGTGGCTGGTCGAACGACCCGCGGGTGACGGTGTCGTCGTGGCGCTCGTCCCCGGGGGCGGTGGCCGGGTGGTCGCACCCGGCGACGAACTGTCGTGGGTCTGGTTCCCCGAACGCACGCTGCCGCAGGGCGCCGCCGAGCCCACCGAGGCGGACCTGCCGCACTTCTGGGACGCCACGGCCTTCACCGTGGACGTCGTCTTCACCGATGGCACGCGACTGAGCGAGCACGCGGCCGCGCACGGTGGACACACCCGCGACCAGTACGGCGACGCGCTCACGCCCGAGGCGCAGGACGCAGCCCGCAAGCAGTGGGTCGACCAGTGGAACCGTCGCGCGGTGGACCTCACGCCGTTCGCGGGGCTGGTCGTCGACCGACTGGAGGCCCGGCTCGGCTCCGACCCGCAGCCGTCGGACGCCGACGGGGCGCGTCCAGCCCTGCGCGGCTGGCTCGACGACGTCCGGATCGCCCCGGCACGGCCGGCACCGGTCACGCCGCTCGACCACGTCCGCACGACCCGCGGCACGCAGGCTTCGTCACGGTTCTCCCGCGGCAACAACGCGCCGCTCGTCGGCATCCCGCACGGCGGGGTCTTCGGCCTGCCGATGACCGACGCGTCGAGCAACCGCTGGCCCTACGCGTACCAGGAGCACTCGCGCACCGACGCCGACGGGCGGGTCCGACCGGCGATCCAGGCGTTCGCGACGAGCCACATCCCGTCGCCGTGGATGGGGGACCGCGGCGTGTTCCAGGTCATGCCGTCGCCGCTCGACACCCCCGACGTCGACCGAGCCGCCCGCGCGCTCGGCTTCGACCACGACGACGAACTCGACGGTCCGCACCGGTACCGGGTCGCCCTCGACCAGGGTGTGACGGCCGAGATGACCGCGGGGGAGTTCGCCCTCGGCTTCCGGTTCACCGGTACCCGCAGCATCGTGCTCGACCACCACGGGTGGGTCTCCGACGTCTCCGTGACCGTGACCGACGGCACCGCCGTGGTCGAGGCCCTGCTCGACGACCGCCCCGGCACCCCGCCGCACCACGTGCACGTCCGGATCCCGCACGTGACCGCGGACCACACCAGCATCGGCGAGCACGAGCTGCGCGGCTGGCTAGCCGTCGACGGCGACGGAGCGGTCGACGTCCTGCTCGGCATCTCGACCGTCTCCATCGAGGACGCCCGCGCGAACCTCGACGCCGCCGGCTCCTTCGACGCCATGTGCACCCGCGCCGAGGCGCTCTGGACGGAGAAGCTCGCGACCCTGTCGTTCGACGGAGCCACCCCGGACCAGCTGGTGAGCCTGTACTCCGGCCTGTACCGGCTCTTCCTCTACCCGAACCGTGCCGGCGAGACCGCCCTGACCGGGTCGCCGCACCACCGTTCCCCGTACGGAGCCGTCCTCGCCGACCCGATCCGCGACGAGCCCGGGCCGGAGGTCGTCGAGGGATCGTTCACCACCACGAACGGGTTCTGGGACACCTACCGCACCGCCTGGCCGCTCCTCGGACTCCTCACCCCGGAGACCGCCGGCGAGCTCGCGCAGGGCTTCGTCGAGCACCACCACGACGGCGGGTGGACCCCGCGCTGGAGCGCCCCCGGCGCCGAGGACTGCATGACGGGCACCACGAGCGACACCGTCTTCGCCGACCTCGCGGCGAAGGGCGTCACCGGGTTCGACCTCGCCGAGGCGTACCGGAGCGCGGTCCGCAACGCGACCGTCCCGCCGCGTGACGAGCGTGTCGGACGCAAGGGGAGCCTCCCGGGCGCCTTCCGCGGCCACGTCGACACCGCGACGTCCGAGGGCATGTCCTGGACCCTGGACGCCGCCATCAACGACTGGGGCCTCGCGGTGATGGCGGGGCTGCTCGCGTCGCGGGCGGGCACGCCCGCCGACCTGTCCCGGTACGAGGCCGAGGCGGAGTGGTTCGCCCGGCGATCCCTCCAGTACCGGCACGTGTTCGACTCCGAGCGGGGCTTCTTCATCGGCCGCGACCCCGACGGCTCGTGGCGGGTCGGTACCGAGTTCGACCCGCGCGACTGGGGCGACGACTACACCGAGACGAACGCGTGGGGCACGGCCTTCACCGCACCCCACGACGGTGCCGGCATCGTGGACCTGCACGGCGGCCCGGCGCGGTTCGACGCCACGATCGACGCCTTCTTCGCGACGCCTGAGACCGGCGCGACCGTCCGCTCCGGCGCGTACGGCTTCCCCATCCACGAGATGACCGAGGCCCGCGACGTCCGGATGGGCATGCTCGGCCTGTCCAACCAGCCGGCGCACCACATCCCGTTCTTCCCGATGTTCACCGGTCGGCACGACGACGCGCACCGCATCGTGCGCGAATCGCTCGAGCGGCTGTTCGTCGGCTCCGACCTCGGCCAGGGCTACCCCGGCGACGAGGACAACGGCGAGATGAGCGCCTGGTACGTCTTCGCGACGATCGGCCTCTACCCGCTGGCGCCGTCCACGGGCACCTACGTGCTCGTGCCGCCGTCGGTCCGCAGGACGGTGCTGCAGCAGCCGGGAGGAACGCCCACCGTCATCGAGGTCGCCGACGGTTCCGCAGGTGCCTACGTGGCGTCGGTGACGGTCGACGGCTCGCCCTGGACATCGGTCAGCATCCCGCACCACGTGGTGGTGTCGGCGTCGCACATCGTCTTCACGCTGTCGTCCGAACCGCAGGGCTGGGCATCGGACACGCGGCCGGTGTCGGCCTCCGAGGTCCACGGCTACCGGGACGCCCCGGTCGACCTGCTGCCCGTCGGAGCCTCGGCGCTCACCGACGACACCGGGCGGACCCTCACGGCGGTCGCCACGGGGGAGTCGGTCTCGTTCGACGTGGACTGCCCCGCCGCGTCGCTGTACACGGTGACGGTGGCGACTCCGGGGTCGTACTCGTGGCAGGTGTCCCTCGGTGAGACCGTCACGGCCGTCGACGGCGCCGAGTTCACCTGGCCCGGGCAGACCCGGGTGTTCCGGATCATCGGCGGCGGCTCGTCGTTCACGTTCACCGCCGGCACCGACCTGACGCTGACGCAGCTCGAGCTGATCGCGGCGGACGGTGCCTGACCTCGACCGCTGATCGGGTCTTCTGCGGCGGTTCAGAGGCGGCACTCAAGGTCGCCCGGCATGCTCGTCGGCATGTCGATCGCGAACTCGTGGGACCCGTCCGGTGGCCGTGCAATCCCGGAGGACCAGGTCCGCGAGGACGGGCTGGAGCTCGACGAGGACCCGGCGATGCTCGGGATCTCCTTCGACGTCGTCGGTGGCGCCTCCGCCGACCCCGCCGCGGTGTCCCCGGTCGACGTGCGTGTCCCGTCCTCGGGGACCCCGGCCTCCGCCGACTGAGGCGTACCTGGTCGAATCGGGCGTACCTGGTCGGAAGTTTCGACCAGGTACGCCCGAAACCGTCTTGCATCGCGCGCGCTCTGGGAAAGAACGTCAGCGCGCGGAAGAGTCTGGGACGCGGTACTTGAAGCCGACATGGGACGCGGTGAAGCCGAGGCGCTCGTAGAACCGGTGCGCATCCGTCCGGGCGGCGTCCGAGGTGAGCTGCACGAGCGGGGTCCCGAGGTCCGGCGCTGCGACGTCGGTCACCCAGCGCATCAGCGCGCTGCCGATGCCGCCCGAGCGGAGCGCACTGCTCACGCGGACGGCCTCGACGAGCAGTCGCGTCGAACCCCGGCGAGCCATGCCCGGGATCCGGGTGAGCTGCAGCGTGCCGACGAGCCGACCGGACTCGTCCTCGGCGACCAGCAGCGCGTTCGCCGGGTCGTCGGTGATCGATCGAAGGGCCGCGGCGTACTGCGGGCGGTCCTCCGGGGCGGCGACATCGCCGCGGGCGGCACTGATCGGGTCGTCGGACAACAGCGCCATCAGGGCGTCGAGGTCGCCGTCGACCGCGTTCCGCACCACCACCGAACCGGCGCGGGCGGACAGGCGGACGGGCAGGGTGAGGTCGTGGAGCACGACTCCACCCTGCCCGATGGGCTCACGGAACGGTGTGCCCCGCGGCGGTGAAGATCCGGTACCACTCCTCGCGCGACAGCTCGACGTCCGAGCCGGCCGCCGAGTCGCGGACGCGCTGCGGGTTCGTCGTGCCGAGGACGACCTGGAAGTGCGCGGGGTGCCGGGTGATCCAGGCGACGGCGATGCCGGTCGGGGTGACCCCGTGCGCGGCGGCGATCTCCTCGAGGACGTCGTTGAGGTCGGCGTACTGCTCGCGGTCGCCGAGGAAGACGCCGTCGAAGAACCCCTTCTGGAACGGTGACCAGGCCTGCAGCGTGATGTCGTTGATCCGCGAGTAGTTGAGGATGTCGTTGTCGCGGGAGATCGACTGGTCGAGGCCACCCATGTTCGCCGTGAGGCCCTGCGAGATGACGTTGGCGTGCGTGATGCTCAGCTGCACCTGGTTGAAGGCGAGCGGCTGGCGGACGTGCTTCTTGAGCAGGTCGACCTGGCCAGGGGTGTGGTTCGAGACCCCGAAGTGGTGCACCTTGCCGGCGGCGTGCAGCTCGTCGAAGGCCTTCGCGACCTCCTCCGGCTCGACCAGGGCGTCGGGACGGTGCAGCAGCAGGACGTCGACGTAGTCGGTCTGCAGCGCGGTGAGCGATTCGTCCACCGACTCGAGGATGTGCTCGTACGAGAAGTCGAAGTACGCGCCGTTCGGGGTCGGACGGATGCCGACCTTGGTCTGCAGCACGATCTCGGCACGCTCCGACGGTGACAGCGTCACGGCGGCACCGAACCGCTCCTCGCAGCCGTGCCACTCGCCGTACACCGCGGCGTGGTCGAACATGTTCACGCCCGCGTCACGCGAGGCGCTGTAGAGCGCGCGGATGTCATCGTCGCTCATGTCGTTGATCCGCATCAAGCCGACGACGACGTCGGATGCGGTGAGGTCCGTCTGTGGCAACTCCAGTGTCTTCACGCCCACGATCCTGCCAGCCGGTCCCCGGTGCAGGCAGGCCCTGCCAGTACCTCAGGCGCGTTCGGGCAGCAGGACGGCGAGCACTCCGGAGTCGTCCGTCCACGTACCGGTCAGCTTCTCGCCCTCGGGCAGGGCGGTGCCGACGACCCGAGCGATGACGATCGTGCCGTGGTCGGTCGCGATCGACGTCACCGCGCCCGTCGTGGTCGCGTGCACCGAGGTGACATCGGGGGAGTCGGGTTCGGAGCCGCTGCCGCTGGCCCAGGCGTCCTTCGGCCGCCGTCCGGCATCGTTCGCGAGTTCGAGCTCCGCTTCGTGCCCGCCGGTGACGATCGCCCGGCGCAGGACGTCGGCGTGGACCGGATCGCCCACGGCGTCGTACACCCAGCGTCGCCCGAGCACGGAGTGGTCCATCTCGGTGACCAGGAACGCGTCGGCGCCGGGCAGCGGTGCATCCCGGTAGGTCAGTGGCGCCTGCAGGACCCGGCCGTCCTCGGTGCGGGCGAGCAGCACTTCGACGCCGACCTCGCCGGCGGGGTCGTCGAACCGGAACTGCCCGACGACCTGCAGCGGCGCTCCCGCGACGACGCCGCTCCACGCCTGGTCGGGCAGCCAGGCGGCGAGCGCCTCGGCCATGGAGGGGCGGAGCGTTGCCTGCTCGATGACTGCCATGTCCTGACCGTACTGCTGCGCAGCACCCTGTCGTCGGCGCACCTCGAGGTCAGTGGACGGAGAACCCGCCGTCGACCGCGATGGACTGCCCCGTGACGTACGCCGAACCAGGGCCGGCGAGGAACACGGCAGCGGCGGCGAAGTCCGAAGCGAGTCCGTTCCGGCCGACCAGCGTCCGCGCCGCGAGGGCTGACACCGCGGCCGGGTCGGAACCGAGCCGCTCGTTGAGCGGCGTCCGTACGAAACCGGGGATGAGGACGTTGGAGGTGACCCCCTGCGCGGACCAGGCCTCCGCTTGGGACCGGGCCAGTGCCTCCAGGCCGGCCTTGGAGACCCCGTACGCGCCACTCGAGGCGAACGGACGGTGCGCCTGCTGCGAGCTGATGCTGATGATCCGGCCGTGGCCGCGAGCGGCCATGCCGGGCGCGAGCCGCTGGCCGAGCACGAAGGGTGCGTCGAGGTTCACGGCCATCGTGGCGTCCCAGGTGTCCTCGTCGAGGTCGGCCATCGGCGGCCGGAGGTTGATCCCGGCGGAGTTCACGAGGACGTCGACGTCACCCGCCGCGTCGGCGAGGGCGTGTGCCCCGGCACGCGAGGACAGGTCCGCGACGATGCCGTCGGCCGATCCTCCAGCGGCGCGGACGTCGTCGACCGTCGCGTCGATGGTTGACCGAGTCCGAGCAGCGACGAGCACGTGCGCATCCGCGTCGGCGAGTGCGGTGGCGATGGCGCGTCCGATGCCGGAACTGCCTCCCGTCACCAGGGCGGTGCGTCCGTCGAGGCCGAAGTGCTGCTGCAGCGACATCCGGCCAGGCTAGCGAGGCCCCGTACGCTGGGCCGGTGCGTGACGACCTGCTGCCGATGCTCGCCTGCCCCGTGTGCGCCGAGCCCCTCGGACGGGTCGCCGGCGGCCAGGTCGGCTGTGCGACCGGGCACCGGTTCGACGAGGCCAAGCAGGGGCACCTGACGTTGTTGCCGGCGAAGCGCCGAGCGCTCACCGCGGACACCCCGGAGATGGTCGACGCGCGGCTGCGGTTCCTGGGACGGGGCCACTACGCGCCCGTCGAGCGGGCGCTCGCCGACGTCGTCGCGGACGCCACGGCGCCCGGCATCGTGCTCGACGTCGGGTCCGGTCCGGGGACCTACCTGGCGCATGCGCTGGACGCAGCGCACGTTCCGGACGGTGCGGACGTTCCGGACGGTGCGGACGGGCGGCTCGGGGTCGCGCTGGACCTGTCGGCCATCGCGATCCGACGGGCGGCCCGCGTCCACGAACGTGCCGGAGCCGTCGTCGGGGACGTGACCGAGCGCCTCCCGGTCGTCGACCACGCTGCCGCCGTCGTCCTCGACGTCTTCGCACCGCGCAACCAGACCGAGTACGCCCGTGTCCTGCACCCCGACGGCGTGCTGGTCGTCGTGACCCCGCGGACCGGCCACCTGGCGGAGCTGGCCGAGGCGACGATCTCCGTCGACCCGGAGAAGGAGCGGCGGCTGCTCGACTCGCTCACGCCGTCGTTCGTCCTGCGGTCCTCCGATGACCTGACGTGGACGATGGACCTCTCCGCCGAGGACGTCCACGACGTGGTGCACATGGGGCCGAGCCACCACCACGTCGCACCGGACGCGGTGTTCGCCCCGGCGACGGTGACGGCCGCGGTCACCGTGTCGACGTGGACGCCGACGCGCTGACCGCGGCCACGGGGAACTACAGCTAGCGGTCGGCCGGGGCGACGTCGAGCTGCCAGACCACGCCGAACCGGTCGCGGAGCTGCCCGGCGAGCGGCGCCCAGGCCGAGGGAGCGAGGGGCTGCCGGATCTCGGCGCCGTCGGACAGCACGGCCCAGTACCGCTCGATCTCGGCGGTGTCGTCGCCGTGCACGAACACGTAGAACGCGTTCGATCCCTGGTCGTAGGGCTGCCCGGGCCAGACGTCGAAGGCCATGAGCCGGAACCCGGCGTCGGTGGAGACCTGCCCGAAGACGATGCGGTCGGCCCAGGCCTGGTCGTCCAGGGCGCCCATCTGGCCGTACGTGGCGGCGGTGACCTCGCCGCCGAAGACCGATGCGTAGAAGTCGAGGGCCTCGCGGGCATTGCCGTCGAAGTTGAGGTGGGGTGTCGTTTCGATGCTCATGGAACGAGGATGACCGGCAAAGCGGTCAGATCGTGTCCGCTTCTCCGAGGAGAATGATCGACATGGCCGGACCCTTCTCGCGCATGCTCGTGCTGCTGTCGCTGTTGCAGGTGCAGCGTGACTGGCCGGGCGACGAGCTCGCCGGACGCCTCGAGGTCAGCCCCCGCACGGTCCGCCGCGACGTCGACCGGCTCCGCGAGCTCGGGTACCGCGTGGAGGCGCTCCGCGGGCCGGCCGGGGGCTACCGGCTCGCAGCGGGCTCGGACCTTCCGCCGCTGCTGTTCGACGACGACCAGGCCGTGGCGATCGCGCTCGCCCTGACCGTCGCCCCCGCCTCGGGCGCGGACATCGCCGAGTCGGCCGCCCGGGCGCTGGCGACGATCCGGCAGGTCATGCCCGCGCGGCTCCGGTCGCGCATTGACGCGGTGCAGGCCGTGACCGCGACGAGCCGCACCACGACCGACCCGGACGTCCTGGTGGCGGTGAGCGAGGCCGTCCACCTGCGCGAGGTGTTCCGCTTCGGCTACGGCGAGGACGAGACCCCGCACCGGGTGGAAGCGCACGCCGTGATCGCGCGGAACGGCCGCTGGTATCTGCTCGACTGGGACCTCGACCGCGACGACTGGCGCACCCATCGCATCGACCGGATCACCCCGCGGATGCGTACGCGGGTGCCGTTCACCCCACGGCCCGTACCCGGTGGCGACCCCGTGGTCTTCGTGGCGGCGCGCTTCAAGGGATCGGCGCAGGCCGACGTGTGGCCGTGCGTTGGTGCGGTCACCATGACGGCCGCCGAGGCCCGGACGATCGCGCACTACCTGCCCGAGGACGCCGTCGTCGAACCCCTGTCCGACGCGCGGATTCGGGTGACGCTCGGTTCGTGGTCCTGGCCGGGGCTGGCCGGAGCGTTCGCGGGGTTCGCGGTCGACTTCGTCGTCGAGGGTCCCGAGGACCTCGCCTGCTCGGTCCGTGCGCTGTCCGCACGACTCAGCGCCTCGACCGCGGACTGAAGACGGACCCGTTCGGGCCTCAGACCGACGTGTCGACGAGCGCGCTGCCCGGGCCGAACACCATCACGATCGGTGCCAGCAGGACGACCACGGCGCAGCAGACGGCGAGCGCCGCGCGCTTCCGCCCGCGCCCGCGCGACCACCCCACCAGTGCGAGGACGAGCGCCGCGATCGCGGCCAGCCACGGCACGAACGCCAGCGGCACGGCCCAGAACCACAGCAGGAGCTGCCGCTGCTCACCGAAGAGCCACAGCGGCCCGAAGACGACCGCCCACAGCGCACCGATCGACACCACGGCCGTGGTGAGCAGGCTCCCGGCCACGGCGGACGCCCTCGTTCCGGGGCGGGTCGGGGGAGCAGGGATCACCATGCTCCGATCGTAGGACGGCGAGCGCGCGTTAGCGGGGCGCATGCGTCCGCCAGGGCGGCGTGAGGAAACCGTTAGGAGCGGCCAGGAGGCCCGGTGCAGGATCCAGCATCGGTCCAGGCACCACACGTGGTGCCGTCCGCGTCGCCCGGCGCGGACACCGCAGACCTTCTGGAGTCCCTCGTGTTCGACGTGTTCGTCGTCGCCGGTGTCCTCGCCGTGTTCGGCGTGGTGGCACTGATCGCCAAGGGGGTGGAACGGCTGTGATCGGCATCACCATCGCGGCCGCCGTCCTCGGCATCGCCGCAGTCGTGTACCTCGTCTGGGCGCTCGTGCGTCCGGAGCGGTTCTAGTGGGCGCCGTGGGCGCGTCGGGCACCGCGGACGTCTGGGCGGGGATCGTCCAGGTCGCCACGCTCGTCCTGCTGCTCGTCGTCGCCTATCGCCCGCTCGGCGACTGGATGGCGAAGGTCTTCACACCCGTCCGGCACAACCGGGTCGAGCGCGGGGTCTACCGGCTGATCGGGGTCGACCCGGACGCCGAACAGTCCTGGCCCGTGTACCTGCGCGGCGTGCTGCTCTTCAGCGTCGTCGGGCTCCTGCTCGTCTACCTGCTGCAGCGCGTCCAGGTCGTGCTGCCCGGCGACCTCGGCCTGCCGGCCGTGGGCCCGTCGCTCGCGTTCAACACCGCGGCGTCGTTCGTCGCGAACACGAACTGGCAGTCGTACTCACCCGAGGTGACCGTCGGGTACAGCGTGCAGATGGCCGGCCTCGCGGTGCAGAACTTCCTGTCCGCAGCCGTCGGGCTCGCCGTCGCCGTGGCGCTGGTCCGCGGGTTCGCCCGGCGCAAGTCCGGAACGCTCGGCAACGTGTGGGTCGACGTCGTCCGCGGCGTCGGTCGGCTGCTGCTGCCCGGGGCGTTCGTCTTCGCGATCGTGCTCGTCGCCGGCGGCGTCATCCAGTCGTGGGGGAGCGGCACCGACGTCACCACGCTGGTCGGTGGCACGCAGCACCTGCCGGACGGGTTCGTGGCGTCGCAGGAGGCGATCAAGGAACTCGGCACGAACGGCGGTGGCTACTCCAACGCCAACTCGGCGCACCCGTTCGAGAACCCGCAGGCGTGGACGAACCTGGTCGAGGTCTTCCTGATGCTCGTCATCCCGTTCTCGCTGCCGCGCACCTTCGGCCGGATGGTCGGCGACGACCGCCAGGGCTACGCGATCCTCGCCGTGATGGGCGCGATCTTCCTCGTGTCCCTGTCGGTGATGTCGATCGCCGAGCTCAGCGGTGGGGGGCTCGCCACACACGCAGCCGGTGCCGCGATGGAGGGCAAGGAGACCCGGTTCGGGATCCTCGGCACCACCCTGTTCGGCACGACGTCGACCGCGACCTCGACCGGTGCGGTGAACGGCATGTTCGACAGCTTCACGCCGATCGGCGGGATGATGGCGATGCTCAACATGATGCTCGGCGAGGTCACCCCCGGCGGTGTCGGTTCCGGCCTGTACGGCATGCTCGTGCTCGCCGTCATCACGGTGTTCATCGGCGGGCTGCTCGTCGGCCGGACGCCGGAGTACCTCGGCAAGAAGATCCGCGCCAAGGAGATGACCTTCGCGGCGCTGTACATCCTGGTGACGCCGACCCTCGTGCTCCTCGCGACCGGACTCTCGCTCGTGATCCCCGGTGTCCGGGAACAGGTGCTCGGCACGTCGATCTTCAACCCCGGCAACCACGGTCTGTCCGAGCTGCTCTACGCCTTCACCTCGGGCGCGAACAACAACGGCTCGGCCTTCGGCGGGCTCACCGCGAACACCACGTGGATGAACTCCGGGCTCGGCGTCGTGATGCTGCTCGGGCGTTTCGTGCCGATGGTGTTCGTCCTGGCGCTCGCCGGGTCGCTCGCCGCCCAGGACCGCGTGCCCGAGACCGCCGGCACCCTGCCCACCCACCGCCCGCTGTTCATCGGGCTGCTCGGCGGCGTCGCCGTCATCGTCACCGCACTCACCTACTTCCCGGTGCTCGCACTGGGCCCGCTCGCAGAAGGACTGTCATGACCGTGACCACCGAGCCGGAACCGCGCACCGCAGTGGAGCCGGCCACCCGCTCGTCCGCATTCGGGCCCCGCCAACTGGTGGCGGGCCTCCCGGGAGCCCTGCGGAAACTCGATCCGCGACTGATGTGGCGGAACCCCGTCATGTTCATCGTCGAGGTCGGCGCAGCCCTGACGACGGCGGCCGCCGTCGTCGAGCCGTCCGCCTTCACCATCGCCATCGCGGTGTGGCTCTGGCTCACCGTCGTCTTCGCGAACCTGGCGGAGTCCGTCGCCGAGGGCCGGGGCAAGGCCCAGGCCGACACGCTGCGGAAGACCCGCTCGACCACGAGCGCCCGCCGGGTGCTCGGCTACGACCCGGCCGACGCCGCAGCCGTCGCCAACGAGACCGAGGAGGTCGCGTCGGTCGACCTGGCCAAGGGTGACGTGGTGGTCGTCGTCGCCGGCGAGGTGATCCCGGGTGACGGTGACGTCGTCGACGGCATCGCGTCCGTCGACGAGTCGGCCGTCACGGGGGAGTCCGCGCCCGTCATCCGCGAGTCCGGCGGCGACCGCAGTGCCGTCACCGGCGGCACCCGCGTGCTGTCCGACCGGATCATCGTGCGCATCACCTCGACCCCGGGTGAGACCTTCATCGACCGGATGATCCGCCTCGTCGAGGGTGCGGCCCGGCAGAAGACGCCGAACGAGATCGCGCTGAACATCCTGCTCGCCTCGCTGTCGATCGTCTTCGTGATCGTCTGCCTGACGATGCAGCCCATTGCGGGACTCGTCGGTGCCACGGTCAGCGTCCCCGTCCTGATCGCACTGCTCGTCTGCCTGATCCCGACCACCATCGGGGCCCTGCTCTCCGCGATCGGCATCGCCGGCATGGACCGGCTCGTGCAGCACAACGTGCTCGCGATGTCGGGCCGCGCGGTCGAGGCCGCCGGCGACATCACCACCCTGCTGCTCGACAAGACCGGCACGATCACGTACGGCAACCGTCGGGCGTCCCGCGTGGTGCCGGTGCCGGGCGTGAGCGAGGCCTCGCTGATGGCGGCAGCAGCCCTGTCGAGCGCGGCGGACTCGACGCCCGAAGGCCGCTCGATCGTGTCGCTCGCTGCCGAGGCCGGGGTCACGCCGGCTCTGCCGGACGGCGCCGTCGAGGTGCCGTTCACGGCGCAGACGCGCATGTCCGGCCTGGACCTGCCGGACGGGTCGCAGATCCGAAAGGGTGCCGCTGCGGCCGTACTGGCCTGGGCAGACACCCCCGACGCCGGTTTGGTTGCCGCGATCGACTCCACCGTCGCGGAGATCTCCGACCAGGGCGGCACCCCACTGGTCGTCGGCCGCCGCTCCTCGGACGGCGCGGTCGCCCTGCTCGGCGTCGTGCACCTGAAGGACGTCGTCAAGGACGGCATGGCGTCACGGTTCGCCGAGCTCCGGTCGATGGGCATCCGCACGGTGATGATCACCGGTGACAACCCCCGAACCGCGGCCGCGATCGCGCACGAGGCCGGCGTCGACGACTTCCTGGCCGAGGCCACCCCGGAGGACAAGCTCGCGTACATCAAGCGCGAGCAGGAGGGCGGCAACCTCGTCGCGATGACCGGGGACGGCACCAACGACGCCCCGGCCCTGGCGCAGGCGGACGTCGGCGTCGCGATGAACACCGGCACGACGGCGGCGAAGGAGGCGGGCAACATGGTCGACCTCGACTCCGACCCGACCAAGCTCATCGACGTCGTCCGGATCGGCAAGCAGCTCCTCATCACCCGCGGGGCCCTGACCACCTTCTCCATCGCGAACGACGTCGCGAAGTACTTCGCGATCATCCCGGCGATGTTCCAGGCGGCGTTCCCCGGGCTCGCAGCGCTCAACATCATGGGGCTGCACAGCCCGTCGTCCGCGATCCTGTCCGCCGTCGTCTTCAACGCGCTCGTCATCGTGGCGCTCATCCCGCTGTCCCTGCGTGGCGTCAAGTACCGCGCGGCCGCAGCGTCGTCGATCCTCGGCCGGAACCTGCTCGTCTACGGGCTCGGCGGCGTGATCGTCCCCTTCATCGGCATCAAACTGATCGACCTCGTGGTCGGTCTCATCCCGGGGTTCTAGTCATGGCATCTGCACGTTCCACCGTCCGATCCGCTGGTGTGGCGATCCGCCTCACCCTGCTCGCCACCGTCGTGCTCGGCGTCGGCTACCCGCTCGCCGTCTGGGGGGTCGGCCAGGGGGTGTTCCACGACCAGGCCAACGGCTCGGAGGTCACCGACTCGTCGGGCGCCGTCGTGGGGTCCTCGCTCATCGGGCAGTCGTTCTCCGGCAAGCAGGCTGATCGCTGGTTCCAGTCGCGGCCGTCAGCAGCTGGCGAGGACGGCTACGACGCGAACGCGTCCAGTGGCTCGAACCTCGGCCCGAACAACCCCGACCTGCTCAAGGCCGTCAAGGAGCGTCGTGGGGCACTGGCGAAGGCCGACGGGGTCTCGGAGGCGGACGTCCCCGCCGACGCGGTCACCGCCTCGGGTTCGGGTCTCGACCCGGACATCAGCCCCGCGTACGCGTCGCAGCAGGTCGCGCGGGTGGCGGCGGCGCGGGGCGTGTCCGAGGACACGGTGCGGCAGTTGGTCGCATCGCACACCGAGTCGCGTCAGCTCGGGTTCCTCGGCGAGCCCGTCGTGAACGTGCTGGCCCTGAACCTCGCGCTGGCGAAGGCGTCCTCGTGATCGATCGCGCCCCGCGGTGGTCATCGCGCCCCGACTCACTGGGGCGCGATGACCACACGGGGGCGCGATCCCGCCCTGCGCCCGGCTTCGCACCCGCTGCGGAACTCGACGCGAGAGGATGAGCACGTGAAGCGCGGCAAGCTACGGGTCCTGCTCGGTGCCGCACCGGGCGTCGGCAAGACGTTCACCATGCTCGAGGAGGGCCGCCGGCTGCTCGACGAGGGCCGGGACGTCGTGGTGGCCGTGGTCGAGACGCACGAACGTGCCGCCACCGCTGCGCTCGTCGACGGTCTCGAGGTCGTCCCGCGCCGCACCGTGGACCACCGCGGTGTGGAGCTCGACGACCTGGACCTCGCCGCGGTGCTCCGACGAGCGCCCGAGGTCGCCCTCGTCGACGAACTCGCGCACACGAACGCTCCCGGCAGTGCGAACGAGAAGCGCTGGCAGGACGTCGAAGCGCTGCGGGCCGCCGGCATCGACGTCATCTCGACGGTCAACGTGCAGCACATGCAGTCCCTCGGCGACGTGGTCCGCGAGATCACCGGCACCGTGCAGCGCGAGACCGTCCCCGACGCCGTGGTGCGCGCGGCCGACCAGATCGAGGTCGTCGACCTGGCACCGGCTGCCCTGCGCGAGCGGCTCTCCGACGGACTCGTGTACCCGGCTGCCCGGATCGATGCGGCCCTGTCGAACTACTTCCGGCTCGGGAACCTGACGGCGTTGCGCGAGATCGCGCTGCTCTGGCTGGCGGACGAGGTCGACGACGCGCTCAAGGCCTACCGCGCCGAGCACGGCATCGAGCACCGGTGGGAGACCCGGGAGCGCGTGCTGGTCGCCCTGACCGGCGGCCCCGAGGGTGAGACCCTGCTGCGCCGCGGTGCCCGCATCGCCGCCCGCAGCGCCGGCGGCGAACTCGCGGCCGTGCACGTGACGACGAACGACGGCCTGCGCGAGCGGCACCCGGGGGCGCTCGGTGCCCAACGGACCCTGCTCGAACAGCTCGGCGGGACGTACCACCAGGTGGTCGGCGACGACGTGCCGTCGACCCTCGTGCGGTTCGCGCGGTCGATCGACGCGACCCAGATCGTCATCGGTGTCAGCCGTCGCAGTCGGCTCGCCGCGGCCCTGACCGGCCCGGGCATCGGCAACACGGTGATCCGTGAGTCGGGCGACATCGACGTGCACGTCGTCACGCACGAGCGCGCCGGTGGTGGCTTCGCCCTGCCGAAGCTCGGCGGCAGTCTGTCGCGCGGACGGGTCCTCGCCGCGTTCGTGCTCTCGGTCCTGGTCGGGCCCCTGCTCACGTGGGTCCTGTCGATCGGCAGCGACCCCGATGCGATCACCGTGGACGTCCTGGCGTACCAGTTGCTGGTGCTCGTCGTGGCGCTCGTCGGCGGGATGTGGCCGGCGGTGTTCACGGCGGTGCTGTCCGGACTGAGCCTCGACTTCTTCTTCGTCCAACCCCTGCACATGGTCACGGTGCAGCAGCCGTGGCACCTCTTCGCCCTGGTCATGTACGTCATCAGCGCCGTGCTCGTCAGCTTCGTGGTCGACCGGTCCGCCAGACGTTCGCGTGCTGCCCGTCGCGCCGCAGCGGAGTCGGGCCTGTTGATGGGGATCGCCGGCAGCGTCCTCCGCGGCGACGACGCCCTGCAGGCCCTGCTCGACCGCACCCGCGAGGCCTTCGGGTTCGCCGGCGTCCGGATCCGGCAGGGGAACGAGGAACCGGCCACGTCGGGGACGTTCGGCGAATCGCCGGACGCGTCCACGAGCCTCCCGTCCGGTGCCGTGCTCGAGTTCGCTGGCGCTCCGGACGACCCGACCCAGCGCCGGTTGCTGCGCGTCGTCGAGCAGCAGCTCGACGCCGCGGTCGAACACCGCTCGTTGACGCGCACCGCGCTGGACGCGGAGCGGATCGCGGCGGCGGACCGCGTCCGCAGCGCGATCCTCGCGGCCGTCGGCCACGACGTGCGTCGGCCGATCGCGGCCGCCTCGGCCGCCGTCCAGTCGTTGCGTGCGCTGGACGTCGACCTGTCCAGGGCCGACCGGGAGGCACTGCTCGCGACCGCCGACGAGAGCCTCGGTCAGTTGGCGGTGCTGTTGGCAGACCTGCTGGACGTCAGTCGTGTGCAGGCGGGTGTGCTCGCGGTCGCGTCCGGGCCGCTGGCCCTCGACACGGTGGTCGCACCGGCGCTCGACGAGCTCGAGCTCGGGCCCGACGACGTCGACCTCGACCTGCCGGCGGACCTGCCGCCGGTGCTCGCCGACCCCGTCCTGCTGCAGCGGGTCGTCGTGAACCTGCTCGCGAACGCCGTCCGCTACGCACCCGACGGCACCCGCGTGCGCGTCGCGGCGAGCGCTTTCGGAGGCGGGGTCGAGCTCCGGATCGCCGACCACGGTCCGGGGATCCCGTCGGACCGGGTCGACGAGGTCTTCCAGCCGTTCCAGCGGCTCGGCGACACCGACAACGAGACGGGCCTCGGACTCGGTCTCGCACTCGCCCGGGGGTTCACCGAGGGCATGGGCGGCACGATCGAGGTCGACGACACCCCGGGTGGTGGGCTCACCGTCGTGGTGCGGCTGCCGATCGCCGGGCACGTGGGAGTGGAGCTCCGGTGAAGGTCCTGATCGCGGACGACGACGCGCAACTCGTCCGAGCGCTCTCCGTCACGCTCGCCGCCCGCGGGTACGAGGTCGTGACGGCGAAGGACGGGCGCGCGGCGATCGACGCCGTCATCACCGAACGGCCCGACCTGGTGCTGCTCGACCTGGGCATGCCCCGACTCGACGGGATCGGGGTGCTCGAGGGCATCCGGGGGTGGTCGCAGGTGCCGGTGCTCGTGCTGTCCGGCCGGACCGACTCGTCAGACAAGGTCGACGCACTCGACGCCGGCGCGGACGACTACGTGACGAAGCCGTTCCAGATGGACGAGCTGCTGGCGCGGTTGCGAGCCCTCGGACGACGCCGTGCCCCGGCCGGCGTCGACAGCGCGCCGACGATCCGGATCGGCGACCTCGTCGTGGACCTCGTCGCGAAGCAGGTCACCCCGGCCAGCGGTCCCGCGATCCGGCTGACCCCGACGGAGTGGCGCCTGCTCGAGGTGCTCGTCACGAACCCCGACCGGCTGATGACCCGCGAGATGCTCCTGACCGAGGTGTGGGGGCCGTCGCACGGCAACGACTCGGGGTACCTGCGGCTGTACATGGCGCAGCTGCGGCGGAAGCTCGAGCCCGACTCGGCGACCCCGCGGTACCTGGTGACCGAGTCCGGCATGGGCTACCGCTTCAGCCCCTCCGGGGTCACGCCCGGGAACTGAAGGCGGCGAGCTCGGCACGGGTGCGGGCCCCGTGCTTCCGGAGCAGGTTCGCCACGTGGTACTTCACGGTGTTGACGCTGATGCCCAGGCCCTCGGCGATCTCGCGGTTGCCGATGCCTGTCGTGAGCAGCCGCAGCACGTCGCGCTCCCGCGGGGTGAGGTCGTCGTCCGCGACCGAGTCCACCTCGGTCGGCGACGGGTCGAGGGGCAGCGAGATGTCGAGGACCGAGCCCCAGTCCGGCGTGCTCGACACCTGGACGCGGCCGTCGAGGGTGACGACCCGTTCTGCGATCGGCCGCATGGCGTCGTCGTGCACGTCGAGGGTGCCGGACCCGTCGTCGCGGAGCTGCATGAGCAGGTTCCGGCCGTCGCAGTCCCACTGGATGCGGACCCGCTTGGCCGCACCACCGTCGACCAGGGCGAGCACGGCGGTCCGGACGATGGCGCGGGCCGCGTGGGCGACGTCGCCCGGCAGTGCGCGGCCGGTGGTCGGCGGCTCGACGAACTGCACGTCGAGGTCGCCGAACCGGACGAGCGGGCGCAGGTCGGCTCGGAGGCGCGAAAACGCCCCGGTGACCGGCTCCAGCAGGGTGCTGCGCTGGTGGTCGGTCTCGGTGCGCAGGTCGACGAGTGCTGCCGACGCGATCTCGACGGCCTCGGCCCGCGCGGCGGCATCGGACACCCGAGGTGACCGGAGCACGGCGAGCACGGACTCGAGGGTGAGCGCCTGACGGTCCGCCTGCTCGGCGACGGTCCGGGCGTGCTCCGAGGCGGCGAGCCGACTGGCGGGCTCGCCACGGGCCTCCCGGTCGGGTGCGATGGCGTCCATGGGAGCCGAACCTACCTGTCCCACCCGTGCGGACGGGGCCACCCGATCGGGTGGGATGCCTGCCGACGCGGGTAGCGGTGCGGCGGGCCGCGCGACGGCATGCTCGTGGACATGGCAGAACCCACCGTCCCCGCAGCGTTCGACGTGATCGTGCGCGAGGTCACCGACCTCGCCGCGAACGTCGACGACGCGTCGGCTGAGCGCGCCCTCGACCTGATCGACCGCTCCCACCGTGTCTTCGTGCACGGTGCCGGCCGTTCCGGACTCGCGCTGCGCATGACCGCGATGCGGCTCATGCACCTCGGTCGCGACGTCCACGTCGTCGGAGAGGTCACCACGCCCGCGATCCGGCCCGGGGACGTGCTCCTCGTCGCGAGCGGTTCCGGCACGACCACCGGCATCGTGCAGGCCGCCCGCACCGCGCACGACGTCGGCGCGTCCGTCGTCGCCCTGTCGACCACCGACGACTCCCCGTTGTCCGAGGTCGCGGACGTCACCCTCGTGCTGCCGGCAGCGACGAAGACCGACCGCTCCGGCACGGCCTCGGCGCAGTACGCCGGCAGCCTCTTCGAGCAGGCCGTCGCCCTGGTCGGCGACGCCCTGTTCCACACGCTCTGGTCCCGCGGCGGGCAGTCCGCCGACGACCTCTGGCCCCGACACGCAAACCTCGAATGAAAGGCATCCACATGCAGCTCCAGTTCGCCATGGACACCCTGACCACCGAAGCCGCCCTCGAACTCGCCGCCGCGGCCGCGCCGCACGTCGACGTCCTCGAGCTCGGCACGCCCCTGATCAAGAGCGCCGGCCTGTCCGCCGTCACCGCGATCAAGGAAGCCCACCCGGACAAGATCGTGTTCGCGGACCTCAAGACGATGGACGCCGGTGAGCTCGAGGCCGACATCGCCTTCTCGGCCGGTGCCGACCTGGTCACCGTCCTCGGTGTCGCCGGCGACTCGACGATCGTCGGCGCCGTCAAGGCCGCGAAGAAGCACGGCAAGGGCATCGTCGTCGACCTGATCGGCGTCTCCGACAAGGCCGCCCGTGCCCGCGAGGTCGTCGCCCTCGGCGCCGAGTTCGTCGAGGTGCACGCCGGGCTCGACGAGCAGGCGGAAGAGGGCTTCACGTTCTCGACACTGCTCGACGCCGGCAAGGAGTCGGGTGTGCCGTTCTCGATCGCCGGCGGCGTGAACGCGTCCTCCGTCGCCTCGGTGCAGGAGGCCGGTGCCCGGATCGCCGTCGCCGGCAGCGCGATCTACAGCGCGTCGGACGTCGGCGCAGCAGCCGCGGAGATCCGCGCCGCGATCACGGCGTAGCGCCCGCGGCGCCCGCGCCGCGATGGTGAGCAGAAATGGTCGAGTGCGCATCACGCACTCGACCATTTCTGCTCACCGAGGGACCTCCGCCGGTACCGTCGAGGCGTGACGATCGAGCTGCGTCGGGTGACCGCGGACGACTGGCAGACCTGGCGCCCCGTCCGGCTGCGGGCGCTCGCCGACTCCCCGCACGCGTTCGGTTCGACGCTGCAGGACTGGGCGGACGCCCCCGAGCACCGCTGGCGGACACGCCTGTCGATCCCCGGTGCGCTCGACCTGCTGGCGGTCGCCGCCGAGGGCGACGTCGTCGGGATGGCGAGCGGTGTCCCGGGCGCCGACGCCGGTGCGCCAGCCGAACTCATCTCGATGTGGGTCGACCCCGCCAGCCGGGGCCGAGGCGTCGCACGTGCCCTGGTCGAGACGATCGCGGAGTGGGCAGCGGCCTCCGGTGGCGGGGCGCTCGAACTCTCCGTGATGCCCGACAACACCGTCGCCCGGCACACCTACGAGCGCGCCGGGTTCACCGCACTCGACGAACCGGGCGCTCCCCTGCCCGACGGTCGGAACGAGGTGCTGATGCGTCGTACGGTGGTCGCATGAACCGAGTACTGCGGTGGACCGCGTGGATCGTCGCCGTGCTGCTGGTGGTCGTGGTGGTGTTCCTCGTCTGGGCGCACATCGTCATGCAGGGCACCCGGAGCGCTGCGCTGCAGGTCTGGCGCGACGACCGTGTGTCGGTCCAGGACGCCGGTGACTCCGTGGTGATGACGCCCACGGGGCAGGCCGACGGCAAGGGCATCGTGTTCATCCCGGGTGCGAAGGTCGATCCGTACGCGTACATGGCGACCTTCCGGCAGGTGGTCGCGAACGGCACGACGGTCGTCATCACGAAGCCGACGCTCAACCTCGCGTTCTTCGACACCCGGCCGCTCTCGACCTTCGAGGCGCACGCGCCGGACGTCGCGACCTGGGCGGTCGGCGGGCACTCGCTGGGCGGGGTCCGTGCCTGCCAGCTCGCGCAGGACGCGGACGGCCTGCTGCTGCTCGGCAGCTACTGCGCGAACGACATCAGCAGCTCGTACATCGACGTGCTGAGCGTCTCGGGCTCGCGTGACGGGCTCTCGACCCCCGACAAGGTCGACGCGGCCCGGCACCTGTTGCCGTCGACCGCGACGATGACCGAGGTCCAGGGTTCGAACCACGCCGACTTCGGCGCCTACGGGGACCAGCCGGGCGACCGCACGGCGACCGTCAGCCGCGAGGCCGCCCGCGAGCAGATCTCCTCGGCGATCGAGGAATGGGCGCGCGACCTGCCGCCGGCCCCTGGCCTGCGCTGACGGCGCGGTCTGAACACGCGTGCTGGAGCGGTCCTAGACTCGACGAGAGCAACGTCCACGAACCCCGTTCCCTGAAGGGCTGCAGATGACGACGCCGACCCGGCGCACACCCGCGCGACTCGCGGACACGCGAGCGCTCCTGTTCGACCTGGACGGTGTCCTCACCCCCACCGCCGACGTGCACATGCGCGCCTGGAGCCGGCTCTTCACGCCGTACCTCGAAGCGCACGGGGTCGCGCCGTACACACAGGCCGACTACTTCGCGTACATCGACGGCAAGCCGCGGTACGACGGCGTGCGGTCGCTGCTCGAGTCGCGGGGCATCGACCTGCCGCAGGGCACCCCGGACGACGGGCCGGACGACGACACCGTGTGCGGTCTCGGCAACCGGAAGAACGCCGAGTTCACCGCCGAGCTGGACGAACACGGCGTCGAGCCGTACCCCGGCTCGCTCCGGTTCCTCACCGCCGCGATCGACGCCGGCTTCCACGTCGCGGTCGTCTCGAGCTCCGCGAACGCCGTCTCGGTGCTGCGGACCGCCGGCATCCTCGACCGGTTCACCGTCGTGGTCGACGGGCTCGTCGCCCGCCAGGACGGCCTGGCGGGCAAGCCCGCCCCCGACACCTACCTGGACGCCGCCGGGCGCTTCGGACTGACCGCCGCCGAGTGCGTCGTGGTCGAGGACGCCACCAGTGGTGTCGAAGCCGGCCGGAACGGGGCCTTCGGGCTCGTCGTCGGAGTCGACCGCGGAGCGGGCGCCGACGCGCTGCGTGAACACGGTGCCGACGTCGTCGTGACGGATCTCGCCGACCTGGTCGCGGACCTTCCCCACGCGACCACCAGCACGACGTAGCCAGCGCGCCGGAGGCGAGCCGCGCCTCCCGGTCGAACCGACGTCCCCACGCCGCCCTCCCTTCCCACGGAGCACCATGAACCCCATCACCTCGGACCCGCTCGACCGCGTCCGGTACCCGATCGACGAGTGGGCACTCGTCGAGACCGAGTACACCCCTGACCAGCAGGGCGTCGCCGAGACGAACTTCGCCGTCGGCAACGGGTACCTCGGCCTGCGCGGCAACCTCGACGAGGGCCGCGGCGGTGTGCAGTACGGCACGTACATCAACGGGTTCCACGAGACCTGGCCGATCCGGCACGCCGAAGACGCCTTCGGGTTCGCCAAGACCGGCCAGACGATCATCAACGCGCCCGACGCGAAGGTGATCCGGCTCTACGTCGACGACGAACCCCTGGTGCTGGCCGAGGCGGACATCCTCCACCACACGCGGCGCCTCGAGTTCCGCGGCGGCTACCTGTTCCGCGAGACCGAGTGGTCGACGCCGTCCGGCAAGCGCGTGCTGATCCGGTCCCGCCGCCTGGTGTCGTTCACCGATCGGCACCTCGCCGTCATCGACTACGAGGTCACCGTGCTCGACGCGGACGCCTCGATCCTGCTGTCCAGCCAGATCCTGAACCGCCAGGACGTGCAGGACGAGTACCACGCCGGGATGCGGGCGGCCGCGAACGCCTTCGACCCGCGGAAGGCCGAGGCCTTCACCGACCGGGTGCTCGAACCGAAGCTCAAGCGCAGCACCGGCGCCCGTTCGCTGCTCGGGTACCAGGCGTCGAGCTCCGGCATGACGATCTGCGTCGGTGTGGAGCACCACCTCGAGACCGAGAACAGCTGGGACGAGTCGTCGTCGATCGATGACGACCTGGCGAAGCACGTCTACCGCGTCCAGGCGCGTGCCGGGCAGCCGATCCGACTCGTCAAGCACGTGGTGTACCACACCTCCCGCGGTGTCCCGGTGCGCGAACTCGCCGACCGCTGCGACCGCACGCTCGACCGGGCGCACGCCGAGAACATCGACGAGACGTTCGAGAAGCAGCGCGTCTGGCTCGACGACTACTGGGCACGCAGCGACGTCGAGATCGCCGGGCAGCCGGAGATCCAGCAGGCCGTCCGGTGGAACCTGTTCATGCTCGCACAGGCCACGGCCCGCACCGACGGGCACGGCATCGCCGCCAAGGGCGTCACCGGCTCCGGCTACGGCGGGCACTACTTCTGGGACATGGAGATCTACGTCCTGCCGTTCCTGTCGTACACGGCGCCGATCGTCGCCCGGAACGCGCTGCGGTTCCGCTACAACATGCTCGACGCCGCACGCTCGCGGGCACGCGAGCTGAACCAGCGGGGTGCCCTGTTCCCGTGGCGCACGATCAACGGCGAGGAGTCGAGCGCGTACTACGCCGCCGGCACCGCGCAGTACCACATCGACGCCGACATCGCCCATGCCCTGATGCAGTACGTGCGGGCGTCCGGTGACACCGAGTTCCTGAAGCGCGGGGCGATCGACGTGCTCGTCGAGACCGCCCGGCTGTGGGCCGACCTCGGCTTCTGGCGCTCCAACGGCGACAAGAAGTTCCACATCGACGGCGTCACCGGGCCCGACGAGTACACGACCGTCGTCGACGACAACCTCTACACGAACGTCATGGCGCGGGCGAACCTGTGGTTCGCGGTGAACGCGTGCCGCGAACTCGCGGCCGACGACGTCGAAGAGTACGACCGGATGGTCCGGCGCACCGGTCTGCGCCCCGACGAGCTCGTCGAGTGGGAGCACGCCGCCGAGTCGATGGAGATCCCCTTCGACCCGCACCGTGGCATCCACCCGCAGGACGCCCAGTTCCTCGACAAGGAACTCTGGGACCTCGAGAACACCCCCGAGTCCAAGCGTCCACTGCTGCTCCACTACCACCCGCTGGTCATCTACCGGTTCCAGGTGCTCAAGCAGGCCGACGTCGTGCTCGCGCTGTTCCTGCAGGGGCACGAGTTCACCGCGGCCGAGAAGCGCCGCGACTTCGACTACTACGACGCGCTCACCACGGGCGACTCGACGCTGTCGGCGGTCGTGCAGTCGATCATGGCGGCCGAGGTCGGGTACCACGACCTCGCCGACCAGTACTTCCAGACGGCGCTCTACGTCGACCTGGCCGACCTGCACGGCAACACCTCGGACGGCGTGCACATCGCGTCGACCGGTGGCATCTGGGGTGCGCTCGTCAACGGGTTCGGCGGCATGCGCGACCACGGCGGCCGGATGACGTTCAACCCGCGACTGCCGCGGCACTGGGACTCATTGACCTACCGTCTGACCGTGCGCGGGTCGCGGGTCCGGGTCGACCTCGGGCAGGACGCCATGACCTTCACGGTCGAGTCCGGCACGGGTTTCACCGCCTGGGTGCACAACCAGCAGTGGGACATCGAGGCCGGCGAGCCGACCGTTGTTCCGTTGCCGCACCAGGGGCCGCGGATGTCCGGGCACGCACCGACCACGAGCGACATCCAGGGCACGCTCCGCGCCGACGGCTCCGTGATCACGGCCTCGATCCCGACGATCTCGCTCCAGCGCGACTTCGACGTGGACGAGACGACCGCTTAGGGCGTCACGCCGGCTGTCGGCAGGGGCCCGCTCGACTCGGTCAGCTCGCGACGAGCTCGACCTTGAAGCGTTCGGCGTCCTCCAGGAAGGCAGCACGGTGGTCTGGACCGCCGGCGTACGGGTGCCGGTCCTCGTAGAGGCGGGTCCAGCCGTGCGCCGGTGCGTCCGTCCACAGCTGCTCGACCTGTCCGGCGTCGCCGGCGTGGAACGCGAGGTGGCTCAGCCCGGGCCGTCGGCGGTCGTGCGCGCCGTCGAGCGGTGCGGCCTCGAGAACGAGGTAGACGTCACCGAGTCGCCAGCTCCGGCCCGCTGGCCACTCCTGGAACGGCGTGTACCCGAGCTCGCCGAGCAGCCAGCCCCATGCCCTGCTCGTCGTGTCGAGGTGGGCGGTGCGGAGCTCGACGTGGTGCAGAGCTCCCCGGGTCACAGGAGCTTCCGGAGCGTGTTCGTGTTGCGCGTCGTGGTCGTGCGCTTGAAGCGTGCTGCCCCGGCCCGCTTCGCGAACACGGTGTCCGTGCTCGACCCCTTCGGGCACGACCAGTACACGACCCCGTCACCCCGGGCGACCTGCTCGACCGTGGTGTCGAGCACGAGGTCGGCGAGCAGCGCGTCGAGGGCGTCGTCGTCGGAGCCGAACACCACGTAGTCGTGCCGATCGTCGGCCCGGTCGAACGGGAACCCCTCGACGATGCCTTCGAGGCCGTCGTGCCGGACGAGCACGATCCACGCGTCGTAGCCGAAGCGGTCACGGAGTGCCTGCTCGATCGTGGCCTTCAGGGTCGGCGCGTCGGCGTCCGTGCCGAACACCACGTTGCCGGACGCGAGCACCGCGCGGACGTCGTCGAAGCCGAGTCCGCGGAGCAGTTCCGCGAGGTCGGCGTTCTTGATCGTGATGCCGTTGACGTTCACTCCGCGCAGCAGCGCGATCCACTTCGCCATGCCGGAACCGTAGCGCGGTGGCAGCCGTCTCAGCCGATCAACTACACAAGAAGCATTGCGCAAGAGTTGTTGTGCATCTACCGTCAGAGCATGACCGTGCGCAGACTCGACGACGCCGCCCACATGCGCGCCCTCGCCCACCCGACCCGACTGCGGATCGTCGGGCTCCTGCGTTCCGGTGGACCGCAGACCGCAGCGATGCTCGGCGACGAGATCGACGAGGCACCCGGCACGATCAGCTACCACTGCAAGCGTCTGGCCGACGCGGACTTCATCGAGCCGGCGCCGGAGCTCGGTTCGGACCGGCGGGAACGGTGGTGGCGTGCGACTGCGGACCACACGTCGTGGGACCTCGCCGATGCGTTCGACGACCCGGAACGGATGCTCGCCACGACGGCACTCGACCACACCGTCGCCGATGCGTACGCGGCCGAGTACGGGCGGTTCATCGACCAGGCGCCGGTGCTCGGCCGTGAGTGGGTCGCGGCGTCGACCAGTTCCGACGAGGTGCTGCGGCTGACCGCCGAGGAACTCACCGGGCTCGGCGCCGAACTGCGTGCCGTCGTCGAGCGATGGACGGCCGTGAGTGATGCGCACACGCCGGGTGACGGGTCGGAGCGCGTCATCGCCGTCACGCAGAGCTACCGGATGGGGCGACCGTGAACGCCCGGGCGCGATTGCGTGCGCTGCTCGCGGTCCAGGTCGTCTCGCGGACCGGCAACGTCGTCACGACCGTGGCCGTGCCCTTCGCCGTCCTGGCCCGGGGCGGCTCGGCGACGGACGTCGGGATCGCCGCCTTCGCCGCGACGGTACCGATCGTCCTCGGCGGCCCCTTCGGCGGGGCGCTCGTCGAACGGGTCGGGTTCGTCCGTTCGAGTGTGGCGTCGGACCTCGTCAGCGGTGCGACCCTCCTGGCGATGCCGATCCTCGCCTGGACGGTGGGGCTGCCGTTCTGGGCACTCCTGGCGCTCGTGTTCGTGAGCGGCCTGTTCGACCTGCCCGGGGAGTCCGCACGCCGGGTCCTGCTCCCGGGGCTCGCACGATCGGCCGGCGTCCCGCTGGAGCGCGCGGTCGGTCACTTCGAGGCGTCCCAGCGACTCTCGGTGCTCATCGGCGCGCCACTCGGCGGGGTGCTCGTCGCGGCTGCCGGACCGATGGCCGCCCTCGTCTGCACCGCGGTGGCGTTCAGTACCGCAGCGCTGCTCGCTGCGGTACTGGTCCGGCCAGCGGGCGACGACGCAGCGGGCGACGACGCAGCGGGTGCGAGCGCTGATGCGGCTCCGACCAACGGGTACTGGCGGGACATCGCCGAGGGCTTCCGGTTCTGCGTCCGCGACCCGTTCTTCCGGCTCGTGATCGCCCTCGTGCTGATCACGAACCTGCTGGACGCGGCCCGGTCGACGACGTTGCTCCCGCTCTACGCCGTTGACACACTCGGCGGGGCGCAGGCGCTGGGCTTCGTGACCGGGACCTTCGGCGGTGCGGCGTTCCTCGGGTCGGTGGCCTTCGGGTACGTCGCACACCGCGTCCCCCGTCGGATCACGTTCGTCGTGTGCTTCGTGCTCGCCGGTGGGCCCTCGCTCCTGGTGCCGGCGCTCGGCCTCGGGCTGCCGTGGATGCTCGCTGCCTCGGCGCTGTCGGGCCTCGCCGCCGGATCACTCAACCCGATCCTCGGAGCCGTCGAGCTCGAGCGCATCCCGGCGCACATGCGCGCCCGGGTGTTCGGGCTGCTCGGAGCCGGGTCCTGGGCGGGCATCCCGCTCGGCGGACTGCTCGCCGGGTTCGCGGCCGAGGGCGTTGGTGTGCAGGCGACGTTCGGGGCCGTCGTCGTGCTCTACACCGTCGTGACGCTCGCGCCGCTGACGGGCGGCGCCTGGCGTCTCATGGAACGACCGGCTCCGGAGCGGGCACCGGTCGAGCGCGTGACGACGTAGTCCGCATCCGGGGCGGCGCTCACGTCCACGTCCGCGCGACGCCCCAGCCGCTGCCCTCGGGCACGATGTCGACCACCAGCGTGTCCCCGTCGTCGGCCGTGGCCTGGAAGCGCCAGCCGACCGTGCGCTCGGGGGCGTGGGTGATGGCGGTCGGCAGCTCGGCCCGCGTCACGGTCAGACGGGTCGGGGTGTCGCTCACCCGCCAACGGCGCCCGCCCCAGACCAGCCGGCTCGGTGCGCCCTCGGACCACCACACGGTGGCGGCCGTCTCCGTGATCATCATCGGGTCTCCTCGTTCGAACGTGTGTTCGAATGCTAGATCGCAATCGAACGGCGGGCAACCGCGGGTTGTGTTCAGAACGCGTTCTGAATACGCTGGATCCATGACCCTGACCGCCCCTCCTCGCTCGCGTCGTGCCGTCCAGTCGTCCGACCTCTCCCGCCATTCGAAAGACGTGTTCGCCGCAGCCGAAGAAGAACCGCTCGAAGTCACGCGGCGCGATGGAAAAGCGCTCGTGCTCACCACGAAGGAACGCTCGGACGACGACGACGCGGTCCTCGAGATCGCTGCGCAGCTGATCGCTGCAGTGACCGTCAACGAGGGGCTGCCGCTCCACGATCGACTCGCCATCCCCTACCCGTGGATCAAGCTCCTGAGTCGAGACGACCAGCAGCGATTCGCACGTGAGATCGTCGACGTGGCTCGTGGATCGTTCTCGCTCAGGCAGCCGCGTGCCTTGCTCGTCGAGATGCAGGCGTGGCGCAGCAGTGCCGAGGCGATCGCGGCGGGCTGGAGCACCGGCGAACCCGAACTCCTCGAGCACCCGATCGTCCTCGACGCGCCGTGAAGCCGTGGTCAGTCGCGGCACCGGTGTCCCCCGTCCGGTACGGACGACGGAGTTCACGGTCGTCCTGGGTACGCGCTCGGCAGAACACGGCTGGCGAGACGTCCTGGCGACACAGGGGAACGCAGTCGTGTCAGCCTGGGAGCGGTTGACCAGCGATCCCTTGTCCGAAGACCTGGCCTGCCATGCGCTCCGCGGTGCGCTCGGCGTCGTCCGGCACTCGGGTCGCGAATGGACACGTCGGCAGCTCGAACTGAAGCGGGGCGCGCGGATCTGGTTCACGGTGGACGAGGCGGATCGAGTCGTCTGCATCACAGACGTCCACACGCGTCATCCCAACCAGACGAAGTGACTGCGCCTGACCTCGGACGCCCTCGTGTAGACGGGGTGCATGACGAACGACGATCAGGGCCCCGACGGACAGCACCAGGTCCCCGAGGGGGTCTCCGATGCCACGGTCGAGGCACTCGGCACACTGTCGGCAGCGGTCGAGGTCATCGAGCACGCCCGCGGCCTGCTCTACGGCTTCCACCGCCTGACGGGCACCGCCGACCTGAACCTCGGCGAAGCCGTCGAGCAGCTCCGGAACGCCGGCCACACCGAACTCGCCGACCGCATCGACACCGAGCTCGTGGGTCGCAACGTCATCGCTGGCCGCTGGACGTTCCAGGTCGTCGAGGACTACGACGACGGGTACTACGCGCTCGCGAAGGAGCTGGAGCGCACGGCGCGGGACGAGCTCGTGCAGGGGCGCCGCCACCTGTTCGAGGCGGGCATGAAGGAGGACCGGCGGTCCGGCGGTCGACGCCACCACGAAGCGACGCCGGGCGACCTGCCGGACTGAGCACGGGCCTCCCGGCCGGCCCGAACGCGAAAGCGACAGTTCTCCGCGGATGTTTCGCGGACAACTGTCGCTCTCGTGGACCACCCTCGGACGGCCCCACAGGAACTGTCGCTCTTGCAGACCAGCCCCTGCCCAGCCCGGCCAGCCCCTGCCCAGCCCCCCCCGGCCTCAGCCGACGCCGAGCAGCGCCTCCAGCGGCCCTCGTGCGAAGTACAGCAGGAAGCCCGCGGCGACGACGTAGAGCAGCCACGACACCTCGCGGCCCCGGCCGGACAGCAGCTTGATGAGGACCCAGCTGATGAAGCCCACGCCGATGCCGTTCGCGATCGAGTAGGTCAGCGGCATGACGACGATCGTCAGGAACGCGGGCAGGGCCGACCCGAAGTCCGTCCAGGAGATGTCCGCGACCTGCGCCACCATCAGGGCACCGACGACGACGAGTCCGGCGGCGGCGACCTCGAGCGGGACGACCTGCGTGAGCGGGGTGAGGAACATCGACGCCAGGAACAGCAGGCCGGTGACGACCGACGCCATGCCGGTGCGTGCGCCCTCGCCGATGCCGGCGGCGGAGTCGATGAAGACGGTGTTCGACGACACCGAGGCGCCACCACCGGCGATGGCGCCGACGCCCTCGACGACGAGCGCCGACTTCAGGCGGGGGAACGTGCCGTCGGGCTTCGCGACGCCGGCGGCCTTCGCCAGACCGGTCATGGTGCCCATCGCGTCGAAGAAGTTCGTGAACACGAGGGTGAAGACGAGCATCGACGCGGCCAACGGCCCGATGCGGCTGAACGCGCCGAACAGGTCGGCGTGGCCGACGAGCGACAGGTCGGGGAACGCGAACAGGGCGCTCGGCAGGCCGGGCGCGTTGAGGTTCCACCCGGTCTTCGAGTCGACCGAGGTCGGCACCTGGAAGATCGCCTGCAGGATGATCGCGATGATCGTGGTCGCGACGATGCCGATGAGCAGCGCACCCTTGACCTTGCGGGCCATGAGCGTGCCGATGATCACCAGGCCGATCAGGAACACGATGGTCGGCAGGGCGCCGACGGAGCCGTCCTCGCCGAGCTGCAGGGGCGGGGACGCGAGCCCGGACGAGCGCACGAAGCCGGAGTCGACGAGTCCGATGAAGGCGATGAACAGGCCGATCCCGACGGTGATCGCGGCCTTCAGCTGTGCCGGGACGGCGGTGAAGATCATCGTCCGGATCCCCGTCAACGCGAGGATCACGATGATCACGCCGTTGATGACGACGAGTCCCATCGCCTCGGCCCAGGTGACCTGCTGCACGACGCTGACGGCCAGGAACGAGTTGATCCCGAGGCCCGCGGCGATGCCGAACGGCAGGTTCGCGATGACGCCCATGGCGATGGTCATCAGGCCGGCGACGAGGCCGGTCGCGGCGGCGACCTGCGCGTTCTCGAGCCAGCCGCCGGAGACGTCCTTGGCGGCCTGGTCGGCGCTGAACCCACCGAGGATCAGCGGGTTGAGGATGACGATGTACGCCATCGTCACGAACGAGACGAGTCCGCCTCGCACCTCGCGCGGGATCGTGGATCCGCGCTTCGTGATGGAGAAGTATCGATCGAGGCCGGTCGCGAAGCGGTTCCGGGGTGGGGTGTCGGTCTTCGTGGCGCTCACCGAGCAAGTTTAAAGCCTGCTGGGTTTCCGGCATGTCACAGGATCCTCACAGGGCGCGCAGGGTGCGCCGATGTCCGACCGGGAGGCCCGACCCGCGTGATCGGGGGACGTCACGCCGTGCGCCGGCTCGCGTTCTCCGGCCATGGCTGGTGTTGGATGGACCGGTGACGTCACGCATGGACCGTGCCCGCGTCGAGGCCGCGGTGCGCGAACTCCTGCTCGGCATCGGCGAGGATCCCGACCGCCCCGAACTCGAACGCACACCCGCTCGGGTCGCCGACTCGTACGCCGAGTTCTTCGCCGGCATCGGCACGGACGCCGTGGCCATCGCCCGCGACGGCACCGTGCACGCCGAGGACGGTGAACGCGGCCGACTCGTCATCGTCCGCGACGTGAAGTTCCGGTCCGTCTGCGAGCACCACCTGCTGCCGTTCCTCGGGGTCGCGCACCTGGCCTACGCGCCGGGTGACCGTCTGATCGGGCTCGGAACGCTCTCGCGGGTGCTCGACGCCGTGGCCTCGCGTCCGCAGCTGCAGGAACGGCTGGGCGAGCAGGTCGCTGCCACGATCGCCGAGGGGCTCGGTGCCGAGGGGGTCCTCGTGGTCCTCGACGCGCAGCACCAGTGCGTGACGACCCGGGGGGAGCGCCAGACCGGGTCGACGACGGTCACGGTCGCGGCGAACGGCTCGCTGGCCGACGCCGCGGGCCGGGCCGAGGCGATCGCGCTCATCGGTGCGGGGCGTGTGCCCGACCCCGAGGCGGACGCGTGACGACTGAGGGGGCCGCCACGGGCCTCCAGGCAGGATCGACCGCACCCGGCTGGGTCGTGCCGGACCTGCGGCAGCCGGTCCGTACGATCGGACGCAGAACGTTCGACTTCGACCACCGCATCGCCGTGATGGCGATCGTGAACCGCACGCCCGACTCGTTCCACGACCGCGGTGCCACCTTCGAGCTCGACCGCGCCGTCGCCGCCGCCGTCCGGGCTGCCGAACAGGGCGCCGACTGGGTCGACATCGGCGGCGTGAAGTTCGCTCCGGGGCCGGAACTGCCCGCTGCGGACGAGGTCGACCGCGTCGTGCCCGTCGTCGAGCAGCTCGCCCAGGAGTCCGACGTCACCATCAGCGTCGACACGTTCCGCCCCGAGGTCGCCGCAGCGGCGATCGCAGCTGGCGCGAGTGTGGTCAACGACACCACCGGCCTGTCCGATCCCCGGATGGCGGCCGTCGTCGCGGACTCCGAGGCGACGATCGTCATCACGCACTCGCTCGCCGAACCCCGACGGCCCCTCGCAGCGCCGCCGCAGTACGACGACGTCACCGCGTCCGTCGTCGGGTTCCTGCGGGAGCGCGTCGACCGGGCGCTCGCCGCGGGGATCCCGGAGTCGCGGATCATCGTCGACCCGGGCCACGACCTCAACAAGAACACCGTGCACACGCTCGAGGTCACCCGGCGCCTGCCCGAGGTCGTGGCGCTCGGCTACCCGGTGCTCGCGGCGGTGTCGAACAAGGACTTCGTGGGGGAGTCGCTCGGACGCCCGCGCGGCGAACGCCTGGCGGGGTCGCTCGCCGTCGCGGCCGTGAGCGCGATGCTCGGGGCGCGGATCGTCCGGATGCACGACGTCGCCGAGAGCGTCGACGCGATGCGCATGGTCGAGGCGACACTCGGCTGGCGCGCCCCGGTGGAAGCACGGCACAACACGTGAACCTCCTGCCCCCGTCGATCGCGGACCTGTCCGACGACGACCTCATCGACCTGTACACGGCGGGTGCCTCGGCGCCGTGGCTGCGGGTGAACTTCGTGGCGACGCTCGACGGGTCCGCCTCGGCCGCCGGGGTCTCGGGGTCGCTCGGCGGCCCGGACGACCTGCGCGTGTTCGACCTGCTCCGCCGGGTCGCCGACGTCGTGCTCGTCGCCGCGGGCACCGTGCGCGACGAGGGCTACGGGCCGATGGTCCTGCACGACGCCGACGTGGCCTGGCGCCGGGCGCACGGCCTGCCCGACCACCCGGTGTTCGCGATCGTGTCGCGGTCACTGTCACTGGACGCCGGATCCCGGGTGTTCACCGAGGCCCCGGTCCGGGCGGTCGTCCTGACCTCCGCGGCTGCGGCGACGTCGGACGCCGGGGTCGCGCTGTCGTCCGTCGCCGACGTCGTGCCCTGCAGTACCGACACCGACCCCGACTCGGTCGACGTGTCGCTCGTCCGCGACGCACTGGTGGCGCGGGGGCTCGTCACGATCCACTGCGAGGGTGGCCCGTCGTTCCTCGGGTCGCTCATCGCCGCGGACGCCGTCGACGAGCTGACCCTGACGATCGACCCTTCGCTCGAGGGCGGTACCGGGCCCCGGATCGCCCGCGGCGGTTCCCCGGAGCTGCGACGGATGCGGCCCGCGCACGTGCTCCGCGGTGCGGGTGACGTGCTGCTGACCCGGTACGTCCGGGCGGAGCCGTCCGCCCGAGTCTCGGTGCCGGTCGACCGCGTCGGCTAGGGTCGGGCGCGTGATCGACATCGTGGCGTCCGGGGTCCTCTTCGACATGGACGGGACGCTCGTCGACTCGACCGCGGTGGTCGAGGCCACCTGGACCCGGTTCGGTCACGACCGCGGCATCGACCCCGCCGAGATCCTGGCCTTCTCGCACGGCCGTCAGGCGATCAGCACGATCGAGCACTTCCTGCCCGAACTGGACCGCGACGAACAGCTCCGCATCGCCGCCGCGCTGGTCGCGGAGGAGAGCGCGAGCAGCGAGGGCATCTTCGAGATCCCGGGCGCCGCCGCTTTCGTGGACCGGCTCCTCGACGCAGGCGTGCCGGTGGCGCTCGTGACGAGTGCACCGCGCGACCTGGCCGCCGGCCGGATGGCGGCAGCGGGCCTGACCATGCCGACGGCGTTCGTGCCGTCCGAGGACGTCGAGCACGGCAAGCCGCACCCCGACGGGTACCTGCGCGGTGCCGCACTGCTCGGTGTCGCGGCAACCGACTGCGTGGCGTTCGAGGACGCCCCCGCAGGCCTCGAGTCGGCCATCGCCTCCGGAGCGACCACGGTCGTCGTCGGCCCGCACGAGTCGGACGTCACAGCCGGGCTCTACCGGGTGTCGGGGTACGAGGGCATCACCGTCGAGCCCGAAGGGTCCGCTTTCCGCATCCGCGGCTGAGGACCCGCTGCGTCCTGCGGGCACGTCCAGCGCTCCCCGACGACCCTCGGGTGTGCGGCCGGAACAACCGGGCCGCACGTGCGGCCGGAACCACCGTGCCGCGGAAGGAGCGACCATGGCAACCCTGGACGGCAAGAAGGTCCTCGTCATCGCGACGAACTACGGCGTGGAGCAGGACGAGATCGTCGTGCCCGTCGACCAGCTCCGCGAGCGTGGCGCGACGGTGACCGTGGCGGCGCAGGACTCCGGTTCGATCGCGACCCTCGTCGGCGACAAGGACCCCGGCAAGTCCCTCGAACCCGACACCACCATCGCCGGTGTCAACGTGACCGGGTACGACGCGCTCGTGGTCCCCGGTGGCACGATCAACGCCGACACCCTGCGACAGGACAACTCGGCGGTCTCCCTGGTGTCGGCCTTCGTCGAGGCGAACAAGCCCGTCGCGGCGATCTGCCACGGCCCGTGGACCCTCATCGAGGCCGGTGTGCTGCGCGGACGGACGATCACCTCGTTCCCGTCGCTGCAGACCGACGTCCGGAACGCCGGCGCCGAGTGGGTCGACCAGGAGGTCCAGGTCGACGGCGGCATCATCACCTCGCGGAACCCCGACGACCTGCCGGCCTTCGTCGACGCGATCGAGAGCGCGCTGACAGCGTGAGCACGGTGCGCTTCCGCTGACGGCCCTGCCGCTGCCGGCGCTGCCGCTGACGGCGCCGCCGTCAGCCCAGCGCGACGGGGCGGGTCGTCCGGAGCACCGCGGGTCCGAGGGTGAGCACGCCGTCGGACTCGGGGTCGCACCGCACCCCGCCCCGTCCACGCATCGCCCGGAACGTCCCCGGCGCCACCTCGCGGTCCATCCAGGCGCACGGGTTCGCCGGCCGGTACCCGCGGAACAGCACGACACCACTGCCGGGGCTCTGGAGCGAGAACGGCTCGCCCCGGAGTGACTCGACGTCGGCGCCTCGCAGGAACACGTTCCGCCGGGTCGCCACGGGATCGACCGGCACGCCGAGTGATCGTCCGACCTCCTCGAGGCCCTCGAGCCCGATGACCGTCACCGAGGCGTGCACGTGCGCCCGCGCCGCGAAGTAGCGGTCGCCGACGATGCCGAGTCCCGCGCGCAGTTCGATGCGGTCGCGCAGCTCGTCGGGGTCGTCCGATCGGACCGGCAGGGCACCGTCGGCCGGCCTGCCCTCGTAGCGGTGGCGGCGCGACACGAGCAGCAGCGCGACCTCGACGTCGGTCCGGAACGGCAGGTCGACGGAGTCGGCGAGCTCGGCGAGCTCGTCGGAGCCGACCCGGTGGTCAGACCCGGCCACGTCGTCTCCGGAGGTCACCCGCCCAACGCTAGCCGGGCCTCCCGGTCGACGCCGTGCCCTCGTCGGCACTGCGCCGAGGTTCCACAACACGCCGTCGGTGTGGCGCCGAGGTTCCACGGGCGAGCACATCGAGCGCCGACATGCCGAGATTTCGGAACCTCGGGCCCGCCAGCCACCCGCACCACGCGCGCGCCGCGGCGTCCGATTTCCGCCAGTCGCGGTCGGTGGTGCGTGTCAGGCTGGGCCCGTGACCATCCCCGGAACCGACCAGCTGCATGCCGAGCGCTACCGCGTCGTCGCCTCGCGCGACGCACGCTTCGACGGCCAGTTCGTCACCGCCGTGCACTCCACCGGCATCTACTGCCGACCGAGCTGCCCGGCACGCACGCCCCGCGAGGCCGGCGTCACCTTCTACCGCACGAGCGCCGCAGCGCACCTGGCGGGCTTCCGCGCCTGCAAGCGCTGCCTGCCCGAAGCGACCCCCGGCAGCCCCGAGTGGGACCTGCGCGAGGACGTCGCCGGTCGCGCCATGCGCCTCGTCCTCGACGGCGTCGTCGAGCGCGACGGCGTCCCGGGCCTCGCCGCACGGGTCGGCTACTCCGAACGCCAGCTCAACCGCATCATGACGGCCGAGCTCGGTGCCGGCCCGAAGGCACTCAGCCGCGCACTCCGCGCCCAGACGGCACGCACGCTGCTGACGTCGTCAGACCTGCCCATCGCGGACGTCGCCTTCGCCGCCGGGTTCGCGAGCGTCCGCCAGTTCAACGAGACCGTCCGCGAGGTCTTCGCCGTCACCCCGTCCGAGCTGCGCGCCCGGCGGACGCTCCGGCCCGCGTCCGACGGCGCACTGCACGTGCACCTGCCCGCGCGGCCGCCGTTCGACGCGCAGGGGCTCCTCGACTGGCACGCGCTGCACGCCCTGCCGGGCCTGGAGCAGGTGGACACCGACGAATCCGGTCGGGTCACCTCGTACGGGCGGCTGCTCGACCTGCCGGGAGGCCCGGGCTGGTTCAGCGCGTCGGCCGCGGTCGCGGGGACGGCCGGTTCCACGGCCGCCGGTCGCGGTACCGGGATCGACCTGCGGGTGCGCGTCACCGACCTGTCCGACCTGCCGACGCTCGTCGCCCGCGTCCGGTCGTACTTCGACCTCGATGCCGACCCGGTCGCCGTCGACGCGGTGCTCGGCTCCGTGCCCGAGCTGGCCGCGGCCGTGCGGCGGGTCCCCGGCCTGCGGCTGCCCGGTGCCGTCGACGCGCACGAGATCGTGTTCCGCACCCTCATCGGGCAGCAGGTCTCCGTCGCCGCGGCCCGGACGGCCCAGACGCGGCTCGTGGCGGCGCTCGGTGCCGCCGTGCCGTCGGCGATCCTGCCGGACGGCCTGCTGTTCCCGTCCGCCGAGGTCATCGCCGCCCGCGGCCACGAGGTGCTGCGCGGTCCGGCCGCCCGGGTCGACACGATCCTGCGGGTCGCCGCGGCGCTCACCGACGGGTCGCTCGTCATCGACGGCGGACAGTCCCTCGACGAGCTGCGCGAGCGGCTGCTGGCGGTGAAGGGCATCGGGCCGTGGACCGCCGACTACGTGGCGCTCCGGGTCCGGCACCACCCCGACGTGTTCCTCCACAGCGACCTCGCGGTGCGCAACGGTGCACAGGAACTCGGACTGCCCGGTACGGCGCGCGAGCTCTCCCTATGGTCGGAGCAGGTGGCGCCCTGGCGGAGCTACCTGACGATGCACTGCTGGCGACCGATCATCGACCGCGCGATCGCGACGGCCGCCGGCGCGCGGGTGCACGGCACCGGCCGTGCGCGGCACGCAGACAACGACCCTCGGAAGGACGAACGATGACCGACGCAACCATCCAGACCCTGGACACCCCGGACGGGGCCTTCACCGTGCTCGAGGACGCCGAGGGCCGTGTCCTCGCCTCGGGCTGGACCGACTCCGTCGACCGGATCCTCGGGCGGCTCGCCGACCGGTACCGGCCCAGTCGCATCGTCGACGGCACGGTCGCCGCCGCTGATGCCGTGGACGCCTTCTACTCGGGCGAGGTCGAGCACGCCATGCAGGTGCCGGTGCGGCAGTTCGGCACCGACCTGTTCACCGAGGGGTGGCGGCAGCTCCGCCGCATCCCCGCCGGCGGCACCCTGACCTACACCGAGTTCGCGGGGGCGATGGGCCGTCCGGACGCCGTGCGGGCCGCCGCCAGCGTGTGCGCACGGAACGCTCCCGCACTGTTCGTACCGTGCCACCGGGTGCTGCGGTCGGACGGCACGCTCGGGGGCTTCGCATGGGGGCTCGACGTCAAGCGATCGTTGCTCGAACGGGAGTCGGTCGGCACGACGGCGCTCGTCTGAGTTGTACAAAATGCTCTAGAATGTACAGGTGAGCGAAGTGTCGATCTCCGAAGCACGTGGCCGCCTGGCGTCGATCATCGACGACGCCCGGCACGAACCCGTCTACCTGACCCGGCGCAACAAGCGCGTCGCGGCGGTGGTGGACGCGGATGTCCTGGACCGCCTGCTCGAGGCGGCCGAGGACCTCGACGACCTGGTCGCGTACGACGCTGCCATCGCGGAGAACAAGCGCATCGGCGGCGAGAACGTGCAGTGGGACGATCTCAAGCGCGAACTCGGACTCGGATGACCTGGTCGGTCGAGGTCATCCCGTCCGCGCAACGTGTCATCCGCAAGCTCCCGCCCGACGGTCGTCGGCGGATCGAGGGACTCCTCGCGATCCTCGCCGACCACCCGCGGCCCCGGCAGCTCGGAAGCTCGTGAACCGACCCGGTTGGCGGGTGCGATCAGGTGACTACCGTCTGATCTACGAGATCGACGACGGCCGACTCATCGTGATCGTCGTCGATGCCGGCCACCGCCGAGCGATCTACCGCGACCGCTGAGCGGAGCCGGACCCGGATCGGTCGTCTCCCCCTGGTTGCGGGTGGTGACGTGGGAGCGCTCCGATGCCATGCTTCGAGGACCGACCCGCCCGGTCCCTCCCGAGGACCCGACGCAGCGCCGTCGAACCACCCTCGGAAGGCCCCCAATGGACCAGCACGTCGACCGCACGGTCGTCTCCGCCGACGGCACGGTGATCGCCGTGTCCGACGCGGGGACCGGTCCGGCGCTCGTCGTGGTCGGTGGCGCCTTCGACCACCACGGCACCCCCACCGTCGAGCACCTGACCGGCGGCCTGCAGGACCGCTACCGGGTCATCACGTACGACCGGCGGGGCCGCGGTGCGAGCGGCGACACCACCCCGTGGACGATCGAGCGCGAGGTCGAGGACCTCGCGGCCGTCGTCGCGAGTGTGGACGGACCCGTCGCCGCGCTCGGCCTCTGCGTCGGCGCGGGGGTGGTCCTCCGGGGCCTCGCCGCCGGCGTCCCGCTCGGGGCCGCCGTGCTGTGGGAGCCGCCGTACCGGGCGACGGTCGACCCGCACGCCGACGACGTCGTCTTCGCCGACCTGCTCGACGAGCACGTCGCCGCCGGCCGTCGCGCCCAGGCCGTCCGGGCGTTCCTCGCGCACGTCCTGGGGGTGCCGATGGGGCAGATCTCGGCGCTGCGGCTGAAGGGTGCGCTCTGGCGGTCGCTCGTCGTCGACGCCCACGTGCTCAGCCGCGACGTGCGGGTGCTCAACGGCCTGGCGATCCCGGAGCGGGTGGCAGCAGCGGTCGGTGTCCCGGTGCTCGTCGCCGCGGGCAGCGACGGCCACGAGTGGATGCGGCAGGCGGCCCGAGCGGTCGTCGAGGCCGTGCCGGGGTCGGGCTACGTCGAGGTCCCCGGGCAGGGTCACGTGCCCGACCCGGCCGCGATCGGCGCCGTGCTCGACGGGTTCCTGGTCCGGGTCGTCTCACCGAGCAGCTGACTGCGAGAGGATGGCGTGGTGAACGCACCTCGTCTCGGACTCCTGCTCGACGTCGACGGGCCCATCGCCAGCCCCGTCTCCCGCACCATCGCGATCCCGAGCATCATCGAGGACCTCGTCGCCCTCGCCGCCGAGGGCATCCCCGTCGTCTTCAACACCGGCCGGAGCGACGCCTTCATCCGGAGCGAGGTGGTCGGTCCGCTGCTCGCCGGTGGTCTCGCCGAGGATGGCCGCGTGCACGCCGTCTGCGAGAAGGGCGCCGTCTGGTGCTCGATCGGCCCGCAGTACGAGGGCGGCATGAGCGAGCTCACCGTCGCCGACGACCTGGCGCTCCCGCGCGACTACGCCGACGAGATGCGCGAGCTCGTCCGCACCGAGTACGCCGACCTGGTGTTCTTCGACGAGACGAAGCGCGCCATGGTGTCGATCGAGCAGCGGGTGGAGGTGCCGAACGCCACGTACCTGGCCCGGCAGCCAGAGTTCGACGCGAAGGCGATGGCGGCCCTCGAGCGTCGCGGCCTGGGCGTGCGCCGTCTCGACGACGTCCGACCCGACGCCGACGGCGCCGTGCAGTGGCGGATCGACCCGACGATCATCTCGACCGACGTCGAGTCCGACCGCAGCGGCAAGGACATGGGCGCCGAGCGGTCGCTCGAGCTCCTGGCGCAGGACGGCGAGCTGCCGACGGCCTGGCGCACGATGGGCGACTCGCGCAGCGACTACGCGATGGCGGACTGGCTGCACGCGAACGGCCACGAGGTCGCGCACGTCGACGTCCGTCCCTCGGACGGCGTGCCGGCGACGCCGTACCCGGTGCTCACCGCACCCGACGGGGTGATCCACGACGAGGCCGGAGCGCGGTTCCTGGCGGACTGGCGCCGATCCGCCTGAGCCGAGCCGGGCCTCCCGGTCGACCCGCCCTGCCCACGGAACCTGGTTCCGGACACCGCACCGCGCCGTTCCCTGGTTCCGCGTCCGGAACCTGGTTCCCATGCGCCCAGCGGCTCCGCTGTTTGCGTGTCGGGGTGGTACACCAGTAATGTCACGGGGTCCGCCGCCCAGTCGATGACGGGATCCACCCCATGGCAACGAAGCTCCGCATCAAGTCGATCGAGGCCTCACTGGCCGACTCCGAGGAGCAGGGCCGGTCCCTGAAACGCTCCCTGAAGACGTTCGACATCGCCGCGATGGGCATCGCGGTCGCCGTCGGCGCCGGCATCTTCTCGGTCGGCGCGAACGCCGCCGCGAACTTCGCCGGGCCCGGCGTCATCATCTCGTTCCTGCTCGCCGCCGTCACGTGTGGCCTGGCGATCATGTGCTACGCCGAGTTCGCCTCGACGATCCCCGTCGCCGGCTCCGCCTACACGTTCACCTACGCCACGATGGGCGAGCTCCTCGCCTGGATCGTCGGCTGGGACCTCATCCTCGAGACCCTCACCGCCAGCGCCGTCATCGCGAAGTACTGGGGCATCTACCTCAGCACCGCGTTCGACGTGTTCGGTGTGACCCTGCCGAGCACGATCCAGCTCGGCCCGATCCCGTTCACCTGGGGCCCGGTCCTGATCGTCGGTATCTTCACGGTGCTGCTCGCCTTCGGCACCCGCCTGTCGTCGCGGGTCTCGGCGGTCATCACGATCATCAAGGTCGCCATCGTGGTGTTCGTCATCGTCGCCGGCGCGTTCTTCGTCAAGGCCGCGAACTTCACCCCGTTCATCCCGCCGTCGGAGCCCGCCAAGGGCGCGGAGGGCAGCGTCTGGACCCAGTCGCTCGTGTCGTGGTTCACCGGTTCCGAGCCCGCGCAGTACGGCGTCTTCGGGCTGCTCGCCGCGGCGTCGCTCGTGTTCTTCGCGTTCATCGGCTTCGACGTCGTCGCGACCAGCGCGGAGGAGACCGAGAACCCGCAGAAGACGCTGCCCCGCGGCATCTTCATCGGCCTGGGCATCGTGACGCTGCTCTACGTCGGCGTCAGCATCGTCATCACCGGCATGGTCTCCTACCAGCGCCTGGCGCAGGAGGACGCACCGTCCCTGGCCTCGGCCTTCGACATCGTCGGGTTGCCGTGGGCTGCCGGCATCATCGCCATCGGCTCCCTGATCGGTCTGACGACCGTCGTCATGGTGCTGCTGCTCGGTCTGTCCCGCATCGTCTTCGCGATGAGCCGCGACGGTCTGCTGCCGCGCTGGTTCTCGAAGACGAACCCGAAGACGCAGACGCCGGTGCGCGTGCAGGTCGTCGCGGGGGTCGTCGTCGCGCTGCTCGCCGGGTTCACGGCGGTCGACAAGCTCGAGGGCATGATCAACATCGGCACGCTGTCGGCCTTCGTGCTGGTGTCGATCGGCATCATCGTGCTCCGCAAGTCGCGCCCGGACGCCCCGCGCTCGTTCCGGGTGCCGTGGTCGCCGGTGATCCCGATCCTGTCGGCGGTGCTGTGCTTCTGGCTGATGCTGAACCTCGAGGTCGAGACCTGGCTGCGTTTCGTCGTCTGGCTCGTCATCGGCTTCGCGATCTACTTCGGCTACAGCCGCCGCAACAGCCGGGTCGGCAAGGGCCAGCAGTAGCGGGCTCCGGCGTCCTATGCGCCGACGACCAACAGGACCCCGAAGCCCAGCATCGCGACGGCGACCAGACCGTCGAACACCCGCCACGTCAGCGGCTTCGCGAACAGCGGTCGGAGCAGTCGCCCGCCGAACCCGAGCGCGCCGAACCACAGGCAGCTCGCCGCAACCGCGCCGACGGTCCAGAGCCAGCGGTCGTCCGGGCCCTGCTGGTTCGCGACGGACCCGAGGAACACCAGCGTGTCCAGGTACACGTGCGGGTTCGCCCACGTGAAGACGAGCATGGTCGCCACTGCCGTGCGCATGGTCACCGCCTGGCCGGGAGGCACGGTGCGCGTCCGCCCCGCCACCACCGTCCCCGGGCGCTCGGGTCCACTGCCCGCGGCCGGCTCCGGCACGCCGTCGTCCGCCGCCTCGTCGGCCACGCGTATGGCGTCGCTCGACGGCCGCAGTGCCCGTCGCGCGGCGAGCACGCCGTAGGTCACGAGGAACGCGGCCCCGACGAACCGCACGACGACGAGCGCCACCGGGAACCGCTCGACCACGGCCCCGACGCCGAGCACCCCGGCGACGATGAGCACGGCGTCCGACACCGCGCACACGACGACCGCCGCCGTCACCACCCGCAGGCCCGAGCTGACCGCCAACCGGAGCAGGTAGGTGTTCTGCACACCGATCGCGACGATCAGGGCGAGTCCGGTGCCGAGGCCGGCGAGCAGGGGGATGAGTGCGGTCACGTCCACGACGCTAGGGACACCCTCGTCTGTAGACCAGCTCACGTTCCTACAGCGCCGTAAGCTGCACTGCATGGTCCGGTTCCAGCGCGAGCACCTCGAGACCCTGTTGGCCGCCGTCGACCACGGCACCCTCGACGCGGCTGCCCGGGCCCTGGCGATCACCCCGTCGGCGGTCTCACAGCGCATCAAGTCGATGGAGCAGCAGGTCGGCCGTGTCCTGCTGCAACGGACGACCCCGGTCACCCCGACGGCCGACGGTGCGGTCGTGCTCCGGCATGCACGCCAGGTGCGGCTCCTCGACGACGAGACCGCCCGCGCACTCGGCGAGACCGATGCCGACGGATCGGGGACCGCGGTGCCGTCGATCCCGCTCGCCGTCAACGCCGACTCCCTCGGCACGTGGTTCCTCGACGCGCTCGCACTCGTCCGTGTCGACACCGAGGTGGTCTTCGACCTGCACCGCGAGGACCAGGACCGCACCGCCGAGCTGCTGCGCGCCGGCACGGTGATGGGTGCCGTGACGGCCGAGGCGGATCCCGTGCAGGGCTGCTCGTCGGTACCGCTCGGCATCGACCGGTACCGGGCGGTGGCGTCGCCGGCGTTCGTCGACCGCTACCTGGCCGACGCCGACACCGAGCGGCGGATGCTGAGCCGCCTCGACCTGGTGCCCCTCGTCGACTACGACCGTGACGACGACCTGCAGCAGGGCTACCTCCGCCGGGTGCTCGGCCACGCGCCCTCCGGTCCACGCCACTTCGTCCCGACCTCGGCCGACTTCGCACGGGCGGTCTCGCTCGGCTTCGGGTGGGGGATGCTGCCCGAAGCGCAGTGCCTCGATGCCCTGGCGCGGGGCGAGCTGCTCGAGCTCACCCCGACGCGCCGAGCCGACGTCGCCCTGTGGTGGCAGCGGTGGAACCTGGCGTCACCCTTGCTCGAGCGGATCACGGACGCGGTGCGGTCGACCGCCGCCGAGCGCCTGCACCCCGTCACCCGGTGAGCAGGCACGTGCCGGTGCTCGTCGCTGCGCCCGCGGCTCAGGTCTGGCAGCGCGGGCACCAGTAGGTGTCCCGCAGGGTGAGTTCCGAGTCACCGAGGTCCCCTCGCCGGATCCGGGTGCCGCACCGCAGGCACGGCTTGCCCGCGCGTCCGTAGACCCAGAACCGACGCCCCGGGCGATCGATCCCCGTCGTCACCCGGTGGCTGCGGTCCCGGTTCGCCAGGATGAGCCGGCTCGCCAGGGAGATCGTCCGGCCGGCGTCGTGCACCTCGGCCACCGGGCGGGTCGGCAGGACCCCGCGCAGGAAGCAGAGCTCGTTGCGGTAGACGTTGCCGAGGCCGGCGAGCACCCGCTGATCGAGGAGCGCCAGTCCGACCGGCCGTGCAGGATCCCGCGTCAGGTTCTCGAGTGCCAGGTCGGCGTCCCAGTCGGGCCCGAGCAGGTCCGGGCCGAGGTGTCCGACGACCTCGGACTCCTGGTCGCGGGGGATCACCTCGAGCACCCCGAGCGTGAACCCGACGGTCGAGACGTCCTCGGTGTCGAGGATCGCGCGTGCCTGGTGCGCCGGGCGTCGCCAGCGCTCGCCGGGGGCGTAGACGTCCCACCGCCCCTCCATTTTCAGATGCGAGTGCACGGTCAGGTCCCCGATCCGGTGCAGCAGGTGCTTGCCACGGGGCACGACCTCGTCGACGGTGCGGCCGACCAGGTCGACGGTCGCGAACGCGGGCACCCGGAAGTCGCTCCGGGTCAGGACCTTGCCCGCGAGCGCCGTGTGCAGCCGGTGGGCTGCCCGGTAGACGGTGTCGCCCTCAGGCACGGAGCCGGAGTCCCTGCGGGGTGGCGGTGAACCCGGCGTCGCCCAGCGCGGTGCCGAGCGGGGTGCCGAGCACGAACTCGCCGTCGACGCGCTCGACCGCGAGCTTCCGCAGTCCGGTGCGCACGATGCCCGCGATCGACGCCGCTGCGACGGCCAGGTCGGCGGGGTCGTCGGTGAAGGTCAACACCGACTTGCCGCCGCGCTCGACGTACACCGCGAGCCGGCCGTCGACGGTGGTGACGAGTGCTCCGGCCTTGCGCCCGGGCCGGTGGCCGCGTGCGCCGGTGGTGGCCGGTGCCGGGGCCTTCTGCGCAGCCGCAGCGACAGCAGCGACGTCGGCGCCCGTGACGTCCGTGTCGGCCGCCGCGCGGTCGTCGGACGGCCAGGGCAGCGATGCGCCGTACGGGTTCGCGGGGTCGGTCGCGGCCAGGGTCAGTGCCTCGCGCTTCCGGTCCGGGTCGACGCGTTCGTCGTCGTCGAGGTCACGGGCGTAGGTCCGCAGCCGGTCGATGGTCGGACCCGTGGCGAACTGTGCGGCCCCGAGCCCCTCGATGAAGTAGCCGCGGCGCGCCCGCCCGGACTCCTCGAACCGCGAGAGCACTCGGTACACACCGGCGAACCCACCTCGGACCCCCTCGACCTGGACGGCCCCGCGGGTGACGACCCCGTAGCGCTCGAGCAGCTGCTCGGCGGTCGCGGCGGCCCGCACGGTCGAGTCGGACTCGGCCAGGGGGAGCAGGGACCAGCGGCCACCGACGGACGGCGGGCCGGACTGCGTCGGCATCGTCGGACGGCGGCGCCCGCGGTACGCACGAGCCCGCGGGGCGCTGCTGCTCTTCGCCTTGCCGCCGAGCATCGAGCGGAGCGGAGCGAACGTGTCGTTCGTGATCTGTCCGGCCCAGACGAGGTCCCACAGCGCCGTCGTCAGGGCCGGGTCGTCGGTGCTGCCGACGGCCTGCCCGAGCTGGCGGAAGAAGTACGCGCCGCCGCCGGCCAGGGCACCGAGCACGTCGCGCTGCAGCTCGGTGGTCTCGTCGCCGGAGGGCTCGGCGAGCGTCGTCGACGCCGTCTCGGCGAGGTGCAGGCGCACCCACCCGTCGTTGCCGGGCAGGGTCCCGCCGCCGGACCACAGGACCTCGCCGGTGGCGGTGAGCTCGTCGAGCATGTTCGTGGAGTAGTCGGTCACCCGCGCGGGCAGCACCAGGGTCTCCCAGGCGCTGGCGGGCAGGGCAACACCGGCGAGCTGGTCGATCACCTGCAGGACCCCGTCGACCCCGCGCAGGCCGCCGCGGGTGCCGGGGGTCTGCACGTGCTGCCAGGCGGGCAGGAAGCGCGCGAGCGTGTCCGGCGACACCGGCTCGACCTCGTGGCGGAGCGCGGCGAGGGACTTCGTGCGGATCCGGCGCAGGACCTCGGCGTCGCACCACTCGGCGCCCTGCCGATCCGGGCGGAACTCGCCTTCGACCACACGCCGGTCGGCGACCAGACGGCGCAGGGTGTCCTGCACGACGGCGACCCCGAGGCCGAGGCGACCCGCGGCCTCCTGCGCCGAGAACGGCCCGTGCGACCGGGCGTACCGGCCGACCAGGTCACCGAGCGGGTCGGCGACGGGTTCGACGAACGCGGTCGGCACGCCGATCGGCAGCGGGACCCCGAGGGCGTCACGCAGGCGCGAGGCGTCCTCGATGACGGCCCAGCGGGTGGACCCGGCGTGTGAGAACGACAGGACACGGCGGTCGCGCTCGAGCGCGGTGAGCACGGTCTGCACCTCGGTCGCAGCGGCGGAGCGGTCGTCCGACGCCGCCAGCCAGCTCCGGTCGACGGCTTCGTCGAGGTCGAGCGCGCCGACGAGCCGCAGCACGTCGACCAGCCCCTCGGCGTCGCGCGCCCGGCGGTCCGGCGACAGCCGCTGCAGGTCCTCTTCCACCGAGGCGATGACCGCCGGGTCGAGCAGCTCCCGCAGTTCGGCGCGGCCGAGCAGTTCGCCGAGCAGGGTCGAGTCGAGCGACAGTGCCGCGGCCCGGCGCTCGGCGAGCGGGGAATCGCCCTCGTACATGAACGCGGCGACGTACCCGAACAGGATCGAGCGGGCGAACGGGGACGGCGTCTCGGTCTCGGTCTCGACCAGGCGGATGCGGCGGCCGGCGATCTCGTCGGCGATGCCGAGCAGGGCGGGCACGTCGTAGACGTCCTGCAGCACTTCGCGCACGGTCTCGAGCACGATCGGGAACGACGGGTACTTCCGGGCCACCTCGAGCAGCTGCGAGGCCCGCTGCCGCTGCTGCCACAGGGGCGATCGCTGCCCGGGGTTCCGACGGGGCAGCAGCAGGGCGCGCGCCGCACACTCGCGGAACCGCGCGGCGAACAGCGCCGAGCCACCGACCTCGTCCGTGACGAGCGCCTCGAGGTCGTCGCGCTCGAACACGAACAGGTCGGCACCCGGCGGTTCGGCGTCGGTCTCGGGGATGCGCACCACGATGCCGTCGTCAGCGGCCATCGCGTCGCCGTCGATGCCGTGGCGTTCACGCAGCCGCGCCGCGACCGCCAGGGCCCACGGCGCGTGCACCTGCATGCCGTACGGCGAGTGCAGGATGAGCCGCCAGTCGCCGAGTTCGTCGCGGAAGCGTTCGACCACGAGCGTCGTGTCGTTCGGCACGTGGCCGGTGGCCGCCCGCTGGTCGCGCAGGAAGGTCAGCAGGTTCGTGACAGCACGCTCGTCGAGGCCGCCGGCGGCGATCCGGGCGCGGGCGTCGTCGTCCGAGGCGCCCTCGACCTCGCGCACGAACGCCCCCGTCGCGCGACCGAGTTCGGCGGGGCGGCCGATGCCGTCGCCCTTCCAGAACGGCACCCGACCGGGCTGTCCGAACGCCGGGCTCACGATGACCCGGTCGTGGGTGATCTCCTCGATCCGCCAGCTCGTGGCTCCGAGGGCGAAGACGTCGCCGACGCGGGACTCGTAGACCATCTCCTCGTCGAGCTCGCCGACCCGGGAGGCCTTCTCGCCGACCATGAACACGCCGAACATGCCGCGGTCCGGGATCGTGCCGCCGCTCGTCACCGCGAGCCGCTGGGCGCCGGGGCGTCCGGTCAGGGTGCCGTGCACGCGGTCCCACACCAGGCGCGGGCGGAGCTCGGCGAACTCGTCGCTCGGGTACCGCCCGGTCACCAGGTCGAGCGTGGCGTCGAACGCCGAACGGGGAAGTCCGCTGAACGGAGCGCTGCGCCGGACCAGGTCGAACCACTGCTCGACGTCGACGGTGTCGATCGCTCCCGCGGCGACGGTGTGCTGCGCCAGGACGTCGAGGGGGTTCGCCGGCACCGAGATCGACTCGATCTGCCCGGAGATCATCCGTTCGACCGTGACCGCACTGTTGACGAGGTCGGCGCGGTGCTTCGGGAACAGCACGCCGCGCGAGATCTCGCCCACCTGGTGCCCGGCACGCCCGACGCGTTGCAGGCCGCTCGCGACCGAGGGCGGCGCCTCGACCTGGACGACGAGGTCGACCTCGCCCATGTCGATCCCGAGCTCGAGCGAACTCGTCGCGACGACGCACCGCAGCCGACCGGACTTCAGGTCGTCCTCGATGATGGCGCGCTGGTCCTTCGACACCGAGCCGTGGTGGGCGCGGGCGAGCACGGGCACTGCAGTGTCGGAGCCGCCGCCACCGGTCTGCCCGGACGCGCCGATCATCTGCGCCGGCGGCCGCTTCGTGCCCTGGGGTGCGACCGCATGCGCCGAGGTCCGGGCGGGCGACTGTGGGCGACCCCGCGCCACCGGCAGTCCGTCGTCGGCCGGCGAGACACCCGCCGGCACCAGCGCATCGCCCTCCGCGGCCGAAGCCGGAGCCGCCGCGGCGAGGACGCGCTCTTCGTGGATCTCGTTCAGCCGCGCGGTGAGTCGCTCGGCCAGTCGCCGCGAGTTCGCGAACACGATCGTCGACCGGTGCTCCTCGATGAGGTCGACCACACGCTCTTCGACGTGCGGCCAGATCGAGCCGTTCGCGGGCGCATCGGACGCGTCCGCACCGACCGGCGGAGCACCGAGCTCGGCCATGTCGTCGACCGGCACGACCACGCGCAGGTCGAAGGTCTTCTGCGCCGGCGGGGCGATGATCGTCACCGGCGCACGGCCGCCGAGGAACCGGGCGACCTCTTCCGGCGGCCGGACCGTGGCGGACAGCCCGATGCGCTGCACCGGCTTGTCGAGCAGGTCGTCGAGCCGTTCGAGCGAGACGGCCAGGTGCGCTCCGCGCTTGGTCGAGGCGACCGCGTGCACCTCGTCCACGATGACGGTGTCGACGTTGACCAGGGTCTCGCGCGCCTGCGAGGTGAGCATGAGGTACAGCGACTCGGGCGTCGTGATGAGGATGTCCGGCGGCTGGCGGAGCAGCTTCTGCCGGTCCGACGACGGGGTGTCGCCACTGCGCACCCCGACGGTGACCTCTGGTGGTTCGGTACCGAGCCGCCTGGCCGTCTGCGTGATGCCGACGAGCGGGCTGCGCAGGTTCCGCTCGACGTCGACGCCGAGGGCCTTGAGCGGCGAGACGTACAGGACCCGTGTGCGCTGCTTGGCCGGCGGCCGGTCGGTCGCGCTGATGAGCCGGTCGATCGACCACAGGAACGAGGCCAGGGTCTTGCCGGAACCGGTCGGCGCGATGACGAGTGCGTGCTGCCCCGTCGAGATGGCGTCCCAGGCGCCCGCCTGCGCCGGTGTCGGGGCGTCGAACGCACCTCGGAACCACTCCGCGGTCGCGGGGGAGAAGCGCTCGAAGACGTCCGTCATGGTCCGCCCATCCTGCCCGCCACCACCGACAGCAGGCCGAGCGAGGAGTACCCCTTGACAAGACGATAGTTAGCGATCTATCGTAAACACATCGCGATACGACGAAGACGAAACCCGTCGAACCGATCGCGAGCCGACTCAGCAACAAGGAAGGACGCACCATGCGCACCATGCGCCCCATGCACAACGACAACGACAGCAACCACCACCCGCGCGGCCCCCGTTTCGGCGGCGCGCGGCAGCACCACGGCGCCGGCTTCCCCGGCCGCGACCGCGGTGACCACGAGCACGGCGGCCGAGGCGGCCGTGGCTTCGGCCCGGGCTTCGGGCCGGGCATGGGCTTCGGCCCCGGCTTCGGCGGCTTCGGCGGACCCGGCTTCGGGCGCGAACGCCGCCGCCGCGGTGACGTCCGCCTCGCGATCCTCGGCCTGCTGGCCGAGGGGCCGCAGAACGGCTACGCCGTGATCAAGACCATCGCCGAGCGCACCGGCGGCGCCTGGAAGCCGAGCCCCGGCTCGGTCTACCCGACGCTCCAGCAGCTCGTCGACGAAGACCTCGTGGTCTCGTCGGGCGACGGCCGCAAGACCCTCTTCGAGCTCACCGACGCCGGCAAGGCCGAGGCCGAGGCGAAGGCCGACGAGATCGCAGCGGCACTCGACGCGGCCCCCGGGATCCCGGACGCGCAGCGCGAGTTCTTCGAAGCGCTCCGGAAGACCATGGGCGTCCTGCAGATGTACCGGACGACCGCGACGGAGGACCAGGCCAAGGCCGCCACCGCCAAGGTCGACCAGCTCCGCAAGGACCTCCTGCAGATCCTCGCCGACTGACGTCGGAACCCACGAACGGGAGGCACGTTGCCAGCCCGCACCGTGCCTCCCGTCCGTCGTCGCCGGGGCTAACCCCCGCGCATCGTGAGCAGAAAAGGTCGAGTCCGCACGCCTGGACTCGACCTTTTCTGCTCACCAAGCGCGCCCCGCGCCGCGCACCAAGCGCGCCCCGCGCCTACACCCCCATGAACGCCGCGACGTCCGACAGCTCCGCTGCCGACACCGCGTGCGGCAGCCCCTCGTACGCCCGGTCCGTCACGGTGGTGTTCGCCGCCGCCCACGCCTGCGTCCGCGCGGTGGCCTCCGCCGGGATCACCGGGTCGAGGTCGCCGTGCCCGAGGAACACCCGCGGCCGGACGGCGGCGACGGCCTCGTCACGAGAGTCCGTCACCCCCGGTACGACGAACCCGGACAGCGACACCGCGAACGCGAACGCCGCGGGCCGTGCGCGCAGCAGCTGCAGCGCCATCGACCCGCCCTGCGAGAACCCGAGCAGCCCGATCCGCGGGTGGTCGGCGGCGACGGAGTCGACCCACGCGAGTACCTCGGCGACGGCGGTGTCGACGGGCTCGAGTGCGGGGGAGCCCGGCGTCCCGAGCGGGTACCAGCTGAACCCCTGGCCCCACGGCATCGGTGCCCGCAGTGACGCCATCGTCCAGGCCGCCGGCAGCGCGGGGGCGAGTCCGAGCAGGTCGCGTTCGTTCGACCCCACCCCGTGCATGGTCACGAGCAGCGGTGTCCCTGCGCGTTCTTCCGCGGGACGGGTCCACTGCACCAGGTCTGCATCGATCATGTGGACAACGCTAACCATCCCCAAGTCCCGCGCCTTTCGCCGAACTCGACGCCGTCCCTGGTAGACACGGTGCATGGCCTCGTTGCAAACCCCCGACCCCGACTCCGGCTGGCTGTCCGACGAGGAACTCGCCAACGCGCGTCGTCGACTCCCCATCTGCTACGTCGAGGCGATCCCCGTCCGCACCGACGGCCTCGGCGTCGTGACCGAGGTCGGGGTGCTGCTGCGTGTGGCCCCGAGCGGCTCGATCGTCCGCACCCTGGTGTCCGGTCGCGTGATGTTCGGCGAGTCCATCCGCACCGCGCTCTTCCGTCACCTCGAGAAGGACCTCGGCCCGATGGCGTTCCCGCAGCTGCCGTCGAGCCCGACACCGTTCACGGTGGCCGAGTACTTCCCGCTGCCCGGCGCCTCGGTGTACACCGACGAGCGGCAGCACGCGATCTCGCTGGCCTACGTCGTCCCGGTCACCGGCACGTGCGAGCCCCGGCAGGACGCCCTCGAGCTCACGTGGATGACCCCGATGGAAGCCGCGTCCGACGGCGTCGCCGACGACATGGAGGGGGGCCGCGGCGCCCTGCTGCGCGCGGGCCTCGCGTCGGTCGGCGCGCTCATGTAGCGACCGGCTCGGTTCCCGAACACGACGGAGCCCCCCCCCCGAACACGACGAAGCCCCCGGATCCGATCGGATCCGGGGGCTTCGCAGCGCGGTGCTTGACCGGCTTGTTACTTCGTGTCGCGGTCGCTCTTGAGGCTGTCGGCGACGCCGGAAGCGGCGTCCTTGACGTTCGTACCCGCCTGCTTGGTGTCGGCCTTGACCTGATCGGTCTTGCCCTCAGCCTTGAGGTGGTCGTTGTCCGTCGCGTTCCCGACGGCCTCCTTGACCTTGCCTGCCGCCTTCTCAGCGGCGTTCTTGATGTCTTCGATCCCAGCCATAGGCACTCCTTCCAACAGCGGACGTTTCCCCGTCAGCCGCTTGCGCGGCATCCGGTGAAGGAGAAGCTACGCCTTTGGGGGCGTCCGCCTCGCAGGCGCCCCCAAGGTTGTCCCCCGCTGGTCAGCGCGGGCCGGGTCGACAGATCAGTGGCGGTCGGCAGCGCCGGCCGGACGGGAGGCACGGCGCGACGAGCCACGACGGCCCCCGCCCGACTCCTGGCCGGCTCCACGGCCCGCGGCGTAGCCACCGTCCGAGGACCAGACGGCAGAGGACCCACCGCGCACGGTGTCGCTGCCGGCGCGACGGCTGCCGCCGCTGCGGCGACCACCCGTCGAGCCCGCGCCCGCTGCGGCGGAGCGCCCGGTGCCCTCGGAACGTGCGCCGCGAGCCGGACGGCCCTGACGGCCCCCGGCCGAACCGGCGGACTCGGAAGCCGAGCCGGAGCGCGCGGGCTGACCCGAGCCTCCCGGACGGCCGCCGCGACCACGACGACCACGGTCACCGGCGGAATCGGCGGAGCGCTGCTTCGGCTGACGCTGCTGCTGCGCGGGCTGGTCCTCGGCGACGTGGCGGATCGGGGCGATCTCACCGACGAGCGTGGTGACCGCCGGGGAGGTCGCGGTGACCTGCTGCGGGGTGACCTTGATCGCGGCGGCACGCATCATCTGCGCGACGTCGCGACGCTCGGCGGGCATCGTCACCGTGACGACGTCACCGGAGGAACCGGCACGGGCGGTACGGCCCGAGCGGTGCAGGTACGCCTTGTGCTCGGTGGGCGGGTCGACGTGCACGACGAGCTCGACGTTGTCGACGTGCACACCACGGGCGGCGACGTCGGTGGCGACGAGGACGAGGGCCTCGCCGGACGAGAACTTCGCCAGGTTCCGCTCACGGGCGCCCTGCGACAGGTTGCCCTGCAGGTCGACGGCCGGGATCCCCTGGCTGCTGAGCTGCTTGGCGAGGCGCTTGGCGTGGTGCTTGGTGCGCATGAAGAGGATACGGCGACCGTTGCCCGAGGCGAGGGTGCTCACGAGGTGCTTCTTCGCGTCGGCGTCGGCGACCTCGAACAGGTGGTGGGTCATCGCCTCGACGGGGCTGTTCGCCTCGTCGACGGAGTGCATCACCGGGTTGTGCAGGAACTTCTTGACGAGCTTGTCCACGCCGTTGTCGAGCGTGGCGGAGAACAGCAGACGCTGCCCCTGCTCGGGCGTCGCCTGCATGATCTTGGTCACGCCGGGCAGGAAGCCCATGTCGGCCATGTGGTCGGCCTCGTCGAGGACGGTCACCTCGATGTCACCGAGGTTGACGTGGCCCTGCTGCATGAGGTCGGCGAGACGGCCAGGGCACGCGACGACGACGTCCACGCCGCCGCGCAGGGCGTCGACCTGACGGCCCTGTCCGACGCCACCGAAGATGGTCGTGGTGTTCAGGCCCATGGCCTTCGCGAGCGGAGCGAGGGCGACGTCGATCTGGGTCGCGAGCTCACGGGTGGGGGCGAGCACCAGGGCACGGGGGCGGCCGGCGCGGCGCTTGCGGCCGCTGGCGGCGAGACGGGCGACGAGCGGGATCGCGAAGGCGATCGTCTTGCCGGAGCCGGTGCGGCCACGGCCGAGGACGTCCTTGCCCTGCAGGGAGTCGGGGAGCGTGTCCTCCTGGATCGGGAACGCGGTCTCCTTGCCCTGGTCGGCGAGGACGGCGACCATCGGCGCGGGGACGCCCAGGTCGGAGAAACGGAGGTCATTGGTGGTCATGGTGACCTTTCGAGCCGGATGAGACCGGCTGTGGGCGCGCTCTGAGGCAGCGCGCGGGCGGGATGCGCGCCAACAGAGGTGGCTGGCGCAGTCGCCGCAGCAGAGAAGCCTGGGCACCTTCGGGAGGTGCTCGATCATCGACCAGAGGATCAGTGGAACGTGGTCGGGAGTTCGGGGCGTCCGTACGACGCACGAGACGATCGGCGTCTCGAGTACCACCAGCATAGCGTGTCGACCCCGCAGAACCCAGGACCGGTCCGTTCGCCGTGCGCATGCGAGGATTCCCGGGTGCGCACGCGAACCGTCCTGATCACCACCGCGATGGCCCTGGTGGCCGTCCTCGGCACGGCCGGCTGTGCCGAAGCTGCTCCGACCAGCGCTGCGGCGAGCTACCGCAACCTGCCGACCTCGGGGCGCCCGGACTACCAGCTCGGCGGCTCCTACACGCCGCCGTCCGGTGTGACGATCGTCGAGCGGGACAGCACCGCGAAGCCCGCGAAGGGCAAGTACGACATCTGCTACGTCAACGGGTTCCAGACCCAGCCCGAGTCCGCCGGCACGTGGACGAAGTCCTACCCGTCGGCGATCCTGCGCGACCGGGCCGGCAAGCCGGTGTCCGACCCGGGCTGGCCGGACGAGATGCTCCTCGACACCCGGACGGCGGCGAAGCGCGCGCTCATCACGAAGGTGCTCGCGAAGTCGATCGCCCGCTGCGGCGACCGCGGGTTCGACGCGGTCGAGTTCGACAACCTCGACTCGTGGACCCGGAGCGGGAAGCGGCTCACGCGCGCCGGCAACCTCGCGCTGGCGAAGTCACTCGTCGACACCGGGCACCGTTACGGCCTGGCCGTCGGGCAGAAGAACACGCCGCAGCTCGGGGCCTCCGGCCGGAAGCAGACCGGGTTCGACTTCGTCGTCGCCGAGGAGTGCGTGCAGTACCGGGAGTGCTCGGCGTACACGAAGGCCTACGGCAAGCGGGTCATCGACATCGAGTACGCGGACACCCTCGAGCGCTCGTGGGGCTCGGTCTGCACGCTGAAGAGCCGCCCGGCGATGACGATCCTGCGCGACCGCGACCTGGTCACGCCGACCGACGACGCCTACGTCTTCGAGCACTGCTGAGCGCGGGTTCCTTCCCAGAACGCCCGCGATGGAAAGTCGAATCGGGCGTACCGGGCCGGAACTTCCGACCAGGTACGCCCCGAAGCCCCAGGTACGCCCCAGAGCCCCGCGCCTACGCGGGCCAGGCGTCCTTGAGCGCGGTGGCCGCCTGGTCCGCCGACAGACCCGCCGCGCGGGCAGCGGCTGCCAGCGCACGTGCCGCATCAGCCACGGCGTCGGGCACCTCGGCCGGCCGCACCACCCGGGTGCCGGCACCTCGCGCGGTGTGCACGAGCCCGGCCTCCTCGAGCAGCTGGTAGGCCTTCGCGACCGTGCCGGCCGCCAGCCCGAGTTCGTCGGCCAGCCCCCGCACGCTCGGCAGCCGTTCGCCGTCGACGAGGTACCCCGCGCCGATCTGTGCCGCGATCTGCGAGCGGACCTGTTCGAAGGGCGGCACGCGTCCGCCGGCGTCGAGTGCGACCAGTCCTGCCATGCGTTCCACCCTAGAAGTCGTACTGCTCGCCGACCGGGATCGGCACCGGCACGGTGTTGCCGGGAGGCGCGAGCGGGCACGCCCACGCCGGGTCGTACGCGCACGACGGGTTGTACGCGAAGTTGAAGTCCAGCACGAGCGAGTCGGCATCGTCGCCGCCCAGGTCCGAGCCCTTGATCGTGTCGAGCAGGTAGCGTCCGCCGCCGTACGTGCCGCGGGCCTTGCCGGCGCTGGAGTCCTTCACGGGGACGAACAGCCCGCCCCCGTAGCCGCCGTGCGACCAGACGTCGAGCGTGCCGACGCCCGGGACCGTCACGACGCCGAGGCGGTCGAAGTGCACGGTGCCGTCGGTGCCGGTCTCGTAGTCGAACTCGGCGGGCTCGGCGGGTTCGATGCGCACCTGGAACCGCCAGGCGGGGTCGTAGTCCGGCACGGGCAGCGACTCGAAGTCGCGGGCGTCGTCGTCCAGGAGCGGCGACGCGGGGTGCTCCGCGAACATCGCGTCGCGGGTCTCCCGCCACAGTGCGTGCGCCGTCTGGGGATCGGGCGTCGCGCGGAGACGGCGGTACAGGTCGAACGTCATGCGCCGCCAGTCCACGGTCGCCAGCGTGCTGCGCACGCGGTCGTCGGTCGTCGGCTCCTGGGGGCGCGTCTGGCTCACGTGGTCGAGGCTACGCCCGCTCCGCGGTGGACGGGAGGCCCGACTCGCCTCGGTCAGGCAGCATCCGTCCGCCAGGTGGGCGCGAGCGCACGCATCCGGTACGCCCGCCACTGCCAGATGACCCACATCCCCGGCCACAGCAGTGCGCCGAGGGGCCACGGCCGCATCCGGTAGGTCAGGCGGTCGATGAGCAGCGTCCGGTCGCCAGGAGCCGGCACGACCGCCATCCGGTGGCGCATCGTCATGCGGCCGAACAGCCCGCTCGTACCGCCGCCGTTGTCACGCTGCACGGGGACGCCGTCGATCTCGTACAGGTCGAGGTCGACGTGCGTGTCGCCGCTCGGCACGAGGCCGAACGCACTCGCGGTGATCGGGTGCGGGTGCCCCGGTTCCCACCGCTCGGGGAACCCCTCGGGACTGCGCGAGCGGTACACCAGGAACGGCTTCGTCACCGCGACCATCACGGACGGGGACAGCAGGGCATCGCGCACGGCGTCGACCGGCGCATCGAGGACGATCCGGATACCGACGTGCATGCCGAGGACCCTACGCTCGCGGCCAACGACCGCTCTCGGCAAATGTGAAATACGAGTATGTGAGTGTGTACAGCATGCGATCCACTCACCCCCGCCTCCCCCTGCTCGCCGCCCCCGCCGTCCTCCTCGTCCTCGCCGGCTGCGCGGCCGGAACGCCTCCCGAGGCCGACGCGCACGACGCCGGCACGTCGTGGTCGTACGAGGGAGCAGGCGCCCCGCAGCACTGGGGTGGTCTCACCGACGAGTACGGCACGTGCGGCACCGGCGACCAGCAGTCCCCGATCGACCTCCCGGCCGCCCGCGGCGGCGCCGACCTCGACCTCGTGGGCTCGGGCGCCGTCCGGGGTCTGACGGCGGACAACGGGCACACCGTGCAGTTCACCGCCGGCGACGGTGCCTCGACGACCATCGCCGGCGCGGACCTCGACCTGGTGCAGATGCACTTCCACGCGGGGTCGGAGCACACCGTCGACGGTGACCCGGCCGACGCGGAGTTCCACTTCGTGCACGCCGACGACCGCGGGGCCCTGACCGTCGTCGGGGTCCTCGCCGAGCGGGGCGCGCACAACCCCGCCTACGAGAGCTACCTCGCCGGGGCGACGGCGGGTGCCGGCCGGGAGAGCACGGTGGACGTCGAGGCGATGCTGCCCGCGTCGCGCTCCTTCGCGACCTACGAGGGCTCGCTCACCACGCCGCCCTGCACCGAGGGGGTGCGGTGGATCGTGCTCGAGGACCCGATCGAGCTCGGCGCCGACCAGCTCGCCGACCTCGAGGCAGCGCACGTCGAGAACGCACGTCCGGTCCAGCCGCTCGGTGACCGGACGGTCCGTCACACGCTCTGACGGTCAGGCGTGCCGGGCGGACCGGCGACGCGAGCCCTCGGCGCGGTCGTGCCGCCGGAGCCGCTCGGCCAGGGACAGCCGGACCGCCGGCCACTCCGAGGCGATGATCGAGAACACCACGGTGTCGCGGAGCGTGCCGTCGCGACCGATCGAGTGGTTCCGCAGCACGCCGTCCTGCTTCGCGCCCAGACCGGCGATCGCGGCGCGGGACTGGTGGTTGTGCCAGTGCGTGCGGAACTCCACCGCGATGCACTGCCAGGCCTCGAACGCGTGGGACAGCATCAGCAGCTTCGCCTCGGTGTTGATGCCCGATCGCTGCGCCGACTTCGCCAGGAACGTGCTGCCGATCTCGACGTGCCGGTTGCCCGCGTCGATGTTCATGAAGGTCGTCGAGCCCACCACGCGGCCGGTCGGACGGTCACGCACCGCGAAGGGCACCATGCGGCCGGCTTCGTGCTCGGCGAGACGCCGGTCGATCTCGTCCTCGACCTGGGCGGGAGCCGGGATCGAGGTGTACCAGGTGCGCCACAGATCGCCGTCCGTCACCGCTGCCCGCAGGTCTTCCGCGTGCTCCTGCGCGAGGGGCTCGAGCGTCACACGGTCGCCGGTCAGGGTGGGCGCGGGGGCGATCTCCATGGAAGTGCATCCTACGGTCGTCGACCATGGTGGAGCCTGTCGGGACGGCCACCCTGTGGAGAGGGACAGCATCGCCCGGACGGCTATCGTGACGGACGTGGCAGAACGCACCCAGGAGCAGTACCAGGTCCGGTTCGCGTGGGGCACCGGTGGTGCGGCACGCATCGCCCACGGCGCACACCTCGTCGTCTGGGTGGACGTCCTGCCGAGCTCGCCGGACGCGGCGGCGCAGCGCCGCGCGCTGCGGAACGCGACCGTCCAGCTGCCGGACGGTCCGGAGGTCGTGCTCGGCCACCTCGGCAACGCGAGTGCGATCGCGGAACGGGTGACGGGCCTCCAAGCCGATCGTGGCGACCGGTGCGTCGTCGCGGTCGTCGCCGCCGGGCTGCACCATCCCGGAGCGCTGGACGACGCGGCCGAGGCCGCGGGCGAGACCGTCGACGTGCCCGACGCACCCGACTTCGCCGTCGAGGACCTGCTCGCCGCCGGCGCCGTCGTCGACGCGCTCGCCGCAGTCGGGATCGACCACACCGCGCCGGAGGCCGCCGCCGCCTGCGCGGCGTACACGGGGCTCCGACGCGCGGTGAAGCACCTGGTCACGGCGTCCGAGAGTGCGTCCGCCCTCGGACGCGAACACGTGCACGCGGCACTCGCCGTCGGGCCGGACCTGGTCGTCCTGCGGGAATCACGGGGCCGGGCGTAGCGTTCGGGCGGACAGGGCCGGTGCGCCGTCCAGGCCGTCCGGCACCAGCGAGCGAAGGAGCAACGCATGAAGGCAGTCGTCGGCGACACGGTGATCGCGGAGGCCCCGGAAGAGGACCTCATCAAGATCGAGGGCAACTGGTACTTCCCGCCGTCGAGCGTGAAGTCCGAGCTCTTCACCGAGAGCCCCACCCAGTACCACTGCCCGTGGAAGGGCGACACGCAGTACTTCACGGTGAACGTCGACGGGCAGGCGCTGCAGGACCGTGCGTGGTCCTACCCGACGCCGATCCCGTCGTCGTTCGACCGGGTCGGCAAGGACTACTCGGGCTACGTCGCGTTCTGGAAGGACGTCACGGTCGTCGAGTGACGACCGACGTCGTGTCGCGCACCGCGTCGACGCGCACGGTCGGTGCTCATCCCGTCAGGGTGAGCACGATCAGCGCGACGTTGAGCGCCACGATGACCGCCGCGATCACCCACGCCACCACGCGGGTGGTCGCGGCGTTCACGTCGGAGCCCATGACGCTCCGGCGGGACGTGTAGACCACCAGCGGGACGATCGCGAAGGCGATCCCGAAGCTCAGCACGACCTGGCTCACCACGAGCAGCATCGTCGCGTCGGCACCGATCGCGAGCAGCACGATCGCCGGCACCAGGGTGATCACGCGCCGTGCCACGAGCGGGATCCGGACGTGCAGCAGCCCCTTCATGATCTCGGCGCCGGCCATGCAGCCGACCGAGGTCGAGGCCAGCCCCGACGCCAGCAACCCCACCGCGAACAGCACCCCGACGACGGGCCCGACGTGGTCGGCGATCGCCCGCTGGGCACCGGGGATCGAGTCGGTGTCGGCGACGCCGGGCAGGGTCGCCGCGGCCAGGACGAGCATGCAGATGTTCACGCCGCCGGCGACCACCAGCGCGAGACCGACGTCCCACCGGGTCGCGACGAGCACGCGGCGGCGCTCGGGGCCGGCGGGGACGTCGCCGTGCCGGTCGCGGGCCAGCGCGGAGTGCAGGTACACCGCGTGCGGCATGACCGTCGCGCCGAGCATCGACGCCGCGAGCATCACCGACTCGGAGCCCTCGAACCGCGGCACCAGGCCGCTGACGAGCTCGGCGGGGGAGACCTGCGCGAAGAGCAGCCCGGCGCAGAAGCCGACGGTCAGGATCGCGAGCATCGCCGTGACGACGGCTTCGAAGGTGCGGGTCCCGCGGCGGCTGTGCAGGGTCAGCAGCAGCATCGAGACGACGCCGGTGATGAGCCCGCCGGCGACGAGCGGCAGGCCGAAGAGCAGGTGCAGGGCGAGCGCGCCGCCGATCACCTCGGCGATGTCGGTCGCGGCCGCGACGATCTCGGCCTGCCCCCAGAACAGCAGCCTCGGGGTGCGACGCATCCGCAGGCCGAGGTGCTCCGGCAGGGACTTGCCCGTGACGACGCCGAGCTTGGCGGACAGGTACTGCACGACGACCGCGCTCGCGTTCGCGGCGACCAGGACCCAGAGGAGCAGGTAGCCGTACTTCGCCCCGGCGGTGAGGTTGGCCGCCACGTTGCCGGGGTCGACGTAGGCGATGGCCGCGACGAACGCCGGGCCGAGCAGGGTGAGGCCGGCGGCGCGGCGCCTCGGGGTACCCGTGGGTTCCTCAGTGGTCCTGGCTGCGGCGGTGTCGGTCACGGGACCCAGCATGCCAGGGAATTCGGCGCGCCGAATCTTTTTCTTCGCGGTGCCTTTGTCGGCTGGCTGGAGGGCGGTCAGACCGCCGCGCGCCGAGCGCGGTGCGCACGGACCTTGGCGCGGTTCCCGCACCGCTGCATCGAACACCAGCGACGCGTCCCGCCCCGCGAGGAGTCGTAGAAGACCAGCGTGCAGTCGTCCGCCGAGCAGCGGCTCAGACGCGTCGGACGGCCGTCGGCCTCGACGTCGTCGAAGCCGACCTCGGTGAACAGCGCGACGGCGTCGCGCGCGACGCTGGACAGTGCCTGGGCCAGGCGGACGCGGTTCGCTCCGGCACGTCGGCGGCCACCCGGGAGGCTCGGGGGCACGTCCGGCAGGGCGGCGAACAGGTTGACGGTGTCGATGTCGTCGGGCGCGGGGCGCGTGCGGCCGGTCCCGGCACGCAGGCCCGCCGCGACGGCGGTGCGCTCGGCCGCGGTGGTCGCCGGGCCGGGGGCCGCGGCGACGGCGAGTCGGGCGATCGCCGCGCGGAGCGCGCGTGCGTCCTGCAGCTCGCGCGCGCTCGCCCCGACGTCGATCGGTTCGGTGTGGTCGCTGAGCCACTCGTCCAGGTCCGCCGGGCTCGCGAGCAGCTCGCCGAGCTGCGATCGGGGACGCCGGCCGTCCGGGTCGTCGGCGAACCCACCGGTGTGCGCGAAGTCCAGGGCGATCCGACCGGCGTCGAAGAACCAGGTGGATCCGGCGTCCGTGCGGATGTGCTGCCCCGTGTGCATCCGTCCAGGCTAACGGGTTACCGGCGCGCCTCCGCGCGCGGACGGACTCATGCGGTAGTCGAGGCCACCGTCGACGGGGTGTCAGCCTCGCTCCGGCGCCGCCAGACGATGGCGTTGCGGGGATCGAACCGGCGGGAGCACCGGGCACAGGCGAGCTGGCGGGTGGGCGTTCGGTAGCGGAAGTGCTCGTGTCCGGCGGGGCAGGTCCCGATCCACGGTGCGAGCTCGCTGGCGATCGGGCCGTCGTGCAGCCGCGAACCCGTGTACCCGATGGCGGACGCGGTCCGCTTCCACTTCGGGCCGTGGCCCGCACGTGCTCCGGCGAGGGCGTGCGCGACCTCGTGCAGCAGGACCTGCTCGACGTCGTCGTCCGAGAACCGTGTCGCCAGGTGCCGGCTGACGGTGATGCGCTTCCGGGCGAAGTCGCACTGTCCTGCGCGGGTCTTCGCGTGGTCGAACCCGAAGGCCCACGAGCCCGCGCCGAGGTGTTCGGAGATGAGTGCCTCGGCTCGGGAACGGACCGTCTCGAGTGCGGTCACTGGTCGGCGCGGGGGTCGGCCTGGCCCTTCTTGGCTGCCCGTGCGGCGATCCGTCCCCAGATGTCGTCGGCCTCGGTGCGCGCAGCGTCCGGCGCCCCGAGCACCCGGCGGCGGATCGGCGGGACCTGCTTGACCGGCTCGGCGACGCGCATGGTCGGTTCGTCGTCCTCAGCACGGCGGGCGGCGACCTCGCGGGCCGTCCGCGGCTTGTCGGCGGGTTCGGCGGGGTGCGTGATCGAGGCACGCATCGCCGCCTCGACCGCGGTGCGCAGGGCGTCGGTGCGCTCGGACGGGGCACCGGCCTGGCGGAACGCCTGGTAGGCGCGGGACAGTGCGGCGCGGGCCTCTTCGAAGCGGTCGTTCTCGAACAGCGACCACCCTTCGATCTCGGCGGCGGCGCCCTCGAGCTCCGGCCACTCCTCGGTGGCTGCGGTGTCGCGGGCCAGGGCGGCCTCGGTCGCGGCACGCTCGTGGCGACCGAGGTCGTGCAGGATGTGCGCGCGCCGGATCCGGGCGGCGACCTTGTCCTGACGCTCGCCCGTGAACATCGCGAGGCGGAAGACCTCCTCCGCGACGACGAGTGACTCGTCGAGGCGGCCGAGCAGCCTGAGCAGCTCGGCTCGTTCCGCGAGCGCCTCGGTGCTGCGGCTCTGACCGAGGTCGCGCAGACGCTGGTGCACGGCGTCGACGTCGACCGCCGGTCGCAGGCTGATGGGCGCGAAGGTGCTGCCCGGGCTGACCCCGGCCGTCACGGGAGCCGCGTGGCGCGGTTCACGGGACGGGTCGGACGGGTCGGGCTGCTGGCGGTCGTCGGGCGGGAGGGACATCGGTTCGAGGGTAGCCGCGCTCTGCCGGGAGCGGCCGGTGCGACGCGCTCAGGCTTCGCGCCGGTGAACGCGGAACGGCCCGCCGTGCCGGAGCACGACGGGCCGTTCCGGACGGGCTCAGCGGATCAGGACATCCCGCTCGCCGCGACCGCAGCGACGCCGACCGCCACGACGAAGACGATGAGCGCGACGACGGCGAGGACGATCGCGAAGACGCCCCAACCGCGGCCACGCTTGGTGACGGCAGCGATGATGCCCTGCACGATCGCCCACAGGCCGAGTGCCGTGCCCAGGTAGAACATGAGGGAGCCCGTGATGACGTTCGACGAGGTCATCAGCTCGGTGATCTGCGCGTCGCTCGGCGTCGCTCCGCTGTTCTGCATCGAGTCGCGGAAGGCGTCGGAAGCGCCGAACGACTGCCCGAACAGGTACCCGCCGATGGCTCCGACGACCAGGGCGGCGAGGCCGACCACGAACGCGATCACGCCGACGGTCTTCTTCTTGGCCTTCGGTTCCTCGTAGCTCTGCCATGCGGGCGAACCGGAGCTCGCGGGCGCCGCGGCGTACGGCTGCTGGCCGTACTGCTGCTGCTGCCCGTACTGGTCCTGCTGCTGCCCGTACTGCTGCTGCTGCCCGTACTGGTTCTGCTGCTCGCCGTACTGCGGGGCGGACTGCCCGTACTGCGGCGTCGGGTCGCTCCGCTCGCCGTACCGCGGTGCGTCGGCGGCGGGCTGCTGCTGCGGGGCTTCGCCCCAGCTCGGCGCCTGGCCGTCGCCCGTCCGGTCCTGGTTGCTCCGGTCGTCGTTCGTCATCAGGGGATCCCATCGCTCGGTCGCGCACCTGCGCGGTCGTTCAGACCATCCTGACAGCCGCACCCGCCGAGTGCCCGGGAACGGCCTGGCGCGCCGCCCCGTCGTCACCGCAGGGTCAGGCGCCGAACACGCTCCGGTTCGGCTCCGGTGACGCCACGGCCGTCGCGTCGGTGACGATCGGCGCCCCGGCGATGAACGCCCGCAACTCGGCCCCGTGCACGACCTTCGCCGGCATCGGGTCCGACGAGTACCGCCGCGGCATCTCGGCGATCGGCAGGTCGGTCGGCGAGCCGAGCAGCACGATGTTCCCGAACCGACGCCCCTTGAGCATGCCGGTGTCCGCCACCGCTGCGACCGACGGCAGCACGGCCTGCAGCGTCGACGCCTGCCCCCGTGCGAACGCGAGACCCGCGCCGTCGGCCACGTTCACGGCGACGATGCCGGTCGGCGACAGGAACGCGGCGACCTCGCGGTAGAACTCGATGCTCGTCACGTGCGCCGGGATCTGCGAGCCGCCGAAGACGTCCACCACCGCCAGGTCCACCGTGCCGCGCAGCCCGGAGGGGAGCTTGCCGAGCACCTCGCGCGCGTCGCCGTACCGCACCCGGATCGACGCGCCGCGGGGGAACGGCAGGACCTCGCGGACGTGGTCCACCAGGTCGCGCTCGAGCTCGATGACCTGCTGGCGGGAGCCCGGCCGGGTCACCGCGACGTACCGGGGGAGCGTCAGGGCACCGGCGCCGAGGTGCAGCGCCGTGACCGGGCCGGACGGCAGCAGGTCGATGGCGTGCCCGATCCGCCGGATGTACTCGAACGCCAGGTGGGTCGGGTCCTCGAGGTCGACGTGCGACTGCGGCGTGCCGTCCACCACGAGCGTGAAGGACCCGGGGCGGTGCCGGTCCGGCTCGACCACCGAGTAGCCCGCACCGATCCGGAACCCGTCGAACGCATCAGCCATGCGGTCAATCGAACACCACCCGACCGGCACCGCGATCACCACCCGGGCCCCCACCCCTGGTTGGTGTGCCCGCGAGCGCACCGGAACGAGGCTGGATCCATCGGTCGGGGAAGTCCCGCCGGGTCACCTCGAAAGGCACACCATGTCGGTCCAGCTCCTCGTCAACGTCCTGATCGGCGTCGCCCTCGTCGGCTTCCTCGGGTACCGCCAGGCCACCTGGCAGTACCTCGACCCGGCGCGCATCTGGCGCACGCCGATGATCATGGCGATCGTCGGCGTGGTGGTCCTGGCGCAGTCGGGGGCGACGATCACCACGACCGACGTCGTGTTCCTCGGCATCGAGGCCCTGATCACGATCGGCGTGGGCCTGACGATGGGCACCATCACCCGGTTCCGCACCGTCGCCACCCCGGACAGCAAGGGTCGGACGATCCAGTCCCGCACGGGCTGGCTCGGGGCGTCGCTCTGGATCGTGCTCATCGCCGTGCGCGTCGGCCTCGACGTCCTCGGCGGCCACCTCGGTGCGCACCTGCTCACCTCGACCGGTGCGATCCTGCTCGTGCTCGCCCTGAACCGCGCCGCACGCGCCGTCGTCATCGACCAGCGCATCCCGCGCGGAGACGGCGGCGACCGGACCGCCAGTGGCCGCACCACCCGCGGCATGATGGTCCGGTGACCCTGCTGAGCGGACAGGACCCGACCGACCTCCCCGGAGGTCGGTCCCGTTCGGCAACCGCCTGGGGACTCAATGCCCTCGGCATCGTGATCGTCGGGTTCTGGTTCGTGAAGAACGGACTCGAGCTGCAGCCGCCCGCGTGGGTGTGGGTGCTCGGCGCGGTGGCGCTCGCCGCGTGGGCGCTCCGCGAGTTCGGCCGGACGCCGCAGCTGCTCGTCGTCGCGGGCGTGGTGATGATCGTCGCCGGTTCCCTGACCGTGGTGGCGACCGACTCGCTCATGATCGTCCCCGTGATCGTCGGGATCGTCCTGCTCGGCGCGAACCTTCGGGTGCCGGTCTGGCTCGCGGCGGTGGCGGCGGTGGGGGCGATGGTGGTCATCGCCGTCTGCGCCACGATCGAGCACGCCTCGGTCCAGTTCGTCCTCGGCACGAGCGGCGGGCTGCTGCTCGGCGTGCTCATCGGGTTCAGCCGCCGGCAGTTCCGGGTCGCGGCGCAGCGCGCGCGGCAGGCCGAGCAGGACCAGCAGCGGGCGCAGCTCCTCGCCGATCGGTCCCGGGCCTCGCGGGACATCCACGACGTCCTCGCGCACTCGCTCGGCGGTCTCGTGCTGCAGCTCGACGCGGTCGAGGCCCTGCTCGAGGCCGGCCGGGTCGACGACGCGACGAAGCGTGCCGGCGAGGCCAGGACCCTGGCGGCGGACGGCCTCGCCGAGGCGCGCCGAGCCGTGCACGCCCTCCGCGACGACACGGACGCCGAGCCCGATGTGACCCCGGTCGAGGCCGCCGTCCCCGACTCGACCACCCCCGCGGACCGGGCCACCACACCGGACCGGACCACAGCCCTGGACCAGGCCACGCGGACCACCGGAGCCGACGTGCCGGACGCGAGCCGCGCCTCCCGGCCGTCCACCGACCACGTGCCGGACCGCACCGACCTGACCGCCCTGGTCGCCGCCCACCGCTCGTTCGGCGGCACCATCGTGGTGCAGGGCGACACGACCCTGGCCGCACTCGACGAGGCGCACCGCGCCGCCGTCGTCCAGGTCGTCCGTGAGGCCCTCAGCAACGCCCGCCGGCACGCCCCCGGCCGCCCCGTGTCGCTGTCCGTCAACCGTGACGGCGACGCCGTGGACGTGGTCGTGGCCAACCCGCTCACCGGCGGCGGCCAGGGCCTGCTCGGGATGCGCGAGCGCGTCGAGGAGCTCGGCAGCGGTGCGACGGTCGAAGCGGAGCGATCCGACGACGAGTTCGTCGTCGCGCTGCACCTGCCTGTGGACGCCGTGGCCACCACCGAGGCAGACGCCTCGTGACCATCCGTGTCCTCGTCGTCGACGATCAGGCGATCGTCCGCGACGGCCTGGTGACGGTGCTGTCGCTCGTGCCGGACCTGCAGGTGACGGGTGAGGCCGCCGACGGCGCCGAGGCGATCGCAGCGGTGGACCGTGACGCTCCCGACGTCGTGCTGATGGACCTCCGCATGCCGGGCACCGACGGGCCGACGGCGACCGCGCGCATCGTGGCCGACCACCCGCAGGTGGCGGTGCTCGTGCTGACGACCTACGCGGACGACGAGTCGATCGTGACCGCGCTCCGGGCGGGTGCGCGCGGGTACCTGACGAAGGACGCCGGACGGACCGAGATCGCGACGGCGATCCGGGCGGTCGCGTCGGGGCAGTCGACGTTCGACGCGACGGTCGGAGCGCGGCTGGTGGCGCAGCTCGCCGGCGGCGGGGCGACGGGGTCCACACCCGCTGTGCCGGCGCTGCGTGACCGGTTCCCGGACCTCACCCCGCGCGAGGCCGACGTGCTCGAGCGCATCGCGGCCGGCCGGACGAACCCGCAGATCGCGGCGGAGTTGTTCCTGACGGTGCCGACGGTGAAGTCGTACGTGAACCAGGTGTTCGCGAAGCTCGGGGTCGCCACCCGCGCAGAGGCGGTCGCGCGCGTCCTGCGCTGACGCCACCGGGCGCGTCTCGCGCTGACGCGGCCACGCGTGTCCCGCTCTGACCGGCCCGGCACATGAATGCGTACACATGGACGGCCAGCGGACGCCAAGACTCGTTCCGTACTGTTCATCCGGTCGTCACGCGGGACCGCGTCGATGCGTGCAGTGCCCCACACCTCGCGCGTCCGCCCTCCCGACGTGACCACGACGTGCCGTCGAGCGCCCCCACCGCTCGAGCGCGCGCGCCGTCGGCGCGCGTCCGCGTGCCCCTTCCGGTCACCCGCGCGCGCTGGCCGTGATCACATCGCACCCGTCATGTAAAATACGGGATGCAACACTCCGCCGAGCCGCAGGAGACCCGACATGACCGCTGACACGATGAGCGTGCCCACCGCACGCCCGGCCGCACCGACGACCCGCGACACCACGCGCACGACCGCGAGCCGGACGACGCGGGTGCCCCGCGCCTCCCGTCCGGCCCACGCCGACCACGAGGCGGCGCCCACCTGGATGCGTGTCGTCGGCGCGGTCCTGCTCCTCGGCGGGCTCGGCCTGACCGCGGCGGTGACCGCCTGGCCCGGCGACGCGCCGGAGACCGCGCTCATCGTGCCGGCGCTGGTCGCCGTCGTGGCGGGCGTGCTGCTGCTGCTCGCGCGGGCCGGGTTCGCTGTCACCGACACGCACGTCACGCTGCACTTCCGGCCGCTGCCGCCACGGCGCATCGAACGTCGGCGCATCGTCGACGTCCGACTCGTCGAGGCGGACGCCCGCACCTACGGCGGCGTCGGCCTGCGGATCGGTCGCGGTGTGCGCGCCCTGATCCTCACCCCCGGACTCGGGATCGAGCTCACCGACGACCGTGGTCGCGTCACCTTCGTGCGCACCCGTCGACCCGAGGATGCCTTCCGTGCGCTGGCCGGGACGGCAGGGCCAGCCGGGAGGCGCGGGGCACGTCGAGCGCGAGCGACTCGGCTGAGCGCACGGCCGGGTCCACTGCGCGGGCGGGGTGCGCAGGCCTGTTGCGGGCCGTCGCGGGCCGGGCGCGGGCCGTTGCGGGCCGGGAATTCCGCGGGCACGGAGCGGCTTATACACGCCACTGCCGAATCTGGTCAAGCCAGGACTGGACAGCACGACTCGGCGCGAACTATGATGGCAGTTCGCGCTCCCTGGCATCCGTGTCGTCATATTGCGGTCGACGCAGAGTTCTGAGTTGGACAAGCTCAACTCGCCCTGGTGCAGCCGGACCCGTATATGGCGGCGGGTCCCGCTCACGGAGATCATCCCACACGTGCACCGACGTTCCGCGTCAGGCACGCGTCGGCGTGGTCGCAGGGCAAGAACTCGCGGGGATCGCCGAGCGATCATCTACTCACCTACATGCTGCTCGTCAGTATCGGCCCGACGGGGCCTACGGAGGTCACACCCTTGGCTGCTGCGCCCAACGCATCCACCAACCCCAAGAACGGTCGCAACCACTCGCGACTCTCGTTCGCCAAGATCACGGACACCCTCACGGTTCCTGATCTGCTCGCACTCCAGACGGAGAGCTTCGACTGGCTCGTCGGCAACGACGTCTGGAAGGCCCGTCTCGCAGAGGGACAGGAGCAGGGTCGCACCGACCTCGCCCTGCACTCCGGGTTGGAGGAGATCTTCGAGGAGATCTCCCCGATCGAGGACCTCGGCGAGACCATGCAGCTCTCGTTCACGGCGCCCGAGCTCGAGGACCCCAAGTACTCGATCGACGACTGCAAGGAGCGCGGCAAGACCTACGCCGCTCCGCTGTACGTCAACGCCGAGTTCATGAACCACATGACGGGTGAGATCAAGACGCAGACGGTCTTCATGGGCGACTTCCCGCTCATGACCGAACGCGGCACGTTCATCATCAACGGCACCGAGCGCGTCGTCGTGTCGCAGCTCGTCCGTTCGCCCGGCGTGTACTTCGAGCGCCAGCAGGAGAAGACGTCCGACAAGGACATCTACTCCGCTCGCGTCATCCCCTCGCGTGGTGCGTGGCTCGAGTTCGAGATCGACAAGCGCGACCAGGTGGGCGTGCGCATCGACCGCAAGCGCAAGCAGTCGGTCACGGTCTTCCTCAAGGCGCTGGGTCTGACCAGCGAGGAGATCATGGAGGAGTTCCAGGGCTTCGCCTCGATCGAGTCGACCCTCGAGAAGGACGCCATCCTCACGAAGGAAGAGGCGCTCAAGGACATCTACCGCAAGCTGCGCCCGGGCGAGCAGGTCGCTGCCGAGGCCGCGCGTGCGCTGCTCGACAACTTCTACTTCAACTCGAAGCGCTACGACCTGGCGAAGGTGGGCCGTTACAAGGTCAACCGCAAGCTCGGGATCGACGCCCCGCTGTCCGACTCGGTGCTGACCGTCAAGGACATCGTCGCGACGATCAAGTACCTCGTGTCCCTGCACGCCGAGAAGACCACGCTGAACGGCGTGCGTGACGGCGAGCCGGTGCAGCTGCGCCTCGACGTGGACGACATCGACCACTTCGGCAACCGTCGCATCCGCGCCGTCGGCGAGCTCATCCAGAACCAGGTCCGCACGGGTCTGTCCCGCATGGAGCGCGTCGTCCGCGAGCGCATGACCACGCAGGACATCGAGGCGATCACGCCCCAGACGCTCATCAACGTGCGTCCGGTCGTCGCCGCGATCAAGGAGTTCTTCGGAACGTCCCAGCTGTCGCAGTTCATGGACCAGAACAACCCGCTCGCAGGCCTGACGCACAAGCGTCGTCTCTCGGCCCTCGGCCCGGGTGGTCTGTCCCGTGAGCGTGCCGGCGTCGAGGTCCGTGACGTCCACCCGTCGCACTACGGCCGCATGTGCCCGATCGAGACCCCGGAAGGCCCGAACATCGGCCTGATCGGTTCGCTCGCGTCGTTCGGTCGGATCAACTCGTTCGGCTTCATCGAGACCCCCTACCGTCGCGTCGTCGACGGCGAGGTCACGAAGACCATCGACTACCTGACCGCCTCGGAAGAGGACGAGTTCGTCGTCGCGCAGGCCAACGCGCCGCTGACCGACTCGTTCCACTTCGCCGACGACAAGGTCCTCGTCCGCAAGAAGGGTGGCGAGGTCGAACTCGTCGCCAAGGGCGAAGTCGACTACATGGACGTCTCGCCGCGCCAGATGGTGTCGGTCGCGACCTCGCTCATCCCGTTCCTCGAGCACGACGACGCGAACCGCGCCCTCATGGGTGCGAACATGCAGCGTCAGGCCGTCCCGCTGCTCCGTTCCGAGTCGCCGCTCGTCGGTACGGGCATGGAGGGCTACACCGCGATCGACGCCGGTGACGTCGTCACCGCCGACAAGGCCGGTGTCGTCTCCGAGGTCTCGGCAGACGCCGTGACCCTGCAGCTCGACGAGGGTGGCACGCAGACCTTCTACCTGCGCAAGTTCGACCGCTCCAACCAGGGCACGAGCTACAACCACCGCGTGGTCGTCTCGGCCGGCGAGCGTGTGGAGCAGGGCGAGGTCATCGCCGACGGTCCCGCGACGGAGAACGGCGAGCTCGCGCTCGGCAAGAACCTCCTCGTCGCGTTCATGCCGTGGGAGGGCTACAACTACGAGGACGCGATGATCCTGTCGCAGAACCTCATCAAGGACGACACGCTCTCCTCGATCCACATCGAGGAGTACGAGGTCGACGCCCGCGACACGAAGCTCGGCAAGGAGGAGATCACCCGTGACCTCCCCAACGTCAGCCCGGACCTGCTGGCCGACCTCGACGAGCGCGGCATCATCCGCATCGGTGCCGAGGTCCGCCCCGGCGACATCCTGGTCGGCAAGGTCACGCCGAAGGGCGAGACCGAGCTCTCCGCCGAAGAGCGCCTCCTCCGCGCCATCTTCAACGAGAAGTCGCGCGAAGTGCGCGACACCTCGCTGAAGGTGCCCCACGGTGAAGAGGGCACGATCATCGGCGTCAAGGTGTTCGACTCGCAGGACGGCGACGACGAACTCGGCTCTGGTGTCAACCAGCGCGTGGTCGTCTACATCGCCCAGAAGCGCAAGATCACCGCGGGTGACAAGCTCGCCGGTCGTCACGGCAACAAGGGCGTCATCTCGACCATCCTCCCGGTCGAGGACATGCCCTTCCTCGCCGACGGCACCCCGGTCGACATCGTCCTGAACCCGCTCGGCGTCCCCGGCCGCATGAACTTCGGCCAGGTCCTCGAGATCCACCTCGGTTGGCTCGCCAAGCAGGGCTGGAACGTCGAGGGCATCCAGGAGTGGGCATCGGCCCTCCCCGAGGCAGCGCACAGCGCCGCTCCGGGCACGAAGGTCGCCACCCCGGTGTTCGACGGTGCGTACGAGCGCGAGATCGAGGGCCTCCTCGACTCGACCCTCCCGAATCGCGACGGCGAGCGCCTGATCGGCTCGTCCGGCAAGGCGCAGCTCTTCGACGGTCGCTCCGGCGAGCCGTTCCCCGAGCCCGTCTCGGTCGGCTACATGTACATCCTCAAGCTGCACCACCTGGTCGACGACAAGATCCACGCTCGTTCGACGGGTCCGTACTCGATGATCACGCAGCAGCCGCTGGGTGGTAAGGCGCAGTTCGGTGGCCAGCGATTCGGTGAGATGGAGGTGTGGGCGCTCGAGGCGTACGGCGCCGCTTACGCCCTCCAGGAGCTCCTGACGATCAAGTCCGACGACATCCTCGGCCGCGTGAAGGTCTACGAGGCGATCGTCAAGGGCGAGAACATCCAGGAGCCCGGCATCCCCGAGTCCTTCAAGGTCCTCATGAAGGAGATGCAGTCGCTCTGCCTGAACGTCGAGGTCCTCTCGGCCGACGGCCAGGCGGTCAGCCTGCGCGACAACGATGACGAGGTCTTCCGCGCTGCGGAGGAGCTGGGCATCAACATCTCCTCGCGGTTCGAGTCGTCGTCCGTCGACGACATCTGATCCCGCCCGTACATCGAAGCCTGAATCAAGCAAGAGAGAAGAACATTGCTCGAAGCAACTTCCTTTGACGCCATTCGGATCGGCCTCGCGACCGCCGAGGACATCCGTCAGTGGTCGTACGGCGAGGTCAAGAAGCCGGAGACCATCAACTACCGCACCCTGAAGCCCGAGAAGGACGGTCTGTTCGGCGAGCAGATCTTCGGTCCTTCCCGCGACTGGGAGTGCGCCTGCGGCAAGTACAAGCGTGTCCGGTTCAAGGGCATCGTCTGCGAGCGCTGCGGCGTCGAGGTCACCAAGTCCTCGGTCCGTCGTGAGCGCATGGGCCACATCGAGCTCGCTGCCCCCGTCACGCACATCTGGTACTTCAAGGGCGTCCCGTCGCGCCTCGGGTACCTCCTCGACATGGCGCCGAAGGACCTCGAGAAGGTCATCTACTTCGCGGCGTACATGATCATCGACATCGATGAAGAGGGCCGTCACGCGGACATGCCGGGCCTCGAGAACGAGATGCGTCTCGAGATCAAGACCCTCGAGGGCCAGCGCGACTCGATCATCGCCGACCGCCTCAAGAAGCTCGAGGACGACCTCGCAGCCCTTGAGGAAGAGGGTGCGAAGGCCGACGTCAAGCGGCGCACCAAGGACACCGCCGAGAAGGAGATGTCCCAGGTCCGCAAGTCGTTCGACGAGGACATCACCCGTCTCGAGCGTGTGTGGGAGGACTTCCGCAACCTCAAGGTGGGCGACCTCAAGCCCGAGGACGCCGTCTTCCACGAGCTCCAGGACCGGTTCGGGATCTACTTCGACGCCTACATGGGCGCCGAGGCGATCAAGCTCCGGCTCGAGGCGTTCGACCTGGCTGCCGAGGCCGAGGCGCTGCGTCTGCAGATCGCCGAGGGCAAGGGCCAGAAGAAGATCCGTGCGATCAAGCGTCTGCGCGTCGTCAGCTCCTTCCTCGCCACCGGCAACTCGCCGGCAGCGATGGTGCTCGGCGTCGTGCCGGTCATCCCGCCGGAGCTGCGCCCGATGGTGCAGCTCGACGGTGGCCGTTTCGCCACGTCGGACCTCAACGACCTCTACCGTCGTGTGATCAACCGCAACAACCGTCTCCGCCGCCTGCTCGACCTCGGTGCCCCCGAGATCATCGTGAACAACGAGAAGCGCATGCTGCAGGAAGCCGTTGACGCGCTGTTCGACAACGGTCGTCGTGGACGTCCGGTCACGGGTACCGGCAACCGCGCCCTGAAGTCCCTGAGCGACATGCTCAAGGGCAAGCAGGGTCGTTTCCGCCAGAACCTGCTCGGCAAGCGCGTCGACTACTCGGGCCGTTCGGTCATCATCGTCGGCCCGCAGCTGAAGCTGCACCAGTGTGGTCTGCCCAAGCAGATGGCGCTCGAGCTCTTCAAGCCGTTCGTGATCAAGCGCCTGATCGACCTGTCGCACGCGCAGAACATCAAGTCGGCCAAGCGCATGGTCGAGCGTTCGCGTCCGCAGGTGTGGGACGTGCTCGAGGAGATCATCCGCGAGCGCCCCGTGCTGCTGAACCGTGCGCCGACGCTGCACCGTCTGGGCATCCAGGCGTTCGAGCCGCAGCTCGTCGAGGGCAAGGCCATCCAGCTCCACCCGCTCGTGTGTGCTGCGTTCAACGCGGACTTCGACGGTGACCAGATGGCCGTGCACCTGCCGCTGTCGGTGGAGGCCCAGGCCGAGGCCCGCATCCTGATGCTCGCCTCGAACAACATCCTGAAGCCGTCCGACGGCCGTCCGGTGACCCTGCCCGCACAGGACATGATCATCGGTCTGCACCACCTGACGACCGTCCGCGAGGGCGCCGTTGGTGAGGGCCGTGCGTTCTCCTCGGTCGCCGAGGCGATCCTGGCCAACGACCAGCACACGCTGCACCTCAACGCCATGGCGAAGATCCGCATGACGGGTGTCCACTTCGCCGAGGGTGAAGCTCCCGAGGGCTACGAGCAGGGTGACACCGTCCTCCTCGAGACGACCCTGGGCCGTGCGCTCTTCAACGAGACCCTCCCGGCGAACTACCCGTTCGTCCAGAAGGTCACTGACAAGGGTGTGCTGTCCGCGATCGTCAACGACCTCGCCGAGCGGTACTCCAAGACCGAGACGGCCGCTGCGCTGGACCGGATCAAGGACGCCGGCTTCTACTGGGGCACGCGCTCCGGTGTGACCGTCGCCCTGTCGGACGTCGTGACGCCTCCTCGCAAGAAGGAGATCATCGCGGGCTACGAGATCCAGGCCGCCAAGGTGCAGGGCGAGTTCGACAAGGGTCTGATCACCGACTCCGAGCGTCGCGCCGACCTGATCAAGATCTGGACCGAGGCCACCAACGAGATCGCGCAGGAGATGCGGGACAACTTCCCCGTCGACAACACGATCAACCGCATGGTGTCGTCGGGTGCTCGTGGTAACTGGCTGCAGGTCCGCAACATCGCGGGTATGCGTGGTCTGGTGAACAACCCGAAGGGCGAGATCATCGCCCGCCCGATCATCAACTCGTACCGCGAGGGCCTGACCGTGGCGGAGTACTTCATCGCCACCCACGGTGCTCGCAAGGGTCTGGCCGACACCGCGCTCCGTACCGCGGACTCCGGATACCTCACCCGTCGTCTCGTGGACGTCTCGCAGGACGTCATCATCCGCGAGGACGACTGCGGTACGACGCGTGGCCTCGAGCTGCCGATCGCGACCGTGGACGCGGACGGCAAGCTGGTCCGCGACCCGCGCGTCGAGAACACCGTGTACTCGCGCACCCTGGCCACCGAGGCCGTGGACGCCAAGGGCACGGTCGTCGCCGAGGCTCGTGAGGACGTCGGTGACGTGCTCCTCGAGAAGCTGCTGGCAGCCGGTGTCGAGAGCATCAAGGTGCGCTCGGTCCTGACCTGCGAGTCGGCCGTCGGTGTCTGCGCGAAGTGCTACGGCCGTTCGCTCGCCACCGGCAACCTGGTCGACATCGGTGAGGCAGTCGGCATCATCGCCGCGCAGTCCATCGGTGAGCCCGGTACCCAGCTGACGATGCGTACCTTCCACACGGGTGGTTCGGCCTCGGCCGACGACATCACCCAGGGTCTGCCGCGTGTCACGGAGCTCTTCGAGGCTCGTACGCCCAAGGGCGCGTCCCCGATCGCCGAGGCCCCCGGCCGCGTCGTCGTCGAGGACACGGACAAGGGCCGTCGGATCATCCTCACGCCGGACAACGGTGACGAGCCGTTCATCTACCCGGTGCTCAAGCGTGCGACGCTCCTCATCGAGGACAACCAGCACGTCGAGCTCGGCGAGCAGTTCATCGCCGGCACCGTCGACCCGAAGGAAGTCCTCCGGGTCAAGGGTGTCCGAGAGGTCCAGAAGCACCTGGTCAACGGTGTGCAGGACGTCTACGGCTCGCAGGGTGTGCCGATCCACGACAAGCACATCGAGGTCATCGTCCGTCAGATGCTCCGCAAGGTCACCGTCGTCGACCACGGCGACACCGACCTGCTGCCGGGTGAGCTCGTCGACCGGTCGCGCTACAACATGCTCAACCGTGCGGCGCTGCAGGAGGGTCGCAAGACCGCCTCGGCTCGCCAGGAGGTCATGGGCATCACGAAGGCGTCCCTCGCGACCGAGTCGTGGCTGTCCGCCGCTTCCTTCCAGGAGACCACCCGCGTGCTCACGCAGGCGGCCATGGAGGGCAAGCAGGACCACCTCGTCGGCCTCAAGGAGAACGTCATCATCGGTAAGCTCATCCCCGCCGGGACGGGCCTCAGCCGGTACCGCGACGTGGACGTGAACGCGACGGAAGAAGCGAAGGCAGAGCGGTACCCCAACCGCATCTTCGCGGACGACTCGTCGTTCTCGGACGCCGACCTGAGCTTCGTCGACTTCGACAGCTTCTCGTCGGACGACTTCACGCCGGGCACGTACAACTGAGTCTGATGTGATCCCACGAAGGCCCCGTCTCCGCAAGGAGGCGGGGCCTTCGTCGTGTCGTCACCACGTGACGGACGGGAGGCGCGGGGCGGGGCCGCCACGGGCCTCCAGTCCGTCAGGCGGGTGCGTCTAGAGCGCGCGGTCCGCGCCGTTGTCGCGTCCCGAACCGCGACCGGTCTCGTCCACGAGGGAGAACAGGCTGAGGACGTTGCCGTCGGGATCGCGGACGTCGAACCAGTTCACGGCGCCGTCGACGCACTCGACCGGTCCGATGTCGATGCCGAGTGCGCCGATGCGGGCGTGCTGCGCCCCGACGTCGTCGACGCCGAACCGGACGCTCACCGGGTTCTCCTCAGCGGAGTCGTCCTCGTAGAGCTGGATCCAGATCCCGCCGACCTCGTACTCGGCGACACCGTCCTCGGGTTCGAGGTCTGGTTCGGTGCGCTCGAAGACGGCGCCGTACCAGAGGCAGGACGCCTCGATGTCGGTGACGGGCAGCCCCACGGTCACGCTCGTGATGTCCATGACTCATCATGGTCCCGGTCGGGCCTGCTCGTCGAGGGGCTTTCCGCGGCGTCTCGCTGCGCGACGGAACTGGCAGGCTGGAGGGATGGCGACCCTGCGCGAACGGATCACGGCCCCGGCACCCCTCTCGTTCCCCACGCCGATCAGCGGCTTGACGTTCCGGGCGGGCGGGCTCGACGACGTCGGCGCGATGCACGCCGTCGCGGTCGCGTCGGCCGCGGTGGACGACCCGCACGCTCGTCCCTCCACAGCCGACCTCGAACGGTCGTTGTCCACCGAGGGGCTGGACGTCACCAGGGACACCGTGGTGGGCGTCGATGCTGGAGGGCATGTGCAGGCCTACGGCATCGTCATCGACGTCCCCTCCCGCGTCACTGCTGCGCGCGCCGTGCTCGACGGCGCGGTCCACCCCGACCTGCGCGGGCAGGGGATCGGACGGCGGGTACTGGCCTGGCAGGTCGGCCGGGCCCGGCAGCGCCTGGCGACGCTCGACGTCGACCTGCCGGCGACGCTCGACGTCGGTGGGCGGCAGGGGTCCTCGGCGCTGCGGCTGGCGGCGCACCATGGCTTCGCGCCGGTGCGCACGTGGCTCGACATGCAGGTCGTGTTCGACGACCGCGCGTCGGACACCGACGCAGTGCCCGTCCTGGGGGACGGGCTCGTCCTGCGGCCCGTCACGGCGGACGACATCGAACCGCTCCGGACGGCCAAGAACGACGCCTTCCGCGACCACTGGGGTTCCCAGCCGATGGTCGCGTCGGACTGGCGGGGGTTCCTCACCTCGGACAAGAGCCGGCTGGACCTGTCGCGGGTCGTCGTCGGTGCCGACGGCTCGGTCGTGGCGTTCACGATCGTCGAGGTGGAGCCCGACGGGTTCGCTGCCCGGGGCCGTTCGTACGGGTACGTGCACTGGGTCGGCGTCGTCCGTGCAGCTCGGGGGACGGGGCTCGCCCCGATCGTCCTCGATGCCACGCTGCAGGCGATCCGCGCCGACGGGTTGTCCGCGGCGGTGCTGCACGTCGACGCCGAGAACCCGAGCGGAGCCGGGCGCATCTACGAGCGACTCGGGTTCGTCGCCGGCGAGGTCCACGTCACCGCGTCGACGTCGCTCTGACCGTCGCGTCGGGGGTCCTGGACCCCAGTTCTGGGTGCATCCGGACCCCCTCCGCCCCCTCCTTCTGGGACTGCGGCCGACGACTGTCGCAGAAGTAGCGTGGTCGAGCGCCACATCCCTGGTGGTGCGCAACCCGACCACGTCTCGCCGCGCGCGAGTCCAAGGAGGCACAGGACTCATGGCGACCCTGTCCGAGATCCTCATCCTGAACGGCGCCCTGCCGATCGAGCACCTCGACTCGATGACGGGCGACGAGGACCTGGACGAGCGCGCCATCCGCGGCCTGGTCGACCAGGGCGTCGTGAGCGAGGCGCAGTTCATCACCGCCCGCGCGGCGTCGAACAACTCCCGCACCGTCCCGTTGACCGACTACCCAGTCGACGGCACCGCGGTCTCGATCCTTCCCGCTGCGCTCTGCCGGCGCCACGGCGTCCTCGGCGTCGGGTTCGAGGGCGAGCTGCTCATCCTCGCGATGGTCAACCCGACCAACGTGCTCGCGATCGACGACGCCCGCGCTGCGTCCGGCCGACCGATCAAGCCGCTCCAGGTGGACGAGCGCGACCTGCTCACCGCGCTCGACCGCTACCTGCGTGCCGACGACGAGCTCAACGACCTGACCTCGTCGCTGGAAGAAGAAGCCTCGGTCAGCTCCTCGGCCCAGGTGGATCTGGCCGACGGTGCCCTCGACGACGTCCCGATCGTCCGCTTCGTGAACCTGCTCGTGTCGCAGGCGATCCAGGACCACGCCTCGGACATCCACATCGAGCCCGGTGAGCACGAGGTCCGGATCCGCTACCGCATCGACGGTGTGCTGCACGAGATGGCCCCGGCGCCGAAGAACATCCAGAACGGCGTCATCAGCCGCCTGAAGATCATGAGCGACATCGACATCGCCGAGCGTCGCAAGCCGCAGGACGGCCGCATGTCGGTCCGCCACGGTGGCCGCCAGATCGACCTCCGCGTGGCGACGCTGCCCACCGTGTGGGGCGAGAAGGTCGTCATGCGGATCCTCGACAACACGAACACGTCGCTGACCCTCAAGGACCTCAACCTCCTCGAGCAGAACTTCCAGGCGTACCAGCGGTCGTACTCGAAGCCGTACGGCATGATCCTGGTCACCGGGCCCACCGGCTCCGGCAAGTCCACGACGCTGTACACGACCCTGAACGCGGTCGCGAAGCCCGAGATCAACGTCATCACGGTCGAGGACCCGGTCGAGTACCGGATGGCCGGCATCAACCAGGTGCAGGTCAACCCGAAGGCCGGGCTGACCTTCGCCTCGGCGCTGCGCTCGATCCTGCGATCGGACCCCGACGTCGTCCTGCTCGGCGAGATCCGCGACCACGAGACCGCCCAGATCGCCATCGAGGCATCCCTCACCGGACACCTCGTGCTCTCCACCCTGCACACGAACGACGCCCCCTCCGCCGTGACCCGCCTGACCGAGATGGACATCGAGCCCTTCCTGGTCGGCTCCGCGTTGGACTCCGTCGTGGCCCAGCGTCTGGCGCGACGGCTGTGCGACCGGTGCAAGGCCCCCGCCGTGTACGAGGCCGAACAGCTCCGCACCCTCGGGTTCCTGCGCCCCGGCGACGAGGTCCCGGCGTTCTTCGCCCCCATCGGCTGCGCGGTCTGCTCGAACACCGGGTACCGCGGCCGCATCGCCCTGCACGAGGTCATGACCGTCACCGAGGAGATCGAGCGCCTCGCCGTCTCGCGCGCCTCGAGCGCCGAGATCAGCCGTGTCGCCCAGGCGCAGGGGATGCTCACGCTCCGCCAGGACGGCTTCGAGAAGGTCAAGCTCGGTCTCACGAGCGTCGACGAGATCCTGCGCGTGGTCGCGTAGTCACGAGAGAGCGCAGCAGATGACCGACTCCGTGTACGACATCACGATCCCCGGCGACGAACCCGTCGCCGGCTGGCACCCGGGCAACCCCGGCACCGAGGTGGGCTCCCGCCGTGCAGCGCGTCTGGCTGCCGCCGCAGCGTCGGCCCCTCCGGAGCAGGTGTACGACCTCGGCGACGACACCGCCGGATGGCCGGCACCGTCAGGGTCGCCCGTCGCCGTGCCCGTCGCGCAGCCGCTCGCCGCTCCGGCGACGCCGCCCGCCGGCGTGCCGTCGTCGATCGCGACCTACGGCTACGCCGAGGCGCCGACGCAGCAGCTCCCCACGGCGCCTGCGGCCCCGGCACCGGCCGCCACGATCGGCGGCGACATCGAGTTCTCCCGCCACGCGCGCGAGGTCGCCGACCCCGACCTGATCACCGCGCTCGCCCAGGTCGTGTACCAGGGCGCGTCCGACCTGCACGTCACCGCCGACGCACCGCCCACCGTCCGCGTCGACGGCTCGCTCCGTCCCGCGGTGCCCGGCGGCGCGTGGTCGCGCGGCAAGGTGATCGCTGCACTCAAGACCATGCTGTCGGCCGAACAGGCCGGTCAGTTCGACCAAGAGCAGGAACTCGACTTCGCCTACTCGCTGTCGCCGGAGTACCGCTTCCGCGTGAACTTCTACCAGCAGCGTGGCAACTGGGGTGCCGCCTTCCGCATCATCCCCACCAAGATCAAGACGCTCAAGCAGCTCGGCATCCCCGAGCACGTCGGCGACTTCGCCGGCCTGCCTCGCGGACTCGTCCTGGTCACCGGCCCGACCGGCTCCGGCAAGTCCACGACCCTCGCCGCCCTGATCGACCTGGTGAACGAGAGCCGGGCCGACCACATCGTGACGGTCGAGGACCCGATCGAGTTCATGCACGAGCACAAGAAGGCGATCATCAACCAGCGCGAGGTCGGTGCCGACACGCACTCCTTCGCCGCCGCGCTGAAGCACGTGCTGCGTCAGGACCCCGACGTCATCCTGATCGGGGAGCTCCGCGACCTCGAGACCATCTCGGTCGCGCTCACCGCGGCCGAGACCGGTCACCTGGTGTTCGCCACCCTGCACACGCAGAGCGCCCCCGGCACGATCGACCGTGTCATCGACGTCTTCCCGCCACACCAGCAGGGCCAGATCCGCACGCAGCTCGCGGCGACCCTGCAGGGCGTCGTCTGCCAGACCCTGGTGCCGAAGGCCAACGGTGTCGGCCGGGTCGTCGCCACCGAGATCATGACGATCACCCCCGCCATCGGCAACCTGATCCGCGAGGGCAAGACCTACCAGATCACGTCCGCCATGCAGGCCGGCCGTGACCTGGGCATGCACACCATGGACCAGGACCTCGCCGAACTGGTCAACGTCGGCACGATCTCGCGCAAGGCCGCGATGGACAAGGTGCACGACGAAGAGGGCTTCGACCGGCTGGTGCAGCGCGTCGAGTCCCCATCCGACTCCTCGGCAGCCGCGATCGCCGCCAGCGGGATCGACTTCGGCGACAAGTTCTCCGGAGGCTACTGATGTCCCTCGCATTCGACTACCGCGGGCGCGACGGTGCCGGCAAGCTCGTCAAGGGCCGTCTCGACGCCTCGTCCGAAGGAGCGGTCGTCCAGCGGCTCCGGGGCATGGGTGTCTCGCCGATCGCGATCACGGAGTCCAAGGCCGGCACCGGCCTGCAGACCGAGATCAAGATCCCCGGGTTCGAGAAGGGCGTCGGGCTCAAGGACCTCGCGATCATGTCGCGGCAGGCCTCGACGATGCTCACCTCGGGCCTCTCGCTGCTGCGCGCGCTGTCGATCCTCGCCGACCAGACCGAGAACAAGAAGCTCAAGGACATCCTCGGCAAGGTCCGCGACGACGTCGAGCGCGGCGTCTCGTTCTCCGACGCGGTGGCGAAGTTCCCGGTCGACTTCCCGCCGATCATGATCAACATGATCCGCGCGGGCGAGACCGGTGGGTTCCTCGACCAGGCCATGGACTCCATCGCCACGAACTTCGAGAAGGAGCACAAGCTCCGGACGACGATCAAGTCGGCGATGACTTACCCGGTGGTCGTGCTCGTGATGTCGCTCCTCGCCGTCGCGATCATGCTCATCTTCATCGTGCCGATCTTCCAGGACATGTTCTCGTCGCTCGGCGGCAAGCTCCCACTGCCGACGATGATGCTCGTGTACCTGTCCCACGCCATGCGGTACATCGCGATCCCGCTCGCGATCGCCATCGCGGCCTTCTGGTTCTGGTGGCGTGCGAACAAGAACACCGACCGGGTCCGCGCCTTCGTTGACCCCATCACCCTGAGGCTGCCGGTGTTCGGACCGCTGCAGAAGAAGATCGTCATCGCACGGTTCTCCCGGAACTTCTCGAACATGATCGGCGCCGGCGTGCCCATCCTGCAGGCATTGCGCATTGTCGGCGAGGTCTCGAACAACTTCGTCGTGAAACGCGCGCTCGACAATGTCGCAGAAGCCGTGCGAAAAGGCGAATCAATTGCTGAGCCATTGTCCAAGGAAGCAGTCTTCCCGGCGATGGTGACGCAGATGGTCGCTGTCGGTGAAGACGCCGGATCGCTCGAGATCATGCTCGAGAAGATCGCGGTGTTCTACGACGCCGAGGTCGAGGCGACCACTGATGCCCTGACATCGCTGATCGAGCCGCTGCTGATCGCGTTCCTGGGTGTCGTCGTGGGTGGCATGATCATCGCGCTCTACATGCCGATCTTCCAGATCACCAACGTCGTCCAGAACGCCTCCTAGTCATTCCACCCCCAGTGCGGGGGAGGTGCGCAATTGCCGCATCCCCCGCACTGGGGGTGTTTTGCGCCCTGGTTGCCCCCCGTTCTCGGGATTACCCGGTGGATTCGCCGCCAATACGCTGATGTGCGGCGGCCGAGCAAGCCCCGAAATTCAATTCATCCTCATTCCCGCAGAATGGAACAATCATGTACTTCGCTCTCATGGGCAAGCTCGACGCTCGCCGCAAGGGTCTCCTCAAGGACGACGAGAAGGGCTTCACCCTCATCGAGCTCCTGGTCGTCGTCATCATCATCGGCATCCTCGCCGCGATCGCCATCCCGGTCTACATCAGCGTGCAGAACAACGCGAAGAACTCCGCTGTGAAGTCCGACATCTCCAACGCGAAGACCGCGGTCGTCACTGTGATGACGAACGGAGCGACGAGCACCCTCCCGGCATCTCTGACCGCGGATCAACTCACGTCGGGCGACTACAAGGCCGCGGGGAGCACCTCTGGCGTTGACACGACCCTGACCTACACGGTGACCACCGACAAGAGCGCGTTCTGCATCCAGGGGAAGAGCACTTCCACCGGGAAGACCTTCGGCGCCACCGACGCGTCGGGCGTTGCTGAGGGTACGTGCAGCGCAGGCGTCTTCACGAAGGCCTCCTCGTAACCAGTCCCGGATGGGCTGTGGTCCCCGGATCGCAGCCCTTCTGGGCGTCTCGGCAACCGACACGAGGAAAGGAACGCCATGATCTCGCGCATCGCCGATCGACTGCGTTCCGCCCGTGGCAACGAGGACGGCTTCACGATCATCGAGGTGATGGTCGCGATGACCATCTTCGCCGTCATCGCCGCCGGGATCGCCGCCGGCATCACTGCGTCGCTCGTCCTCTCGAAGGACACCCGCGCTCGCGAGGTCGCGTCGACGGTCGCGATGGAGGACATCGACAGCCTCCGCGACCTCCCCAGCATCTTCGACATCAAGAGCGGCACCGCGACGCCGACGGTCGGCAACCAGACGTTCGCGTTGACGCGGGAGGTCTCCTGGACGCGTTCCTCCGGCAGCGCGACCGCATGCGGAACCGGTGACGGCTCGCTGTCGTACAAGGCCGTCACCGTCACGGTCAGTTGGAAGACGAGCGCGTCGTCGTCTGGTTCGCAGCAGGTGACGATGTCCAGCGCGATCGCCCCGCTCACGAACATCAACTCGGACACCACGGGCTCGATCCTCATCGGCGTGGCGAACGCGAACGGCGTCGGGGTCTCGGGAATCGTCCCGACGATCACCGGTCCGGACGGCGTCACCGTCCCCGCGACGGACGCCGAAGGGTGCACCTACGTCTCCGGTGTCGCACCCGGCACCTACACGGTGAAGGTCGCCCGGACCGGGTACGTCGACACGAACCAGCAGGCCAGCCCGTCATCGCAGACGGTCACCGTCGCTGCTGGCGCATCCGGAGCGGCTGCGTTCAGCTTCGACGCGGCGGCGAAGTACACCTTCGGGTACACGACCACACCATCGGTCGGTGCGGTCCTCCCCACGAACATGCCGACCACGCTCATCAACCCGGCCTCGGGGACGACACAACTGACGAACACGGCTGGGTCCGCATCATTGTTCCCCTTCGGGGTCGGCTACCGGGCGGTTGCCGGCACCTACGTCGTGGATGCGTCGGGCTCCGCGTCCTCGACGACATGCATCGCCCCCGAGCCGGGATCCTGGACGACCCCCAACGCGAAGGGCAAGGTCGGAACGCCGTCCGAACCTGCGAACAACACGTCGACCGTCGCAGTGCAGATGGGCGCGGTCAAACTCTCCAAGCTCACCGCTGGCCAGTACCTGACCGCGAAGACCACAACGCCAGTGAACGGTGACCCGGGGTGCGCCGTGGGCATGACCCTGCAGTTCCCCGTGCTGAAGGCGGACACCGCGACGATTGCGCTGCCGTGGGGCACGTGGAGGCTCTACTCGGGGTCGTCGGCCGGTTCCACGACCAACGCCCTGACGCTCAAGACGGAGAACGCCGCCATGGTCACCAACGGGGTCGTCACCGGTGGCGCCGTCATGGTCGACCCGCGGCCGGCCGGCTGATGCGCGCGCTGCTCCGCCGTCTCCACCGCGACCAACGCGGGATCACCCTCGTCGAACTCCTCGTTGCGATGCTCATCACGTCGCTGCTCCTCACGCTGGTCGGCAGCTTCTTCGTGTCGATGCTCAAGGCGCAGCGGACCGTCTCCTCAGTGAACGAGAGCACTCGCCAAGGAACGACCTCGATGACGCAGGTGAGTCGCTACCTGCGCGAAGCATCGCGGTGGCAGGTCACGAAGACGACGAACCGAGCGGCGTTCGAGAGCGCCTCGGCGACGAGCATGCAGTTCTACTCCGGCGTCGATCTCTCGACGTCTCGAGCCGGACTCACCAAGGTCACCATCGACGTGCAGGGCACCAAGCTCCGCATGCAGCTGCAGCGTGGAGACTGTCCTGCGAGCGGGTACTGCACGTTCACCGGCACGACGAAGACCGTCGTCCTGGCCGACGTCGTCCGGACGAGCGGCGCCAACAGCGCCCTGTTCGGCTACGTCAACGCGTCGGGGGACACGATCAGCCCGACGTCCGCCACCCTCGACTCCATCCGGTCCGTCGACGTCAACCTCAAGGTGGCATCCGCATCGGGCACGACGGCGAACGACACCACGTTCCAAGCCACCATCAACCTGCGCAACCTCGACTACGGCGCAGCGACGGAGTCATGATGCTCATCCGACTGGTCCGCGCCCTGCGCGAACGCGACGACGAACGCGGTGTCGCTCTGGCGGCGGTCATCGGCCTCGGCGCGGTACTCATGATCGTGCTGTCGCTCGTCGTCGCCACCGCGACGAGCGGTGCGACGAAGGCGTCGAACGACGACGACTACAACAAGGCCATGGCCGCGGCGTACGCAGGCCTCTCCGACTACCAGGGCCGCCTCGCCGCGGACAACTCCTACGTCAACTACGGCGTTCGCACCGCATTCTCGAGTACGAGTACCTACTCTCTCGACAGCACCAACAAGGCGTTCGGGACCGCACTGGGCGGGACCTGGGCCCCGGTCGTCGGCAGCACCGACCAGTTCTTCCGGTACGAGGTCGACAACTCCGACTACGCGAACACCGGCAAGGTGCGACTGCGGGTCACCGGCAAGGCGGACACCGCGACCCGCACGCTCGTCGTCGACCTGCGCGGCGACGGGTTCGTCAACTACCTCTACTTCACCAACTACGAGTCGCAGGACCCGAGCCTCACGGGCGAGACCGTCACCGGCGGATCGGCGCGGTGCACGTCAGCGCACCGCAACGACAGCAACTGGAACCAGACCACCAGCTGCAACGCCGTCCAGTTCGCCTCCGGAGACACACTCGACGGCCCGGTGCGGACGAACGACGTGATCACCGCCTGCGGCGCGACCTTCAACTCGACCGTGCAGGACACGGGCGCCGCCGGCTTCTTCTACACCAGCAAGGAAACGGCGATCAGCTCGGCCTGCAAGACCTCGACGAAGTTCAACGGCGGCCCGATCACGACCGCGGGCACGCTGCCGATGCCGAGCACGAACGCGAACATGAAGCAAGAGGCCCGGACCGACATCCCGGACAAGGTCGCGAAGCCCGGGTGCGTCTACACCGGACCGACCTCGATCACCTTCCTGGCCGGGGGCAAGATGCGAGTCGTCTCGCCGTGGACGAAGAAGACCCAGCTGACCGGGGCGACGAACGGCACGATCACCGGGGGCAGCACCAATGACGCGCTGTGCGGATCCGTGTCGGCGCTCGGGGGTTCGGGTGCGGTGATCCCGACCCTGCCGGCGAACCTCGTCTACGTGCAGACGGTTCCGAGCGTCAGCGGCGATCCGAACTACTGGGCCGCCAACACGACGCCGAGCGGGACGGTCAACGGAACCGTGACCGCGGGGGCACCGGTGTACTGCCAGCAGAACGTCAAGAGCGGAAGCGGGAGCAACGCGACGACGACCTCCGACTACGGCAACGGACTCGGGTACCCGAAGAACAACGAGTTCACCGGGAGTCTCGGTGACTCCGGGTACTACGGGTGCCGAAACGGCGACGTCTTCGTGTCCGGTTCGTTCGGCGGGCAGATGACCCTCGCGGCCGAGAACTTCGTGTACGTGACCGGCAGCATCGTCTACCAGAACGGCCGGAGCTCGGACGACATGCTCGGCATCGTCGGGCAGAAGGCCGTCTCGATCTACAACCCCATCTCGTGCTCCTCGGGAACCAGCAGCGCCTGCTCCACGTCGAACGGATCGTCCGCGAACCTGGCGGCGACCACCAACATCGAGGTCGACGCCGCGATCGCGAGCAACCTCGGGACCTTCAACGTCCAGAACGGCGCGTTCGGCGCGAACCTCGGCACCCTCACGATCTACGGTTCCATCGCGCAGCAGTTCCGCGGATCGGTGCGTACCTCGTACTCGGGCGGCAGTAGCTGGTCCACGGGCTACGCGAAGGCCTACTCCTACGACCGACGACTGAAGACCTCCGCCCCGCCCAAGTTCCTGCAGCCCGTCTCGACCACCTACGGCGTGACCACGGAGACCGAGTCCGCCACGGCATACCGCGCCGACGGCACCCCGACGGGCAAGTGACCATGACCGCGCTGTCGTCCGTCGCACCGTTCGTCACCGTCCTCGTCGGGCTGCTCGGACTGGCGATCGGCTCCTTCCTGAACGTGGTCGTGTACCGCGTCCCTGCGGGCATGTCCGTCGTTGCGCCGGCGAGCGCGTGCCCGGGCTGCGGACACGAGATCCGATCACGCGACAACGTGCCGGTGCTGTCGTGGCTCCTCCTGCGCGCTCGGTGCCGAGACTGCGGTGTGCCGATCTCGGCCCGGTACCCGCTCGTGGAAACCGCCACGGGCCTCCTGTTCGTCGCGGTGACGATCTTCTCGGCGCTCGCGCCGTGGTCGCCGCTTGCCGACCTCGACGGCACCCGGGGTGTCGTCCACGGCGTGTTGCTGCTCGCAGCGTTCCTCTACCTGATGGCGACCAGCGTCTCGCTGGCACTGATCGACCTCGACACGCACACGCTGCCGAACCGCATCGTGCTGCCGGCCTACATCGTGCTGCCGCTGCTCCTGCTCGCTGCGTCGGCGGTCTCCGGTGACTGGGCTGCTGCGCTCCGGGGCCTCATCGGTCTCGTCGTCCTCGGGTTCGCCTACCTCGCGCTCGCGGTCGCGGTGCCCGGCGGGATGGGGCTCGGCGACGTGAAGCTCGCCGGCGTCCTCGGCTTCGTGCTCGCGTACCTCGGATGGGGACCCCTCGCAGTGGGTTCTTTCGGGGCGTTCCTGCTCGGCGGTACCTTCGCAATCGTCCTCCTGGTCGTACGCCGGGCGGGCCGCCGGAGCGGGATCCCGTTCGGCCCCTGGATGCTCGCGGGCGCCTGGCTCGGCATCGCCGTCGGTGCGCCGGTCTGGGACCTGTACCTGGGTGTGCTCGGGCTCGCCTGACGTCGGACCCACGACGCCGCACCGCACCATCAGACCGACCCGAAGACGGTCACGGAAGGACCAGCAATGCCGAAGAGCATCGTCGGAGTCGACATCGGCGCCGCAGCGATCCGCGCGGTCGAGGTGCAGGACGCCGATCGGCCGAAGCCGACCATCGTGCGGTTCGCCGAGGTCCCGGTCCCCGAGGGCGCCACGCGTCAGGGTGAGGTGGTCGAGCCCAACACCGTCGCCGGTGCACTCCGCCAGCTCTGGTCGATCGGACGCTTCCGGTCCAAGGACGTCGTGCTCGGCATGGGCAACCAGCGTGTGCTGTCGCGGGACCTGACCGTGCCACGTGCCCCGATCGCGCAGATCCGTGAGTCCCTGCCGTTCCAGGTGCAGGACATGCTCCCGGTGCCGGTCGGCGACGCCATCCTCGACTTCTACCCGACGGGTGAGGGCTTCGGGGAGAACGGCCCCACCGTCACCGGCCTGCTCGTCGCCGCCGTGAAGGACGCGGTCCTCGCGAACGTGCGCGCCGTCCAGAACGCTGGCCTCAACCCGGTCGGCGTGGACCTCATCCCGTTCGCGCTCGCGCGGGTGCTCGCTCCGACGAGCAGGCGGGGAACGGTGGCCATCGTCGAGTGCGGTGGCAACACGACGACCGTGGTGGTCGTCACCGACGGGGTTCCGAAGTTCGTCCGCATCATCCCGACGGGTGGCGACGACATCACGCGGATGCTCGCTGGACGGATGTCCATCAACGAGAACGCTGCCGAGGCCGTGAAACGACACCTCGGCATGGACCCGCTCACCGCGCAGACGGGCGACGACGCGCTCGCCGTCGCTGCAGTCCGCGAGACGGTGGGCGAGATGCTCGCGAGTCTGCGGAACACGATCAACTACTTCGCGAACACCCACCCGGAGGAGCCCGTCGCGGAGATCCTGCTCAGCGGTGCGGGAGCGGCCCTTCCCGGATTCGCGGTCGCGTTGTCGGAGTTCACCCGGACGCCGGTCCGGTTCGGTGCCCCCTTCGCCAACGCGGCCGTCGCGAAGTCGGTCCGGACTGAGGACCTGCACGCGCACGGCGCGTCCATCGCGGTCGCCTGGGGACTCGCGGCCGGAGGGAAGGCAGCATGAGCCAGACGACCAAGTCGATGCTGCCCACGGTTGCTCGTCGACGCGGCAACGCGGACAGCGCCGCCGCCCGGGTGGCGGTGGACAGTGCCGAGCGTGTCAGGCGGCAGAGTCGGGGCAACGCGAACGAGATCGTGATCGGCAGACGTCCCAGTGCGGACCTGCTGCCCACCGAGGTGCTCGCCGATCGCCGAGCGCGCAGGGTGGTCCGCCGCATGTGGGCCGGTGTCGTCCTGGTCGCCGTCCTCGTCGGCATCGCGATCGGCGGCGCCGATCTCCTCAGCACGCAGTCGCACGACGACCTCGTGGACGCGCAGAACCAGACGCTCTCCCTCCTGCGACAGCAGGCGCAGTTCAAGGAGGTCCGCGAGACCGAGACCGGGACGGTGCTGCGCGAGGCCGCACGGTCCGTCGGCGGCTCCACCGAGATCGCCTGGCAGCCCTACCTGACGTCGCTGAAGTCCTCACTGCCGGCCGGGGTCGCGATCACCGGTGTCGCCATCGATTCTGCGACGCCGCTCGAGGCGTATGCCCAGGCGGACACTCCCTTGCAGGGGCAGCGCGTCGCGACCCTGACGATCGACGCCCAGAGCCCGACCCTGCCGTCGGTGCCGGAGTGGCTCGACGCCGTCAAGGGGCTGACCGGCTTCGTCGACGCGACCGCGAACTCGGTCACCCTCGACGAGACGACCGGCACCTACACGGTGAACATGACGATCCACGTCGACGATGCCGCCTACGACGGCAAGTACCAGGACAAGGGCGAGTGAGATGACCCGCAACCGACTCAACATGCTGATCGCCGTGGTGGCGATGGTCGTCGTGGCGCTCGCCGGGTTCTTCCTCGGTGTGCAGCCGCAACTCGCTCAGGCCGCGAACGACCGGGTCGAGCAGACCTCGGTGGACGCGACGAACCGCACGACGGCGGCGGAGTTGGCCCGGCTCAAGGACCGCGCAAAGTCCCTGCCGGCGCTCAAGGCCGAGCTCGCGAAGCTCACGGCCTCGGTGCCGTCGGGGGCGAACATGTCGTCCTTCTACGGAGCGGTCGACGGGGTCGCCGCCACCTCCGGCGTCAAGGTCTCCGCGATCACGACGTCGGACGCGGTCGCCTACACCGCACCCGTCTCGGCCGGTACCGCCACGGACGCTGACGCAGCCCCGACCGACGAGGCGACGGAAGGGGCGACGGCTGAACCCACCGCCGCGGCCACCACGCCGCTCACCGACCCGGCGATCTCGGGCGAGAACTTCTCCGCCATCCCGGTCTCCGTGTCGGTCGACGGGTCCTTCGACCAAGCCCTCGCGTTCGTCGGTGGACTCCAGGACGGAGCCCGTCTCTTCCTCGTCAACACCGTCTCGTCGTCGGCCACGCAGGACTCCACCGACCAGGCCGCAGCCGCCTCGACGACGTGGACCTTCGGCGGGTACGTGTACGTCCTGACGACCGAGGCGAGCGCCTCGGCCAAGGGCTGATCCGACCCCCTCCCACTGGGGTGTGACGCGCCACGCCGACCCCTCTTCCGCGACACCCGTCGGTGTGCGTACGATGCTCACGACGCCGTGATCGCGGCTGCTCATCCCCCTCTCGAACGGTCGGCTCGAACCGGCCGTTCCCGTCGTGCCCGGAGTCGCGCGTGTTGGTCGGAATCGTGGAATTCCTTGGTTGGTTCGGCGCTGTAACCGTGCTGGCTGGTTACATTCTCTTCTCCACGGGGAAGCTCCCGAACGGGCCGGTCTACCAGTTCTTCAACCTCGTCGGCGGGCTGGCCGTCGCCGTCAACGTGGCCGCGCACCACGCGGTGCCGTCCACCATCGTCAACGGCATCTGGGCGATCGTCGCCGTGGTCGTCCTGGTGAAGATGGGACGCGCCCGTCGCGCGGCGAAGCGCGGCGAGCCGGCGGCCTCCGAGGCGACCGTGCTGCACGCCGAGCCGGCGTCGACCACCGGCGTCCTGCCGATCATCGGCCCGGCCCTGCGCGACCACGAACCGGAGGAGCCCTCCGAGGCGGACGCAGCCCCGGGCCTCCAGGCAGCGCCGACCACGAGCACGACGCAGGTCGCTCCGATGACCGAGACCGTCCCGATCATCACCGCGACGATCGCACTGGCCCTGGTCGCCGCAGCGCAGGGGCACGTGGAGCGTGCAGACAGCGCGGAGAGCGCAGGCTCCCCTGAAGGCGCCGACCACGCGGAGCGGACCGAAGCCACCCGCTGACGGTCCCGTCGGCGATACGATCACCTCATGTCCCGGTGGTTGATCGCGACGATGACGTCCGTCCTCTTCATCGCGCTCGTCGTCGCCGTCGCGGGGTTCGAAGCGCTCCTCGCTGACGTCGAGGCGATCGCGCAGCCGGACGCGACCCCGTACCTCGGCCCGGCCATGGTGATCGGCGCCGCAGTGGTGGTGTTCCTCGCGACCGCGGTCGGCGCGCGAGAGGGCAACCCCGGTGTCACCGGCCTGGTCGCCGCCGCGACCGCCTACCTGGTGATGCTCGGCGTCGGCGCCGTCGGGTACGCGGCGATCCGCCGCGACGTGACCGAGCTCCTCGTCTTCCCGGCCGGCTACGCACTCGGGCCGTTCGTGGTCGGGTCCGTCGTGGTGGCGCTCCTGTCGGTGATCGGCGGGATCTCCATGGCCCGGCACCAGGCCCGGACGACGGGCTCGACACCCACGGCAGGGCAGCGGCAGGAGCCGACCGTCGCGGGTGACGACACCGTCGGGCGGTAGTCTGCCCGGGCACGACGCACACGCAACGGGGGAACGATGAGCGACCAGCACACGCCGGATCCGGACCAGCAGGACGGTTGGGGAGCCGTGCCGTCGTTGGCGTCGATCCGCGGGACGCAAGAGACGCCAGCGACCGCGCAGAACGCGCAGGCCGGGTCGACGGCGCAGGTCGGGACGACCGCGCACGGCGCGCAGTACGCTCCGACCGCGTCGCGCGCTCCGCGCCGGAAGCTCCGCCGCGGCCAGGTCGTCGGGATCATCGCGGGCATCGCGGCGTTGTCGCTGCTCCTGGTCGGCGGCATCGCCGGGTCGCTGATCGGATCGGCCACCCACTCGGCCGACCGCCCCGTGCGGGCGTTCCTCGACGACCTGACCGCGGGGAAGGTCACCGACGCCCTCGACGCAGCGGGCATCGACCGGACGAAGTCGGACGTGCTCCTCACCGACGCCGCGTACGCGAAGGCGACCGCGAAGGTCACCGGTTACCGGGTGGCCGCGACGCGCACGGACGGCGACACCGCCACCGTCCGCGCCTACCTGCGCCAGGCCGGCCGTGACGTCGCGGCGACCTTCACGCTCGACAAGACCGGCACCGACTGGGGCGTGTTCCCGGTGTGGGAGCTGCAGGCGCCGGAGCTCGGCAGCGTCGACGTCAGCGTCCGGGGTCCGGCCGGCGCCTCGGTGCAGGTCGCGGGCACGTCGACGAAGACCCCGAAGGACGGCACCGTCGGTCTCCGCGCCCTCCCCGGCACCTACGCGGTCACGTACGACGGCGGCAAGTGGACGAAGGCCACGGGTGGCAGCGCCGTCGTGGGCGGGTTCGGTGGCAGCACCTCGACGCCCGTGCAGATGACCGCGACGCTCACGAACGCGGGCGACCAGGCGGCGAAGCGGGCCGTGGACGCCTGGGTGGACGGCTGCATCGCCTCGAACGACGCCGCACCGGCCGGGTGCAGCTTCTACGCGTACGGCGAGAACCCCGCGTACACCTACACGAACGAGAAGTGGACGCTCGAGTCGCGGCCGACCGTCGCCGTCGGCAGCTGGACCACGAACGGCTGGCTCGTCTCCACCACCACCTTCGGCCGGGCCACCTTCACGGCGGACATCGCCGGCGCGGGCGGTACCGGGACGGCCACGGCCGGACCGCTCAACGTCAACGCGAGCGGGTACATCACGGGGTTCTCGAGCTCGGGCGCGACGTTCCGGTCGGCGGTCGGCAACGGGTCCTCGGACACCGGCTCATGACGGTGTCCGGCGTGGTGCCGGCCCGGATTGATTTCGTCCCGTTACGCGGGTAGTCTCTTCTGGGTGTGCGCCCTCGGGCGCGCCCGAAAAGTCCGGCGAGCGAGATCGCCCAGTCGGACCACTCCGTCCCCCCGCAGGTTCCTCCGCCGTCAGGCGGTCATCAGCGTGGGACGAGGAAGCCGGCGGATCGCGCCGGCCAGAGAGCACGAGCGAAGAACCAGGAGAACAGTTGCCTACTATTCAGCAGCTGGTTCGCAAGGGTCGTACGCCGAAGGTCACCAAGACCAAGGCGCCCGCCCTGAAGGCGAACCCCCAGCAGCGTGGTGTGTGCACCCGCGTCTACACCACCACCCCGAAGAAGCCGAACTCCGCACTGCGCAAGGTCGCTCGTGTGAAGCTCTCGAACGGCACCGAGGTCACGGCGTACATCCCCGGTGAGGGCCACAACCTCCAGGAGCACTCGATGGTGCTCGTCCGTGGCGGTCGTGTGAAGGACCTCCCCGGTGTGCGGTACAAGATCATCCGTGGCGCCCTGGACACCCAGGCCGTGAAGAACCGTAAGCAGGCTCGTAGCCGCTACGGCGCGAAGAAGGGTTGAGTTAGATGCCTCGTAAGGGTCCCGCCCCCAAGCGTCCCGTCGTCGCCGACCCGGTCTACGGTGCGCCGATCGTCAGCCAGCTCGTCAACAAGATCCTGCTCGACGGCAAGAAGGGCCTCGCCGAGCGCATCGTCTACGGTGCACTCGAGGGCGTCACTGCCAAGAACCAGCAGGATGCTGTCGTCACGCTCAAGAAGGCGCTCGACAACGTCCGTCCGACCCTCGAGGTCCGCAGCCGCCGCGTCGGTGGCTCGACCTACCAGGTCCCGGTCGAGGTCAAGCCGCACCGCGCGAACACCCTCGCGCTCCGCTGGCTGACCTCGTACGCCAAGGCCCGTCGCGAGAAGACGATGACCGAGCGTCTCATGAACGAGATCCTCGACGCGTCGAACGGTCTCGGTGCCGCGGTCAAGCGCCGCGAGGACACGCACAAGATGGCCGAGTCGAACAAGGCCTTCGCCCACTACCGCTGGTAGTCCCGGCACCGTCCGGGCACCGGTGGTCAAGAACCCCGGCGCCCGGACGGCCGCCAACCTCTCCTACAACTCTTCCGGAGGAACCCTGTGGCACAGGACGTGCTCACCGACCTGAACAAGGTCCGCAACATCGGCATCATGGCGCACATCGATGCCGGCAAGACCACGACGACCGAGCGCATCCTGTTCTACACGGGCATCACGCACAAGATCGGTGAGGTCCACGACGGCGCTGCCACGATGGACTGGATGGCGCAGGAGCAGGAGCGCGGCATCACGATCACGTCGGCCGCGACGACCTGCTTCTGGGACAACAACCAGATCAACATCATCGACACCCCCGGTCACGTGGACTTCACGGTCGAGGTGGAGCGTTCGCTCCGCGTCCTCGACGGTGCGGTCGCCGTCTTCGACGGCAAGGAGGGCGTCGAGCCCCAGTCCGAGACCGTGTGGCGTCAGGCTGACAAGTACAACGTCCCGCGCATCTGCTTCGTCAACAAGATGGACAAGCTCGGCGCGGACTTCTACTACACCGTCGACACGATCATCAACCGCCTCGGTGCGGAGCCCCTCGTGCTCCAGCTGCCGATCGGTTCGGAGAGCTCGTTCGAAGGCGTCGTCGACCTCGTCCAGATGCGTGCACTCACCTGGCGCGGCGACGCCAAGGGTGACGTCGCGATGGGTGCGAAGTACGAGATCGAAGAGATCCCGGCCGACCTGCAGGACCGCGCCGCCGAGTACCGCGAGAAGCTCATCGAGCGCGTGGCCGAGGCGGACGACGTCCTCATGGAGCGTTACCTCGAGGGCGACACCGACTTCTCGGTCGACGAGATCAAGGCCGCGATCCGCGCCCTCACCGTGAGCAGCACGCTCTACCCGGTGCTGTGCGGTTCCGCGTTCAAGAACCGCGGTGTCCAGCCGATGCTCGACGCCGTCATCGACTACCTCCCGTCCCCGCTCGACGTGCCGCCGATGATCGGCCACGACGTCAAGGACGAGGAGAAGGAGATCATCCGCAAGCCCGACGCGTCGGAGCCGTTCTCGGCTCTCGCGTTCAAGGTCGCGGTGCACCCCTTCTTCGGTCGCCTCACCTACGTCCGCGTGTACTCCGGCTCGATCGAGTCCGGCGCACAGGTCATCAACTCGACCAAGGGCAAGAAGGAGCGCATCGGGAAGATCTTCCAGATGCACTCCAACAAGGAGAACCCGGTCGCCAACGTGACCGCTGGCCACATCTACGCGGTCATCGGCCTCAAGGACACCACCACCGGTGACACCCTGTGCGACCCGACCAACCAGGTCGTCCTCGAGTCGATGACGTTCCCGGAGCCGGTCATCGAGGTCGCGATCGAGCCGAACACGAAGGCTGACCAGGAGAAGCTCTCCACGGCCATCCAGAAGCTCGCCGAAGAGGACCCGACGTTCCGCGTCGAGCTCAACGCCGAGACCGGTCAGACGACGATCAAGGGCATGGGCGAGCTCCACCTCGACATCCTCGTCGACCGCATGAAGCGCGAGTTCCACGTCGAGGCGAGCGTCGGCAAGCCCCAGGTGGCCTACCGCGAGACGCTCACCAAGATCGTCGAGCGCTACGACTACACCCACAAGAAGCAGACCGGTGGTTCCGGTCAGTTCGCGAAGGTGCAGATCGCGCTCGAGCCGATGGAGGTCACGAGCGAGAAGGTCTACGAGTTCGTCAACGCGACCTCCGGTGGCCGTGTCCCGCGCGAGTACATCCCCTCGGTCGACGCCGGTATCCAGGACGCCATGCAGGTCGGCATCCTCGCGGGCTACCCGACCGTCGGCGTGAAGGCCATCCTCAAGGACGGCGCGGCGCACGACGTCGACTCGTCCGAGATGGCGTTCAAGATCGCCGGTTCCATCGCCTACAAGGAAGCGGCCCGCAAGGCCGGTCCCGCGATCCTCGAGCCGATCATGGCCGTCGAGGTCCGTACTCCTGAGGAGTACATGGGCGACGTCATCGGTGACCTGAACTCCCGTCGTGGCCAGATCGCCTCGATGGAGGACGCCTCGGGCGTCAAGGTGGTCCGCGCGAGCGTGCCGCTGTCCGAGATGTTCGGCTACGTCGGCGACCTGCGGTCGAAGACCTCTGGTCGTGCGGTCTACTCGATGACCTTCGAGACCTACAGCCAGGTCCCGGCCAAGGTCGCCGAGGAGATCATCGCGAAGAACGCGGGGGAGTAGCGCTCAGCGCTTCTCCACAGGCGGGGGTGCCCGGCGACGGGCCCCTCGCCACCAAGTAAAGTACAGACACACACCGCGCATCAACGGTCGCGAGCCCATCCAGGGCCGGCCGGGGATGACGCTTCCGAGTCCTGAGGAGGACCCACAGTGGCCAAGGCCAAGTTCGAGCGCACCAAGCCGCACGTCAACATCGGAACCATCGGTCACGTCGACCACGGCAAGACCACGCTCACGGCGGCGATCACCAAGGTTCTGCACGACCAGTACCCGGACCTCAACGAGGCCCGTGACTTCGCGCAGATCGACAACGCTCCCGAGGAGCGCCAGCGCGGCATCACGATCAACATCTCGCACGTCGAGTACCAGACCGAGAAGCGTCACTACGCGCACGTCGACGCCCCCGGTCACGCCGACTACGTGAAGAACATGATCACGGGTGCGGCGCAGATGGACGGCGCGATCCTCGTGGTCGCCGCCACCGACGGCCCGATGCCCCAGACGCGTGAGCACGTGCTGCTCGCCCGCCAGGTCGGCGTCCCCTACATCGTCGTCGCGCTGAACAAGTCCGACATGGTGGACGACGAGGAGATCCTGGAGCTCGTCGAGCTCGAGGTCCGCGAGCTCCTCGGCTCGCAGCAGTTCGACGAGGACGCCCCCGTCGTGCAGGTCTCGGCGCTCAAGGCGCTCGAGGGCGACGAGAAGTGGGTCAAGTCGGTCCAGGAGCTCATGGCCCAGGTCGACGAGCACGTGCCGGACCCGGTGCGCGCCACCGACCAGCCCTTCCTGATGCCGATCGAGGACGTCTTCACGATCACCGGTCGTGGAACGGTCGTCACCGGTCGTGTCGAGCGTGGAACGCTCAACCTGAACGCCGAGGTCGAGATCGTCGGCATCCGCGCGACGCAGAAGACCACGGTCACGGGCATCGAGATGTTCCGCAAGCTGCTCGACCAGGCGGTCGCCGGTGACAACACCGGTCTGCTCATCCGTGGCCTCAAGCGCGAGGACGTGGAGCGCGGCCAGGTCGTCGTGAAGCCGGGTTCGGTCACGCCGCACACCGAGTTCCAGGCGAACTCCTACATCCTGACCAAGGAAGAGGGCGGGCGTCACAACCCGTTCTACGCGAACTACCGTCCGCAGTTCTACTTCCGCACCACGGACGTCACCGGCGTCATCACGCTGCCCGAGGGCACCGAGATGGTCATGCCCGGTGACACCGTCGCCATGACCGTCGAGCTGATCCAGCCGATCGCCATGGAAGAGGGCCTCCGTTTCGCCATCCGTGAGGGTGGTCGTACGGTCGGCGCCGGTACGGTCGAGAAGATCCTCAAGTAACTCCGGTTACCTGCCGCAGCGGGGTCGAGCCTTCGGGCTCGGCCCCGCTGTGTCGTTGCCCCGGTCGACGTGGCAGCGCTCGGAGCCACTGTCGGCCGCTCACGGCCCTGGCGGGCGGCGGACGGGAGGCCCGGGGTACGCCCGCCACGACGGCGTCCGTCCGCCCCGTACGGCGTCCCAGGCAGCGGGGAGTTGGCTCGGCCGGGTGACTCGTCTGCGCCGTTCCACGACCTCCGGTCGTGGCTACCACCGTGTCCGGAGCGGCCGCGGCTTCTCGTACCGTGACCCCGACGGTGCGACCGTCACCGATGCCGCGGTGCGTCAGCGGCTCGAGGACCTCGTCATCCCGCCGGCCTGGGACGACGTCTGGATCTCGCCGTACGAGAACGGGCACGTCCTCGCGACCGGCATCGACGGAGCCGGACGCCGCCAGTACATGTACCACCCGTCGTGGCGCGAACGGATGGACCGGATCAAGTACGACCGGGCGCTCGCCCTCGCGGAGTCGCTGCCGGTCGCACGGCGCGGGGTCACGCAGGACCTCCGACGACCGGAACCCGATCGCCGCCGAGCGCTGGCCGCAGCGTTCCGGATGCTCGACCAGGGCTCGCTGCGGGTCGGATCGGAGCGGTACGCCAGCGAGCACGGCAGCCGCGGACTGTCGACCCTGCTGTGCGCGCACGCCCACGTCTCCGGTGACGACATCGAGCTCGACTTCCCCGGCAAGAGCGGGCAGGAGTGGTCGTCGTCGATCCACGACGCCGACCTCGCGACGGTGATCGCCGGCATGAAGCGCCGTGGGCCGAACGCCCGACTGCTGTCGTTCCGCGAACGCCGCGGTGACGAGTGGGAGCCGTTGTCCGCCGAGGACATCAACGCCTACGTCAAGGAGCGTGCTGGTGACGACTTCACGGCGAAGGACTTCCGCACCCTGCACGGCACGGTGGCCGCGGCCGTCGACCTTGCCCAGACCGGTCCGCTGTCGTCGCAGGCGAAGCGGAAGCGTGCGGTGTCCCATGCCGTGAAGGCCGCGAGCGACGAGCTCGGCAACACCCCGACGGTGTGCCGGCAGAGCTACATCGACCCGCGGCTGCTCGACGCCTACGAGCACGGCGAGACCATCGATCCGGCCCGGATCCACGCCGCCGAGTCCGAGGTCCGGGCACTGCTCTACCGACAATGACCCCGGGAGCGTCCGGATGACGTAGCGTTGGTCGACGTGCCGGACCACCCCACACGGCACGGAAGGACCCACAACAGTCGTGACTGACGAGTGCATCCACGGTTTCCCCACCGAGCTCTGCGACATCTGCGCGCCCCGGCAGCGTGAGGAGTCGGCGATCCCAGCCGCTCCGGCGCCACGGCGGACCCGCATCACCACCAACCTGCGCGTCGACCCGCCGGCCTCCGGCCCCGGGACGTCGCTGCGCTCACCGACGTCGCTCCGGTCGTCGTCGGCCGACCTGCCCGAGGCTCGGGTGTTCGCGTCGCTGCGTGCGCACCACGTGACCCACATCGACAACCTCGACGGCATCGTCGGGTCCGGCGCCATCCTGGCGGCCGACCAGGCGGAGCCCGCCGTCGACGTCAGCAGCCCCGAGACCCGGGCCGCACGCGCCGAGGCCGAAGCGCCCGACGGCAGCACCATCGCGAGCCACGTGCCGTTCACCCTGTCGCCGGATGCCGTCCGGTGGGACGAACTCCGCACCGGCGCCGTCGGGGAGCGGTGGTCCGACGCCGCCCGACGCACGCGCGCGGTGGACTACGTCGTGCTCGTCGTCCCGGTCTCGGCGTTCGGTGACTCGGTGGTCGTCGCCGACCAGGACGCCGACGCCGACGACGTCCGGTTCGCCGTCGGCCCCGACGCCGGGACGAACCTGATCCGCCGCACCGACTTCTCCGACCCCGAGATGCTCGGACTCGAGCTCCTCGCGGGGCCGAGCGTGCCGTTCTCGTCCGTCGCGGTGATCGGTGTCCCGAACGACAAGGCCCGTCAGACGGTCCGTGCGGTGCTCGCCGACCACGGCGGCCACGCGCCGCGCGTGGCGGTCTTCCCGCCGTGGTTCGTCCCTCCGGTGACGGCCGAGTAACCGTCTCCACGAGCGCCCTCCGGACCATGTCCGGAGGGCGCTCCGCGTTGCGGCGGCGACCCGTGCCTCCAGGCCGTCCGATCCGCGTGGATCCGGGGAAGCGAGCCGGTGTCGACACGCCCGGCACATCGCGACACGCCCGGGTTGCACGTGGGCTCGGGACATGCGAGACTTGTCCGGTTCCAAATTCCCCGCGGGTGCGAGTCCGCAGGATCACTGCTCTGGCAGTGCACAACCCCCCTGTTCAGCAGGGCTGGGTTGGGCCGCAGGCAGCAGAACACGACTCCCCGAGGTCATGACGGACGCGACACTGTTGCGCCCGGAGTGCGAGGAAGTCGATTGCCCACGCTGGACGGCCAAGGTCGCCCGCGCGGTTGACAGGTGAACAGCGGTCATCCCCAGCGGATGCGGCCGGTTGGTTCAGGAAAACAGCACGGTCTGCAGCAATGCGGAGCCGAGCGGCGTCAGGCGGCCTGCGGGTGCGCGGCGCAGAGAGAGGACAAGAGACACATGGCGGGACAGAAGATCCGCATCCGGCTCAAGTCGTATGACCACGAGGTCATCGACACGTCGGCCCGGAAGATCGTCGACACGGTGACCCGTGCCGGTGCAACCGTGGTCGGCCCGGTGCCACTCCCCACCGAGAAGAACGTGATCGCAGTGATCCGTTCCCCTCACAAGTACAAGGACTCGCGCGAGCACTTCGAGAAGCGCACGCACAAGCGGGTCATCGACATCGTCGACCCGACGCCGAAGGCCGTTGACTCGCTCATGCGACTCGACCTGCCGGCAGACGTCAACATCGAGATCAAGCTGTAAGGGGGCTGACCAATGGCGAACTCAACCAAGACCGTCAAGGGCCTCCTCGGCAAGAAGCTCGGGATGACCCAGGTGTGGGACGAGAACAACAAGTTCATCCCCGTCACCGTGATCGAGGTCGGCCCGAACGTGGTCACCCAGATCCGCAACGCTGAGCGCGACGGCTACGAGGCGATCCAGATCGCCGCCGGTGCCATCGACCCGCGCAAGGTCAACAAGCCGGCCGCTGGCCACTTCGAGGCCGCTGGCGTGACCCCGCGTCGCACCCTCACCGAGATCCGGACCAACGACTCCGCTGAGTACACGCTCGGCCAGGAGCTCACCGTGGACGGCACGTTCACGGCGGGCCAGAAGGTCGACGTCGTCGGTACCTCCAAGGGCAAGGGCTTCGCCGGTGTCATGAAGCGCCACGGCTTCCACGGCGTCGGCGCCTCGCACGGTGCACACCGCAACCACCGCAAGCCCGGCTCGATCGGTGCTTCCTCGACCCCGTCGCGTGTCTTCAAGGGCATGCGCATGGCCGGTCGTATGGGTGGCGACCGCGTGACCGTCCTCAACCTCACGGTGCACGCCGTCGACGCCGAGAAGGGTCTGCTGCTCGTCAAGGGCGCCGTCCCCGGTGCTCGTGGCCGCTCCGTCTTCGTCCGCACCGCCGTGAAGGGTAAGTGATCATGGCCACCACGACCGCAACCACGATCGACGTCCTCGACGCATCGGGTGTCAAGTCCGGCACCGTCGAGCTGCCCGCAGCTCTCTTCGACGTCGAGACCAACGTCCCGCTGATCCACCAGGTCGTCACCGCGCAGCTCGCAGCCGCGCGTCAGGGCACCCACAAGACCAAGAACCGCGGCGAAGTCCGCGGTGCCGGTCGCAAGCCGTTCAAGCAGAAGGGCACCGGCCGCGCCCGTCAGGGTTCCGTCCGTGCTCCCGAGCACACCGGTGGTGGCGTCGTCCACGGGCCGACCCCCCGCGACTACTCGCAGCGCACCCCCAAGAAGATGATCGCCGCAGCGCTGCTCGGCTCGCTCTCGGACCGCGCCCGCGGTGGCCGCATCTCGGCTGTCGACGGCTTCGTCGAGGCCGACGTGCCGTCGACCAAGGTCGCTCGCACGCTCCTCGAGAAGGTCGCGCCCGTCAAGCACGTGCTGATCGTGCTCGAGTCGAACGACGAGCTGACGCTCAAGTCGATCCGCAACCTGCCGAACGTCCACGCGCTCTCGTACGGCCAGCTGAACGCCTACGACGTCCTCAAGTCGGACGCCGTCGTCTTCAGCAAGAGCGCCCTCGACGCCTTCATCGCGTCGAAGACCGCGAAGGAGATCACCGCATGAGCGGCTTCAACAAGGACCCGCGCGACGTCATCATCTCGCCGGTCGTCTCGGAGAAGAGCTACGCGCTCATCGACCAGGGCAAGTACACGTTCATCGTGGACCCCCGTTCGAACAAGACCGAGATCAAGCTCGCCATCGAGAAGATCTTCGAGGTCAAGGTCGCGAGCATCAACACGCTGAACCGCCCGGGCAAGACCCGTCGCACCAAGTTCGGTCTCGGCAAGCGCAAGGACACCAAGCGCGCCATCGTGACGCTCAAGTCCGGTTCGATCGACATCTTCACGGCTGTCGGCTGAGGACCAGAGGGATAAATCATGGCTATTCGTAACTACAAGCCGACGACCCCCGGTCGTCGCGGCTCGTCGGTCGCCGACTTCGCTGAGATCACCCGTTCGACTCCGGAGAAGTCCCTGCTTCGTCCGCTGCCGAAGACCGGTGGTCGCAACAGCTCCGGCCGCATCACCACGCGTCACATCGGTGGTGGCCACAAGCGCCAGTACCGCGTGATCGACTTCCGTCGCTCCGACAAGGACGGCGTGGACGCCAAGGTCGCTCACATCGAGTACGACCCCAACCGCACTGCGCGCATCGCGCTCCTGCACTACGTGGACGGCACGAAGCGGTACATCATCGCGCCGAACAAGCTCAAGCAGGGCGACGTCATCGAGCAGGGCCCCGGCGCCGACATCAAGCCCGGCAACAACCTGCCGCTGCGCAACATCCCCGTGGGTACCGTCGTGCACGCCATCGAGCTCCGCCCCGGTGGCGGCGCGAAGATGGCCCGCTCGGCCGGCGCCTCGGTGCGTCTCGTCGCCAAGGACGGCCCCTACGCGCAGCTCCGTCTGCCGTCGGGCGAGGTCCGCAACGTCGACGCACGCTGCCGCGCCACGATCGGCGAGGTCGGCAACGCCGAGCAGTCGAACATCAACTGGGGCAAGGCCGGCCGCATGCGCTGGAAGGGCGTCCGCCCGACCGTGCGTGGTGTCGCGATGAACCCGGTCGACCACCCCCACGGTGGTGGCGAGGGCAAGACCTCCGGTGGTCGTCACCCGGTCAGCCCCTGGGGCCAGGCCGAGGGTCGCACGCGCAAGCCGAACAAGCCGAGCGACAAGCTCATCGTCCGTCGCCGTAACGCCGGCAAGAAGCGCAAGTAGGAGTTCAGAAGATGCCACGCAGTCTGAAGAAGGGCCCCTTCGTCGACGAGCACCTGCTCCGCAAGGTCGTCACGCAGAACGAGGCCAACACCAAGAACGTGATCCGTACCTGGTCGCGACGGTCGATGATCGTCCCGAACATGCTCGGTCACACCATCGCGGTGCACGACGGCCGCAAGCACATCCCGGTGTTCGTCACCGAGTCGATGGTCGGTCACAAGCTCGGCGAGTTCGCGCCGACCCGCACCTTCCGTGGTCACGTGAAGGACGACAAGAAGGGCCGTCGCCGCTAACGCGGGGACGCAGAGGAGGAACGAAATGGTGGAGTCGATCGCACGCGTGCGACACATCCGCGTCACGCCTCAGAAGGCCCGTCGCGTCATCGAGCTGATCCGCGGCAAGCAGGCCCACGAGGCGCTCGCCATCCTGAAGTTCGCCCCCCAGGGCGCTTCGGAGCCCGTGTACAAGCTGGTCGCCTCGGCGATCGCGAACGCCCGGGTGAAGGCTGACTCGACGAACAGCTTCCTCGACGAGCGCGACCTCTACGTGAGCCGCGTCTTCGTCGACGAGGGAACGACCCTGAAGCGGTTCCAGCCGCGCGCCCAGGGCCGGGCCTTCCGCATCAACAAGCGCACCAGCCACATCACGGTCGTCCTCGCGACGCCGGAAGAGGCCGAGGCTGCCGCGACGAGCAAGAAGGCGAGCAACTAATGGGCCAGAAGGTCAACCCGTACGGCTTCCGTCTCGGGATCACGACGGACCACGTCTCGCACTGGTTCACCGACAGCAAGAAGGCCGGTCAGCGCTACGCCGACTACGTGGCCGAGGACATCAAGGTGCGCGAGTACCTGAAGAAGACCCTCGACCGCGCCGGTGTCGCTCGCATCGAGCTCGAGCGCACCCGTGACCGTGTCCGCGTGGACATCCACACGGCGCGTCCGGGCATCGTCATCGGCCGCCGCGGCGCCGAGGCGGAGCGCGTTCGCGGTGAGCTCGAGAAGCTCACCAAGAAGCAGATCCAGCTGAACATCCTCGAGGTCAAGAACCCCGAGACCGAGGCCCAGCTCGTCGCGCAGGGCATCGCCGAGCAGCTCTCCGCTCGTGTCGCGTTCCGTCGCGCCATGCGCAAGGGCCTGCAGGGTGCACAGCGCGCCGGCGCCAAGGGTGTCCGCATCCAGGTGTCGGGCCGTCTCGGCGGCGCCGAGATGTCCCGTTCGGAGTTCTACCGCGAAGGCCGTGTGCCGCTGCACACCCTCCGCGCGAACATCGACTACGGCTTCTACGAGGCCCGGACCACGTTCGGCCGCATCGGCGTGAAGGTCTGGATCTACAAGGGCGACATCACGAACAAGGAGCTCGCTCGCGAGCAGGCGAACCAGCGTTCGTCGCGCCCCGAGCGTCGTGGCGGCCCGCGCGGTGAGCGTGGCGACCGTGGCGGCGACCGTCGTGGCGGCGACCGCGGTGACCGCCGCCCGCAGCAGGCCCCGCAGGACGCGCCGGCCGGCGCAGGAGTTGAGGCGTAACCATGCTTATTCCCCGTCGAGTCAAGCACCGTAAGCAGCACCACCCGAAGCGTTCGGGTCAGGCAACCGGTGGTACCAAGGTCAGCTTCGGCGACTACGGCATCCAGGCCCTCACCCCGGCGTACGTGACCAACCGTCAGATCGAGTCCGCTCGTATCGCCATGACGCGTCACATCAAGCGTGGCGGCAAGGTCTGGATCAACATCTACCCGGACCGTCCGCTCACGAAGAAGCCGGCTGAGACCCGCATGGGTTCCGGTAAGGGCTCGCCCGAGTGGTGGGTCGCCAACGTCAAGCCGGGTCGTGTGCTCTTCGAGCTCTCCGGCGTCACCGAGGACATCGCCCGTGAGGCGCTGACCCGTGCAATCCACAAGCTGCCCCTCAAGGCACGCATCATCAAGCGCGAGGAGGGCGACGCATAATGGCGATCGGTTCCAAGGAGCTCCGTCCGACGGAGCTCGACACGTTCGAGAACGAGCGTCTCGCTGACGAGCTGAAGAAGGCCAAGGAGGAACTCTTCAACCTCCGCTTCCAGTCGGCCACCGGCCAGCTGGAGAGCCACGGTCGTCTCCGTGCCGTCAAGCGCGACATCGCTCGCATCTACACCGTCCTCCGCGAGCGCGAGCTCGGCATCCGTGCCACTCCCGCGCCCGTCGAGACCGCCACCAAGGCCAAGAAGACGACGAAGAAGGCTGACAAGCCGGCTGAGTCGACCGAGGCCGAGACCGCCGAGGAGAAGTAATGGCGAACGAAGAGAAGACCTCCGCCGCCCTCACTCGCGGCTACCGCAAGACGCGTCGCGGCTACGTGACCAGCGACAAGATGGACAAGACCATCGTGGTCGAGGTCGAGGACCGCGTGAAGCACGCGCTCTACGGCAAGATCATCCGTCGCACGTCCAAGGTGAAGGCCCACGACGAGCTCGGCACCGCTGGTGTCGGCGACCTCGTCGTGATCAGCGAGACCCGTCCCCTCAGCGCTTCCAAGCGCTGGCGCCTGGTCGAGATCCTCGAGAAGGCCAAGTAGGCCTCGGCCTGCTTCGGAATAGGAGACAGCAGTGATTCAGCAGGAATCCCGCCTGAAGATCGCCGACAACACGGGTGCCAAGGAGATCTTGACCATCCGCGTGCTCGGTGGTTCGGGTCGTCGCTACGCCGGTCTCGGTGACGTCATCGTCGCCACGGTGAAGGACGCCATCCCCGGCGGCAACGTGAAGAAGGGTGACGTCGTCAAGGCGGTCATCGTTCGCACCAAGAAGGAGACTCGTCGTCAGGACGGCTCCTACATCAAGTTCGACGAGAACGCGGCAGTGATCCTCAAGGCCGACGGCGACCCGCGCGGCACGCGCATCTTCGGTCCGGTCGGTCGCGAGCTCCGTGACAAGAAGTTCATGAAGATCATCTCGCTCGCGCCGGAGGTGCTGTAAGCCATGGCGAACATCAAGAAGGGTGACCTCGTCCAGGTCATCACGGGCGCGACGCAGGAGCGTGGCGGCGACCGTGGCAAGCAGGGCAAGGTCATCGAGGTCCTCAAGGACAAGCAGCGCGTCGTCGTCGAGGGCGTGAACTTCGTCACGAAGCACGTCCGCGTCGGCCAGACGCAGCGCGGCTCGAAGACGGGTGGCATCGAGAAGCACGAAGCCTCGATCCACGTGTCCAACGTCGCTCTCGTCGACCCGAAGACGAAGAAGCCGACCCGCGTCGGCTTCCGTACCGAAGAGGTGGAGAAGGGCGGGGTCAAGAAGACCGTCCGTGTCCGCTACGCCAAGAAGTCAGGTGAAACGCTCTGATGACTGACACGACTGCAACGACTGAGGCCCCCAAGGCCCAGCCGCGCCTCAAGCAGAAGTACAAGGACGAGATCAAGGCCACGCTCACCGAGCAGTTCGGCTACGCGAACGTCAACCAGGTCCCCGGCCTGGTCAAGGTCGTCGTGAACACCGGTGTCGGCGAGGCCGCTCGCGACTCGAAGATCATCGAGGGGGCCATCAAGGACCTCACGGCGATCACGGGTCAGAAGCCCCAGGTCAACATCGCTCGCAAGTCCATCGCGCAGTTCAAGCTGCGCGAGGGTCAGGCGATCGGTGCGCACGTCACCCTCCGTGGTGACCGCGCCTGGGAGTTCCTCGACCGCCTGATCTCCCTCGCACTGCCCCGCATCCGCGACTTCCGCGGTCTCAGCGACAAGCAGTTCGACGGGAACGGCAACTACACGTTCGGTCTCTCGGAGCAGTCCGTGTTCCACGAGATCGACCAGGACCGCATCGACCGTGTCCGCGGCTTCGACATCACTGTCGTCACCACCGCGAAGACGGACGACGAGGGACGCGCGCTGCTCCGTCAGCTCGGCTTCCCGTTCCGCTCCAACGAGCAGACGGTCTAAACTACTTCGGGCGGTGCGGGCCGGAGGATTCACGTCCTCCGGCCCGCACGCACGAACACACCGATCCTGGGGAACCGCCCCGGGATCACTCGATCGCTCAGGTCGGCATTCGTGGAACGGGTGTCGAAACCAGGCGAGAAATGGACGAACATCATGACGATGACCGATCCGGTCGCAGACATGCTGACCAGATTGCGGAACGCGAACTCCGCGCACCACGACGCCGTCGCGCTCCCGAGCTCCAAGCTCAAGAAGAACATCGCCGACATCCTCAAGCGTGAGGGCTACATCAGCGAGTGGAAGGTGGAGGACGCCCGAGTCGGGCAGACCCTCACCATCGACCTGAAGTACGGCCCCGAGCGCGAGCGTTCGATCGCCGGCATCAAGCGCGTGTCGAAGCCGGGCCTCCGGGTCTACGCGAAGTCGACGGAGATCCCCCAGGTCCTCGGTGGCCTCGGCGTGGCGATCCTCTCGACCTCGTCCGGCCTGCTGACCGACCGCGAAGCCGAGCAGAAGGGCGTGGGTGGGGAAGTCCTCGCCTACGTGTGGTGATCGACAATGTCACGAATCGGACGTCTTCCCATCGACATCCCCGCCGGCGTGACCGTCTCCGTTGACGGTCAGAGCGTGGCGGTCAAGGGCCCGAAGGGCGAGCTCGCGCTCGTCATCGCGGAGCCCATCCAGGCCAAGGTCGAGGAGAACCAGGTTCTCGTCACCCGTCCGGACGACGAGCGCGAGTCGCGTTCGCTCCACGGCCTGACCCGTACCCTCATCGCCAACAACATCATCGGCGTGACCCAGGGCTACACCAAGGGCCTCGAGGTCGTCGGCACCGGTTACCGCGTGCAGGCGAAGGGCTCGAACCTCGAGTTCGCGCTCGGGTACTCCCACTCGATCACGGTCGAGCCGCCCGCGGGCATCAGCTTCGCGGTCGAGGGCAACAACAAGGTCACGGTCGCCGGCATCGACAAGCAGGCAGTCGGCGAAGTGGCGGCGAACATCCGGAAGCTCCGGAAGCCCGAGCCGTACAAGGGCAAGGGTGTCCGTTACGCCGGCGAGAACGTGCGCCGCAAGGCCGGAAAGTCAGGTAAGTGATCATGGGACTCCTCAAGACACGAGGCAAGAGCAAGGCGGCCGCCAAGGCGCGTCGTCACAACCGTCTCCGCAAGAAGATCACCGGCACCGAGGCTCGTCCCCGTCTCGCCGTCACCCGCTCGTCGCGTCACGTGTTCGTGCAGGTCATCGACGACGCGAAGGGTCACACCCTCGCAAGCGCCTCGACGATGGAGGCAGACCTCCGCTCGTTCGACGGCGACAAGACCGCCAAGGCCCGTCGCGTCGGTGAGCTCCTCGCCGAGCGCGCGAAGTCGGCTGGCGTCGAGGCCGTGGTCTTCGACCGCGGTGGCAGCAAGTACGCCGGTCGCGTCGCCGCGATCGCCGATGGTGCCCGTGAAGGAGGGCTGAACCTGTGAGCGACAACGCGAACACCAACGAAGACGCCAAGACCGAGGCCGTCGAGGCCACGGACGCCGTCGAGACCACCGAGGCGACCGCTGAGGGCACCGAGGCAACTGCTGAGGGCACCGAGGCAGCCGCTGAGGGCACCGACACCGCCGCGAAGGGCAAGGAGGCGGAGGCACCTGCCGTCGCCGAGCGTCCCGTCGAGACCGCTGCCGGTTCCGCATCGAACAACCGCGACTCGGCTGACAACCGCGGCCGTCGTGGTGGCGGTCGTGACCGTCAGCAGGGCCGCGACCGCAACAACCGCGGTGGCGACAGCCAGTTCCTCGAGCGCGTGGTGACCATCAACCGCGTGTCGAAGGTCGTCAAGGGTGGTCGTCGCTTCAGCTTCACGGCGCTCGTCGTCGTGGGTGACGGCAACGGCCTCGTGGGCGTCGGCTACGGCAAGGCCAAGGAGGTCCCCACGGCGATCTCCAAGGGTGTCGAAGAGGCGAAGAAGAACTTCTTCCGCGTCCCCCGCGTCGGCAACACCATCCCGCACCCCGTGCAGGGTGAAGCCGCTGCTGGCGTCGTCCTCCTGCGTCCGGCTGGCCCGGGTACCGGTGTCATCGCCGGTGGTCCCGTCCGCGCCGTGCTCGAGTGCGCCGGCATCCACGACGTCCTGAGCAAGTCGCTCGGTTCGTCGAACACCATCAACATCGTGCACGCGACCGTCGAGGCTCTGAAGCAGCTCGAGGAGCCCCGCGCCGTCGCGAGCCGTCGTGGCCTCGACGTCGAGCGGGTCGTCCCGGCTCGTCTGCTCCAGGCCGAGGCCGCAGCACTGCGTGCCGCGACCGAGAAGGCAGGTGCGTGATGGCGACGCTGAAGATCACGCAGATCAAGTCCGTTATCAGCGAGAAGCAGTACCAGCGCGACACGCTCCGCAGCCTGGGTCTCAAGCGCATCGGCCGTACGGTCGAGCGTGAGGACAACGCCCAGAACCGCGGGTACATCGCAACGGTGGCGCACCTCGTGAAGGTCGAGGAGGTCGACGCATGAGCGACGAGAAGAACGAGCGCGTGCAGGTGCTGAAGCTGCACCACCTCCGCCCCGCAGAGGGCGCCAAGAAGGACCGCACCCGTGTGGGTCGCGGTGAGGGCTCGAAGGGCAAGACCGCTGGGCGTGGTACCAAGGGCACGAAGGCCCGCTACCAGGTCCGGGTCGGCTTCGAGGGTGGGCAGATGCCGCTGCACATGCGCACCCCGAAGCTCCGCGGGTTCAAGAACCCGTTCCGGGTCGAGTACCAGGTCGTGAACCTGGACAAGATCTCGGAGCTCTACCCCGATGGTGGCGACGTCACCGTTGCGGGCCTGGTCGCCAAGGGCGCCGTCCGCAAGAACGAGAAGGTCAAGGTTCTCGGTCAGGGTGACATCACCGTGAAGATCACGGTCACGGTCGACAAGGTCTCGGCGTCCGCCGCCGAGAAGATCGTGGCTGCTGGCGGCACCGTCTCCCAGTAACCCCCGTCGGCGGCCCGTGCGTTTGCGCACGGGCCGCCGTTACGGTTTCCTTGACAGTGGCCGGCATCCGCCAGCCTGGTCGGCCCTGCCGACCGACACCGGAACGGCCGCGATCGACGGCCCCGGTCCCAGAAGTTCGGAGTCCTCGTGTTCAGAGCGGTCGCGCGCATCATGCGCACCCCTGATCTTCGCAAGAAGATCGGCTTCACCCTCGCGATCATCGCGCTGTTCCGCCTCGGGTCGTACATCCCGGCACCGTTCGTCGACTACGCGGCCGTGCAGAGCTGTCTCGCCAGCGCCTCGTCGTCCGGCGGTCTCTACGACCTGATCAACCTGTTCTCCGGCGGCGCGCTGCTGAAGCTCTCGGTCTTCGCGCTCGGCATCATGCCGTACATCACGTCGTCGATCATCGTGCAGCTCCTGCGCGTGGTCATCCCGCACTTCGACTCCCTCTACAAGGAGGGCCAGTCCGGTCAGGCGAAGCTGACGCAGTACACGCGCTACCTCACGATCGCGCTGGGCGTGCTGCAGTCCACCACCCTGATCACGGTCGCCCGCTCGGGTGCCCTCTTCGGCACGAACGCGTCGTCCTCCTGCTCGTCGATCATCTCGAACGACAGCTGGTACGCGATCATGCTCATGGTCGTCACGCTGACCGCCGGTACCGGCCTCATCATGTGGATGGGCGAGCTCGTCACCGAGCGCGGCATCGGCAACGGCATGTCGCTCCTCATCTTCACGTCGATCGCGGCGCAGTTCCCGTCGGCGCTGTGGGCCATCGAGCAGTCGCAGTCGTTCGAGCTCTTCCTGTTCGTCATCCTGGTCGGACTGGTCATCATGATGGCCGTCGTGTTCGTCGAGCAGTCGCAGCGGCGGATCCCGGTCCAGTACGCCAAGCGCATGGTCGGCCGACGCACGTACGGCGGTAACAACACGTACATCCCGATCAAGGTGAACATGGCCGGCGTCGTGCCCGTCATCTTCGCGTCGTCGCTGCTGTACCTGCCGGCCCTGGTCGCGCAGTTCAACAAGCCCTCGGACGGCTCCGAGCCCGCGGCGTGGGTCACCTGGATCGAGAACAACCTCGTCTCCGGCGACAACCTGTTCTACATGGTGCTGTACTTCCTGCTCATCGTCGGGTTCACGTACTTCTACGTGGCGATCACCTTCAACCCCGAAGAGGTCGCCGACAACATGAAGAAGTACGGCGGGTTCATCCCCGGCATCCGTGCCGGTCGTCCGACCGCCGAGTACCTCGACTACGTCCTCACCCGGGTGACGCTGCCCGGCTCGCTCTACCTCGGTTTCATCGCGCTCATCCCGCTGGCAGCACTGGCGCTGTTCGGCGCGAACCAGAACTTCCCGTTCGGTGGCGCGAGCATCCTGATCATCGTGGGTGTCGGTCTCGAGACCGTGAAGCAGATCGACTCGCAGCTGCAGCAGCGTCACTACGAAGGGCTTCTCCGTTGAGCGCACGTCTCATCATCGTCGGACCCCCCGGAGCGGGGAAGGGCACCCAGGCCGGGCGGATCGCCGAGTCCTTCGGGATCCCGGCGGTCTCGACGGGCGACATCTTCCGCAAGAACGTCGCAGAGGGCACGCCGCTCGGTGTGCAGGCCAATGCGATCATGGACGCCGGCGAGTACGTGCCGGACTCCTTGACGAACGAGCTCGTGAAGTCGCGCCTGAACGAGGCCGACGCAGCCGAGGGGTTCCTGCTCGACGGGTACCCCCGCACGGTCGGGCAGGTCGAGTACCTCGACGCGCTGCTCGCCGAGCAGGGCACCGGGATCGACGCGGTCGTGCAGCTCGTCGCCGACCAGGACGAGCTCGTCGGCCGGTTGCTCAAGCGTGCCGAGCAGCAGGGCCGCAGTGACGACAACGAGGAGACGATCCGTCGTCGCCAGCAGGTCTACACCGAGCAGACCGCCCCGATCGTCGGCGCCTACGGCGAGCGCGGTCTCGTCCTCGACGTCGACGGCCTCGGCGCGATCCACGAGGTCGGCGACCGCATCCATGCCGCGCTGTCGGCTCGCGGGCTCACCGCGGGCGTCTGACCCGGCGTGGTCCGCTTCCGCAAGCCCTCGATCTACAAGACGCCGGACGAGCTCCGCGCCATGGTGCGACCCGGGCTGCTGACCGCCGAGGCGCTCGACGCCGTGCGTGCGGCGATCCGTCCCGGCATCACGACGGGTGAGCTCGACGCGATCGCCGAGCGGACGATCCGCGCCGGCGGCGGGATCCCGAACTTCCAGCTCGTGCCGGGCTACCGGCACACGCTGTGCGTGTCCGTTAACGACGAGATCGTGCACGGCATCCCCGGAGACCGCGTGCTCGCTCCCGGTGACATCGTGTCGGTGGACGCCGGTGCCGAGGTCGACGGCTGGAACGGCGACAGCGCGTTCACCACGGTCGTCCCCGGTGGTGACGCCGAGGTGTCCGCGGCGCGCCAGACCCTCTGCGACACCACGGAGCGATCGCTCTGGCACGGCATCGCGGCGCTCGCCCACGCGAAGAACCTGCACGAGGTCGGTTCCGCGGTCGAGGACGCGATCGACGAGACCGGCGCCTGGGGCATCGTCGAGGACTACACGGGGCACGGCATCGGTCGCTCCATGCACGAGGACCCGCCGGTCTTCAACTACCGCGTCCGCGGTGCCGGTCCGGCGGTGAAGCCCGGCCTGGTGGTGGCCATCGAGCCGATGGTCACCGCGGGCACGATCGACAGCTCGACGGACGACGACGACTGGACCGTCCGCACGATGGACGGCGGGGATGCCGCGCACTGGGAGCACAGCGTCGCGGTGCACGCCGACGGCGTGTGGGTCCTGACGGCCGCAGACGGCGGCGCTGCGGGCCTGGCCCCGCTGGGCGTGACGCCCGTCCCGATCGCGTAGGACGGGCCTCCAGTCCGACACGCCACTGCCGGCCGCACACCCCGACCGGGAGGCTCGGCGCAGCTCCGTCCCGCAGCGCGCGCCTGGCGGTCCCTCGTCCACGGCCGCGAGAGACGCCGTCGTCGTGCGGAGACGCCGGCAAGACGCCGAGACGCCGTCGGATCCGGCGGCGTCTCGTGCGTTCGGGGGTGTCGTGCCAGGACGACGGCGTCTGGGGTGCGGTCAGTTGCCGACGGAGCAGGTCTGCTCGGAGGCGCTCTGCCCGGTGATCGACGAGGGCAGCGGGGTCGACGTCGCCGTGCTCGTGGCCGACGAGCTCGGTGCGGACGACGTCCCCGACGATGCGCCGCTCGACGCGGGCGCCGACGCCGTGTCGGACGGCGTGGTGCCGGTCGACGGCGCGGTCGTCGCGGTGCCCCCGGCTGTCGGCGACTCCTCGGACGCGCGCCCGGTGCTCGAGTCGCTCAGCGAGGACTTCACGTCGTTCTGCAGCGCCACGTTGAGCGTGTGGGCGGTCTCCTGGTCGACGATCACCCGCGCGCTGTCGTCGGGGTCGTCGGCGACGGGGTACTGCACGAAGAGCATGTTGGCGGTGCTCATGCCGCGCAGTGCGGAGGCAAGGCCGACGAGGGTGCGGGTCTGGGCCAGGCCGTCGGACAGCGTCATGTTCGACAGGGCCGCGCCGGCGAGCTTGTAGAGCGTGATGGGGTTCGACAGGGTGCCGTCGGAGGTGACCTTGCGGAGCAGCGCCGACAGGAACACCTGCTGCGAGCTGATCCGGGCCAGGTCGCTGCCGTCGCCGACGCCGTGGCGGGTGCGCAGGAACGCGAGGGCGTCGGAGCCCTCGAGGTTGTGCGAGCCGGCGGTGAGGTGCAGACCGGTGAAGGTGTCGTCGATGGGCTCCGCGACGCAGACGTCGACGCCGCCCAGGGCGTTCGACATCTCGATCACGCCGTCGAAGGTGATGAGCCCGGCGTAGGGGATGCTCAGGCCGGTGAGGTTCTCGACGGTGTCGACGACGCACGAGACGCCACCGTTGCCGAGCGCCGTGTTGAACATGGCGGAGGTCGAGGCCGGGTAGGTCGTCCCGCTCGCGGGGTTGGTGCAGGCCGGGATCGGGACCATCAGATCGCGGGGGAAGCTGACCGCGGTGAGCTGCTGGTGGTCCTCGGAGATGTGGATGAGCATGGTGACGTCGTTGCGGGCGCCCTCGACGTCCTCGTCGGAGTCGAACTGTCCGACGCGGGTGTCGCTGCCGATGAGCAGGATGTTCGCCCCGCCCTTGATCGCCGTGATGTCGGCGGTCTTCGCGGTGCTCTGGTCGTCGGTGCTGAGCTGCACGGTCTGCGGTGCGGTCGCCAGCTGGGCGCCGGCGATGGCGGCGACGCTCGTCCCGCTCACGAGCACGACGGCCAGCGCCGAGGCCACGACGGTCACGAGCGTGGTCCAGCCGCGACGGCGGGCCTGCTTGCCGTGTGCGGCGAAGGGGCGTCGTGTGGCGTCGGGCACGTGGTCTCCGTTCGGTGGTCCGCGCAGGGTACGTGGGCGGCGGACGTGGCTGCGGAGCAACGCTACGGTCCGGGCACAAGCTCCGGCCCGGAGCACGCCGTCAAACCACTGTGGAACACTCAGGTGTGCCAGCGGAAGCCCCAGGTGAGGGGGCGTGCCGCGCCTGCACTTGGCAATTGCGGGTTTACCACATAAGATCGATCTTTGGTGTGTCATGCCCTCTCGGGTGTGGCGACCGACCCGCAGACCGGTTCGGGGATCACACCTGTTCCACAACCAAGCGACAGTGAGGCTATGGCCAAGAAAGACGGCGTCATCGAGATCGAAGGCTCGGTGCTCGAAGCTCTGCCCAACGCGATGTTCCGCGTTGAGCTGACGAACGGACACAAGGTCCTCGCGCACATCTCCGGGAAGATGCGCCAGCACTACATCCGCATCCTCCCCGAGGACCGCGTGATCGTGGAGCTGAGCCCGTACGACCTGACCCGCGGCCGGATCGTCTACCGCTACAAGTGATCCGCGAGCTGGAAAGGAACGGCTCGGCAATCCTGCCGCGCACGAAGCCAGCGAGCACGAGGAAAGAACAATGAAGGTCAACCCCAGCGTCAAGCCCATGTGCGAGCACTGCCGAGTGATTCGCCGCAAGGGCCGCGTCATGGTGATCTGCAAGAGCAACCCGCGTCACAAGCAGCGCCAGGGCTAGTCCCCGGCGCGTGACCGGCGCCGACGCTGTCCCTCGGACAGCAGGCTGCTCGAGCACGACCCACAACTGAAGATCGACAACGCAGTACCAGAACCCGGTCGCACGACGACCGGGGGACACCTCGGGTCGGAGGCCCGGGCACCGGTACTGCTCCACACCTCCATCGACAACAGGAGCAGCCATCACATGGCACGTCTAGCAGGCGTCGACATCCCGCGCGAGAAGCGCGTGGAGATCGCACTCACGTACATCTACGGCGTCGGCCGTACCCGCGCGGTCCAGGCACTCGCCGAGACCGGTATCTCCGGTGACATCCGCGTCAAGGACCTGACCGACGACCAGCTCGTCGCCCTCCGTGACTTCATCGAGGGCAACTTCAAGGTGGAGGGTGACCTCCGCCGCGAGGTGGCAGCCGACATCCGTCGCAAGGTCGAGATCGGTAGCTACGAGGGTCTTCGCCACCGTCGTGGTCTCCCGGTGCGCGGTCAGCGCACCAAGACCAACGCGCGTACCCGCAAGGGACCGAAGCGCACCGTGGCAGGCAAGAAGAAGGCTCGATAGGAGACCCCGATGGCTACCCCCAAGACTGCCGCGCGCAAGCCGCGCCGCAAGGAGAAGAAGAACGTCGCAGTGGGCCAGGCCCACATCAAGAGCACGTTCAACAACACGATCGTCAGCATCACCGACCCGTCGGGTGCCGTCCTCAGCTGGGCGTCCTCGGGTGCCGTGGGCTTCAAGGGTTCGCGCAAGTCGACGCCGTTCGCGGCGCAGCTCGCCGCCGAGTCCGCTGCGCGTCAGGCGCAGGAGCACGGCGTCAAGAAGGTCGACGTCTTCGTGAAGGGTCCGGGTTCGGGCCGCGAGACCGCGATCCGTTCGCTCCAGGCCGCTGGCCTCGAGGTCGGTTCGATCAACGACGTCACTCCGCAGGCGCACAACGGTTGCCGCCCGCCGAAGCGTCGTCGCGTCTGACGCGAGGAGCAACCGGCCGCGCCCTGCTCGTCCCCTGACGGGGTCGGGCAGGGCCCGCGGCCATTCCTGGTCGTTCGATCGCGCACATCGGTGCGCGTGATCACAACTCAACAGACCCGTCGGGGCCCACGCGGCCCCGTCGTACCGCCAAGTGTCATATAGCGGACACTTCGCCGAAAGGAATCCCACAGTGCTCATTGCACAGCGCCCCACCCTGACCGAGGAGTCGATCTCCGAGCACCGCTCGCGCTTCGTCATCGAGCCGCTCGAGCCGGGCTTCGGTTACACCCTCGGCAACTCGCTGCGCCGCACGCTCCTCTCCTCGATCCCCGGCGCGGCTGTCACCAGCATCCGCATCGACGGTGTCCTCCACGAATTCAGCACCGTTCCCGGTGTGAAGGAAGACGTCACCGAGATCATCCTCAACATCAAGAGCCTCGTCGTCTCCAGCGAGCACGACGAGCCGATCACCGCGTACCTGCGCAAGCAGGGTGCCGGTCAGGTCACCGCAGCGGACATCTCCGCTCCGGCCGGCGTCGAGATCCACAACCCGGACCTCGTCATCGCGACCCTGAACGACACCGCGCGGTTCGAGCTCGAGCTCACGATCGAGCGCGGCCGCGGCTACGTCTCGGCCACGCAGAACCGTTCCGAGTTCTCCGAGGCCGGTCAGATCCCGATCGACTCGATCTACTCGCCGGTCCTCAAGGTCACCTACCGCGTCGAGGCGACGCGTGCCGGTGAGCGCACGGACTTCGACCGCCTGGTCGTCGACGTCGAGTCGAAGCCGGCGATCACGCCGCGCGACGCCATCGCGTCGGCCGGTCGCACGCTGGTCGAGCTGTTCGGGCTCGCTCGCGAGCTCAACACGGCCGCAGAGGGCATCGAGATCGGCCCCGCGCCGGTCGACGCTGTCCTGTCGAACGAGCTGCAGACGCCGATCGAGGACCTCGACCTGTCGGTCCGCAGCTACAACTGCCTGAAGCGCGAGGGCATCAACACGGTGTCCGAGCTCGTCGCCCTGTCGGAGACGCAGCTCATGAACATCCGCAACTTCGGTCAGAAGTCGGTGGACGAGGTCAAGGACAAGCTCACCGAGCTCGGCCTGTCCCTCAAGGACACCGTCCCCGGATTCGACGGCGCCCACTTCTACAGCGGGTACGACGAGGACGAGTCCAACAACTGATCTCGCGCTCACGCGCAAGCGCGCTGACACCGCGCGCACCACTTTCACCACTGGAGAACTGACATGCCGAAGCCCACCAAGGGCCCCCGCCTCGGTGGCGGTCCCGCTCACGAGCGCCTGCTCCTGAGCAACCTCGCCAACGCCCTCTTCACGCACGGCCGCATCACGACCACCGAGACGAAGGCCAAGCGCCTCCGTCCGGTCGCCGAGCGGCTCATCACGTTCGCGAAGCGCGGCGACCTGCACGCTCGTCGTCGGGTCATCGCGACCCTGCGCGACAAGTCCGTCGTGCACACGCTGTTCACGGAGATCGCCCCGCAGGTCGAGGACCGTCAGGGCGGTTACACCCGCATCACGAAGCTCGGCTTCCGCAAGGGCGACAACGCCCCGCTGGCGTCGATCGAGCTCGTCCTCGAGCCGGTGTCGGGCACGCCCGCCCCGGTGAAGCGCACCGCGGCTCCGGCCGCCGCCGCTCCGGTCGAGGAGCCGGCCGCCGACGAGACCACCGAGGAGGCCCCGGTCGAGGAGACCGAGACCACCGAGGAGTCTGCGCCGGTCGAGTCGGAGACCGAGACCGAGGCTGCCGCCGAGGTCGAGGCCGACGCCGCCGAGAAGAGCGACGACACCAAGTAGTACCCCGCGTCACCACGAAGCCCCCGCGACCCAGGTCGCGGGGGCTTCGTCGCGTTCGGGAGCGGTACCGCTGCCCCCGACGTCCGGAGAACGCAGGACCGTCGCCTTCCCAGTGCGTGCCCCGTAGCGTGTCCGCCCGACAGGGAGAGTCACCACATGGAGTTCCAACACATCGCGGGCGTCGGTCGCCGCGCGTGGCGGTGGAGCCGTACGTCCGGCACACAGCCGCGACTGCTGCACGCAGCCAAGGCCGCTGGCGCCGCGGCACTGGCCTGGTTCATCGCCAGGCACGTGCCCGGGGTCGCGTCCGACTACCCGTACTACGCACCGCTCGGGGCGATCGTCGCGATGCAGACGACGGTCTACGCGGGGCTGCGCAACGGCATCCAGACGCTCGTCGGCATCCTGCTCGGCATCGCCGTCGCGGGCTTCACGATGATCGTGGGCGACCCGGGGATCCTCGCCGTGGCCCTGGCGGTCGGCATCGGCGTACTCGTCGGCGGGTTCCGGGTGCTCGGCGAGGGCAGCACCTGGGTCTCGACGGCGGCGTTGTTCGTGCTGCTCGTCGGCGGGGCGAACGCCGAGGGCTACTCGTTCGGGTACCTGGTGCAGATGGGTGTCGGCGTGGTCGTCGGCCTGCTCGTGAACTTCCTGGTGTTCCCGCCGCTGCACTTCTGGGACGCCGAACGCCGGATCGACGAGGTGAACGCCGTGTTGGCCGATCACCTCGAGGGGCTCGCACACGTGCTGGAGAGCGGCAAGCGCGACGAGGACGCCTGGAACCGGCAGCAGGACAAGCTCGACCGTGCGATCGCCGACGTGCGCGCGCGGGTGTCCGTCGCCCACGAGAGCCGGAAGATCAACCCCCGCGGAGCGCTCCGCGGGTCACGGGCCCGGCTCCAGCAGGACGGGGCGCGCTTCCGGGCGCTCGAACGGGTCGCCTGGTACACGACCGACCTCACCGAACTCGTCGCTCGGTCGGGCCCGGTGTCGGGGAACCTCGGCCGTCCCGACCCCGCGTTCACCGAACCGCTCTTCGAGGCGATCCGGCAACTCGCCTGTGTGATCCGCGGGGAGTCCCCCGAGGACGACGGCGACAAGGCGATCGAGCGACTCGAGCAGGCGCTCGACGCCTCGCACGAGAACCCGTCGCACGTCGCGGTGACGGCGTCCGCGCTCGTGGCGCTCCGCGGCATCGTGGAGTCCGAGCGCCGTGCGACGGACAACCTCGACACCCGCACGGGTCCGTCGGCGTTCCACCGTCCGCGCGGCTGACGCGAGGACCCCGTGACACCGGCGCTCCGTAGACTCGCACCGTGACCGTCCCGCCCCGAATCAACGTCCTCGGACCGGTCACGGTGACGGGTGCGGACGGCCGGCAGTCGCCGGTGCCCGGGGCGCTCGCTCGGGCGTTCCTGACCGCGCTGGTGCTCGCGCGCGGCCACGCCCTGACCATCGATTCCCTGATCGACGACCTCTGGCCGGACGTGCAGCCGCGGGGTGCCCGTGCAGCGCTGCAGACACTCGTGTCCCGACTGCGCCGGAGCGTGGCGGACGGCCTCGTGGTGTCGACGAGCACCGGGTACGCGTTGGGCGGCGACCCCGAGGACGTCGACCTCGCCCGCGCCGAGCGTGCGGTGGGCGAGGCGGAGCCGGCAGCGGTCCGTGCCGCCCTCGACCTCTGGCGTGGTGAACCGGGCGCCGACGTCGACGGCGACCTGGGCGCAGCACTCGCGGACCGTGCGGCAGCGCTCCGGCGGACACTCCGACGCGCGCTCGGCGGTGCACTGCTCGACGAGGGCGACGCCGACGAGGCCGCCGCACTCTGGGCAGCAGAGGCCGTCGCCAACCCCTACGACGAGGTCGCGGTCGCCGGTTCGATGCGTGCCCTCGCCGCGGCCGGCCGCACGAGCGAGGCCATCGCCGCCTTCGCAGCGCACCGTGACCGGCTCGCCGACGAACTCGGCGCCGACCCCTCGGCCGATCTGGTCCGCCTCAACGCCGAGTTGCTGCGTCGGTCCGGCCCCGCCACGGGCAGCGTCCGCCGCGTCGGCCTGCGTGCTGCGCCGAACACCTTGGTCGGGAGGGAGGCCGACCTCGCCGCCGTCTCGGACCTGCTGTCCGCCGGACGGCTCGTCACGATCCTCGGTGCGGGTGGGCTGGGGAAGACCCGCCTCGCGCAGGCGGTCGCCGCCGGCCTGCCGCCGACACAGGGCGTCGTCGTGTTCGAGCTCGCGCCGCTCGCCACGGCTGACGACATCGTGCCGGCCCTCGGCGCGCTGCTCGGGATCGCCGAGTTCCGTTCCACCAGGTCGCTCCGGGACGCCGTCGCGGCCGACCTGCGCACCCGGGTCGTGCGGGCGCTCGCCGACGGGCCGACCGTGCTCGTCCTGGACAACTGCGAACACCTGGTTGCCGAGGTCGCCGCCTTCGCCGCGGACCTGCTCGCGACCGTGCCCGAGCTGCGGATCCTGACGACGTCACGCGCGCCGCTCGCCATCGCCGGCGAGGTCGTGGCTCCCCTCGCGCCCCTGCCCGTCGAGGCCGACGGGGCAGCCGTCCGGCTGTTCACCGAGCGGGCGCGGGCCGCACGACCCGGAGCCGTGCTGCCGGTGGACGCGGTGCGCCGGATCTGCACGCGGCTCGACGGGTCACCGCTGGCCATCGAGCTCGCGGCCGCACGCATCCGGGGGATGAGCGCCGACGAGATCGAGCGCCGGCTGGACGACCGGTTCGCGCTGCTGCGCGGCGGCGACCGGAGCGCCCCGGAGCGGCACCGCACCCTGCTCGCCGTGATCGAGTGGAGCTGGCGCCTGCTCGACGACGGGGCCCAGGACCTGTTGACCCGGCTGGCGCTCTTCCCGGACGGACTCGCGGTCGACGCCGTCGAGGCCGTCGCCGCCCCGGACCGCCGGGCCGACGCGCTCGACGACCTCGCCGAGCTCGTGGAGCAGTCGCTCGTGCAGCTCGTCGAGCACGAGGGCGAGCCCGTGCGGTACCGGCTGCTCGAGACGGTGCGGGAGTTCGGTGCGGCCCGGCTGGGGAACCGCGGCGCCACCGAGGCCGTCCGTGCGGCCATGATCGGCTGGGGCCGTGGGTTCGCGGCCGAGCGCAACCTCCTCACGATCACGGGTTCCGCCCAGCTCGAGCGGTTCCGCGAGGTCGCCCGCGAATCCGACAACCTCGTCACGCTGCTCCGCTGGAGCCTGGCGGCCGACGACACCGCGGCGGTCGCGCACCTGTTCGCGGCCCTCGGCGGCTACTGGTCGCTGCGCGGTGCCCACGGTGAGGTCGTCGCACTCGGCCCCGAGGTCGTCCCGGTCCTGCGCCGTACCGGACCGGCGACCGAGGACCGTGCCGCGACCGTGCTCGGACTCGTCGTCACCGGCGGGTCCTCCGCGTTCAGCGACAAGCGCACCGCAGCCCTGGCCGTGTCGACCCTGCGCCGCGTGATGCGCGACGGCACCAGCGGGTTCGCGGTGCTCGACGCCCAGGCAGCGCTGCTCCTCACCCTGGGGCGACCGGCCGACGGGTACGCCCTGCTCGCCCGCTACCGCGACGACCCGGAGCCCGGGGTCGCCTGCCTGGCGAACATGCTCAGCGCGCCGCTCGCCGAGAACGACGGGGAGTCCGCCGTCGCCCTGCGGTACGCGACCCGCGCCGAGACGCTCTCGCGGTCGAGCGACGACGCCTGGACCACCGGGTCGATCGCCGTCACCATGACCCAGCTCCTGGCGCAGACCGGCCGGCACGCCGACGCACTGCGGTCCGCCGAGGTCGCCCGCGAGCAACTCGAACGGTTCGGGGCCGACGACGACCTGTACGAGATCGGCTGGACCGTCGGCCTCTGCGCCGCGAGCACCGGCGACGTCGTGCGCGCCCGGCAGGTCGCTGACGACCTGCAGCACCGTCCGGTCGAGGCCCGCGGCGGGTTCGACGAGGACCGGGTGCAGATCGGCGTGCTCGCGATGGCCATCGGTGCGGAGTGCTCGCGCTGGGAAGGAGCCCTCGACGACGCTGCGGCGGAGTACGCCCGCGCCTGGGACTCCGTGCTGCCCCTGCGGAAACAGACGCCGCACTGGACGCTCATGGCGGGCTCGGCGCGGATCGCGGCGCGGGACGAGGCGGCGGTGCACCGGTCCGACGGAGCCGCGCCGGGCCTCCCGGTCGACGACGTGGCGGTCGCGAGACGCCTGCGCGTCGGTGCGCTCGTGATGCTGCGCGTCCACCCGTGGTGGCTGGACCTGCCCGTGATCGGGACCGCCCTGCTCGGCCTGGCGCTCGCCGCCGCTCGTGACGGACAGCCGGAGCACGCCGCTCGCTGCTGGGGGCTGGCGACCCGACTCGGTTCGCGGCAGGACTTCGGCGTGCTCGCGCACCCACGGATGCGGTCGGTGCTGGCCGACGCCCTCGGCGATGCGGTGCTGGCGGACGCCGAGACGGCCTCGGCCGGATCGAACCGGACCGAGGCCGTCTCGGAGGCGCGGCTCCTGCTCGAGGAGCTGCGGTTCCGCGTGCGCTGACCGGCGCCCGTCAGGCCTTCCGCATGTACGCGCGGACCGTCAGTGGCGCGAACACCGCGACCACGACCGCTGCGCCGAGCAGGCTGATCCAGAGGTCGACGCCCACCGTGCCGTGGTTCACGAGCTCGCGGACCGCCGTGATGAGGTGCGAGATCGGGTTCACCTCGGAGAACCAGCGCAGCCAGTCCGGCAGGGTGTCCGCCGGCACGAACGCGTTCGACAGGAACGTCAGCGGGAACAGCACCATGTTGGAGATGCCGGAGACGCTCGACGCCGTCCGCGCGACGACGCCGAAGTAGGCGAAGATCCAGCTGATCGCCCACGCGACGACGATGACCAGCAACCCGGCCAGGACGACCGCACCGAACCCGCCGGCGGGACGCAGACCCATGATGATGCCGACCGTGAAGGTGATCGTCGTGGCGATCGCGTACCGGACGGTATCGGCGAGCAGCGCACCCGCGAGCGGGGCGATCCGGGCGATGGGCAGGGACTTGAAGCGGTCGAAGACGCCCTTGTCCATGTCCTCGCGGAGCTGCACGCCCGTGACGATCGACGACGTGATGTTCGTCTGCACCAGGATGCCGGGGATGATGATCGGCAGGTAGCTCGCGACGTCACCCGCGATCGCACCACCGAAGATGTACGTGAACATCACGGTGAAGATGATCGGCATCAGGGTGACGTCGAACAGCTGCTCCGGGGTGCGCCGGACCTTGATCAGCCCGCGGTACGCCATCGTGAGCGACTGCCGGACGGTGGCGCCGAGGCCGGTCGCACCGACGCCGGGGCGCGGGGTGATCCGGGGAGCAGCGGTGCCCGTGGTGGTGGTGAGGGTGGTCATGCGATGCTCCCTGCGAGCTCGGGTTCCGAAGCGGGAGCGGCGGTCGACGGCGCGCCCGTGATGCTCAGGAAGACCTCGTCGAGGGTGGGCTTCTGCACGCTCATCTCGGCGAGGGTGATGCCGGCCTCGCGGAACGACACCAGCAGGTCCGTCACGCGGTCGGGGTCCGACATCGGTGCGGTGAGACGCGAGCCCTCGGGGCTGGCCACCGCGTCGACACCGAGGGTGTTCCGGACGATCGTGCGCGCGGCGTCGAGCCGGAGCGCATCGGTCAGGCGGAGCTGCAGCGACGAACTGCCGATCGAGGCCTTCAGCTCGTCGCTCGTGCCCTCGGCGACGACCTTGCCGTGGTCGATGACCGCGATGCGGTCGGCGAGCTGGTCCGCTTCATCCAGGTACTGCGTCGTCAGCAGCACCGTCGAACCCGTCGCCACGAGCTCGCGGATGGTGTCCCACATCTGCGCACGGGTGCGGGGGTCGAGCCCCGTCGTCGGCTCGTCGAGGAAGATCAGCGGCGGCTGCGCGATGAGGCTCGCAGCCAGGTCGAGCCGGCGACGCATGCCACCGGAGAAGCCCTTGAGCGGGCGTGACGCGGCCTCGGTCAGCCCGAAGCGTTCGAGCAGTTCCACGGCCTTCCGCTTCGCGTCCGCGCGGGACAGCCCGAGCAGGCGCGCGAAGATCACCAGGTTCTCGGTCGCGCTGAGCGTCTCGTCGACGCTGGCGTACTGACCGGTCACCCCGATCAGGGTGCGGACCGTCTGCGCCTCGCGCCGGACGTCGTGCCCGAAGATCCGGGCCTCGCCGCCGTCCGCCTTGAGCAGGGTCGCGAGCATGGAGATGGTGGTGGTCTTGCCGGCGCCGTTGGGACCGAGCACGCCGTAGACCGTGCCGGCCTCCACACGGAGGTCGACACCGTCCACTGCGCGGTTCGTCCCGAAGGTCTTCACGAGGCCGGAGGCCTCCACCGCGAGCGGTGTCGTGGTCATCGAAATGTCCTTTCGTCGATGTCGAGGACGATGGTGCCGCGGGGCGCTCACGCGGCACTGACGTGGCGCTGACACCGGTGGACAGCGCGCGTCAGCGGCGCAGCGGCCTTCGGTTGCGCAGACGGGTGTCCGCCGGCTGCCGGGAGGCGCGGTGCGGCCCCGGTACGGTGGTCGCGTGGACGAGACGGCGGGCCCGCAGAGCGGCGGCGAGGTTGCCGGGATCCGGCTGCGGCTGGACATCGCGTACGACGGGGCCGCGTTCTCCGGGTGGGCCCGGCAGCCCGGGCTGCGGACCGTGCAGGGCGCGCTCGAGGCCGCCCTCGCCACCGTCTTCACCCGGTGGGGCGAGCCGCCACTGCTCACCGTCGCCGGACGCACCGACGCCGGCGTGCACGCCACCGGGCAGGTCGCCCACCTCGACCTGTCCGCCGAGCAGTGGGACGCGCTCAGCGCCAAGCGCGGCACGGGGCGCTCGCCGCTGGACGGGCTCGTCAAACGCGTGAACGGCATCGCGGCACCCGAGGGCGACGTCGTCGTCACCCGGGCGTCGGTCGCGCCGGACGGGTTCGACGCACGGTTCTCGCCGCTCTGGCGACGGTACGAGTACCGGATCGCGGACGCCGACGCCCCGCGCGATCCACGTCGGCGCGGGCACACGGTCTGGCACGGGGCGAGCCTCGACCCGGCAGCGATGGAGCGCGGTGCGCTGACGCTGTTGGGGCTGCACGACTTCGCGACGTTCTGCAAGCCGCGCGAGGGCGCGACGACCATCCGGACGTTGCAGGAGTTCCGCTGGGACCGCGAGCCGGACGGCGTGCTGGTGGCGCGCCTCCAGGCCGATGCGTTCTGCCACTCCATGGTGCGCGCGATGGTGGGGGCGACCATCGCCGTCGGCGAGGGGCGGTTCGGGCCGGAACGGCTCGAGGAGCTCCGCGTCGCCGAGACGCGGACGAGCGCGTTCAAGACGGCGCCGGCGAAGGGGCTGACGCTGACCGAGGTGGGGTACCCGGCCGACGAGGAGCTCGCGGGGCGGGCGGAGCAGACGCGGGCGCGGCGGGAGTGAACGCCCGGCCCTGATGTTGCCGAACGCAATCATTCACCTGCGCGAAACCTGAGGGACTCCGCAGGTCGGTAACGTGCGGGCATGCCCAACTCCCTCGGGCGCACTCTGCTGTGCGCCACGGCTGCCGCGACACTCCTCGCGGCCCCGCTCGTCACCGTCACCGCAGCGACCGCGAACCCCGAGGGGAGTGGCCTCGTCATCGAGGAGGCCTACCTGAAGGCGGGCAGCAACGGCGCCTTCTACAACCAGAAGTTCATCGAGATCGGCAACCCGACCGACGCCCCGGTGCCGCTCGACGGCTGGTCGCTGCAGTACCGCTCGGCGACGAGCACCGGCGCCTTCTCGACGAGCGCGCTCGAGGGGACGGTGCCGGCCGAGGGCACGTTCCTGGTGTCGATGGCCGGCAACGGTGGGGCCACCGCGGTCGGTGCGGACCTGCCGACGGCGGACGACACCGCCTCGCTGAACCCGTCCGGAACCACGGGCACGCTCGTGCTGTCCGACGCCGCCACGCCGGTGGCGCTCGCCGCGGGTCCCGTGGCGACCGGCACCGCTGGCGTCGTCGACCTGCTCGGCTACGGCGCCTCGAACACGTACGAGGGCACCGTGCGTACCGTCGAGGGTGCGAACGCCATGCCGAACGGCCTGGTCCGCCAGGGCACGGCGGACACCGACGACAACGGCGCGGACTTTTCGTTGACGACGACCCTGACCCCGCGGAACGCCGCGGGTGAGACGGCTGCGCCGACCGACCCGACGGAGCCCACCGACCCGACCGATCCGACGGAGCCGACGGACCCCGGCACCCCCGCCGAGGCCGTGACCATCGCCCAGCTGCAGGGCGCCACGGACACCTCGCCCTACGCCGGCAAGACCGTCACCACCGACGGTGTCGTCACCGCGGTGTACGCGTCCGGCGGCTTCAACGGCTACACGATCCAGACCCCGGGGACCGGCGGCGCGATCGACTTCGGCACCCACACCGCGTCCGACGCCGTCTTCGTCTTCTCGTCCGCGACCGCCGGGCTGGTGGCCGAGGGCGACCACGTGCGGGTCACCGGTGCGGTCTCCGAGTACTTCGGCCTGACCGAGCTGACGGTGTCGGGGGCATCCTCGCTCGAAAAGCTCAGCGACGCCGTCGTCGCTCCGCAGCCCGCCGCGGTCGCGTTCCCGTCGTCGGACGCGCAGCGCGAGTCGCTCGAGAGCATGCTCATCGCCCCGCAGGGCTCCTTCACGGTCGCCGACAACTACACGACGAACCAGTACGGCGAGGTCGTGCTCGCCAGCGGTGCAGGCCGCCTCGTCCAGCCGACCGAGGTCGGTCGTCCGGGCAGCGCCGAGGCGACGGCCGCCGCGGCGTCCAACGCCGCGCGCAAGGTCACGCTCGACGACGGTGCCAGCACCAACTTCCTGACGAAGGCCAACCAGGGCATCCCGGTGTCCTGGCTCACCCAGGGCCCGGTCACCGTCGGTGCGACCGCCACGTTCGAGGGTCCGGTCGTCCTCGACTACCGCAACAGCGGGTGGAAGTTCCAGCCGACCGCGCCGATCACCGGTGCGACCCCGGCGGCGGACCTGCCCGCGTCGTTCTCGAACGTGCGCCAGGCGAAGCCGCAGGACGTCGGCGGCGACCTCAAGCTCGCCGGGTTCAACGTGCTGAACTACTTCCCGACCACGGGTGACCAGCTCACCGGCTGCTCGTACTACACCGACCGTGCGGGCGACCCCGTCACGGTGAACTCCGGCTGCGACGCCCGCGGTGCTGCCGAGGAAGAGGACTTCCTGCGCCAGCAGGTCAAGATCGTCAAGGCGATCAACGGCCTCGGTGCCGACGTCGTCTCGCTCGAGGAGATCGAGAACTCGGCGCGCTTCGGCCAGGACCGGGACGCCGCGGTCGCCACGCTCGTCGACGCCCTGAACGCCGCCACCGGCGAGGACACCTGGGCCTACGCGAAGTCGCCCGCGACCGTCCCGGCGAGCGAGGACGTCATCCGCCTCGCGCTCATCTACAAGCAGGACCGCGTCGAACCCGTCGGCGAGTCGACGATCCTGCTCGACGACGCCTTCACGAACGCCCGGCAGCCCGTCGCGGACGCGTTCCGCCCCGTCGGCGGCACCGCGGACGACGACTTCCTGGTGATCGCGAACCACTTCAAGTCGAAGGGCTCCGGCACCGGCGAGAACGCCGACCAGGGTGACGGCCAGGGCGCCTCGAACGCCGACCGGGTGCGCCAGGCGAAGGCCCTCGTGACCTTCTCCACCGACATGCAGGCGCAGTACGGCACCGACAAGGTGTTCATGCTCGGCGACTTCAACGCCTACAGCAAGGAGGACCCGGTGGTCGTCCTCGACGACGCCGGCTACACCGACCTCGGCCCGGCGCTCGACGCCACCGAGTACTCGTACGTGTTCTCCGGCCTGAGCGGGTCGCTCGACCACGTGTTCGCGTCCCCGGCCGCCACCGAGACGGTCACGGGCGTGGACATCTGGAACATCAACTCGGTCGAGTCGGTGGGTCTGGAGTACAGCCGCTACAACTACAACGCGTCGGACCTGTACACCGACGACGTGTTCCGCGCGAGCGACCACGACCCGATCCTGGTGGGCTTCGACCTCGATGCTGCGGGCACCGACCCGGGCACGGACCCCGGGACCGACCCGACCCCGGTGCCGACCCCGACCCCGACGCCGGGTGACGGCGGCACGACCCCGACCCCGACGCCCACGTCGAAGCCGACTCCCGCTCCGACCCCGTCGGCTCCGGGAGCGGTGCCGCCGGTGGCCCCGTCGGAGACCGGTCTGACCGACGCGAACCGCGGGAGCGTCTCGGCGCCGTCGTCGGCTCGTGCGGGGGAGACCATCACGGTGACCGTCGGTACGCAGTACGCGGGTGACGTCGTGAACGTGTGGCTGTACTCGACGCCGACGCTGCTCGGCACAGTGACGGTCGGCGCTGACGGCACGGTGCGCGTCACGATCCCGTCGGACACCCCCGCTGGTGCACACCGCCTCGCGGTGACGGCCGCGGACGGGAGCCTGATCGGCTGGACCCCGATCACGATCACCGCTGACGGGCAGCTCGCGTTCACGGGTGCCGAGGGCCTCGGTGTCGGTGCGCTCATCGCGTTCCTGCTGCTCGCCGCGGGCGCGGGTGTGCTGATCGTCCGCCGTCGCAAGGCGGCGGCCGCAGAGTAGCCCCCACGCCCCACGGGCGCACTTCGTGAGCAGGAATGGTCGGGTTCGCCGTGCGCGACCCGACCATTGCTGCTCACCATGCGGGGGTGGGCGCGACCCCAGTGCGGACGGGAGGCCCGTGGCCAGGCCGCCACGTGCCTCCCGTCCGGCAGTAGCTGCGTTTGACCGACGCGACCCGCGTCGGCTAGGCTCTCACCTTGGTCTGTGCGCCACGCGCGCCGGACAGTCAGATGAGCCCTCCATCCGGGCGTTCCGCCGGCTTCTGCCGCGGGGAACCCCGACCGGAGTGGGATTCACGGACTCCTCACCTCGACACGAAAGCAGCACTCCTGTGACTCGCACGTTCTCACCGAAGCCGGCAGACGTCCAGCACGACTGGATCGTCATCGACGCGACCGACGTCGTCCTCGGCCGTCTCGCCACCCACGCCGCGGCGCTCCTGCGCGGCAAGCACAAGGCCACCTTCGCCCAGCACATGGACATGGGTGACTACGTCATCATCGTGAACGCCGACAAGGTCGCCCTGACCGGGTCGAAGCTCGCGAAGAAGGTCTACTACCGCCACTCGGGCTACCCGGGCGGCCTCACGGCGACCTCCTACCCGGAGATGCTCGAGAAGCACCCCACCCGCGCCGTCGAGAAGGCGATCCGCGGCATGCTGCCGAAGAACACCCTCGGTCGCGAGCAGCTCAAGAAGCTGAAGGTCTACGCCGGCGCGGAGCACCCGCACTCCGCGCAGCAGCCCAAGGCGTACATCTTCGACCAGGTCGCACAGTAGTTCCGGCCACGACGACTTCAAGGACATAGAGAAACTCATGGCTCAGATCGCTGATTCCCTCGACCAGACCCCGGAGAGCTTCACCACGGAGAGCGCACCCGCCGCTGCCGAGGCCGCTCCCCGTCAGATCCTCAACGTCTCCGGCGGTGCCGTCGGGCGCCGCAAGGAGGCCATCGCGCGCGTTCGCCTCGTTCCGGGCTCCGGCACGTTCGTCGTGAACGGTCGCTCGCTCGAGGACTACTTCCCGAACAAGCTGCACCAGCAGCTCATCAACGACCCGTTCAAGGTCCTCGAGCTCCTCGGCTCGTACGACGTCGTCGCCCGCATCACCGGTGGCGGCCCCTCGGGTCAGGCCGGCGCACTCCGCCTCGCCATCGCCCGCACGCTGAACGAGATCGACCGCGAGAACAACCGCGCGACCCTCAAGAAGGCCGGCTTCCTCACCCGTGACGCCCGCGTCATCGAGCGCAAGAAGGCCGGTCTCAAGAAGGCCCGCAAGGCTTCGCAGTTCTCGAAGCGCTAGTCGTCACCGGCTGAAGATCGCAATGCCGCGTCTGTTCGGTACCGACGGGGTTCGTGGTCTCGCCAACGGCGAGCTGACGGCCGCGCTCGCACTGGGTCTTGCCCAGGCGAGCGCGGCCGTCCTCACACACGGACACCATGCCGACGCCCGCCGGGCGTCCGGTCGACCGCGCCCGCGCGCGGTCCTGGCGCGCGACCCGCGCGTCTCCGGCGAGTTCCTCGGTGCCGCCGTCGCGGCCGGGCTCGCTTCCGCCGGCGTCGACGTGCTCGACGCCGGGGTCATCCCCACTCCCGCTGCGGCGTTCCTCGTCGCGGACATCGACGCCGACTTCGGCGTGATGATCTCCGCGTCGCACAACCCCGCCCCGGACAACGGGATCAAGTTCTTCGCCACGGGTGGTCGCAAGCTGCCGGACGAGGTCGAGGACCGCATCGAAGCGGCCATGCACGACCACTCCGCGCCGACCCCCACCGGCATCGACGTCGGCCGGATCACCCGGTTCGCCGACGCCGAGGACCGCTACGTCGTCCACCTGCTCGGCACGCTGCCGCACCGGCTCGACGGCATCCACGTCGTGCTCGACTGCGCCAACGGTGCTGCCGCCGGCGTCTCGCCCGAGGTGTTCGTGAACGCCGGGGCCCGCGTGACGCTCATCGGCGCCGAGCCCGACGGCTGGAACATCAACGACGGCGTCGGCTCGACCCACATCGACAACCTGTCCCGCGCCGTCCTGGCTGCCGGCGCGGACATCGGCATCGCGCACGACGGCGACGCCGACCGCTGCCTGGCGGTGGACGCCGCGGGCAACGCCATCGACGGTGACCAGATCATGGCGATCCTGGCGCTGTCGTTGCAGGAGCGCGGCCGGCTGAAGGACGACACCCTCGTCGCGACGGTCATGTCCAACCTCGGGCTCAAGCGCGCCATGGCGGATGCGGGCATCACCGTGATCGAGGCCGGCGTCGGCGACCGCTACGTGCTCGAGAAGATGAACGAGGGCGACTACTCCATCGGTGGCGAGCAGTCCGGCCACATCATCTTCAACGAGTACGCCACCACGGGCGACGGCATCCTGACCGGGCTGCACCTGGTCGCCGAGATGGCGCGCACCGGGAAGTCGCTGCAGGAGCTCGCTTCGTGCATGACGGTGTTCCCGCAGGTGCTGCTCAACGTGCGCGGGGTCGACCGCCACGGGCTCGCCGACCAGGGCGTGCAGGACGCGGTCGCCGCGGCTTCAGCAGCGCTCGGTGACACCGGTCGCGTCCTGCTCCGTCCGTCGGGCACCGAGCCGGTCGTGCGCGTGATGGTCGAGGCTGCCTCCCAGGACGACGCCCAGCGCATCGCCGAGGAGCTCGCCGCCGTCGTGCAGGAGCGCCTGGCGCTCGACGCCGCGTAGGGCGGGCGCGACTTCGCGCTGCGCGCGCGCCGCGTTCGCGCCCCGCTGCGGTCGTTGCGCCCCGACTCTTGGGGGCGCGATGCCCGTACCGGGGCGCAATCGGGCGAGCACGCGACCGCGTCGCGCCCCGCTTGCGTCGCGCGCCCCGCTGCGGTCGTCGCGCCCCGACTCTTGGGGGCGCGACACCCATACCGGGGTGCAAGCCCGCGCGCACCCGCGCGCGCCCGCGCTAGATCTTGCGGAGCAGGACCGAGTTCACCTTGTGGTCGGCGGCCTTCTTCAGCACCAGGGTCGCCCGGGACCGGGTCGGCAGGACGTTCTCGAGCAGGTTCGGCTCGTTGATCGCCCGCCAGACCTCGGTCGCCGTCCGGACCGCGTCGTCGCGCGACAGCGAGGCGAACCGGTGGAAGAAGGAGTCCGGGCTCGAGAACGCCTCTTCCTGCAGGGCCAGGAACCGGTCGACGTACCAGGCCTCGATGTCCTTGGTCTTGGCGTCGACGTAGATCGTGAAGTCGAACAGGTCGGACAGCGCGAGCCGCCCGTGCACCGGCGGGGCGAGCACGTTCAGGCCCTCGACGATGAGGATGTCCGGCTGGCGGACGACGATCTCGGCGTCCGGCACGATGTCGTAGACCAGGTGCGAGTAGTACGGTGCCCGGACCTCGGTCGCGCCGCTCTTCACCTGGCTGACGAACCGCAGCAGGGAGCGACGGTCGTAGGACTCCGGGAAGCCCTTCCGGTCCATGATCCCGCGACGCTCGAGCTCGGCGTTCGGGTACAGGAAGCCGTCGGTGGTCACCAGCTCGACCCGCGGGGTGTCCGGCCAGCGCTTCGTCAGCTCGCGGAGCAGTCGGGCGACGGTCGACTTGCCGACGGCGACGGAGCCCGCGACGCCGATGACGAACGGCGTGCGACCGGCGCGGTCACCGAGGAACCGGCTCGTCTCGGCGTGCAGGTTCCGAGCACCGGCGGCGTAGAGCGTCAGCAGCCGTGACAGCGGGAGGTAGACCTCCTGCACCTCCTGCATGTCCAACCGGTCGCCGAGCCCGCGCAGCTGCACGATCTCGGTCTCGGTGAGCGACAGGTGCTCCTTGGGTGCGAGCTGCGACCACTCGTGCCGCGGGATCTCCACGAACGGGGTCGGGTGCGCGACGGCGGTCTCCGGGATCGGCATGGGGACGAGCGTACAGACGGGTGACCGTCAGGCGGGCAGGGCGGCCTCGATGGCCGCGATCACCTCGGGAGCGTCCGGCTTCGTGGTCGGACGGAAGCGCGAGACGGTGCCGTCGGGGGCGACGAGGAACTTCTCGAAGTTCCAGCTGACCCGTCCGGCCTTGCCGTCGGCGTCCGGGGTCTCCTTGAGCGCCTGGTAGAGCGGGTGCGCGCTCTTGCCGTTCACCTTGACCTTCTCGGACATCGGGAAGGTGACGCCCCACGTGGTGGAGCAGTACTCGTCGATGGCCTCGGACGAGCCGAGCTCCTGCAGGAACTGGTTGCTCGGGAACCCGAGGACCGTGAAGCCGCGTGGGCCGTACTGCTTCTGGAGGGCCTCGAGCTGCTCGTACTGCGGAGCGAGACCGCACCGCGACGCCACGTTCACGACCAGCACCGCCTTGTCCGCGAACGAACCGAATGTGGTGTCCTCACCGTGCAGCGTGGTGATGGCGATGTCGTCGAAGCGTCCCATGGCCGAAACGTTATCCCCAGCCCTGCCGCTTCGCAGGGTCCGCGCTCAGGCAGACCGTAGGATCGCTTCCATGTGTGGAATCGTCGGCTACGTCGGCAGCAACAGCAGCCAGGACGTCCTCCTCGGTGGCCTCCGTCGCCTCGAGTACCGCGGCTACGACTCGGCGGGCATCGCCGTGGTCGATCCTGCGGGGGACCTCGTCTCCGCCAAGAAGGCGGGCAAGCTCCAGGCCCTCGTCGACGAGCTCGAGTCGTCGCCGATCCCGGACGGCACCACGGGCATCGGGCACACCCGCTGGGCGACCCACGGCGGCCCGACGGACGGCAACGCCCACCCGCACCTGGCCGACGGCGACAAGCTCGCCCTCATCCACAACGGCATCATCGAGAACTTCTCCGAGCTGCGCGCCGAGCTGCAGGCCGAGGGCATCGAGTTCCGCAGCGAGACCGACTCCGAGGTCGCCGCGCACCTGGTCGGTCGGGCGTTCCGCGAGACCGGTGACCTGACCGCCGCCATGCAGCAGGCCGTGCAGCGACTGGACGGGGCGTTCACGCTCCTCGTCGTGCACGCCGACCAGCCCGGCGTCGTCGTCGGTGCCCGTCGCAACTCCCCGCTCGTGGTGGGCCTGGGCGACGGCGAGAACTTCATGGGCTCGGACGTCGCCGCGTTCGTCGCCTACACGCAGCGTGCCCTCGCCATCGGGCAGGACGAGATCGCCACGATCCGCCCCGACCGCGTCGACGTCATCCACTTCGACGGCACCCCGGCCACCCCGAGCGAGTTCGAGGTGAACTGGGACGCCTCCGCGGCCGACAAGGGCGGCTGGTCCTCGTTCATGGCGAAGGAGATCAGCGAGGAGCCCGAGGCCGTCGCCAAGACGATCCTCGGCCGCGTGCACGACGGTGCCGTCACCCTGACCGACCTCGACCCGATCGCCGAGCGCCTGGCCACGGTCGACCGCGTCATCGTGATCGCCTGCGGCACCGCTGCGTACGCCGGCATCCTCGGCAAGTACGCCATCGAGCAGTGGGCCCGGATCCCGGTCGAGGTCGAGCTCGCCCACGAGTTCCGCTACCGCGACCCGGTGCTGAACGACCGCACCCTCGTCGTCTCGATCAGCCAGTCCGGCGAGACCATGGACACGCTCATGGCCGTCAAGTACGCCCGCGAGCAGGGCGCGCAGGTGCTGTCGATCTGCAACACCCAGGGCGCGACGATCCCGCGCGAGTCCGACGCCGTGATCTACACGCACGCCGGGCCCGAGGTCGCCGTCGCGTCGACGAAGGCCTTCATCGCCCAGGGCGTCGCGCTGTACCTCCTGGGGCTGCACCTGGCCACCCTTCGCGGCACCATGACGGCGGAGCAGATCGCCGAGCAGGTCGCCGAGCTCGAGGGCCTGGCCCCGAAGCTGCAGCAGACCATCGAGGACGCCGCTGGCATCAAGGACCTGGCGCGCTGGATGGCGGACACCCGCAGCGTGCTGTTCCTCGGTCGCCACGTCGGCTACCCGATCGCGCTCGAGGGTGCGCTCAAGCTCAAGGAGCTCGCGTACATCCACGCCGAGGGCTTCGCCGCAGGTGAGCTCAAGCACGGCCCGATCGCGCTCATCGAGCCCGGACAGATCGTCTTCGTCATCGTGCCGTCGCCGCGTGACCCGCGGTCGCTGCACCCGAAGGTCGTTTCGAACATCCAGGAGATCCGCGCCCGTGGTGCTCGCGTGATCGCCATCGCGGAAGAGGGCGACGCCGCCGTGCTGCCCTTCGCCGACGAGGTGCTGCGCATCCCGCTCGCGACCCCGCTGTTCGAGCCGCTGCTCGCCGTGGCACCGCTGCACATGTTCGGTATGGAGCTCGCCGCGGCCAAGGGCCTCGACGTCGACCAGCCGCGCAACCTCGCGAAGTCGGTCACCGTCGAGTAGTCGCACGATGATCATCGGCATCGGGGTCGACGTGGTGGACCTGGAGCGGTTCGAACGGGTGCTGTCGCGCACGCCGGCGATGCGTGCGCGGTTGTTCACCCCGGCCGAGCAGGTCCGCGACGGCGAACAACGGCCGATCGCGTCGCTCGCTGCGCGGTTCGCGGCCAAGGAGGCCCTGATCAAGGCGTTCGGCTCCAGTGCGGGGCTCAGCTGGCAGGACCTCGAGGTCGTGTCGGACGACCAGCGCAACCCGTCGCTGACGCTGCACCAACAGGCGCGACAGGTGGCGGATGCGCGTGGCGTGACGAGCGTGCACCTGTCGCTCTCGCATGATGGAGGCATCGCGACCGCGTTCGTGGTCCTGGAGGGAACAACGAAGTGAGTGCGTTCACCGGCATCACGGTCGATCGTGAAGCGCTGATCGAGAACTACGCGACGATCGCCGAGCAGGTCGCACCGGCCGGCGTCATCGCGGTCGTGAAGGCCAACGCCTACGGCCACGGCGCGCTCGACGCCGCACGGGCCTTCGTCGACGCCGGTGCCGAGTGGCTCGGCGTCGCGGACATCGACGAGGCCGTCGCGCTCCGTCAGGGCGGCATCGACGAGGACGTCCGGATCCTCGCGTGGTTGCACGCCCCCGACGAGGACTTCCGCCGGGCAGCGCAGTACGGCATCACCCCGGCGGTGTCGAGCGTCGAGCAGTTGTCCGCCGCTGCCGACTCCGAGGTCGGCGCCGTGCACATCTGCGTCGACACCGGCCTGAGCCGCAACGGTGCGGTCGAATCCGAGTGGACCGAACTCTTCGCGACCGCCGGGGCTCTCGCCCGTGGTGGCAACCGCACCCGTGTCGAAGGGCTGATGTCGCACCTGTCGAACGCGTCGCGCACGGACGACCTCGACCAGGACGCCGCACTGCAGCGCGCACTCGACGGCCTCGCCGCCAACGGCATCGTGCCCGACCTGGTGCACCTCGCCGCGAGCGCCGCGAGCATCGCCGTGCCGGAGACGCGCCGCGACCTGTCCCGCGTCGGACTCGCCCTGTACGGCCTGAGCCCGTTCACCGACCGCACGTCGGCCGACCTCGGCCTCCGTCCGGCGATGCGTGTGACCGCTGCCGTGCTCCGCACCGTCGACGTCCGCGCCGGCGAGGGCGTGTCCTACGGCTACACCTGGCGGGCGTCGACCGACACCCGCCTCGCCGTCATCGGTCTCGGGTACGCCGACGGTTTCGACCGCGACTTCGGCAACCGGGTGTCGGTCCGCATCGGCGACCGCACGTTCCCGGTGGTCGGCCGGGTCGCGATGAACGCCATGCACGTGGACATCGGCGACGCCGACGTCAGCATCGGCGACGAAGCCGTGCTCTGGGGCGACCCGGCGAACGGCGACCCCGCGGTCGAGGACTGGGCCGCCGCGATCGGCACCATCAACTACGAGGTGGTCGCCCGGGTCGGCCACAGCGTGCACCGGAGGACGACGTGAGCTCCGCACCCCTGCGCCAGGCACGGATCGACCTGGACGCCTACCGCGCGAACCTCGACCTGGTCCGCGAGTGGATGGACCCCGTCGCGGTCATGGCGATCATGAAGGCCGACGCGTACGGCCACGGTCTCGAGCCGATCGCGCTTGCCGCGGTGGACGCCGGCATCCGGTGGATCGGGGTGCTCACGGTCCCCGCGGCCCTGCGTCTGCGGTCGATCGGCGTCGGTGAGGACGTCCACCTCTTCACCTGGCAGCACGACCCCGCCCTGGACTTCCGCGACGCCATCGACTCCGCCGTCGACCTCGGTGTCTCGAACGTCCCGGAGCTACAGCGCGTCATCGACGCCGTCGACCAGCGACCCGCGCGCGTGCACCTCGGCTTCGACTCCGGGCTGCACCGCGACGGAGCGACCCCGGCGGCCTGGCCGGCGCTCGTGTCGCTCGCGCTGGACGCCCAGCGTGCCGGCCGCATCGAGGTCGTCGCGGCGTACACGCACCTGGCGGAGTCCTCGGACCAGGACGACGCCGACGCCGTGGCGCTCTTCGACGCCGCAGTGGAGCAGGCCGACGACCTCGGACTCGACCTCCCGATGGAGCACGTCGCCGCCTCGCTCGCCGGGTTGGAGCGCAAGGAGTTCCGCAAGGACATGGTCCGGATGGGCGCGAACCTGTTCGGCATCCCCGGCGCGGACGGTGTCTCGGCGGCCGACCTCGGGCTCGAACCCGTGATGACCCTGACGGCGTCGGTCGCGAAGACCAAGCGGGTGCCCGTCGACACCGGCGTCTCGTACGACTACACGTACCGCACCGCCTCGGAGACCACCCTCGCGCTCGTGCCCGTCGGGTACGCGGACGGCGTCCCCCGTCTGGCGCAGGGCCGCATCGAGGTGGCGATCGGCGGGAAGCGCTACCCGATCGCGGGCCGTGTCGCCATGGACCAGTTCCTGGTGGACGTCGGCGACGACGACGTGCAGACCGGCGACACCGTGACGCTGTTCGGCACCGGCGAGCACGACGAGATGACCGTCCTCGACTGGGGCCGTTCGCTCGGCACCATCGGCGAGGAGATCGTCTGCCGCATCGGGACCCGCGTGCCACGGTTCTACGAGGGCCACGACATCGAGGGACACGTCGGGGAGTACCTGCGGGGCGACCAGTCGTGACCGGCGCCGCTCGGGTCCTGCTGGACACCGCCGTCGACGGCACCGATGCGATGGGCCAGCTCGGGGCGCGGCTGGCCGCGGTCCTGCGTGCCGGGGACCTGGTCGTGCTCACCGGGCCGCTCGGCGCCGGCAAGACGACGCTGACCCGTGGCCTCGGCGCTGCCCTCGGCGCGCGTGGTCAGGTGTCGAGCCCGACCTTCGTCCTCGCCCGGACGCACCCCACCACCGTCGGCCCGGACCTGGTGCACGTCGACGCGTACCGGCTGTCCGACCCCGTCGAGCTCGACGACCTCGACCTCGACTGGGATGCGTCGATCGTCGTGGTCGAGTGGGGCCGCGGCATGGTCGACGGCATCAGTGACAGCGTGCTCGACGTCGAGATCACCCGTGCCACCGGAGCCGACGCGGCCGACCGCGGGGCCGACGACGACGTCGATCCCGACGACGTGACCGACGAGCCGCGCCGGGTCGTCGTCACCGCGACGGGCCCGCGCTGGACGGGCGTCGACCTCTGACTCTGCAGCGCGTGGACACCGGTGCGGTCGACGACCTCCGCACCTTCCTCGTCGGTGCCGACCTGACCGTCGCTGGTCTCGACCGTGCTGGCCTCGACCCTGCCGGTCTCGAGCCGACCGTCCGGCTGTGGGTCGACCGTGCCGACGACGGCCGCGTGGTCGGCAGCACCGGGTACGAGACGAGCGCCGACGGTGTCCACGTGCTCGTCCGCAGCGTGGCGGTGGCGCCGCACCTCCGGGGGCTCGGCCATGGCACCCGACTCGCACGCTTCGCCGTCGACCACGCCGCGACCACGGGCGCGCGACGGGCGTGGCTGTTCTCGCGGCGCTCCGGTCCGTTCTGGCAGTCGCTCGGGTTCACCCCCGCCGACCGTGACGACCTGGCGGCCGTGATGGCCGACACGCACCAGGTCCGGTCGTTCCGGCGGACCGGGCAGTTCGCGCACGAGGTCGCCTGGTCCCTCGACCTGACCGCAGTGTGAGCCGGCACGGCCTGGCGACAGCGGGCGTCCCGGTGCCGCCCAGCCGGCTCCGGGAGGATGCGGTGTGCCGACGCTCATCGTGACCGCCCACCCGGACCCCGACTCGCTCACCCACCACCTCGCGGCTCGCCTGCAGGACGCCCTGCCGGCCGGGACGGTCGAGACCGCCGACCTGGCGGCCGAGGGGTTCGACCCGCGGTTCACGCTGGCCGACCGGCACACCTACCGGACCGGTACGGACGCGCCGGCCGACGTCGTCGCCGAGCAGCAGCGCATCGACCGCGCCACCGACCTCGTCCTCGTGTTCCCGGTCTGGTGGTGGTCCGTGCCCGCGGTGCTCAAGGGGTGGATCGACCGCGTGTTCGTGAACGGCTGGGCGTTCGACGTCGACCCGCACGGCGGCATCCGTCGGGCGCTCGGACGGCTCACCGTCCACCTGGTGCCGATCGCAGGTGACGACGCCGACGTGTACGAACGGCACGGGTACGCCGAGGCGCTCCGGACGCAGGTCGAGCACGGGATCGTCGACTTCTGCGGTGCCCGCCGGGGCGCCACTGTGTTCGTGCACGACTCCGAGACCGAGGACGCCGAGGCCCGCGAGCGCGCGGTCGCCGCGGCGGTGGAGGGTGTCCGTCGGGCGGTCGTCGACCGTGAGCCGGCCGGCGCACGGTAGCCTCGCAGCAGATCTGGTGAGCGCGAACGGGGGGAACCATGCGCATCGTCCTCGACACCGGCGGCTTCAGCGACGTGGAGGTCGGCACGGTGGACCGTGACGACACCGAGTTGGTGTTCCGGTCGCCCGCAGGAGCGGTCGTGGCACGCCATCCGGTGACTGCCGTCGCCTGCCTGGACGTCCGGGCGACCGGCCCGCAGTCGACGCCGACGCCGGCGCCGGCCGTCGCCACGACGTCCGGAACGGACGAAGCACCGTCCCCGCTGGTGGTCCGGGCTGCACCGACCGGCAACCCGCAGGTCGACGCTGCTCGGCTCGACCGGCCCGCCGCCTACGCGCCGTGGACGCAGCAGGAGGACACTGGGCTCGAGGCGATGACGGCCGCGGGGATGTCCGTGGCGGACGTCGCGATCGTCCTGCGTCGCCAAGACGGCGGTGTGCGGTCCCGGCTGCGGCACCTCCGAGAAGCAGCGGACGAGGCCGCGACGCGTACGGGCGCGACGTCGCCCACCAGCACGGTCCGTTTCGACTAGCCGCCGCGCCTGGCTCCTGCGCCCCGCGGCCCCGGGACGGCTCAGCACATCGGGACCGTCTCGTGACGCTTCTGCCGCCAGGGGGGCGGTGCGTCCTCGCCGTTCCAGACCTGCACAATGCCCGAGTCGGCTGCGATGAGTGAGACCGCGAGCAGCGCACCCGTCACCCCGCCGAGCACGGTACCCGCCGTCAGCCCGATCAGGATGACGAGGCCGTGCAGGCTGTGTGTCCGGACGACAGCGAAGGACTCGCCTTCGCTCGTCGGGCGTTGGACCTCCTGCACGGGGCTTGAGGCGGATCGCGACGTCCAGTGATCCATCTGCAGAGCCGGGGCGACGCTCCCGAGACAGCATGACGGATCGAACGTCCCCGCGCTCCCCACGTGCGGGTGCTTGGAAGTTCGACCCGAAGTTATAGGGCGGAGGGTACTTTGCTTATGATGAGGAGATGCGCCGAGAAGACTTCCGTTCAGATCGGTTCGGCACACTCACGACGCGTCCGTTGTCCGAGTGGCCGCACGCCTACTTCTTGCCTGCACCCCTCCCACGCGAACTCGTCCTCGAGCCCGTGACGAACGCTGCGGTGTCACGCGCCGACATCGCCATCGGCCGGTTGGCCGGGCTCGGGCAGCTCGTGCAGGAGCCGGAACTGCTGCTCGGCCCATCCATGGCACAGGAAGCCCTTGCGAGCTCGCGGATCGAGGGCACAAAAGCGTCGCTGAGCGATGTGCTCAGCGTCGAGAACGACGACGAGATCCTGGACGACGACCTTCGTGAGGTCGACAACTACCTACGAGCGGCGCGCGAGGGCGTCGACCTCCTCGCGGACCTGCCGATCACGCAGCGGTTCATCTGCGCGCTGCACGAGACCCTCATGCGCGACGTGCGCGGCGACGAGAAGTCTCCTGGAGAGCTCCGCCGCTCGCCGGTCTGGATCGGATCACCGAACGCTCGGCCCGAAACCGCACGCTTCATCCCACCGCACCAGGACCACCTGCCGGACACGCTCGACGACTGGGAGCGGTTCGTGAACGGACGGTTGGACACGATGTCGGTGACCGTGAAGTGTGCGCTGCTGCACTACCAGTTCGAGACGATCCACCCGTTCCTCGACGGTAACGGCCGGATCGGCCGGCTCCTGATCGGTTTCTCGCTCATCGCGGACGGCATCCTGCCGGCGCCGATCCTGCACATCTCGGGCTACTTCGAACAGCACCGCACGGAGTACTACGAGCGGTTGCAGGCTGTCCGGGAGCGCGGGGAGGTGGACGAGTGGATCCAGTTCTTCGCGGAGGCGGTGACCGTCCGGGCGAACGACAGCGCCGAACGGATCCGGAAGCTCGTCGAGATCCGCGAGCGGTACCGCCTGGCCTCGCGAACGGAGCGTTCGGCCCTCCCTGGGCTCGTCGACGTGGTCTTCAGGAACCCGGTCGTGACGGTCACGTCCGTCCGGCGTGCGCTCGACGTCTCGCAGCCGACGGCCTCGTCCCTCCTCCGCCGCGCGGAGGAGTACGGCTGGCTCCGGTCGCTGGGGCGTTCGGGCCGAGGCGGACGCGAGCGGTGGCGTGCCGACGAGATCTGGAACGCGGTCGCTGGCAGCCTCGACGAGACCTGATCCCACCCCGCCTACGATGGACGGGTGCTCCTCGCCATCGACACCTCCGCCGGAACGTCCGTGGCCGTCGTCGACCCGGCCACCGGCACGCCCCTCGCCACCCGCGACACCGAGGACAGCCGCCGGCACGCCGAGGTGATCGGCCCGTTCCTGGCCGAGGCGCTCGCCGAGGCCGGCATCACCGGCGCGGACGTCACGGGCGTCGTCGCCGGCATGGGCCCCGGCCCGTTCACCGGTCTGCGCGTCGGGATCGCCGCCGCCCGCACCTTCGCCGCCGCGGTCGGCGTGCCCGTCCTGCCGCTCGTCAGCCACGACGCGGTCGCGGCCGACGAGCGCGACGGCCGACGGGACGGACCGTTCGTCGTCCTGACGGACGCCCGCCGGCGCGAGGTCTACTGGAGTGCGTACGACCAGACCGGCACGCGCGTTGCGGGTCCGGGTCTCGCCAGGCCGGCCGATCTCGACGAGGCGATCCGTGCCTCCCGGCCCGAAGCGGTGGGCTGGGACCGCGTGACGGCCCTGTCCATCCCTGCCTGGAGGCTCGGATCACTCGCCGCGGACCGCCTGCGGTCCGGCGCGGGGTTCGACCAGGACACCCCCCTCTACCTGCGGGAACCCGACGTCACGGTGCCGGGTGCGCCGAAGCGGGTGAAGCAGTGACGGTGCCGGACGGGCTCCGCCTGCGGCGGGCGCACCCGCAGGACCTCGACGACATCATGTGGCTCGAGCACGTCTCGTTCCCGACGGACGCCTGGTCGGCGTCGCAGATGTCGGGCGAGCTGTACTCGCCGCACGGGTACTACGTCGTCATCGAGACCGTCGACGACTCGGCCGCGCCGTCGGTCGTCGGGTACGCCGGACTGTCCTCGTTGGCGGGCAACCCGGTCGCCGACGTGCAGACCATCGCGGTCGCAGCCGAGCAGCGCGGCAAGGGACTCGGGCGGGTGCTCTTCACGGACCTCCTCGACGAGGCCCGTCGCCGCGGTGTGCGCGAGGTGTTCCTCGAGGTCCGCGCCGACAACCCCGTGGCGCAGTCGATGTACACGGCGTTCGGGTTCGAGCACATCGCGACCCGGCCCCGCTACTACCAGCCGGACGGCGTCGACGCGTGGGTGATGCGGGCGGAGCTGCCGGTCGCAGCAGACGCGGCGCCGACGCCGACGGCGTCGACCGTCGGCCCGATCGGACAGGAGGCGCTCGATGAGCGTGGCTGAACCACTGGTACTCGGCATCGAGACGAGCTGTGACGAGACGGGCGTGGGCATCGTGCGGGGGAGCACCCTGCTCGCGAACGTCATCGCGTCGAGCATGGACGAGCACGCCCGGTACGGCGGCGTCGTGCCCGAGGTCGCCGCGCGGGCCCACCTCGAGGCGATGACCCCGACGCTGCACGAGGCACTCGAGCGGGCCGGGGTCACCCTCGACGAACTCGACGCCGTCGCGGTCACCGCCGGGCCGGGGCTGGCGGGCGCGCTCATGGTCGGGGTCGGTGCCGCGAAGGCGCTCGCCGTCGCCACCGGCAAGCCCCTGTACGGCGTGAACCACCTGGTCGGGCACGTCGGCGCCGACGTCCTGCGCACGGACGGCAGCGACATCGAGCTGCCGACGATCGCGCTGCTGGTGTCCGGCGGGCACACCTCGCTGCTGCTCGTGAAGGACCTGGTCGGCGACGTCGAACTGCTCGGCGAGACCATCGACGACGCCGCGGGTGAAGCGTTCGACAAGGTCGCACGGCTGCTCGGCCTGCCGTACCCCGGCGGGCCGCAGATCGACCGCGCTGCAGCGGACGGCGACCCGAAGGCCATCCGGTTCCCCCGCGGCCTGACGCTGCCGAAGGACCTGGCCGCGCACCGGTACGACTTCTCGTTCTCCGGACTGAAGACCGCCGTCGCCCGCTGGGTCGAGCGCTGCCGCGACGAAGGGCGCGAGGTGCCCGTGGCCGACGTCGCGGCGAGCTTCCGAGAAGCCGTCGTCGACGTCCTGCTGACCAAGGCCCTGAACGCGTGCCGCGCCACCGGCGTGGACCGGCTCCTGCTCGGTGGCGGTGTGGTCGCGAACGCTCGGCTACGGCAGGTCGCCGAGGAGCGGTGCGCCGCTGCGGGGGTGCAGCTGCGGATCCCGCCGTTCGACCTGTGCACGGACAACGGCGCCATGATCGCTGCCGTCGGCGCACGCCTGGTCGCCGAGGGGCACGCGCCGAGCGACCTCGGGATCGCGGCCGACTCGACGTTGCCGGTGACGACCGTCCAGGTCTGAACCGTCCGGGCTCCGACCGGTCGGCCCTCGGGTGCCTGTGGGAGGATTCACGTGGCGTCGGAGAGACCGGGCGCCGAGAGGGGTGGACGGTGTCCGATCAGAACGAGTGGCCGAAGCCGGGCGAGACGACGCCGGGCGGTACGACCGGCGGGCAGCCCGAGGGGACGCCCGCACCGGATGCACCGCAGGCCCCCGACGCACCCCAGGCCCGGTCGGCTCCCGAGCAGCCGCAGCAGTCCAACCCGTACGGGCAGCAGCAGCCGTCGAACCCGTACGCGGCACCGCAGCAGCCGAACCCCTACGGCCAGCCCCAGCAGTCCAACCCGTACGGCCAGCCGCAGCCGTCGAACCCGTACGCGGCTCCGCAGCAGCCGCAGCAGAACCCGTACTCGGCACCGCAGGCGCCGCAGGACCCGTACGGTGCCGCCCAGAACCCGTACGGTCAGCAGAGCCCGTACGCGCAGCAGCAGGGCGGCCAGAACCCCTACGCGCAGCCGCAGCAGCAGCCGTACGCGCCCGCGGGTGCCTACGGTGCGACGGGCTACCAGCCCTACGCGCAGCGCCCGAAGACGAACACCCTGGCGATCCTGTCGATCGTGTTCGGTCTCGCCGCCGTCCCGATGTGGTTCATCGCGATCCTGCTCGGCCCCGCCGGCGCGATCCTCGGCCACGTCGCGCTCGGCAAGATCAAGCAGAACGGTGAGGCCGGCCGAGGGCTCGCCCTGACCGGCATCATCGCCGGCTGGGTGATGACCGGCGTCTGGCTGATCTGGATCGCCTTCATCATCTTCCTCGGCGTGATCGGCCAGAGCTCGTACTCCGACTACGGCTACGACTCGGGGACCGGCGCGTTCCTCAGCTGAGCCGCTCGCACAGGATCGCGGTGTGCCGGCCCTCCAGCCGGGTGAGCACGAGGGTCACACGACCGGTCCCGCGCAGCCGCAGGCGCTTGCGGAACTGCGCCGGGTCGACGTCGACGCCGCGCTTCTTGATCTCGACGGTGCCGATGCCGTCGGCGGCGAGCCGCGCTGACAGGCGCTTCACGTCGAGCGGCATGGTGTCGAGCACCCGGAAGCCCTGGGCGAAGGGCGTCGACACGGCACGGTCCGAGGTGACGTACGCGATCCCGTCGGAGAGCATGTGGCCGTCCAGGGTGCGGGCGAGGTCGCCGATGAGCCGTGCGCGGATGACGGCGCCGTCCGGCTCGTACAGGTAGGAACCGAGCGGCCCCACCTCGGCGTCCTCGGAGTCTGCCGGGCCGGTCATCTCGGCGATGCCGTGTGCACCGATGACGGTCGCCGCTCGGCGGATCCCCGGCCGGGCGAGGGGTCCGAACCACAGCGCGAGCTCGACGACCTCGCGGTCGACGGACGTCCACTGCGCCTCGGCGGTGTCCGGGATCAGGTCGCGGTCGATGCCCGGCCCGAGCTTCACGCCGGTCGGCGTCGTCGTCGCGGTGGCGAACACGGTGTCCAACGAGGGTGACCAGTCGTCCGGGTCGGCCAGCCGGCGGGTGTCGGAGTGGCCGGAGGTCCGACGTGCGGGGTCCATCCAGATGCCGTCGACGCGCGAGACGTCGAACGAGGCCGCGTCGCCCAGTTCGACCCGGGCGTTCGGCCACACCGCGAGGTTGTGCGTGGCGACCGCCGCGGTGACCTCGTCACGGTCGACCGCCGTGACGTCGAGGTCGAGGGCCGCCATCGCCATCGCGTCGCCGCCGATCCCGCACCCGAGGTCGGCGACCCGGGTCAGCCCGGCAGCGGCGAAGCGCCCGGCGTGCTGCGCGGCGACCTGCAGGCGGGTGGCCTGCTCGAGTCCGGCCTCGGTGAAGAGCATGCGTCCGGCGAAGTCGCCGAACTTGCCACGGGCCTTCTGCCGGAGCTTTGCCTGGGTCAGGACCGCCGCGACGAGCTGCGGGTCGTGCCCCTCGGCACGGAGCCGCGACACCACCCGGACGATCTCGCCGCCGTCCGAGACGCCGGGGGTACGGTCGAGCAGGGCCATCCCGTCGGGGGTCAGCAGTGCGGCGAGTTCGGCGGCTTCCATGTCCCGATCCTCCCAGGTGCTGGATGTTCCCCTGATGTGCTGGCACTCGGATTGACCGAGTGCCAGTGTCCCCCTAGAGTTGGCGTTGGCACTCTCCTGTGCGTAGTGCCAACCCGGTTTTCATCTGTACCGAGTCCGTACCGAGAAAGAAGAGGTCACCGTGGCCGTCAGCATCAAGCCGCTCGAGGATCGCATCGTCATCCGCCAGGTCGAGGCGGAGCAGACCACTGCATCCGGTCTGGTCATCCCCGACACCGCGAAGGAGAAGCCCCAGGAGGGCGAGGTCGTCGCCGTGGGCCCCGGTCGCATCGACGACAACGGCAACCGCGTCCCGCTGGACGTCGCCGTGGGTGACAAGGTCATCTACTCCAAGTACGGCGGAACCGAGGTCAAGTACTCGGGCGAGGACCTGCTGGTCCTGTCGGCCCGCGACGTCCTCGCGGTCGTCGTCAACTGAGTCCAGTACTCCACGCGAACGCCCCGTTCGGCCTGTCGGCCGGCGGGGCGTTCGTGCGTCTGCGGGCTTCCGGCGGGTCCGTCGCGTGCACGTGCTCCGACCGGGAGGCCCGTGGCACGCCCGGCCCGTCGGTGGCCGTTCCTAGGATGGTTCCGTGAGTGAACCGAGTCCCGCGCGACCCGTCCGCAGCGAGGCATCCGTCGGCGTGGTGCAGGCGATCATCGCGTACGGGCTCTGGGGCCTCATGCCCCTGCTCTTCGCGGCGATGGCCCCGGCCGGCGCGTTCGAGATCGTCGCCTGGCGGATCGTCTTCGGGCTGGTGTTCTGCGCGGTCGCGATCGCCGTCACCCGCTCGTGGCTCCGGACCCGCACCCTGATGGCGCAGCGCCGGGTGATGGCCGTGATGGGGCTCGCCGCGGTCCTCATCCTGGTGAACTGGACCGTGTACGTCCTGGCGACCACGACCGGCCACACGGTCGAGGCCGCCCTCGGGTACTTCATCAACCCGCTCGTGACGATCGCGCTCGGCGTCGTCGTGCTCCGCGAACGCCTGCGGCCGGCGCAGTGGGCCGCGGTCGGCATCAGCGTCGTGGCGGTCGTCGTGATCGCCGTCGGCTACGGGCAGGTGCCGTGGATCTCGCTCGTGCTGGCGTGCTCGTTCGGCCTGTACGGCCTGGTGAAGAAGCGGGTCGGCGGCACGGTCGACGCGCTGAGTGGTCTGACGATCGAGACCGTGTGGCTGCTGCCGATCGCGGTCGTGGCGCTGGTCGTGCTCGGCGCGACGGGGCTCGGCGGCGGCGTGACGTTCACGAGCGAGGGCTGGGTGCACGTCCTCGTGACGGTGCTCACGGGTCCGGCGACGGCGGTCCCGCTCCTGCTGTTCGCCTCGTCGGCGCGGCGGGTGAGCCTGTCGACCCTCGGGCTGACGCAGTACCTCGCGCCCGTGATGCAGTTGCTCGTCGGTGTGGTGGTGCAGCACGAGGCGATGCCGCCCGCGCGCTGGTTCGGCTTCGGCATCGTGTGGTTGGCGCTCGTGGTGCTGACGGCGGACTCGTTCGTCGCCGCGCGGGCGTCCCGTCGCCGAGCGCTCGCACCTGCTCCGGCCGAGCCCGCCTGACGGACGCACCCCGGGCCTCCCGTCCGCCCGTCCCACACGCGAAAGCGACAGTTCCCTGCGGATGATCCGCAGGGAACTGTCGCTTTCGTGAGGTGGAGCCGGTGCCCTACTTCTTGACCGCGCCCTGGATGGCGCTCTGGTAGACGGGCTTGTTGTCGCCGTCGAACTTGTAGATGCCGATGTAGGCGCTCGACGGGTCGTTGTTGTCGTCGAACGGACCGATGCCGGACGGGCCGGTGTAGTGGATGTCCTTGCCGTCGTCGAGGAGCGCGACGCACTCCTTGAACGTGGCGCACTCGGTGCCGCCGTCCGCTCCGGAGACCGCGGCCATGTTGGCCTGGATCGTGCCCGAGTCGGTGCCCTTGCCCTTCACCGCAGCGAGCGCGGCGAGGACGGTGGCGTCGTAGGACTCCGCCGCGTACGAGTAGTCGGCGAGCGTCTTGTTCGACGAGTCCTTGTAGAAGGCGGACAGCTGCTTCTTGAAGTCGTCCTTCGGCGAGGCACCGGGGATGGTGCCCTGGGCGCCGGTCAGGGTGCCCTTGTCGAAGTCCTTCGAGTAGTCGGCCGTGTTGCCGTCGGACATGTAGATCTTCGCCGTGTTCCCCTGCGAGACGAGCTCCGGGATGATCGACTTCGTCTCGTCGAAGGCCAGGACGACGATCGCGTCCGGCTTGGCTGCGAGTGCGGCCGTCACCTCGGACGAGAACGTGGTCTGACCGGGCGGGAACTCCTGGCCCTCGCCCTTGCCGCCGTAGACGACCTGGCCACCCGAGGCCTCGACCGCGGACTGCACCGAGTTGCGGAGGCCCGTGCCGTAGGTGTCGTTGAAGACGAGGAACGCGACCTTGGCGTTGCCGTCACCGGTCACGAGCTGACCGAGCGCCGAGCCCTGCACCGAGTCCGGCGGAGCGGTCCGGTAGTAGTACGACGAGTAGCCGGACAGGTCGCTCGCGGTGTTCGCGGGCGAGATCTCGACGATGCAGTTGCTGGTGAGCTGGTCGATGACGTTGAGCGTGACCGACGAGGACTCGGCACCGATCGCGACCGGGACCTTCGCGTTCACGAGCTTCGTCGCGGCCGAGCTCGACACGGTCATGTCGTTGCTGTCGCCCGAGTCCGTCGCCGGGTCGATGGTGACGTCCTTGTCGAGGACGCCGCCCGCGGCGTTGATGTCCTTCACCGCGAGGCCGACGCCGGACTCGGCCGGCGGGTTCAGGTACGCCAGCGAACCGGTGAGCGGCAGGATCGTGCCGATCTTCAGCGCATCGGTGCTGGGGGTGTCGGGGGCCTTGCAACTGGCGGCGGGGTCCTTCTTCGCATCGCTCGACGCCGAGCTGGAAGGGGAGTCGCCGCTGCTGGTGGTGGAACACGCGGCGAGCAGGACGGCTGCTGCGCCTGCCAACGCCAGTGCCGTGGTGGCACGGGTGGTTCTGATCATCCGTGGAGCCCTTTCTCTGCGCGGAGGCCGTGCCGCTTCGGGTCGAACGCGGCGCCTCCACTGGATGTCGAGAAACGTAGGGTCCCGGTGTTTCGCCCGTGTGACGGGGCGGTACGGAAAGTGTTTCGTTACCGAGCCGTGATCGTTTCTGTGCGGAGGATCAGGGATCGGCGAGCCGCGCAGCCCGCGCGTCAGCCGTCGAGTTCAGCCACGGAACGCAGCACGCAGAACTCGTTGCCCTCCGGATCGGCGAACACCACCCACCCACCGTCGTCGTGTCGGAGGTCCGCGAGTTCGGTCGCACCGATGCCCCGCAGCCGCTCCACCTCGGCATCGCGCGTGCGGTCGGTGGGACGCAGGTCGAAGTGGATCCGGTTCTTCACGGACTTCGCCTCGGGCACCTGGATGAACAGCACCTGGTGCGAGCCGTCGGGAGCGGTGATCATGCACTCCTCGTGCCCGGGGCCGTTCGGGTCGTCGGCGATGTCGACGTAGCCGAGGACCTGCTTCCACCACTCCGACAGAGCGAAGGCGTCACGGCAGTCGATCGTGGTGTGGGAGACGGCGCTGACCATGCCGTGACACTACTGCCGGCAGACGACGACCGCCCCGCTCCGGTGGGGAGCGGGGCGTTCGGGGTGCAGTCGGCTCAGCTGCGGTAGTTCGGTGCCTCGACGACCATCTGGACGTCGTGCGGGTGCGACTCCTTGAGCCCGGCAGCCGTGATGCGGACGAACTTGCCGCGGGCCTTGAGCTCCGGGACGGTCCGGCCTCCGACGTAGAACATCGACTGCCGGAGTCCACCGGTGAGCTGGTACACGACGTTGCCGACCGAGCCGCGGTAGGGCACCTGGCCCTCGATGCCCTCGGGGATCAGCTTGTCGTCGTTGGGGACGTCCGCCTGGAAGTAGCGGTCCTTCGAGTACGAGGTCTTCTTGCCGCGGGTCTGCAGTGCGCCCAGGGAGCCCATCCCGCGGTACGCCTTGAACTGCTTGCCGCCCACGAAGACCAGGTCGCCGGGGGACTCGTCCGTGCCGGCCAGCAGCGAACCGAGCATGACGGTGTCGGCACCGGCCACCAGGGCCTTGGCGATGTCGCCCGAGTACTGCAGGCCACCGTCGGCGATGATCGGCACGCCGGCCTCGCGCGCGGCGAGGGACGCCTCGTACACGGCGGTGACCTGCGGGACGCCGACGCCGGCGACGACGCGGGTGGTGCAGATCGAGCCGGGTCCGACGCCCACCTTGACGGCGTCGACACCGGCGTCGATGAGCGCCTGCGCACCGGCACGCGTCGCGACGTTGCCGCCGATGACGTCGATGTCCGCGAAGGACGGGTCTGCCTTGAGGCGGCGCACCATGTCGAGCACGCCTTCGCTCTCGCCGTTGGCGGTGTCGACCACGAGCACGTCGACGCCCGCGTCACGCAGGGCCTCGGCACGCTGCCAGGCGTCGCCGAAGAAGCCGATCGCGGCACCGACGCGCAGTCGGCCCTCGTCGTCCTTGGTGGCGTCCGGGTACTGCTCGCTCTTGTCGAAGTCCTTGACGGTGATGAGGCCGCGGAGCTTGCCCTCGGCGTCCACCAGCGGGAGCTTCTCGATCTTGTGCTGCGCGAAGATCGCGATGGCTTCTTCGGGGTCGATGCCCTCCATCGCGGTGATCAGCGGCGCCTTGGTCATGACGTCGCGCACGAAGGTGGTCGACTGCTCGAACGTCGCCACGAACCGCATGTCGCGGTTGGTGATGATGCCGACGAGGGTGCCGTCCGCTTCGACCACGGGCAGGCCGGAGACCCGGAATTGCCCGCAGATCGCGTCGACCTCGGCCACGGTGGCGTCCGGGGTGGTGGTCACCGGGTTGGTGATCATGCCCGACTCGGAGCGCTTGACCTTGTCGACGTAGGCCGCCTGGTCCTCGATGGAGAGGTTGCGGTGGAGGATCCCGATGCCACCCTGCCGCGCCATGGCGATGGCCATGCGGGCTTCGGTGACGGTGTCCATCGCTGCGGAGAGCAGCGGGACGTTGACGGAGATCCGCCTGGTGAGCCGGGACGCGGTGGACGCCTCGCTCGGGATGACGTCGGTGTGCCCCGGCAGGAGCATGACGTCGTCGTACGTGAGTCCGATGAATCCGAACGGATCCGGCTGGTCCATGGGTCCCCTTCGTGGGCGAGTGAAGTGGTCGAGACACCGAGAACGCAACGGCGGGTTCCGGATAGGACATGGTAACGCGCGTGGGCCGTCCCGCTATTCCGCGTTCCGCCTGGGAGAACGGATCGCGGCTCTCCTCCACACAGGTCACGGTTGCGCGACGACTCACAGCGGGAACGAGTTGGAAACACGGGTGTCACACAATCCCCATAGCGTCACTCGACATCCGAACGAGAGGCTCTTCCGTGGGATCCATCACTCCTCCGGGACGGGCGCAGCCGCGCCTGTTCCGCCTCCGCCAGGCCCGGCGACGACCGGTCTTGGCGGCCGTGCTCGTCGCCGCGTTCCTGGCGACCTTCCTGATCGACTGGGCGGTCACCCTGCCGGCCTTCAGTGCCACGTCGGCACCGGCGACCAGCCAGGCCTGCACCGTCAGCCCGACGAACGGGTGCATCCAGGGCACGATCACCGACTCCGAGCGGGAACCGGCCGACGACGTCGACGTCGACGTCGACGGGCCCGGCGGCTTCGCCGAGACCGCCACCACGAACGCCGACGGCCGCTGGTCGGTCAGCGTCGACGAGGCCGGCGAGTACACCGTGAGCGTCGACCAGGACACCCTGCCGAAGGGCCAGTACCTGACGAACGCGGCGGACGCGGAACGCAAGGTCCAGGCGACCCTGAACGCCAACGTCGGGCAGATCTTCCAGCTGTCCGACCAGAAGGGCGCCACGACCACGACGGACTCGTCGAGCGTCAGCCCGCAGCGGGCCTGGCAGCAGTTCGCCTCGGGGATCCGCCTCGGCCTGCTCATCGCGCTGGCGTCGATCGGCCTCTCGCTCATCTACGGCACGACGGGGCTGTCGAGCTTCTCGCACGGCGAGCAGGTCACCCTCGGCGGGCTGCTGGCCTACGTGTTCGCGAACCAGCTCGGCTGGAACATCTGGGTGACCGGCATCGTCGTCACGCTGCTGTGCGCGGCGACCGGGTACCTGCAGGACGCCGGGATCTGGCGGCCACTGCGGCGCAAGCGGATCAGCCTCACGCAGCTCATGATCGTGACGATCGGTCTGTCGATCGCCGCCCAGTACGCGTTCCAGTACTTCTTCGGCGCCGCGACCGTCCGAATCCAGCAGGGCAACCCCGAGACCGTCCGGTTCGCCGGGGTCACGCTCACGGTGCAGTCCTACGTGGCGATGGGCATCGCGCTGGTCGTCCTGATCGCCACCGGCCTGTTCCTGGCGAAGACCCGCTTCGGCCGGGCCACCCGCGCAGTGTCGGACAACCCGGCGCTCGCCGCGGCGTCCGGCATCGACGTCGACCGGGTCATCCGGTTCGTGTGGACCCTCGCCGCCGGTCTCGCCGGCCTGTCCGGCGTGATGCTCGGCCTTGTGCTGAACGGCGTGAACTGGCAGACCGGCCTGCAGCTGCTCCTGCTCATGTTCGCCTCGGTGACCCTCGGTGGTCTCGGCACGGCCTACGGCGCGCTGGTGGGGTCGATGATCATCGGCGTCGTCGTCGAGCTCACGAACCTCGTGCTCCCCGGTGACTTCAAGTACGCCACCGCCCTCGTCATCCTCATCCTCATCCTGCTGTTCCGGCCGCAGGGCATCTTCGGCCGCGCCGAGCGGGTCGGCTAAGGGAGCACGCGCATGGACTACATCCTCAACCTGCTGTCCTCGCTCACCCAGGAGGCCCTCGCCCCGACCACGGCGGCGTTCGCCCTGGCGGCCATCGGACTGAACGTGCACTTCGGCCTGACCGGGCTCGTGAACATGGGGCAGGCGGCGTTCCTGCTGCTCGGCGCCTACGGCTTCGCGATCTCGATCACGAACGGGCTGCCGTTCGTGATGGCCGTGCTCATCGCCCTGCTCGTCGCCATCGTGTTCGCGATCATCCTCGGCGTTCCCACGTTGCGGCTCCGCGGCGACTACCTGGCGATCGTGACGATCTCCGGCGCCGAGATCATCCGCATGGTCGGCCGCTCCAGCCTGCTGACCACGACGACGGGTGGCTCCAACGGCATCACCGGATCGAGCTACCGCGACCCGTTCACCGCCCTGAGCCCGCTGCCGGACGGCACCACGACCATCCTCTGGTTCACCTACGCGAACAACGGCGTCAACGGCTGGTGGATCCGCATCGCCGCCTGGGCCCTCGTCGCGCTGTTCACCTTCGTGCTCTTCCTGCTCATGCGCAGCCCCTGGGGCCGTGTCCTGAAGGCGATCCGCGAGGACGAGGACGCCGTCCGCTCCCTCGGCAAGAACGTCTACTCGTACAAGATGCAGGCGCTCGTCTTCGGTGGTGCGCTCGGAGCGCTGGCGGGGATCATCTACGTCCTGCCGAGTTCGGTGCAACCGGACGCCATGGGCCGCTCGATGACGTTCTTCATCTGGACGGCGCTCATCCTCGGCGGTGCCGCGACGGTGTTCGGTCCGGTGCTCGGCGCAGTGCTGTTCTTCGTCGTCCGGCTCTTCATCCGCACCCTGGCCGGCGACTTCATCCCCGACTCGATCATGAACGCCCAGCAGGCCGAGCAGTTCTCGTACGTGCTCGTCGGCGTCGCGCTCATGCTCCTGATCGTGTTCCGACCACAGGGCCTGCTCGGCAACAAGAAGGAGCTGACGTTCAGTGTCTGAGACCTACGGCTACACGAAGGCCGACCCGATCCTCACGGTCGACGGCGTCACCCGGCACTTCGGCGGCATGACCGCCGTGGACGTCGACCACCTCGAGGTCCAGCGCGGCTCCATCACCGCCCTGATCGGCCCGAACGGCGCCGGCAAGACGACCTTCTTCAACCTGCTGACCGGCTTCGACAAGCCCAGCCCCGGTGCCAGGACGCAGTTCAACGGCGCCACGCTGCAGAAGACCAGCGCGACCCACATCGCCAACCGCGGCATGGTCCGCACCTTCCAGCTGACGAAGGCGTTGTCGCGGCTCACCGTGATGCAGAACATGCTGCTCGGCGCCCGCGACCAGCCCGGCGAGAACTTCTTCGCCGCGCTGATCAAGCCGGTGTGGGCGAAGCGCGAGCGGGAGATCACCGCGAAGGCCGAGGACCTCCTCGCCCGCTTCAAGCTCGACGACAAGGCGGACGACTACGCCGGGTCGCTGTCGGGCGGCCAGCGGAAGCTCCTCGAGATGGCCAGGGCACTGATGTCCGACCCGACGATGATCATGCTCGACGAGCCGATGGCGGGCGTGAACCCCGCGCTGACCCAGTCGCTGCTCGGGCACATCCAGTCCCTGCGCGACGACGGCATGACCGTGCTGTTCGTCGAGCACGACATGCACATGGTCCGGCACATCTCGGACTGGGTGGTCGTGATGGCCGAGGGCAAGGTCGTCGCCGAGGGCCCGGCCGACACCGTGATGGACGACCAGGCGGTCATCGACGCGTACCTGGGCGCGCACCACGACACCGACCTGGGTGACGACTCGCTCCTCACCGAGGAGACCTTCGAGGAACTGGCGGAGGAAGTCGCGGAAGAAGACGCGGCGGACGCAGCAGCAGAGGAGAAGACCCGATGACGGACGCAGTCGACCCCACGAACGCGAGCAGCGCCTCCAGTCCGGAAGCGCCGAAGGCGAGCACCGCCACGCTGGAACGCGAGCCGGTGCTGAGCGCGAAGAACCTCGTCGCCGGCTACCTGCCGGGGGTGAACATCCTGAACGGCTGCGACCTGGACTGCTACCCCGGTGAGCTGATCGGGATCATCGGGCCGAACGGCGCGGGCAAGTCCACGCTGCTCAAGGCCCTGTTCGGTCTCGTGTCGATCCGCGAGGGGTCGGTCACGTTGCAGGGTGAGGACATCACGAACCTCAAGGCGAACAAGCTCGTGCAGGCCGGCGTCGGCTTCGTCCCGCAGACGAACAACGTGTTCCCGTCGCTGTCCATCGAGGAGAACCTGCAGATGGGGCTGTACCTGCGGCCCCGCAAGTTCGCGGAGCGCCTCGAGGTCATCTACGACCTGTTCCCGGTGCTCGCGCAGCGCCGCGGCCAGCGGGCGGGGTCCCTGTCCGGCGGTGAGCGGCAGTCGGTCGCCATGGCGCGTGCGCTGATGATGGACCCGAAGGTGCTGCTGCTCGACGAGCCGAGTGCCGGGCTGTCCCCGGTGCGGCAGGACGAGACGTTCCTGCGGACCCGCCGGATCAACAAGGCCGGTGTGTCGATCGTCATGGTGGAGCAGAACGCGCGACGCTGTCTGCAGATCTGCGATCGTGGGTACGTGCTCGACCAGGGGAGGAACGCGTACTCGGGCACGGGGAAGGAACTCGCGGACGACCCGAAGGTCATCGAGCTGTACCTCGGGACGCTCGCCAAGGACGTCGACGCGGGGCGCTAGCGCACTGTGTCGACTGCGGGTACCGCTGTGGGGGTGGTATCCGCGACGGGTGGGGCCGTGCGTGGTCGCTTCGCGCCGCACGGCCCCGCTCCTGCGTGCGGTCGTCTGTTGGCCCGCCCCGGTGCGTGGCCGGCTCCGGTTCTGCCGGGAGGCCCGCCCCGCGTCCGCCGGGTCGGTATCGTTCCGCAGGTGCAGAGACTGTCGGCGGGCGCGATGGACGCCCTGGTGTGGGTGGTCTTCATCGCGCTGTTCGTCGGTGCGGCGCTGCTCGTGAAGGTGGCGGCTGCGCTCCTGGTCGTGCTCGTGGTGCTCGCGCTCCTGCTCGGCTTCGTGCTGCGGGTGCTCCGCAAGCGACGCCGGACCCCGCGCCGCCCCCGCTGACCGCGCCCCGCCGTCCGGTCCGCACCGTCCGGTCCGTGCACGCCCCCGGACCTGCCCGGTAGGCTTGCCGGGTGAGCGAAGTCGAGATCGGTGCAGGCAAGCGCGGACGTCGGGCGTACGCGTTCGACGACATCGCGGTGGTCCCCTCCAGGCGCACGCGTGACCCGCGCGACGTCAGCGTGCAGTGGTCGATCGACGCGTTCACCTTCGCGTCGCCGATCCTCTCCGCGCCGATGGACTCCGTGTCCTCGCCGGCCACGGTCATCCAGATGGGCAAGCTCGGCATCCTGGGCGTCCTCGACCTCGAGGGGCTGTGGACCCGCTACGAGGACCCGACGCCCTACTACGACGAGATCAAGTCGCTCACCGACGGCAACGTCACCAAGCGCATGCAGGAGATCTACTCCGAGCCGATCAAGCCGGAGCTGATAACCGCGCGCCTGGCCGAGATCCGTGCCGCCGGGGTGCCGGTCGCCGGCTCGCTCAGCCCGCAGCGCACGCAGGAGTTCTCGAAGACGGTCGTCGACGCCGGTGTCGACCTGTTCGTCATCCGCGGCACGACGGTCTCGGCCGAGCACGTGTCGCAGAACGAAGAGCCCCTCAACCTCAAGAAGTTCATCTACGAGCTCGACGTCCCGGTGATCGTGGGCGGTGCCTCGACGTACACGTCGGCGCTGCACCTCATGCGCACGGGTGCTGCCGGTGTCCTCGTCGGCTTCGGCGGCGGCGCTGCGTCCACCACGCGTGCCGCGCTGGGCATCCACGCGCCGATGGCCACCGCGGTCGCCGACGTCGCGGGTGCTCGTCGTGACTACCTCGACGAGTCGGGTGGCCGCTACGTGCACGTCATCGCCGACGGCGGTCTCGACACCGCCGGCGACGTCGTCAAGGCGATCGCGGTCGGTGCGGACGCCGTCATGCTCGGCACCGCGCTCGCCCGTGCCACCGAGGCACCGGGTGGCGGGTTCCACTGGGGTGCCGAGGCGCACCACCCGGAGCTGCCCCGCGGCCGCCGGGTCGAGGTGGGCACGATCGCCCCGCTCGAGAACGTGCTGAACGGCCCGACCCCGACGTTCGACGGCCGCGCCAACCTCGTCGGTGCGCTGCGCCGCTCGATGGCGACGACCGGATACTCCGACGTCAAGGAGTTCCAGCGAGTAGAAGTGGTCGTGGCGCCGTACCACCAGTGATCCTGGTGGCACCCGCGCACCGACGCGGGTGACGCTTCGGCGCCGACCGTGACCCGGAGGCGACGATGGCGAAGTCCAGCACCACGAAGCAGACCAGTTCGGCCGGACGTCCTGGCGACGTCGTGCCGGGGGCGGGGTTCGACCCCGCGGCCAAGCTCGGCCCCGACGAACGCGCGGCGGCGATCGAGACCCTCAAGACGAAGGAACTCGACGTCCTGGTCGTGGGCGGCGGCATCGTCGGTGCGGGCAGTGCGCTCGACGCCGTCACCCGCGGCCTGACCGTCGGCATCGTCGAGGCCCGTGACTGGGGCTCCGGCACGTCGAGCCGTTCGTCGAAGCTCGTGCACGGTGGCATCCGTTACCTGGAGCAGTTGAACTTCGGGCTCGTGCGCGAGGCCCTCATCGAACGCGGTCTGCTGCTGCAGCGGATCGCCCCGCACCTGGTGAAGCCGGTGCGCTTCCTGTACCCGCTCAACCACCGCGTGTGGGAGCGGTTCTACATCGGCATCGGCATGGCGATGTACGACGCCTTCAGTTGGTCCGGCGGTCGTCCGCCCGGGGTCCCGCACCACCGGCACCTCAGCCGCACGCAGGTTCTCCGTTCCATGCCGTCGCTCAAGAAGGACGCCTTCGTCGGCGGCATGACCTACTACGACGCCCAGGTCGACGACGCCCGCTACGTCGCCTCGCTCGTCCGCACCGCGGCATCGTACGGCGCCCATGCGGCGAGCCGCATCCGGATCGAGGGCTTCATCAAGGTCGGGGAGCGCGTGGTCGGCGCCCAGGCCCACGACATCCAGACCGGCGAGCGCTTCGAGATCCGCGCGAAGCAGGTCGTGAACGCCACGGGCGTCTGGACGGACGACACCCAGGCGATGATCGGCACCCGCGGGCAGTTCAAGGTGCGGGCGTCGAAGGGCGTGCACCTCGTCATCCCGCGCGACCGGTTCCAGTCGAACATGGGCATGATCCTGCGCACCGAGAAGAGCGTGCTGTTCGTGATCCCGTGGGGCCGGCACTGGCTGGTCGGCACGACCGACACCGACTGGTACCTCGACAAGGCGCACCCGGCGGCGACCGCGGCCGACATCGACTACATCCTCGAGCACGTCAACAAGGTGCTCCGCGTCCCGCTCACCCGTGAGGACGTCGAGGGCGTCTACGCCGGGCTCCGTCCCCTGCTGGCGGGGGAGTCCGACCAGACCTCGAAGCTGAGCCGCGAGCACGTGGTGGCGCACACGGTGCCCGGGCTCGTCGTGGTCGCCGGCGGCAAGTGGACGACCTACCGGGTGATGGGCAAGGACGCCATCGACGAGGCCGTCGCCGCGATGGACGGCAAGATCCCGGCGTCGACGACCGAGGACATCCCACTGCTCGGGGCCGAGGGCTACCCGGCCGCGTGGAACCGTCGCGCACGGACCGCCCGCAGCTTCAACGTGCACAAGGTCCGCATCGAGCACCTGCTGAACCGCTACGGCACCCTGGCCACCGAGGTGCTGCAGCTCGTCGAGCAGGACCCTGCCCTGGCCGAGCCGCTGCCGGGAGCCGACGACTACATCGGTGCCGAGGTCGTGTACGCCGCCTCGCACGAGGGGGCCCTGCACCTGGAGGACGTCCTCGCCCGCCGCACCCGCATCTCGATCGAGGCCTGGGACCGTGGTGAGTCGGCGGCCCCGGTCGCCGCGAAGCTCATGGCCGACGTGCTCGGCTGGGACCAGGAGACCACCGAGCACGAGGTGTCGAACTACCTGAAGCGTGTGGCCGCGGAACGCGAGTCGCAGCTGCAGCCCGACGACGAGAGCGCGGACCGGGTGCGGCTCGAGGCACCGGACATCGCGTTCGGTTTCGACGAGGACGACGTCGTCGTGGGCGGCGGCCGCAGCAGCGGCGCGGAGGGCGCGAAGGCGTCCGACGAGCAGGTCGTGGGGGAGAAGACGAGCGAGCCGGAGTAGCGACCCGCGTTGCGGACGGGGCCACGGGCCTCTCCCCACCGGCACGGCCGTGACACCGCTGGCGCGTCGCCCCGGAACCGGCGGCGTGGGCCCAGACCGGGAACTCCGGACGGGAGGCCCGTGGCGCGTCCGTCAGACGGCCAGCGTCCCCGACACGGTGCGGCCACGGCGTCGCTCGCCGGCGACGAGCACGACGGGGATCGCGAGCAGCGCGACGAGGCTGGTGACGTAGAGGACACCGGCCCAGATGGTGTGGTCCTCGCCGCCGATGCCGTAGCCGTCGGCCACGTCCATCCCGAGCTGGAAACCGGAACCGAACACCTGGACGGCGCCGGCGGCCACGATCGCCAGCAGCCAGGCGGCGGCGACGTGTGCCGTCGTCCGCCGGACCAGCGTCACGATCAGGACCGTGACCGCCAACGCGATGCCGACCGCCGCGATGACGAGTACTGTCACGACGTCGGTCCGCACCTGGTACCCCTGCGCGTCGAGGTGACCGTAGATCGCACCGAGCGACTGCCCCGGCACCGCGCCGAGCGGATCGAGCACGAGCGCGTTGAGCGCCAGCAACCCCGCGTACAGCGTGACGACCAGCGTCCCGACGACCCCGACGACGATCCGAGTTCTCCCCATCCACAGAACAGTAGCGACCGGAATGCGCGGGGCCGTGCGGTGGTTAGCATGGGCGTACTCGAAAAGGGAGCCATCATGGTCGACGTCCATCGCGTCAAACTCCCCGGAGTCGGCGTGCTGCACAGCTTCTACACCGACGACGGTGGCAAGTGCGGTGTCATCACGCACCGGTCGGGTCACTCCGACCTCATCTCGTTCGCCGACGTCTCCGACGGCGCGGACAAGTCCGAGAAGGTCTCGCTGCGCCTCAGCGAGGACGAGGCGCACACCCTCGCCGAACTCCTGGGCGGCACCCGGATCACCGAGGGCCTCGACAAGCTCGACGAGATCCCCGGGCTGTCCATCGACTGGTTCTCGGTCGACTACGACGACGCGATCGCCGGCAAGCCGCTCGGCGACCTGCACGACTCCGGCTTCATCGGCCTGACCGTCGTGGCCGTCGTCCGTGGCGACAGCGCCAACCCGGCACCCTCGCCGGACTTCGTCGTCTTCCCCGGTGACACCATCGTCGTCGCCGGTTCCCCCGAGAAGGTCGCCAAGGCCTTCTCCTTCTACCGCAGCGGAGAGCTTGCGGCCGCATCGGCCGAGGCCCCGCGGAAGAGCTAGCGCATGCACCTGGGCGGTGAACTGCTCACCATCGGTGTGCTGTTCGTCATCGCCTACGTGCTCGGGCGGCTCGGCAAGACCATCGGTCTGCCGGCGATCCCGATCTACATGATCGTCGGGCTCATCGCGAGCCCGCACACGCCGTGGATCGGCCTGAACGTCGAGTCGCACACGATCGAGCTCATCGCGACGTTCGGGCTCATCCTGCTGCTGTTCAACCTCGGGTTGGAGTTCGACCAAGAGGAGTTCTACGGCAACGCCGGCAAGCTCCTGGTGTCCGGCGGCACCTACGTCGTCATCAACATGGGCGTCGGGTTCGCGTTCGGGTTCTCGCTCGGCTGGGGCACCCGTGAAGCCCTGATCATCGCTGGCATGACGGCCACCTCGTCGAGCGCGATCGTGACGAAGCTCCTCATCGAGCTGCGACGACTCGCGAACGACGAGACCCCGATGATCCTGGGCGTCACGGTCATCGAGGACGTCTTCATCGCCGTCTACCTGGCGATCGTCTCCGTCGTGCTGTCCGGCGACACCAACGCCTGGGCCGTCGTCGGCAAGCTCGCGCTCGCGTTCGGCTTCCTCATCGTGATGTTCACGCTCGCCCGGTTCGCCGGCAAGTGGGTGTCGAAGATCTTCGCGACGCGTGACGACGAACTCTTCACGGTGCTGTTCTTCGGGCTCGCCGTGATGTTCGGTGGCATCGGCGACCTGCTCGGCGTGACCGACGCCATCGGCGCGTTCGTCATCGGGCTGCTCTGCGGCGCCACCCGGTACCGCGACCGCATCGAACAGCTCGCCCTGCCGATGCGTGACGTCTTCGCCGCGTTCTTCTTCGTGAACTTCGGCCTCGGCCTCGACCTGTCGACCTTCGGCGAGGTGCTCTGGCCGGTCCTCGGTGCGATCGGCATGACGGTCGTGCTCAACGCGGTCGCCGGGCAGATCGTCGCGCGCATGAACGGCTTCAACGTCCAACAGGGGATCAACACTGCCGTCATCCTGGTGAACCGTGGCGAGTTCGCGCTGATCCTCGCGACGCTCTCGGCTGCCGCCGGACTGGAGGCCCGGATCACCGCGTTCGCGGGCCTCTACGTCCTCGTCATGGCGATCCTCGGGCCGCTGCTCGCGGTGAACTCGGAGCGGATCGGCCGCCTCGTGGTGCGCCCCGCCCGCCTCGCCCGCCTGCGCGGACGACTCGGTGGTCGCCGTGCGGTCGCTGCGGCTGCCGCCGCCGAGGCAGCAGAGGCCGAGGAGGCCGAGGCAGCGTCCGCCGCCGCGGTCCGCCGTGCCGAGCGGGACCGCCAGTTCGCGGAGGAGTTCGCGCTCGTGGAGGCCGCTGGCAGGGACGAGCAGGAGAATGGGTCACCGGAGGCGACCGACGAACCCGTCACGTCGCCCGTCGAGATCCCCACCGAGCGCCCTGAGCGTCCGGTCCGACAGCGCGATCCGGAGTACTGATACAGATGTGGGCCGTTGCCCGACGACCGAGGTGGATCGCGCTGCTGTTGCTGGCGCTCGTGCTCGCGGCGGTGTTCGCCGGGCTGGGCAAGTGGCAGCTCGAGCGGAGCATCGCCAACGGCAAGCCGCTGCCGGCGACCACCGAGACCCGCAAGACGCTCGAGGCGGTCACCGCCCCGGAAGAACCCGCGAGCGAGACCATCGCCGGCCAGAAGGTCACCGTCACCGGCACGTTCGTCGCCGGCGACACCACGATCCTGACCGGCCGCACCGGGGGTGGGACGTACCAGACCGTCGGGCACTTGGTGGACTCGGATGGTGGGGCGAGCCTCCCGGTCGTCATCGGGTGGTCCGACCAACGGTCGGCTGCGGTCGCCGGTGGTGACCGCCTGACGGACGGGCAGACGCTCACGGTGCAGGGCCGGTACTACCCCGCCGAGTCGCCCGACCAGGACACCTACAAGCAGGCGGAGTACTCCGCCGTGGCACCCGCGCGCTTCGTGAACACCTGGAAGGCGTTCGACGACCGGATGTACCTCGGGTACGTCGTCGCCGACGGTGCCACCGCGCAGGCCGCCGACCTCGGCACCATCGCCGACCGGGCGCCGTCGCGCGAGGTCCAGTTCGACTGGCTGAACCTGTTCTACGCGATCGAGTGGGTCGTCTTCGCCGGCTTCGCGGTGTTCCTCTGGTACCGGTTCGTGAAGGACGCCTGGGAGCGCGAGGAAGAGGAGCGGCGTGAGGCTGCCCTCAGCGTCGACGGGGCCCTCGCGGACCGACGGTAGGCTGGTCGTCATGGCCTTGACCGTCCGAACCCGCGACATCCCGAAGATCCCGGGTGCGGTGAAGTGGTACCGCGTCTCCGCGTACATCACCGGTGTGCTGCTGCTGGCCCTCGTGATCGAGGTCATCATCAAGTACACGCCGCTCCAGCTCGAGATGCAGCTCGGCAACGGCCCGTTCTTCGTGCCGAACGGCACGGCCGGCGAAGCACCCGGCACGTTCAACCTGTCGATCGCGATCCTCATCGCGCACGGCTGGCTGTACGTCCTCTACCTCTTCACGGACTTCCGTCTGTGGAGCATCATGCGCTGGAAGCCCTCCCGCTTCCTGCTCATCGCCCTCGGTGGCATCATCCCGTTCATGTCCTTCGTGGTCGAACACCGCATGCAGCAGAAGGCCATGGACACCTACCACGAGCTGATCGCTGCCCAGCAGCGTGAGAAGGAGGCCGCTCGGTGAGCGAGACCGAACAGCGTCCCGTCCTCGTCGTCGACTTCGGGGCCCAGTACGCGCAGCTCATCGCGCGTCGGGTCCGTGAAGCGAACGTCTACAGCGAGATCGTCCCGCACTCCATCACGGCGGAGGAGATCCGCGCGAAGGACCCCGCAGCCATCGTGCTGTCCGGTGGTCCGTCGTCCGTGTACGAAGAAGGTGCACCGTCCCTCGACGGCGACATCCTCGACCTCGGCGTCCCCGTGCTCGGCATCTGCTACGGCTTCCAGGCCATGGCGACCGCCCTCGGTGGCGAGGTCGCGAACACCGGCCTGCGTGAGTACGGCGCGACGTCCGTCGACGTCAGCGGCACCGACAGCGTCCTGCTCGGCGGGCAGCCCGGGTCCCAGGTCACGTGGATGTCGCACGGCGACTCCGTGGCGAAGGCCCCCGAGGGCTTCGAGGTCCTCGCGTCGAGCGCGTCGACCCCCGTCGCGGCCTTCGCGTCCGACGAGCGCAAGCTCTACGGCGTGCAGTGGCACCCCGAGGTGAAGCACTCCGAGCACGGCCAGGCCGTCCTCGAGAACTTCCTGCACCGCGCCGCCGGTCTGCCCGGCGACTGGAACTCGAGCAACGTCATCGACGAGCAGGTCGCCCGGATCCAGGCCCAGGTCGGGTCGAACCGTGTGATCGCCGGCCTGTCCGGCGGTGTCGACTCCGCCGTCGCCGCAGCCATCGTGCACAAGGCCGTCGGTGACCAGCTCACCTGCGTCTTCGTCGACCACGGGCTCCTCCGTGCCGACGAGCGCAAGCAGGTCGAAGAGGACTACGTCGCCTCCACCGGTGTCCGGCTCATCACGATCGACGCCGAGCAGCAGTTCCTCGACGCCCTCGCCGGTGTGAGCGACCCCGAGCAGAAGCGCAAGATCATCGGGCGCGAGTTCATCCGCACGTTCGAGGCCGCAGCCGAGGCACTCGTGCTCGAGGCGCGTGGGGACGGTGACGACGGCGAGGTCAAGTTCCTCGTGCAGGGCACCCTCTACCCCGACGTCGTCGAGTCCGGCGGCGGAGCGGGTACCGCGAACATCAAGTCGCACCACAACGTGGGCGGCCTGCCCGAGGACATGACCTTCGAGCTCGTCGAGCCGCTCCGTGCGCTCTTCAAGGACGAGGTCCGTGCCGTCGGTCGCGAGCTCGGTCTGCCCGAGGTCATCGTCGGCCGCCAGCCGTTCCCCGGACCGGGGCTCGGCATCCGCATCGTGGGTTCGGTCGACAAGCAGCGGCTCGAGCTGCTCCGCGCCGCCGACAAGATCGCGCGCGAGGAACTCTCCGCAGCGGGCCTCGACGGGGAGATCTGGCAGTGCCCGGTCGTCCTGCTCGCCGACGTCCGCTCCGTGGGTGTCCAGGGTGACGGCCGGACCTACGGGCACCCGATCGTGCTCCGTCCGGTCTCGTCCGAGGACGCCATGACCGCCGACTGGACGCGCCTGCCGTACGACGTGCTCGCGAAGATCTCGAACCGCATCACGAACGAGGTGCCCGACGTCAACCGGGTCGTGCTCGACGTCACGTCGAAGCCGCCGGGGACGATCGAGTGGGAGTGACGCTCCCCTGAACGACCGGAGGCCCGGCACGCCCTGCGTGCCGGGCCTCCGCGCGTCCGGGGGCGGCGCTGCCGGGGGAATGGGTGCTGCTGGGGGTGGTCGAGTGGCGACAACACCCCGCGGGCCCGGTGCCGAGCGGTCACGAACTGTCGATTGGCCCCGGCCCGGGCGACACTTCGTGACCACTCGCCGGGCGACCGGCGGGGTGTTGCGACCACTGGCGCTGCCGCCGCTCCCGCCCACAGCACCCCGGGAACGACGAAGGGCCCCGGCAGCGCCGGGGCCCTTCGTGTACGCGGTGGTACTAGTTGCGCGCGCTGCTCGCGACGATGGCGAGGATGCGCAGGATCTCGAGGTACAGCCAGACGAGCGTCACGATGAGGCCGAACGCCGCGGTCCACGCGTAGATCTTCGGGGCGCCACGCTGGACACCGGTCTTGATCTGGTCGAAGTCGAGGATCAGCGAGTACGCCGCCATGACCACGACGAAGATGCCGATGAGGACGCCGAGCGGGATACCGAACAACGTCACACCCATGAGGCCGAAGGCGCTCTGGGTCACACCGGTCCACATCAGGACGAGGTTCACGAGCGAGAACGCCATGTACCCGACGATCGCGATGAGGAAGAAGCGGGTGGCCTTCGGGGTCGCACGGACCTTGCCCGACAGGAACAGGAGCAGCGTGACCGCGAACACCCCGAGGGTGCCGAACACGGCCTGGGCGACGATGCCGCCAGTCTGGGTGAAGTTGTACTCGAAGAAGTTCGAGATCCCGCCGACGAAGAGCCCCTCGAAGAACGCGTACGTCAGGATCAGACCCGGCGACGGCTTCTTCTTGAAGGTGTTCACGAGCGCCAGGACGAACCCGACGATCGCGCCGACGATCCACACGATCGGGGGCAGGTTCCAACCGGCCACCGCACCGACGAGCAGCACGCCGAAGGCGAGCAGCGTCTTGACGATGGTGTCCTCGTACGACATGCGGTCGGTGTCGACCGTCGATGCCGCCGGGCGGTCGTACATGTACTGCAGCTGCTCGGGGGTCATCCCGCCCTGTGCCTGCTGCGGGGTCTGTCCCCAGCCGGCCTGCTGCTGACCAGCGCCACGCCCGCCCCAGGTGTTGGGTCCCTGGGCGTTGAAGGCGGGGGACTGGTCGAAACCGGGCTTGAAGGCCATGGTGTCCTCTTCCTAGGAGATATGAGTCCTCTCAGCCTAGGTGCGCTCGGTCGCGGAAGGCTGAGGATTCGCGGCGAGCGGACGCGGGCCCGGAGGCCCTGACGACGGCAGCCTATGGGCACCCGCTGCGCGCGCGCCTCGAAGTCGTCGAGAGTCCGCCGTCCAACGCGCCGAGCCGGACGGCAGCGCCGAGCCCGACGGCACCGCCGGGTAGAGCCAGGTGACGAGCGCGACCGAGATCGTCATGAGCAGGAACCAGGCCACGATCTTCGTCGGGGCCACCGGGTGCCAGACGGCGAGCTGCGCGGGGTAGCTCCACGCTCCGGCCCAGGTCGCGACGTTCTCGGCGAACCAGATGAACACGGCGACGAGTCCCATGGCGACGAGTACCGGCATGCGCATCGTCGATCGGTGGATCCGGACGTGCATGGTCGTGCGGGCGAAGAGCAGGACGACGAGTGCGAGCAGGACCCAGCGGGCGTCGGGCAGGAAGTGGTGCCCGAAGAAGTTCAGGTACACGCCGGCAGCGACGACCGCGAGCAACCACTGCCGCGGGTACCGGTCGAACCGCAGGTCGAACAGGCGGTGCACACGGACCATGTACGACCCGACCGCGCCGTACATGAACCCGGAGAACAGCGGGACCCCGGCGATCACGAACAGCCCGCCGGGTTCGTACGACCACGAGCCCATGTGCGTCTTGAAGACCTCCATGGCGGTGCCGACGACGTGGAAGAGCAGGACGACCCGGAGTTCCCGCACAGTCTCGAGCCCGAACACGAGCATGCCGAGCTGCAGCAGCACCGCCACGACGGTCAGCGCGTCGTTCCGGAACGCCCCCGGCACGGTCAGCGAGGCCACGGCCATCGAACCGAGCAGCAGCGCCCCGAACGCGCACGCCCACGCCTGCTTCGCGCCGAACACCAGGAACTCGGTGACGAACAGCCGGACGGGCCGGTGCGGCTGGTGCCCGGCGTCGAGCAGTCGGCGGGCGGCACGGTCGATCCTGGCCTCGACGGCGGTGGAGAGCGATCGGACGGTCATGCAGCGATGGTCAGCGCCGATGCTGAGATGCACGGGCTCCGGCCGGGCGCGTGTGTCCCGCGACACAGGACGGTCCGCCGTCACCCTGGCCCAGTAGGGTCGCGCCATGACCCTCGTGATCGCCCACCGCGGTGCGTCCGGCTACCGCCCCGAGCACTCGCGGAGCGCGTACGAACTCGCCATCGAGCTCGGTGCCGACGCGATCGAGCCGGACCTGGTGCCCACGAAGGACGGCGTGCTCGTGCTCCGCCACGAGAACGAGGTGTCCGGCACCACCGACGTCGCGGACCACCCGGAGTTCCGGCACCTGCGCACGACGAAGACCGTCGACGGCCAGAGCCTGACCGGCTGGTTCACCGAGGACTTCACCTGGGCCGAGCTGCAGACGCTCCGCACCCGGGAACGTCTTCCCGCGCTGCGGCCCGGGTCGGCCGAGCACGACGGCGAGGAGCCGATCCTGCGCCTCGAGGACCTGCTCGCGATCCTCGACGCCGCGCCTCGTCCGGTCGGGCTGGTCGCCGAGGTCAAGCACGCGGCGTTCTTCGACCGCGCGGGCTTCCCGATGGGCGAACTCGTCGACCGCGCGCTCGGTGACGCCGGGTGGCGCCGTGACGAGCGGCTCACGGTCGAGAGCTTCGAGAAGGGCGTGCTCCGCGACCTGCGCGAGCGGCACACGGGTGGTCGGCTGGTGTACCTCCAGGAGGCCCGTGGCAGCGCCGCCGACGAGGTCGCGTCCCACGGATCGCTCGCCCCCACCTACGCCGCGGAGCGTTCCGAGGACGCGCTCGCGTCGTTCGCGACCGAGTTCCACGGCATCAGCGTCGACCTCGGCACGCTGATGGCCGGGGTGGACAGCGTCGCGCTCGAGGACCCGACGCCGGTCCGGAGCGCGATCGTCGACCGTGCGCACGCCGTGGGCCTCGCGGTGTACACGTGGACGCTCCGACCGGAGAACCGGTTCCTGCCCGGGCCGCTGCGCCGCGGTGGGGACGTCGCGGCCTTCGGCGACTGGGAGCGCTGGTACACCTCGGTGATTCGGACCGGCCTCGACGGGGTGTTCGCGGACCACACCGACCTGGCGGTCCTCGCCCGGTCGGCTGTCGGGGGTCCCGCTTAGACTGTCCAGAACATGACGATCGTGCTCGACCCCTTCGAATCGACGCCCGAGCCGGGCGCCGGTGCCCGTGCGTACGAAGACCCGTTCACCGCGGGTCTGAACCCCCAGCAGAAGGAAGCCGTCGAGTACCGCGGCGAGTCCCTGCTGATCGTGGCCGGTGCCGGATCCGGCAAGACGAGCGTCCTCACGCGCCGCATCGCGCTGCTGCTCGCCAACCGTGAAGCCTGGCCGTCGCAGATCCTCGCGATCACCTTCACGAACAAGGCCGCGGCCGAGATGCGTGAGCGCGTCCGGGCCCTGGTGGGTGGCGAGTCCGACGGCATGTGGATCTCGACGTTCCACTCGGCGTGCGTGCGCATCCTCCGGCGCGAGGCGGAGCGGTTCGGGTTCGCGCAGTCGTTCACGATCTACGACTCCGCCGACTCCAAGGCCCTGCTGAAGCGGATCATCAAGGACCTCGAGGCGGACACGCTCGGGCTCACGGTGGGCGCCGCGGCGTCGAAGATCTCGAAGCTCAAGAACGAGCTGCAGGACATCGACTCGTACGCGCGCAACATCAACGTGAACGACCCGCAGGAAGTCATGTTCACCGAGGTCTTCCGTCGGTACACGAACGACCTGCGCCGGGCGAACGCCTTCGACTTCGACGACCTCATCGGCCAGACCGTCTTCCTGTTCCGGGCGTTCCCCGAGGTCGCTGCGCTCTACCAGCGGCGCTTCCGCTTCATCCTGGTCGACGAGTACCAGGACACCAACCACGCGCAGTACTCCCTGATCCGCGAGCTCACGCGTCCGGTGCCGGTCGAGCAGGTCGACAAGCTCGAGGACTCCGGCCAGCACGTCGCCCGCATGCGCGAGCGCGACGGGTCGATCGCCGGAGCGTCCCTGACCGTCGTGGGCGACTCGGACCAGTCGATCTACGCGTTCCGCGGGGCCGACATCCGCAACATCGTCGAGTTCGAGCGCGACTTCCCGAACTCCAAGGTGATCCTGCTCGAGCAGAACTACCGCTCGACGCAGACCATCCTCGACGCCGCGAACGCCGTCATCGCGAACAACTTCGACCGTCAGGCGAAGAACCTGTTCACCGACGTCGGCGCGGGCGAGAAGATCGTCGGCTTCACCGGGTACACCGGCCACGACGAGGCCCAGTTCGTCGCCGACGAGATCCAGCGCCTGCGCGAGGACGGCATGGACTACCGCGACATGGCGGTGTTCTACCGGACGAACTCGCAGACCCGTGCGCTCGAGGAGATCTTCATCCGCGCCGCGATCCCGTACCGGGTGCTCGGCGGCACGAAGTTCTACGAGCGCGCCGAGATCAAGGACGCCATGGCGTACCTGATCACCGTGGCGAACCCCGCCGACCCGATGGCGCTCCGTCGTGTGCTCAACGTGCCGAAGCGCGGCATCGGCTCCGTCACCGAGACGACCCTGCAGCGCTACGCCGACGAGCACGAGACCACGATGCGCGATGCCCTGCGGCACGCGGGTGAGCTCGGCTTCGGGCCGAAGGTGCGGAACGCCATCACCGAGTTCGCGGCGCTGCTGGACTCCGTGTCCGAGAAGGCCCCGACGCAGCCGGTCGTCGACACCCTGACCCAGCTGCTCGACGGCTCCCACCTGCTCGAGAACCTGCGGAAGTCGCCCGACGCGCAGGACGCCGCCCGGGCCGACAACATCGACGAGCTCGTGGCGGTGACGCGCGAGTTCCAGAAGAACAACCCCGAGGGCACGCTGACGGACTTCCTGACCGAGGTCTCGTTGGTGGCCGCGGCGGACGAGCTCGACGACTCGTCCGGCACGGTGTCGCTCATGACCCTGCACACGGCCAAGGGACTGGAGTACGAGGCCGTGTTCCTGACCGGCGTCGAGGAAGACCTGCTGCCGCACCGGATGTCCGCGAACGAACCGGGTGGTCCGTCGGAGGAACGCCGGCTGTTCTACGTCGGCATCACCCGCGCGAAGAAGGTCCTGTTCCTGTCGCTGGCGATGACCCGCGCCCAGTTCGGTGACGTCAACGTCGCCATGCCGTCGCGCTTCCTGCAGGAGATCCCCGAGGGGCTCATCGAGTGGAAGCAGTCGCCGGGCATGGCGAACAGCCGTGGTGGCACGCAGCCCCGCGCGCTCAACGCGAAGCGCGAGGGCGGCATCGGCGGCGGCGGTGGCGGTGGTTACCGCGGCGGTGGCGGCTGGGGCGGTGGCTCGTACGACCGCGCGGCCGCTGCGTCGAAGACCCGCCCGAAGACCGAGTGGGCGAACCGGGTGTCCGGCCAGGTCCGCGACAACGGCGACATGGAACTCGTCGCTGGCGACCGGATCAAGCACGTCGACTTCGGCGAGGGCACCGTCTCGGCGGTGACCGGTCAGGGCGCGAAGCGCATCGCCGAGATCGCGTTCGACTCCGCGGGCCGCAAGAAGCTGCTCATCAAGATCGCGCCGATCGAGAAGCTCTAGCCAGAGCTGGCTGAACGTCCGTACACCCCGCCGGTTCCCCGGCGGGGTGCGTTCGTCGTGGGTACGAGGACGTCGCGCCACGCCCGAGACCTGGGAGTCCACCCCTGTTCGGGTGACACCGAAATCGAGGTGAGGTTAGCCTTACCTAACGTGACACCCATCGAACTGCTGACCACTGCCAACGCCGAGCGCTACCGGTCGACCGTCGGGTCGACGGTGGACCAGCTCGCCGACCGACTCGCCACCGTCGACCGCCCGACGACCGCGACCGCCCCGGAAGCGCTCCACGACCGGGTGCGCGCGGTCGACCTGGACGCCGCTCCCGTCGGGACGGAACGGGCGCTCGCCGAACTCGACGACCTGTTCGTCCGCGAGGCCGTGTGGTTCCACGACCCCGGCTACCTCGCGCACCTGAACTGCCCGGTCGCACTGCCCGCGGTCGCCGCCGAGTCCGTCCTCGCCGCGGTGAACCCGTCGGTCGACACCTGGGACCAGTCCCGCATCGGCACGGACATCGAACGCCACGTCGTCGACTGGCTGGCCCGTCGTGCCGGGTTCACTGCCGGCGACGGGGTGTTCACCTCGGGCGGTTCGCAGTCCAACCTGCAGGCGCTGCTGCTGGCGCGCGAAGCGGTCGGCGTTGCCGGAACCGTGTTCACGACGGCGGAGACCCACTTCAGCATCGCGAAGTCGGCACGACTCCTCGGTCTCGAGGCCGTGGTCGACGTCGCCACCGACCACGCCGGTCGGATGCGGCCGGCAGCCCTCGCGGAGGCGATCGCCGCGACCCGGGCAGCGGGCCGTACCCCGATCGCGGTCGTCGCGACCGCCGGCACCACCGACCGCGGGGTCATCGACCCGATCGAGCCGATCGCCGACGTGTGTGATCTCGAGGACGTCTGGCTGCACGTCGACGCCGCGTACGGCTGCGGACTGCTCGTCTCCCCGACGCGTCGGCACCTGCTCGCCGGCATCGAGCGGGCGCGCAGCGTGACGACCGATCTGCACAAGTCCTTCTTCCAGCCGGTGTCCTCGAGCGCACTGCTCGTCCGTGACCCGGCCGACCTGCGCCGGACGGCCTGGTACGCCGACTACCTCAACCCCGAGGACGCTGCCGAGCCGAACCAGGTCGACAAGTCGCTGCAGACCACCCGCCGCTTCGACGCCCTGAAGCTCTGGGCCACCCTGCGCGCGACCGGGGCCGACGCGATCGGCACCGCGTTCGACGCCGTCATCGACCTCGCCGCCGCCACCCACCGGATCGTCGAGGAGCACCCCGACCTGGTGCTCGTCGCCCCGACGCAGCTCAGCACCGTGCTCTTCCGCTGGCAGCCGGCCGGGGTGACCGACGAGCAGGCCGACGCGCTCGTCGCCCCGATCCGTGCGGCGCTGCTCGCCGAGGGCCGGGTCCTCATCGCGAAGACCGTGATCGACGGCCGACCCTGCAACAAGCTGACGCTGCTCAACCCCGAGACCACCCCGGCGCAGATGCGCGCCTCGCTCGAGCACGTCGCCGCGACGGCAGCACGGGTCCGCGCGACCACCACCACCCCGGAAGGAGCGATCCGATGAGCCACGTTGAGCAGCCCGTCCACGACCTGATCGGCATCGGCATCGGCCCGTTCAACCTCGGCCTCGCCTGCCTCACCGACCCGCTCGACGACCTCGACGCCGTGTTCCTCGACGCCGCCGACGGCTTCGCCTGGCACCACGGCATGATGCTCGACGACGCCACGATCCAGGTGCCCTTCATGGCGGACCTGGTGACGATGGCCGACCCGACCTCGCCGTTCTCGTTCCTCGCGTGGCTCAAGGAGACCGGCCGCCTGTACCCGTTCTACATCCGCGAGGACTTCCACCCCCTGCGCAGCGAGTACGACGCCTACTGCCGGTGGGCCGCCGACCGGCTCGACACGCTCCGGTGGGGCCGGTCCGTCACGGCGGTCGAGCACGACCCGGCGACGGACGTGTTCACGGTGCACGCCGAGACCGATCAGGGTCCCGAGACGTACCGCGCACGCCACGTCGTGGTCGGCATCGGGACGGAGCCGTCGGTCCCCGCCCCGCTGCGGGGGATCGCCGGACCGGTGATCCACTCCGCCGAGTTCCTGCCGAACCGCGACGCGCTCCGCGGTGCCGCCTCGATCGCGGTGGTCGGCAGCGGGCAGTCCGCTGCCGAGGTCTACCGCGAGCTGCTCGAGGACCTGCGCCAGGACGGCTACCGACTCGACTGGATCACCCGGTCGCCGCGGTTCTTCCCGATGGAGGACACGAAGCTCACACTCGAGATGACGAGTCCGGAGTACACGGACCACTTCCACGGCCTGCCCGAGGATGCTCGCGACCGTCTCGGGCGCGAGCAGCGCGGGCTGTACAAGGGCATCAGTGCGGACCTGGTCGACGAGCTCTACGACCAGCTGTACCGGATCAGCGCTCGAGGCCCGATCCCGACGACCCTGCGCACCGAGACGAGTGTCGTCGACGCCGAGTGGCTCGCGGACCGGGGGACGTACCGGCTGACGCTCCGCCACGAGCAGCTCGACGAGACCTACGAGCACGAGGTCGAGCGGCTGGTCCTGGCGACCGGGTACACGCCGCGCACGCCACGGTTCCTCGACCCCGTCGAGCACCTCGTCGCCCGTGACTCCCGTGGTCGCCTGGCCGTCGCGCGCGATCACCACGTCGACACCCTCGGCGGACGCATCTGGATGCAGAACGCCGAGGAGCACACGCACGGCCTGACCGCGCCCGACCTCGGCATGGGTGCGTGGCGGAACGCGTCGATCATCCGGTCCGTCACGGGTCGCCCCGTGTACGGCCTGGAGGCCCGGATCGCCTTCCAGGAGTTCGGCCTGCCCGCCACGGGTCAGTCCACGACCCCACCCGACGGCGCGCACCGCGCGCCGGCCCGGCAGGCGACCGAGCGCACGGAGGTGCCCGCATGAGCGCGCACGTGACGGGCGCCGATCTGACGGGCACTGCACTGGCCGGTGCGCCCGAGGCGACGGTGTCTGCCGGAGCTGCTCCGGGCCTCCTGGCCGTCGAACCCGTGGTCCCGGAACGCGACGCCGCCGTCGTCCAGTCGTGGCTCGCCCACCCGGCGTCGTCGTGGTGGGAGATGGGCGACCTCGACGTGGACGGCGTCCGGGACTACCTGACCGGCGTGCAGGCGGACCCGGCGCAGGCTGCGTGGCTCGGCCGACGCGACGGTGAGCCGTGCTTCCTGGTCGAGACCTACGACCCCGCCGCCGTCCTGCTCACCGACGTGTGGGCGGCGGAGCCCGGCGACGTCGGCATGCACCTGCTCGTCGCACCGGTGCCGGCCGGCGGCCGCGTGCACGGACTGACGAGCGCCGTGATGCGCGCCGTCGTCGAGCACTGCCGCGACGTCCTCGGCGCGCGGCGGGTCGTCGTCGAGCCGGACGTGCGGAACACCGCGGTGCAGGCGAAGAACGCCGAGGTGGGCTTCCGCGCGCTGCGCCAGGTCGACGTCGACGGCAAGCGGGCACTGTTGTCGGTGCTCGACACCGACCGGATCGGCGTGCCCGACGACGACGGTCCGGCCGCGCACCTGCGACCCGAGCACCTGGAACCCGCCGAACGGCACCTGGTGGCGAAGGCCATCGCCGAGTTCACCCACGAGCGGCTGATCGCACCCGTGCCGGACGGGGAGGGGTGGCGGCTCGACGCGGGGGACTCGACCTACCGGTTTCGGGCACGGCAGCACGTGCTCGAACACTGGTCGATCGACGAAGCCTCGCTGACGCGCACTCGCGCTGGGATGCCGGCGTCGCTCAGCGCGCAGGACTTCGTGCTCGAACTGCACGAGGTGCTCGGGATCCCGGACGAGCTGCTCGGGACGTACCTGGAGGAGATCGCGTCGACGCTGGCGAGCGCCGCTGCGAAGCACCGGAGGGGTGGGCCGTCCGCCGCGCAGCTCGCGCGTGGTCGGTCCGCTGCGGGCTCGTCCGTCGAGGCCGTCGTTGCCTCGTTCCAGGACGTCGAGGCAGCGATGACCGAGGGTCACCCGGCCTTCGTCGCCGCGAACGGGCGGATCGGGTTCGGACTCGATGAGTACCGGGCCTTCGCACCCGAGGTCGGCGGCCGGTTCCGGTACCGGTGGCTCGCCGCCCGACGGGAGCACACGCACCTGGCGCTCGCCGCGGACCGGACCGAGCGCGACCACTGGTCGGCCGAGCTCGACCCGCAGACCATCGCTGGGTTCCGGGCCGTGCTCGTGTCCCGCGGCCTCGACCCCGACGACTACGTGTGGATCCCGGTGCACCCCTGGCAGTGGCAGCACCGGATCGCCGTGACGTTCGCACCCGACCTGGGGCGGCAGGACCTCGTCGACCTCGGCGAGGGGCCGGACGAGTACCAGCCCCAGCAGTCCATCCGCACCGCGTTCGACCACTCGGACCCGACCCGCTCGTACGTCAAGACGGCGCTCGCCGTGCAGAACATGGGGTTCCTGCGGGGGATGTCGCCCGCGTACATGCGGAACACTCCGGCCGTGAACGACTGGGTGGACTCGCTCGTCAGCGCGGACCCGACGCTGGCTGCCGCCGGCTTCTCGGTGCTCCGCGAGCACGCGGCCATCGGCTACACCGGCGACGCGTACCACCGGGTCGACGTGTCGTCGCCGCAGCGCAAGATGCTCGCGGCACTGTGGCGGGAGAGCCCGATCCCGCGGCTGGCGGAGGGCGAACGGCTGCTCACCATGGCGGCGCTGCTGCACCGGGACGCCTCGGGGAATGCCGTCGTCTCAGCGCTGATCGAGGCGTCGGGGCTGCCTGCCGACGAGTGGGTGCGGCGCTGGCTCGACGCGTACCTGTTGCCCGTCGTGCACTGCCTGACCGTGCACGACCTGGTGTTCATGCCGCACGGCGAGAACCTCGTGCTCGTCGTCCGCGACGGCGCCGTTGTCCGTGCCGTCATGAAGGACATCGGGGAAGAGGCAGCGGTGCTCGGGCGCCACGACGATCGTCCCGTGCCCGCCGACATCGACCGGATCGTGCACCCGGTGTCCGACGACGAAGCGGCCCTCGCGGTGTTCACCGACGTGTTCGACGGGGTGCTGCGGTTCGTCGCGGCGATCCTCGACGACGACGGGGTGCTGCCGGAAGGCCGGTTCTGGGAGGTCGTGGGGGAGTGCATCGACGCGCACGCCGCCGCGCACCCGGACCGCCGCCGTCCGTTGGACCTGCGGGTGCCGACGTTCGAGCACTCCTGCCTGAACCGGCTGCAGCTGCGGAACACCCTGTCGATGGTCGACCTGGCGGACCAGTCGTCGTCGCTCATCCGGGCGGGGGCGATGGCGAACCCGATCGGGCGGTAGGGGCTGCGCGGCGGACGGCGGACCTACTCGGTGCGAGGTTGACCACTCCGTGCAGCGCAAGAAGCGCGCACGGAGTGGTCAACCTCGCACCAGCCGGAGCGGCGCCGGTGCGGGGTGCGGGAGACTGGCCTGGTGCAGACGGGCGGGGGCGGCGCGATGGACGAGGTCACGGTCGACATCGGGCACGTTGTCGACGCGGATCAGACCTGGCGCCGTGCATTCCGGCTAGTCAGGCGCATCCGAGGCGCCGGACTGTTGCTCGGCGGGGCGGTCCTCGTCGGGGGAGTCGTCGTCGCGGACCGGCCGAGAGACCGCGGTACCGCAGTGGTCCTGGTCGGCACGGTGCTGGTTGCCGCGGGGCTCATCGCCCTCGGGTACCTGGTCACGCGACGCCGGCTCCGGCTGGCCCGGGCTGCGCGGACGACGGCCGTCGATGCCGGTGTCGCTCGTGTCCTCACGCAGGCGCGGGCTGCTGGCGTCCCCGACCTCGACCCTGCCAGCGTTCGACGTGTGTTGGTCGAGACCGACAACGGACCGGGGCCCTGGTACGACCCGAAGCTCGGTCCGCACACATGGCCGGTGTGGCGCGTGCGGACCACCGACCCCACGGCGACGGTGTTCGTGGTGGCCAGGAAGTCCGACGACGCCCGGTCGCTGACGATCACCGTCGAGTCCGCGAAGCCGTCGTGGTGGCAGCGGGACTGACCGGGAGCGGACTCGACTACGGCTGCAGGCGGGTGGCCGACCAGGCGCCGTCGGCGAGCACGTACTGCAAGCGGCGGTGCATCCGGTCGCGGCTGCCGTGCCAGAACTCCACCACGTCGGGCTCGAGCCGCCACGCGACCCACCCGGCCGGCCGTGGGACGGCGTCGTCGGACTCGTCGAGCAGCACGTTGGCGTCGTCGATCAAGTCCTGCAGCGTCCGCGGTTCGAGCACGGCGGACTGGTCCGCGATGGCCGTGGCGGCGCGGGACTTCGGCGACCGGTCGGCGAACAGCGCGTCGGATTCGTCGTCGGACAGCTGCACCGCCCGGCCCTCGAACCGGAGCTGCTGCATGGTCTCGCGCCAGTAGACCTGGAGTGCCGCGTGCGGGTTGTCGGCGAGCTGACGACCCTTCGGGCTCAGCGTCGAGGTGCCGAACACGAGCCCGCGGTCGTCGAGTCGCTTCACGTCGACCGTGCGGGCGGACACTCGGCCGTCCACACCTGCCGTGGCGAGGGTCATCGACTTCGGCTCGGAGACGTCGCGTTCGTCCGCGGCATCCAGCCACTGCTGCGCGAGGTCGAGCGGCGACGCCGGGGGTGCGTCGAACTCGGGCAGGTGCAGGGAGTCGTCACCGGACAAGGAAGAGGACATGGGTCCACCCAACCGTGCTCAGTTCTGCCACGTCCAGGCTGCCGGGGGACGCCCGCCCCGGGGTCCCGCACTCGCTGGGAGCTCGACCCGGGCAAGCGCGGTGTTCGTACGGAGCGTCCGGTTGAGGTTGCCCGGATCCGGTGTGGTCCCCGTCAGGGCGATCCGCAGCCGAGCGGCGTCCGCCGTGGTGAACGGATCGCCGAGCAGCGCTCGTGTGAACGGCAGGTCTGACCAGAGGAGGACCCGTGCGCGCTCGAGCGCCGAGTCGACGATCCGGTCGTGGTCGAACGGCAGTCCGAGCGGCAGCGCGCCGACGTCGTGCCACGTTGCGTCGGCGTGCGCTGCCGGGTCGATGACCGCGAGGAACGCGATGCTGATCGCGGAGCTCCGTGGATCGCGGTCGGGTCCGTCGAACGCGCCGACCTGCGCGAGGTGGCGCACCGCTGCCGGGCCGACGCCGGTCTTGGTCCGCAGGGCGCGCCGCGCACCGTCGGCGAGGATCTCGGTGCCGTCGAGGAGCACGCCGGGGAGCGCTTCCTGTCCGGCGTACGGTGCGTACGCCCGACGCGCGGTGGCGACCCGCAAACCGTCCGTCGTCACGAAGGACACCGGGACGACGTCGATCGCGATGAGCGGTTGGTCGCGGATCGCCGCTGCGGCATCGGTCACGCGGTGGCCGCCCGGCGGGTGGCACGAGCCGAACGCTCGTCGCGGAGCGTCTGGCGGACGTCGGCGAAGGACTGGAGGCGCGTGAAGCGGCCGTCGACCCACACCGGCTGGAGCAGGCTGGTCGCCTCGTCGTCGGCCGTGGCCTGGTCGGTCTGCCGGATCTCGCCGGTCTCGTCGCGGTGCAGGGCGATGCGGCCCTTCGCGCTCTTCTTGCCGCTGCCGGTCTTCGGGTCCTTCTGGATGTCGACGGGCTCGCCGTCGACGAGTGCCCACGTGGCCTTGACCGCGCTGCCGAGGTTGTCGCGGGTCATGTACTGGTACGTGTACGACCCGATGCCGAGCACGATGTTGTCGCTCGAGTACCCCTTGGCGGCCAGGCGCTCGTAGATGCGACGGGCACGGTCGAGCGTGATGCTGTCGCCGTAGATGACGCCGATGTGCTGGTCGAGGACCTTGAAGCCCTGCTCGTTCACGGTGTGCCCGAAGATCTCGTCGAGCAGTTCGACGACGCCCTTCTGCTCGTGGCTGCGGTCGGCGGCGAACAGTTCGGCCTGGTCGACACCGTGCACGGTGCCGGTGACGATGTCGACCGGGTCGCCCGAGTCGGGTCGGATGACGAGCTTGCCGTCACGACCGGTGATGCGGTCCTTGAGCTGCGGCAGGGTCTCGGTGATGACCTTGAACAGGTCGAAGCCGTCGCTGACCGCCGAGACGATGCCCGTCGGGTACACGTCGAGGATCTGCTCGAAGGTCGCCAGCTCGCCGTCGGCGCCGCGGACGCACATCACGCTGTGCTCGGTGGCGGGCACGCTCGCGGCCACCCAACCGTTGTCGCCCGGGTAGTAGCGGTCGATGAAGTCGAGCGACGGCATCGAGTCAGTGCCGAGGAACGAGAGCAGGTGGCCCGCGCCACCCGCTGCGGCCGACTCGATGCTCGACTGCCCACGGAACGAGAAGTCGTGCGCGGCGAAGTCGATGCCGGCCGGGACCGCGCCGGTGCGGGCGGCCCAGTCCTCCATCAGGTCGCGGTACTCGAGCGCCTTCGTCGCGACCGTCGACGGGTGCCAGATCGACGCCGACAGGGCAGTCTCGATGTAGTTGGGCAGCCAGTAGAACTCGTCGATCGTGTTCTCGACGGTGAGGGTCGCGACACCGATCGGGGCGAGGGTGCCCTCGGGCAGCGCACGGATCTCGAGGGGCAGGTAGCCGAGGCGGTGCAGGGCCCGGACGTGGTCGGTGCCGATGTGGTTCGGGCCGAAGTAGCTCTGCAGTGCGTCGTCGAAGAGCCGGACGACCTCGTCTTCGTCCGCCGCGAAGAACGGTGCCCAGGCCTCGACGAGCGAGCGCTGAATGAACGCCTGCAGCCCGAAGACCACGGCGTGCGTCGACTCGGGCATGTGCGCGTTCGACCGGTTCGTCCAGTTGATCAGGATGCGGGTGGTGCCGGCCGGGTAGACCTGCCGGTGCGAGTGCTTGTAGCCGTCGACGGCCAGCAGCGGCGCGATCGGGCTCGCCGTGGTGATGCGCGGCTCGATCCCCGTGGTCGTTCCGGCGTTCGCGGTGGTCGTGGTGCTCGTGGTCTGCGTCATCGGATCTGCTCCGTCAGGTAGGGGGTGAGTGCGATCGTGCGCAGGCCGTCGATGGCGTTCTGCGCGGGGTACGAGTCGGTGGTGACGATCTCGCCGAAGTGGTCGGCGAGCTGTGCTGCCCGCCCGGAGAAGACGCCGTGCGAGACCCAGAGGCCGAGGCGTTCCTTGGGCAGGCCCGTCGAGCCCGCGAGCCCCATGAACGTGCCGCCGCCGTCGCAGATGTCGTCGACCACCAGGAACCGGCCGGTGTCGGGCAGGGGTTCGCAGGTGAAGCCGTCGAGCTTGCCGGTGTCGGGGTTGCGGTGCTTCTCGGCCCGGTAGAGCGGCAGCCCGCACGCCTCGGCGACCGCGGTTGCACGGGGGACCGCGCCCTTGTCCGGAGCGATGATGCCGGTGTACGGGGCGCCGCCGTCGTGCTCGGGTGCGCCGACCACGGCGTCACGGACGACCTGCTCGCTCGTGATGACGGTCAGGTTGTCGACCAGGCCGACGATGACCGGCGAGTGCGGGTCGAACGCGATGACCTGGTCGAGGTGGAAGCCGTTGAGGACATCCGCGTAGACCTTCGCGCCGAACGGCAAGCCGCGGTCTTGCCGGGCTCCGGGCAGGTAGGGGACGAGCGCGACGGACCTCGATCCGCGCTGCCGCACGGCGTCCGCCCACATGCCGAGCATGATCAGGTCGTCGCCGCTCGTGCCGCGCAGGGTCGCGATCTCGGTGAGTCCCCCCGGCTCGGCGGTGTCGTTCGCGACCTTGACGTGGGCTTCACCGGCGGGGAACCGCATGGTGGAGAACGTCGCTGTCGTCTGGTTGCCCTGGGCGTCCCAGGTGCTGAGTTCGACTGCCATGGCTCGACCGTACCACGGTATTTGTCAGGAGGACAAGAACGCAGCCTCGATCGCTGCCTGCGCTCCAGCCCGCCACGGCCGCGGCAGCCCTCCGGAACGTTCCACCACGAAGATCGCCGGGTGCGGGCGGTCGCCGAGGGCGGGTCTGATCGCCGCAGCCGTCGCCCGGGGGTCTCGGGCCAGCACCACGGGGAGCGACCACCGACCCGAACGGAGCATGAGCGACCGCCCGGGCGAGACGGTGTCGGCGATGATCGCGGCCCAGAGGCCGGCGGCCGTCCCGAGCGGCGTCGATGTCACGGACCGGAGCGTGGCGAGCACCGGCGGCCGAGGAGGTGGGAGGAACTCCGTACCGGCGCGGGACGGGCCCGCCGGGTCGATGACGAACCGTACCGACCCCGTGGCCTCGCGCTGGCGGAGCGTGTCGCTGGAGATGCGCTGCGTCCCGGCACCGAAGTCGGTCGGACGGTCGGTCGGATCGCTGTAGGCCCACTGCACCGCGGCACCGTGGTCGAGCTGCTCCCGTTCCGGTCGGCCGCGCGAGTCGACGACCACGTGCAGTTCGACCGGGACGCCGACCCGCTGGACCAGGACCGCCGGGCGTCCACGGCGTATCGGTCTCACTGCCGTTCGACGTGCGCGAGCGGCTGCTGCTGACGGACCCACGTGGCGTGCTCGACGGGGAGCTCGTCGATCCAGGCGGTGAGGACCGGCACCGGCACGTCGTGCGCGCGTGCGACCTCGAACACGATCTCGGAGAAGGCGAACGCGGCGTCACGGTCCGCCGTCGCCACCACGACCATGAGGTCCTCGGGCACGATGTCGACACCGTGGCGGAACAGCCACACCCGGACCACGCCCGGTGTGAGCGGAGCTCGTTCCGCGAGCGCGTCGGAGAACCCCTGGGACGCGGACGGTGCCGGGCGGAGCGTGACCTCGGCTCCGTCGGGGAACGGACCACCCGCGGCGATGACCGTCTGCCTCTCGTCGGGCTGCACGACCTGCGGGTAGGGCTGGTCGATGTCGAGCACGAGACCCCAGTCAGCAGGCAGGCCGGCGACCAGACGTGACATCGGCAGTGACAGCGGCGTCGCCGCGACCCCGGCCGGGATGCGGGCGACGGCCGCTGCGGGATCGGTGAAGGCCAGCGCGAGGGGGGTGCCCTCGGGGCTGACGACGCCGAGTGGGATTCCCTGCTCGTCGTGTCGGAGCGCGACGACCTCGGCAGCTGCGAACGCGAACCGCGAGCGCACCATCAGGGCGCGTCGCTGTGCGGAGGTGAGGTTCGTGGTGGTGCTCATCAGGAGAAGATCCTCGCGAACAGGCTCGGTCGTGCCGCCGACGGGGGTGTGAACACGAGCGCGAACGTCGGGTGCAGCGGGTCGCCGGGGTGGGGGATGTCGCGGATGATCGCGTACCCGTCGGAGAGTACCTCTGACTGGACGCCCTGCGGGAACACGAACCGGGCGAGCAGTTCGGCCCAGTCGTCGGCTCCGCGGATCTCGGTGCCCCACGTCGGGCGGACGACACCGGACAGCGTCGTGTACGCACCGAGGTCGGGACGAACGTCGTACCCGAGGTCGCCGATCGTGCGGACGATCGGAGCGAGTCTGCCCCAACCCTGTTCGTACGGGCCGGTCGACGGCACGGTGTACGTTCCGCGGGCATCGGCCGGCAGCGGTTCCACGGTCTTCTCGATGCGGGACACCGTCGTCGGCACCACCCCGGGTTCGTGGCGGTCGATCGCTGCTCGGTCCGGGCTCAACGTCGTGCGGAAGCGGCGCGGTTCGTACTCGTTCCACCAGCCGTCCTCGATGTTCGCGTCGGTCCGGCCGTCGACGGCGAACGATGCGACGTGGAACGAGTCCGGCAGGGCCACCGACTCGAGGACCGCGGGTGCGGAAGTCGTGTGGACGAGCGCCGCGCGCGGGACGACGACCTGTCGCCCGCGTTCGAACAGCGTGCCGTCGAGATCCTCGACCTCGTGGCCATCGTCCGACAGGGCGTTGAGCAGTCGCAGGCTCGCGCCGTACTCCGGCCACAGTGGGTCGACGGTGTCGGTGATGGTCCACCGGCCGTCCGCGGCGCGCTCGGGCAGGGCGTTCCAGGACGGTGAACGGTCCAGGAGCTCGTGACCCGCCCGGGTGACGCCGCTGCGGGTCACCGCAGTCGGTCCTGGACGGACTGCGTCGCCTCGCTGATGTCCCACGGCGCCGTCACGATGCCCGCCGCGACGGCCGGCCCGCGCGAGCCGAGGTCGTGCAGCGCGTTCGCGTACTGGTTCGTCGTGAGGACCCCCGGCTGTGGACTCCGCGTGGCCGGGTCCATCAGCACCTGGTTCATCCCGTCGGGGACGACGTTCCCCGCCTGGTCGACCGGGCTGAGCACGCCGGTGTTCACCAGGTCGCTCGTCGACTTGTCCGTGAAGAGCTGGTGCTGCCCGCCACCGCCGAACTGGGTGTTCGCCTGCGCGGTGCCCTCGGCGTGTGGCAGCGGTTGGTTCACCAGGTAGCTGTCGCCGGTGTTGCGGTAGTCGGGGTGCGTGGACGCTCCTGCCGGGACGCCGTCGTGACCGGCGTGGGACTGGACGCCCACCTGCACGGACTCGCTGTAGTTCGAGGCGCTGCCGCCGGCGTGCATGGTGCCGTCAGGGACGTAGAAGTTGCCGTGGCCAGGACCGCTGATCTGGAGCGTCTGCCCGACGAGCGAGTCGGCGTCGCCGTTCGCCCAGCGGTCGACACCGAGGTAGCCACTCTGGAAGCCGCCCTTGCCACCCTGCCAGTGCCGCGCGAGCTCGGCGAGGGAGGACCCGCCGTTGTCCCAGTACGCCTGCGTGGCCTTGTTCGCGATCTCCGGCATCGACCGGACCGAGGCGATGAAGCCGTCGCCCGGACGTCGGAGTGCACCGACCGCCGCGGAACCGCCGTGCACGGCGAGGGCGCGGAGCGACTCGACCGAGCGGAGGGCTGCACCGTGGCGCAGGTTGTTGACGAGGTGCAGACCCGGCGCGAACAGCTGTCGGCTCTCCGAGGCGACGTGTCGACCGGCCGAGCTGAACTTGGCAGCGAGTGAGGCGCCCTTCGCGAACTCCTCGCCGATCTTCGCCGCGGTGGTGATCCCCTTCATCCCCGGGATGCAGTCGAGCAGCGCGAAGGCGAGGTCCCACCCATCGGCGGTGCCCTTCGACATCTTGTACAGGGTGTCGGCGAGGACGAGCAGGGCTGCCCCGAGCACGATCCAGGCGAGTGGCCCGCCGATGATCATGACGATGATCCCGCCCACGGCGACGACGACCTTCGCGATGGAGACGATGGTCTCCCACGCCTCGGACCCGAAGATCTTGTCCCACGTGGACTGCTTCCCGAGCCCCGCGTCAGCCGCTTCACCGATCTTCGTCGCGGTCCGCTGCTCCGCGTCCTGCCAGTCACCCTTCGCATCCGCGACGAGCCGCCTCGCTGCGTCGATCCGGGACTGCGCCGCCGCGATGTCGCCCTGCGCGGACGACACGGACCCCTGCGCGACGGAAGCGTTGTCGGACGCCGCCCGCAACTGCGCCGGCGACGGCACGTCCACCCCGTCGGGCACCTCGGAGCCAGCCGGGTACTTCTCCGCGACCTTCGACAGGTCGGACGATGCCGACTGGTAGTGCGACAGGTTCGACTGCGCGTCGGAGAGCCGGTCCTGCGCCGCGGCGAGGTCCCCGGAGGCGTCCTTCGCGTCCGCGAGCGCACCATCAGCCCGGTACTGGGTGTCATCGACCGTGTCCGCCCACCCCGACAACGCCGTCGCGGCGAGTTCGTACGAGTCGACGAGCTTGGTCAGGTCCGACGGGGTGTCCTCGATCGCGTCGATGAACACATCGGCCGCTTCACCCTCCCAGTCGGT
>NZ_SODR01000002.1:0-461224 GCF_004365375.1 Curtobacterium sp. PhB25 | reverse complement strand
GGCGACAACGCCATCCTGACCGGCACCACCGTCCACGTCTCCGAAGACGCCGCCGGCCTGCTGAACAAGACCTTCGGCACCGACGCCGTCAAGCGCGGCCTCCTCGTCGGCACCGCCACCATCACCGCACAGATCAAGTAACACCCCACGTACTCCGGCTGTGCATGGCAGACCGGAACGGCCAACGCCCCGTCGCTCGCGACGGGGCGTTGCTCGTGCGTCGAGGCGCCGGGTCAGCGAGCCCGCGCTCGGTACGCACCTGGCGCGGTTCCGCACGCACGGGTGAAGTGCACGTAGAAACTCGATTGCGACCCGAACCCTGCGGCGTGCGCGATCTCCGACGTCGTCATGGACGTCGTCGCGAGCAACCGCTGCGCCTCGGCCACCCGGCACCGTGTCAGGTACTCGACGATCGTGGTGCCGACGTCCTGTCGGAACACCGACATCGCGTAGTGCGGGTGCAGGTGTGCGGCCGCTGCGACCTCAGCGACCTCGATCGGTTCGCGGAACCGGTCGACCACGAACCGCACCATGTCGATCACGCGGTGCATGGCATCCGCGGTGCCGTGCCCGCCGCCGGGCCGCAGGTCAACGGCATCGCGGTGGTGCCGGAGCAGGCGACGCACGAGCGCCTGCGCCTCGAGGTTGGCGATGATCTCCGCACCGTCGTCCTCGAAGTCCTGCTGCCACGACCCGAGCATGGACTCGACATCACGCCCGGCAGCTGCGGTCGGCACGACGACCGGGCGGTTCAGGAGCATCGCTCCGAGGTCGTGGTCGGGCAGTCCCCACGCCAGCACCTCGGCCAGCGGGATGTGCACCCAGCGGAACTCGCCGGTACCGGTGCCGTCGCCCACGAGCTGGTGCGGGGTCCAGCCCCAGAACAGTGCGATCTCGCCCGCGTGCACACTGACCGGCGCCCCGCCGAACCGGTAGTCCAGGTGCCCGTCGAGCACCAGGTTCATCTCGAGGTCGTCGTGCCGGTGGGAGGACGCCATGAGCGGGGCCGGGCCGCGGTGGCTCCAGTACGCCGCTTCCATCGTCTCCACGTCGAGCACGTTGCTGAGCCTACGTCAGCGAGCAACCTCCCCACACAGGACCTCCGTCAGGGGGTCGCTTCACGAGACCAGTAGTCGGCCCTGATGATCAGCAGTTCTCCGTCCACTTCTGCGCTCAGGTTGACGGTCCGCGGGTCCCACAGTGTCCCGCGCTGACGAGCTTGCGGAGTCATCCCCAAGCTCGTTGCGAGATCCTGCGGACTCACTCCCTCGGGCGGTCGGACCGAGAGCACGGCCCAGCACCCACCTGAAGCGCACTCCTTCTCCTCCGCGATCAGCTCGCTGCCCGCGGGTAGCGAGACCGAGGAAGCGGGTGGCACATCCCCCTCGGTTGCGAACGCGAACAGGGACACGAGGCGAACACCGGCGAGCAACGCGACGACCGCGAGCGTCACCACGACCGTCACCACGACCGATCGCTTCCGTCTCCCTGTGGCCGTCACGAGCGCCACCCTACGGCTTCGGCGCAGCAGCCTGTCCTGGTACTCACTCGACGGTGTGGAGCACTTCGATGCTGACGGGCACGTTCCCAGAGCACGTCGTACTCCTCACGACTTGCCACAGGCTCCGCCGCCTACTTGTCCCACGCCGTCACGGACGCGAGACCTCGGGCGGCACGTTCCTCATCGAGGAGCTGCTGCACCACCCGGCTCTTCGCGGCCGTGTACGCACGACCATCCGACGATCGCGCTGCTCGGGTCTTGACCTCCCGGTACCGCGCAACGGCGGTGGGGTCGCGCAGCAGTTTGTCCCGGAAGAGCCGTTGGTTGCACTCGTCCCACTGGTCCGAGGCGAAGGCGTGGAGGATGTGGGTCCTCGCCCCGTCTCGCTCTCGGGTGTACACCCCGTGGTTCTTCGGACCGGAACGGTGCTGCGTGTAGCCCGTCGCCGCGAGCAACGGGCCGAGCGCCAACGGATCCGTGTCGACTGCGACCCGGACCGCGATGTCGATGACCGGCTTCGCTTCGAGGCCCGGGATGGCCGTGCTGCCGATGTGTTCGACCGCGAGCACGCGGTCTCCGAGCGCGGCGACGAGCCGCGACGCCTCACGCTGGTAGTCCGTCGCCCAGGAGTCGTGGTGTGCTTCCAGCTGCACCGCGGGAGGCTCGTCCACGGACCGGATCGTGGCCATCGCCGCTGGCCACAGCGCGTCCAACCGTGGTCCCCACGGATCCGCCATCACGCCGCTCTGACGGAGTTCGACCACCTCGGACACGGGGAGCCACTTCCAGGCCATCACCTCGGCCGGAGCTGGCCGCACGGTCGAGCCGGCAGGTTCCCGGACGGTGAAGAGATCCACCAGCGCAGAGTCCTCGGTGAAGCGACCGACCCACTGCAGCGCGTCGGGCGCGACCTCGAGGGCGGTCTCCTCGCGCAGTTCACGACAGGCCGCCGCTGTCCCCGACTCGCCGGCGAGCGCGCTGCCACCGGGAAACTCCCACCCGTGCGCGAACTCCTTCGTCGGAGCTCGTTGCGTGACGAGGATGGTCCCGTCGGCGCGGTGGACGCAGACCGTGACCACGAGGTGGAAGGACCCGACGGGCCAACCGCTGTCGCCTCGCCGGAACGTCGTGCCCGTCGCTCCACCGCCCGCATCGACCACGTCCCACCACTCGTCCACGACCGCCAGCGTACGACGACCGTCGCGACCCGGGTCGTGCCACCGCACGAGTCGTGATCGTCGAGACCCCAGACGGCTAGGGGCGCGCAGCGACGACGGCGACCAGACCGCGCCAGTCGGGGTGGTAGTCCTCGTCGACGGCCGCACGGCTCTCCGAGTAGAAGGAGGCGACGCGCAACGCGAGGGACGGACTCAGCGCTCCGGACAGAGCCGTCAGGCTCTCGGCCGCGGCGAGGTCCGTGGCGGAGCCGAACCGGTGGTGCACCGTCCCCTCCCGCTGGTCGGCGAGGACCATGCTGTGCACGAGCGCCCCGCGGACCACCCCGAGCACGAGGTGCAGCCCGATGACGTCCGCTCCGCGTCCGAGCCGCGTGGCGGCCAACGCGAGGTCGAACCGCTGACTGTTGTCCGGAGGCTCCGGAGGAAGCTCGAGCGTCGCGCCTCGCGTCGCGAGGTCCACGCGGCGGCCGTCCGCGAGCACTGTCCGAACGTGCTGCACACCGTCGTCGAGGGTGCTCTGCCACGCCCACGGCTCACCTCCGAGGAGTGTCCGCGCGTCGACGTCCGCAACGAGATCGAGCTCGACGTCGAGGTCGCTCCACCGGTCCAGCTCGTCGGGCGTGAGGACGGAGCCGTACGGACGGACCGCGCCGACCGCCGGTGCCGTGCGGAGCCGCTCGAGGAGTGACTGCTGCCAGCGCATCACCGAACCCTCCGAGCGTCGGCGACCGCGAGGTGACGGACCAGGTCGGCCGGATCAGTGCACATGGCCTCGAACAGTCGGTAGAGCGTCTCCGAACGGTCAGCCGGCCCCACGGCGTAGCAGGACTTGTCGAGACCGTAGGCGATCCCGGTCTCGATGTGCGCCGCTGCTCCGGCAGGGAGGACGAGCACGAACCGGTCGGCGGAACGGAGCGCTGCGAGGTCCTGTTCGAAGAGACTCCGGATGCCAGGTTCACCGAGCCGTGCTGCGTCAGCGCCACCGGGCACTGCGAAGGCCAACGCCTCGTCGTCGTACTGCGCTCGAACGAAGCTGTAGCACTGCGCGCCTGCACCTTCGAGCGCATCCACGACCTCGGCGACCGCGTCCCGGTTCCGCCAACTCCCTGCGACGAAGAAGTCCATCAGGCGAAAGTACTCGTCGGTAGCGTGGTGGGATGGTGTACACCCCGCACGAGCCGTACCGGACGAGCATGATCGCCGTGGACGGTGGGGCGTCCATCTCCTGCGAGGAATCGGGCACCGCGGACGGTGTTCCCGCGCTCTGGCTCCACGGCGGGCCCGGAGGGTCACTCGGCAGTGGCTGGTACCGCACGCACTTCGACCCCGAACGCTTCCGGCTGGTGGGGATCGATCAGCGCGGAACCGGGCGGAGCAGCACCTCGGAAGACGACCTCGCCGAAGCGCTGGCTCGGCAGACCACGCAGCAGCTCATCGACGACATCGAGGCCGTCCGCACCGCGCTCGGCATCGACACCTGGGTCGTCGCGGGCATCTCGTGGGGAACCACACTCGCCCTCGCGTACGCGCAACGGCACCCCGAACGTGTTCGCGCGCTCACGCTCGTGGCCGTCACCACGACCAGTCGCAGCGAGGTCGACTGGATCACGGAGGGCATCGGCCGCCTGTTCCCCGCGGAGTGGGACGAGTTCGAACGTGCGAGCCACCGGCGCCCCGACGAGCGCGTCGTGGACGCGTACGCCCGGCAACTCGCGTCGCCGGACGCCCGGGTCCGCGAAGCCGCGGCGGCGGCTTGGGATCATTGGGAGAACGTGCACGTCTCGCTCGACCATCCCGAGCTCCGTGGGCACGGACACGTCGGGCCGGCGCGACGCGAGTCGTTCGCACGGCTGGTGACGCACTACTGGAGCAACGATGCCTTCCTGCCCGGCGACCAAGCGGTCCTGGCACGCCTCGACCGGATCCGTCACATCCCCACCACGCTCGTGCACGGACGGCGCGACGTCAGCGGTCCTGTCGTGACGGCCTGGCGTCTCCACGCTGGCCTCCCGGAGAGCACGCTGACGATCGTGGAAGACGAAGGACACGGCGGTCCGGAGCAGAGCGACGTGCTCAGCCGAGCGCTCGACCAGCACGCCGACAGGACCTGGACCGCTCCGGAGGCGTCCGCCGTGATCTGACGACCGATCCGAGGATCCTGGAACCCCACCGTCCGAAGCCGGAGGACCGCACACCCCCGCGCTTCCTACCGTCGACACATGACCAAGATCACCATCATCGGCGCCGGCGGCTTCGTCTTCCCCTTCCGCCTCATCGGCGACCTCGTCTCCTTCCCCGCCCTGCAGGACGCGACGTTGCACCTCATGGACCTCGACGCGGGCCGGGTCGCCCGCACCGCGACCGCAGCCCGCGAGCTCGTCGCCCACCACGGCCTCGGCGTCGAGGTCCTCGACACCACGGACCGGCGTGCGGCCCTGGCGGGTGCCGACGTCGTCATCATCACGTTCCAGGTCGGGGGCGTCGAGTCGTACAAGTGGGACGTCGAGATCCCCCGCAAGTACGGCATCGACCAGGCGGTCGGCGACACCGTCGGCCCGGGCGGCGTCTTCCGCTTCCTGCGGTCGGTCCGCGCGTACGAGGACATCGCCCGCGACGCCCTCGAGCTCTGCCCGGACGCCCAGTTCATCAACTACGCGAACCCGATGGCGATGGCCACGGCGTTCCTCAACGCGAAGGGGCTCCGGACGGTGGGGCTCTGCCACAGCGTGCAGGGCACGACCCGCATGCTGGCCCGCACGCTCGGCGTGCCGTACGACGAGGTCGAGTTCGTGAGCGCCGGCATCAACCACCAGGCGTGGATCCTCGAGTTCACGCGTCGCAACGGCGAGGACCTGTACCCGCGTCTGCGCGAGGTGATGACGGCGAAGCACCAGCGGGGCGTCGCGGCGTCCGACCTGCACGACGACGACGGCGACCACAGCGAGGCGGCTGCCGCGGCGAGCAACTACGAGGGCGGCAACGAGCAGGTCCGCACCCAGCTGATGCGCTCGTTCGGGTACTTCGAGACCGAGTCGAGCCACCACGCCAGCGAGTACGTGCCGTACTTCCGCAAGGACCCGGAGACGGTGCTCGAGTACATCCCGGAGCGCTGGGACTACTACGAGATCTGCCTGGCGCACGACGAGCAGGGCGACGTGGACACGCAGCTCGAGAAGCTCAAGGCCGACCTGACGCCGAGCGTCGAGTACGGCGCGAGCATCGTGAACGCGATCGTGACGGGTGTGCCGGCGGTGGTCTACGGCAACGTGCCGAACGCCACGGGCGTCATCCAGAACCTGCCGTCCGACGCCTGCGTCGAGGTCGCGTGCCTGGTCGACGGCAAGGGGGTGCAGCCGACGTCGTTCGGTGAGCTCCCGCCGCAGCTCGCGGCGATCAACCGCACGAACACGAACGTGCAGACCCTGGCGGTGCGTGCTGCGCTGACGGGCAACGTCGAGCACGTCCACCACGCGGTGGCGCTCGACCCGCTGACGGCGGCGCACCTGACGCTCGACCGCATCGCCGAGATGACCGACGAGCTCCTGCACGCCCACGCGGCGCTGCTCCCCGAGTCGTTGCGTCCGGCGGACGCGGTCACCGCGGCACCGGTGGCCGACCGGGAGGCCCGCCCCGCGCTCGTCTGAACCGTCGCGCCCGACGTGGGGTCGGGTCCAGGACGCGACCCCACGTCGGACGCGCGGCGCCCCGTGTGCGCACCCCGCGCCTCCCGGCCGACCTGAACGGCACCACGACCTCAAAGGAGAGGACCATGCCGACCCGACCATCCCCCCAGCTCGCCAGACGGGGGTTCCTCGCCCTCGCCGGCATCTCGCTGACCGGCGCGCTGGCAGCGTGCGCCGGCGGCGGCACGACCGGCCGCGGCGGGACGAAGCACATCCGCCTGTCCACCTGGAACATCCCGACGGACATCACGAGCTACCAGGCGATCGCCGACGAGTTCGTCGCAGCGCACCCCGGTACGAGCGTCGCCGTCGAGGTGACCACCGGGCAGTTCCACCAGTGGTTCATCACCCGGCTCGCCGCCGACCTGGCGCCGGACGTCATCCGGATCACCCCGCAGCAGATCGGCCGGTACGCCGCGAACGGCAGCCTGGTCGACATCTCGGGGTCCGTCCCGGCGGACTACCGGCAGGACTACAGCGACCCGTTCTGGGCGATCGGCGCGCGGGACGACGGCGTGTACGGCGTCTTCCAGCACACCGACAACTTCATCACCTACTACAACCGCGACGTCATGGAGCAGATCGGCGTCACACCTCCGGAAGCCCTGGCCGACGCGTGGACGTGGGACGAGTTCCTCGACGTCGCGAAGGAGGTCAAGCAGGTCACCGGCAAGTACGCGTTCGGGTACGGCTGGTCGTCGCCCGAGACGGCGTACCGGTGGCTGCCGCTGGTCCACCAGAACGGCGGCGCGTTCCTCGGCGAGGACGGTGCCACCCCGTCGATGGACACCCCGGAGGCGATCGACGCCCTGGCCTTCGGCCGGAAGTGGTACGCCGACGGACTCGCGACCACGGGCAACCTCAGCAAGAGCGGCGGTGGTGACGTCTCGCGGAACCTGTTCCTGACCGGGCAGATCGGCATGATGCTCAACAACCCGGAGTCGATCACGCAGCTCGACACCGACATGCCGGACAACTGGGGTACTGCCCCGATGATCCGGAACGTCGGCGAGGCGAGCGACCTGGGCGGCAACGCCCTGGCCGTCACGAAGTCGAGCAAGCACCCGGAGCTCGCGGCCGAGCTCGTGGCGATGATCACGTCACGGTCGAAGATGCAGCAGTTCTGCCACGACGGCAACTGGCTGCCCGCCCGGAAGTCCCTCGACGCGAAGGACATCGGGTACGCCGCGAACACCGACACGATGCAGCGGTTCATCGACCAGGGGACGACGATCCCGCTCTCGATGGTGAAGGCCGAGAGCGGCGAGTACTTCAGCTCGCTCAACGCGGTGTTCGCCGACTACCTCGACCTCTGCCTGCTCGGGCAACTGAGCCCGAAAGAGGCCTCGAACCAGATGATGGAGGCGATGCGCAGTGTCACTGCGAACTGAGACCGCGCCGGTCCGCACGACGGCGTCCACCGCTCCACCGACCGGCGGACCCTCTGCGGGCGGCGGCGCCCGCCGGAGCCGGGGCCGCTTCGTCCCGTACGTGTTCATCGGCCCCGCGGCGCTGCTGTTCCTCGGCTTCTCGCTCATCCCGATCATCACGGCGATCGCGCTGAGCTTCCAGGACTCCAGCACCTCGCTCGGCGACGGCACCTGGGTCGGCGGGAAGAACTTCGTCGACATGGGCTCTGACCCGCTCATCGGCACGGCGCTGCGGAACACGCTCGTGTTCACGCTCGGCACCGTGCCCACCTCGATGGCGATCGGGCTCGCCCTGGCGGTCGCCCTGAACCGGCCGCTGCCCGGGCGCTCGGTGTTCCGCGCCCTGTTCTTCGTGCCGATGGTCGCGGCCGGCGTCGTGGTGGGCGTCATCATGTCGTGGATCTTCAACGGCGACTACGGCGTCGTGAACAACCTGCTCGAAGCGCTCGGCATGGGGCGCGTGCCCTGGCTGACCGCTCCGGGGTGGGCGATGGCGACCCTGGTGGTCGTCGTGGTCTGGACCCGGATCGGCTTCTGCATGGTGATCTACCTCGGCGCGCTGCAGTCCGTACCCGCCGAGCTCAAGGAGGCCGCCGCGATCGACGGCGCGTCGCGCTGGGTGCGGTTCCGGACCATCACCTGGCCGCTGCTCCGCCCGACGACGTCGATCCTGCTCATCCTGAACGTCGTGTTCTCGTTGCAGGCCTTCGACGTCATCTACGTGATGACCGGCGGTGGCCCCGGCTTCTCGACGACCGTGCTGATCCAGTACGTGTTCCGGTCCGCGTTCATCGATGCCCGGATGGGCTACGCCGCGGCGCTCGGACTGGTGCTCGTCGCGATCCTGCTCGTGTTCACGCTGCTCCGGCAGCGCGCCAACCGCAAGGCGGAGGAGATGCTCTGATGGCCGTACTCGATGTCCGCGGTCCCCGCCGCCGTCCGGCTGGAGCCCGCTCCCGGCGCCGGCCTGGTCGCTGGGTGCTCGTCGCCGGGCTCACCGCCCTGGCCATCCTGATGGTGTTCCCGCTGTACTGGATGGTCGTCTCGGCGCTCACCCCCGGCGGGCAGTCGCAGAGCGGCACGTTCTCGCTGTTCCCGACGCGGCCGACGTTCGAGAACTACACGCAGGTGTTCAGCACGCAGCCGGTCTGGCGGTGGCTCGGCAACTCGGCGCTCATCACCAGCGTCGGCACCGCGTTGAGCGTCGTCGTGTCGTTGATGGCCGGGTACGCCCTCGCCAAGTTCCGGTTCATGGGCCGGGGGCTGCTGTACTCGGCGTTCCTCGTCACGATCATGATCCCGATCCAGGTCACCCTGGTGCCGAGCTTCCTGGTCGTCGCGAAGATCGGCCTGGTCGACTCCCCCTGGGCGGTGATCCTGCCGACCGTGTTCGACGTCGTCGGGATCTTCATCGCCCGGCAGTTCATGCTCGGGGTGCCGGACGCCCTGATGGAGGCCGCTCGACTCGACGGCGCCGGCGAGTTCCAGACGTTCTTCCGGGTAGTGCTGCCCTCGTGCGGCCCCCTGGTCGGGGTGCTCGTGATCCTCGGCTTCATGACGCGGTGGAACGACTTCCTCTGGCCGCTCGTCGTGCTGCAGGGCAACGAGAACCTGACGGTGCCCGTGGCCCTGTCGACGCTGACGAACAACCCGGCGTTCAGTTCGCCGTGGGGTGCCGTGATGGCCATCGCGACCGTGACCGTGCTGCCGCTGCTCGTGGTGTTCCTGGCGTTCCAGCGCCAGTTCGTGCAGGGCATCGCGTCGACCGGCATCAAGTAGCCCGGCGGGCGCGCGCCGGCACGGCGGGCGCGCGCCGGCACGGCGGGCGGCGTACCTGCCCGAATCGGGCGTACCTGGTCGATTCTTTCGACCAGGTACGCCCGATTCCGCATACCAGCGCAGTGGACATGGGAAAGAAACAACGGGAGGCACGGTGCCAACTGGCACCGTGCCTCCCGTCCGTCGTCCGCGTCAGCGGATGATCGAGATGTTGTCCGCCTGCGGGCCCTTCTTGCCGGGGCCCACGTCGTACTGCACGTGGTCGTTCTCCTCGAGCGACCGGTAGCCGGTCGTCGCGATGATGCTGGAGAAGTGGGCGAACAGGTCCTCGGACCCGTCGTCGGGGTGGATGAAGCCGTACCCCTTGGCGTGGTCGAACCACTTCACGGTGCCGGTCGGCATGGTCGACAGCACGGCGTCAGTGGATGCGCAGTTGCGCGACCATCGGGCAGGCGAACGGGTCACGGGCAGCGAGCCCGACCCGGTTCAGGTACCGGACGACGATGCCGTAGGAGCGCAGCAGGGTCGTCTCGGTGTAGGGCACCTCGAGCGTGTCGCAGTGGTCGCGGACGAGCAGTCGGGCCTGCTTCAGCGCCGGTCGGGGCATCGACGGGAACAGGTGGTGCTCGACCTGGTAGTTCAGGCCGCCCATCAGGAACGAGACCCACCAGCCGCCGCGGATGTTGCGCGACGTGCGGACCTGGCGCGAGAAGAAGTCGACCTTGGCGTCGTGCGCGATGGTCGGCATGCCCTTGTGGTTCGGGGCGAACGATGCGCCCATCATCACGCCGAACACGGCGAGCTGCACACCGAGGAACGCGCAGGCCATGCCGAACGGCAGGAACCAGAACACGACCGTCAGGTAGATGCCGAAGCGCGCGACGAGCAGCGCGGCCTCGAGCCAGCGGTGCTTGACGTCGGCCTTGGTGCCGTTGCCGGTGACGATGCTCTGCACGGCGTACCGGTGCAGGTTCAGGCCCTCGAGCGTCAGCAGGGGGAAGAACAGCCAGCCCTGGAACCGCATGAACGTCGTCATGAGCGGACCCTTGACCGCCGCGGCGTCCTCCGGCAGGAACCGGATGCCGTCGGGTGCGATGTCGGGGTCCTTGCCGACGGTGTTCGGGTTGCCGTGGTGGCGGGTGTGCTTGTTCATCCACCACGAGTAGCTGAGGCCGACCAGGAACGTGCCGAGCCAGCGGCCGGCGTGGTCGTTCCACTTCTGCGAGGCGAAGACCTGGCGGTGCGCGGCCTCGTGCGACAGGAACGCGAACTGCGTGAAGATCACGCCGAGCGCGCCGGCGACGATGAGCTGGAACCAGGTGTCGCCGAGGAATGCGAACGCGACCCACGCGAGGGCGAAGGTGACGATGAGTGTGCCGAACAGCGACCAGTAGAACCCGGTGCGGCGGCGGAGGAGTCCGTTCTCCTTCACCTGCGCGAGCAGAGCGGAGTAGGTCGAGGTGCCCTTGGGGCTTCCTGTTCCTGGACGAGTGCGTGTGTAGCCCGGAGCGAGCGGAGTGGTGGTCAAGTGGACCGACCTTCCGGTGCGGACCGGCCCTTCGACCGGTTCGTGGTAGTTCACGCGATTGCGCTTGGTGCGACCCTAGGGCCTGAAGGTGCGATTCCACCTGACAATCCGCCTGCCCCACTACGGTGATCGGATGGGCAAGGTCACGCTGCAGGACGTCGCCGTGCACGCCGGCGTCTCGATGAAGACCGTGTCCAACGTCGTGCGTGGCTACCAGCACGTCAGTCCGCCGATGCGCGACCGGGTGCAGGCCGCGATCGACGAGCTCGGGTACCGCCCGAACGTCTCCGGACGGTCGCTCGCCACCGGCCGGTCGAACATGCTCGCGTTCGCGTTCCCCGACCTCCGGCGGCCGTACTTCGCCGAGCTCGCGCACGTGTTCTCCCGCGTCTGCGCGCAACGCGGATACCAACTGCTGCTCGAGGAGACCCTCGGCGAGGCCGACGGCGAGCGCTCCGCCGTCCGCGGTCGCGAGGCCGGGGTGGTCGACGGCGTCGTCATCCACCCCCAGGTCCTGACCCCCGAGGCGATCGACCGGATCCGCGGGGACACCGCCGTGGTCTTCCTCGGCGAGGACGTCCGCCCCCAGTTCTCCGACCAGGTGGTCATCGACAACGCGGCCGCGGCGGCGCAGGCGGTGGCCCACCTGGTAGCGCTCGGTCGCCGGCGCATCGGCTTCTTCGGGCACGAGACCGGCCCGGAGTCCAGCACCTCCGGCGTGCGGCTCCACGGCTACCGCGCCGGGCTGGCAGCCGCCGGCCTGCCCGTCGACGACGCGCTCCTGGTCCCCCGCGAGGTCGGTGACGCCGCAGGTGCCGAGACCGCGTTCGGTCGGGCGCTCGACGCCGGGCTCCGGGTCGACGCACTGCTCTGTCGCGACGACCTCGCCGCCCTCGGGGTCCTGCGCGCGATGCGGTTGCGCGGGCTCGACGCTCCGCGGGACATCGCGGTCGTGGGGTGGGACGCGATGGGACTCGGGTCGAGCCTGGTACCGAGCCTGACGTCGGTCGCGCCGGACACCGTCGCGCTGGCGGACACCGCCCTCGACCTGCTGCTCGAGCGGATGGACGGCTCTGAAGTACCCGGCAGGCTGGTCACGGTCGGGCACCGGCTGCTGGTGGGCGAGAGCGCGCCGTTCCCCGACGGCTCGGTCGACCGCGGGCCGGTGCCGGGCCAGGGCCGAGTCTCGGCCTGAGCGACACTCCTCGTGGCGATCCGCCCGAGGAGTGTCGCCCAGCGCGAGTCTCGACGCAGCATCAGCGCTCGCCCGGGTGCACGCTCCCCAGCAGCTCGACGACGACGGCACGCAGCGCCTCGGGCAGGTCGACGGTCCCGAGCTCGACGATCCGGTCGGCACGCGGCAGGTCCTTGGACACGATCTCCCACGCGGCGAGCTTCTCGGCGTTGCCGGCCTGCGCGCGTTCGAGGGCGCGCCGGACGGCCTCACGGGCGTCGACGCCGACCACCGGCGGCCCGGCCAACGTGACCGCTCCGCCCGTGGCCGACTCCACGGTCAGGTCGACCGAGAACCGGTCCTCGCCACGGGCGGACACGACCTGCCCGTCCGCGGGGACGCCGAGGAACGTGATCCGCCAGTCGCGACGGGCCGGGACGACGTCGACCGCGCCCGTGGTGGCGTGCACGCGGAACTCGGCGAGCGCCGCGTCCCACGTCAGGCGGGTCTCGGCACTGCGGCCGGTGTCGCCGGCGGGGTCCTCCTGGTCCTCGACCAGGGTGAACGAGCCGGAGGCACCAGGGGCGACGAGGACCTCGAACGCGGTCGGGTTCGCAGTGGCGTCGAGTTGGTCCTCGGCGGCGAGGGGCAGCAACCCGCCCTCGCGCAGCAGCACGGGCACGGTGTCGAGGGTGCGGTGCAGGTCGACGAACCGGTCGCCCGCGTACACGGTGCCGGTGAACACGTCGGTCCAGGTCCCCGGCGGCAGCCAGGCCCGTGCGGTCCCGTGCAGGGTGACGGGGTCGCGCGGTTCGACGATCGGGGCGACGAGGAGTTCTGACCCGAAGGAGTACGTGTTCGGAACCCGGTACGCCTCGTCGCGCCGTGGTTCCAGGTGGTACAGCGGGCGGACGAGCGCGGTGCCCTCGGCGGTCCGGTGGTTCATGGTGTGCAGGTAGGGCACCAGGCGGTGACGGAAGCGCAGGGCCTCCCCCATCGCGGTGCGCGGCTCGGCAGGGAACACCCACGGTTCCTTGCGGATGAACGGGTTGTTGGCGGAGTGCAGGCGCATGATCGGCGAGAACACCCCGAACTGCACCCAGCGCGTGGCGAGCTCGTCGTCGCGGACCCCGCGGGTGTGGCCGCCGATGTCGTGACTCCACCAGGGGTAGCCGATGTTCGCGGCGGTGGCGGTGAACTCGGGTTGGAACGCCAGCGACGCCCAGGACACGACGGCGTCGCCGGAGAACCCGACGGCGTACCGCTGGCTGCCGGGGCCGGCGTAGCGCGAGAAGGTCATCCCCTGGTCGCCCGAGCGTGCCGAGTCGAGCAGGTGGAAGTGGTTGAGCAGCCAGAGCGGGTCGACGCCGGGCAGACCGCTCTCGCTGCCCTGCTGCCAGTCGATCCACCAGAAGTCGACGCCCTGCGCCTCGAGCGGTCGGTGCAGCTGGTCGAAGTACGCCTGCAGGAACCGCCGGTCGGTCGGGTCGAACGGGATCGGCTGCTCGGTCGCCGGGTCGATCCCCATCGCCTCGGCCATCGCGGGGTAGGCGTCCTCGAACGCCCGGACGCCGTCGGCGGGGTGCAGGTTGAGCGTCGTGCGCATCCCCCGCCGGTGCAGTTCCGCCAGGAAGGCCTGCGGGTCGGGGAAGAGCGACGGCTCCCACGAGTAGCCGGTCCAGCCGTCACCGAACTGCGGCGGTACGGAGTCGACGCGGTGCCAGTCCATGTCGATGACCGCGACCGAGAACGGCACGCGTTCCTCGGCGAACCGGTCCATGAGTTCCAGGTACGAGGTGTCGCTGTACGGGTGGTAGCGGCTCCACCAGTTGCCGAGCGCCCACCGGGGCAGCCGCGTGGGGGCGCCGGACACCTGGTGGAAGGCCCGGAGGGCGCCATCGAAGTCGCGGCCGTGGGCGAACACCGTGACGTCGCGGCGACCGGGCACTCGCGTGCCGATCCAGCCGTCGTCCTCGAACAGGAACGACTCGCTGTCGTCCAGCGCGGTGATGCCGTCGCGGGCCAGGATGCCGGGTTCGAGGGGCATCCGACCGTCGACGTCGTCGAGGGTGCGGCCGGTGCCACCGAGGTCGCGGGGTTCCTGCCCCCAGCGCCAGCGGTTCGCGTCCGGGCCGATGGTCTCGACGACCAGGCCGCTCGGGCTGAACGGACGACCGTCGTAGCGGAGCCGGGCGCGTTCGGTCGTGACGACGAGGCCACCTTCGCCGACGCGCTCCACGGTGAACGCCGGCACCGACAACCGCCGCCGGATCGCGAACGTCGAGGCGCGGTCCTCGAACCCGCCGTCGTCGCTCCACTCGACGCGGAACGTGCCGGCGTCCAGCACGGTGATCCGCCAGTGCTCGCCGGTGACGACGGCGGCCGGGTCGGCGATCGGGTCGGATCCGGGGAACGGCCGGATGGTCGGGAGTGCGGTCTCGGTCATGGTCACGTCGTACCCCTCAGCTCTTGACCGCGCCCTGCGTCACGCCGCTGATGACCCAGCGCTGCGCGAACAGGTAGACGATGATCGTCGGCGCCATGGCCATCAGGTACGAGGCGAAGGCGACGTTGTAGTTCGTGCCGAACTGGCTCTGGAAGATGTTCTGCACCACGGGCAGTGTCTGCAGGGTCGGGTCGGCGGTGATGAGCGACGGCATCATGAAGTCGTTCCACGACGCCAGGAACGCGAAGATCCCGACGGTGGCGTTCATCGGTCCGAGCAGCGGCAGGATGATCCGCCAGAAGATCTGCCACGTGCTCGCGCCGTCGATGCGGGCGCTCTCCTCGAGCTCGACCGGGATCGACCGCAGGTACGCCGAGTAGAGCAGCACGCTGAACGACAGTTGGAACATGGCGTGCAGGATGCCGACGCCGATCGGGTTGTCGAGGCCCATCTGGGCGGTCAGCTTGATCTGGGGCAGTGCGACGACCGGGAACGGCAGGAACATCGCTGCCAGCAGGTAGACGAACGACCACCGGAAGAACCGCTTGTGCCAGTTCCGGACGATCGCGTACGAGGCGAACGAGCTGAGCAGCAGCGTGGCGACGACGGTGAGCGCTGCGACGCCGAGCGACACCGAGAACGAGACGGGGAAGCGCGTGAGCTCCCAGGCCGATGCGAACGAGCCGGGGTTGAACGGGAACGGCAGCGACAGGGCGTTGCCGTCGACGGACTGCTCGCTCGTCTTGAACGCCATCGCGACGGTCACGTACAGCGGGATGAGGATCGTCAGCGCGGCCAGTCCGAGCACGACGGTCAGGGTCCAGTTCGTGCCGCCGAGGCGTCGCCGGTGTCCGCGGCCCGGTCGTCGCGCGTCGCCGGTGGTCACCGCGCGGGTGTCGGTGGGTGGGCGGGTGTCGATGGCGGTCATGCGAGTCGCAGGTTCCTTCCGCGGGTCGCCGCGAGCTGCAGCACGGAGATGAGGACGGTGATGATGAAGAACACGGTCGCGTTCGCCATCTGGTAGGCGTAGTCGCCGCCGGTGAAGCCGCCGAAGATGGTCATCGCGACGCTGCTCGTCGCGCTGCCCGGGCCGCCGTTCGTCAGGCCGACGATGACGTCGTAGGCGCCGAGGTAGCCCTTCACGCCGAGCACGGTGTTGATGACGATGAAGCCGCCGAGCAGCGGGAGCGTGATCGCGCGCAGCTGCTTCCAGCCGGTCGCACCGTCGAGCGAGCTCGCTTCGTACAGCTCCTCGGGGATCGAGGTCAGCCCGGCGGTGTAGATGAGGAGGGCGCCGGGCACGGTCTGCCAGGCGGACACGATCACGATCGCGACCCAGGCCAGGTTCGGGTCGCCGAGGATGCTCTGCTCCAGGGGTCCGAACCCGACGCTCGTGGCCAGGGCCGGCACGGTGTTCGAGAACAGGAAGTTGAACACGTAGGCGACGATGATCCCGGAGATCACCATCGGGATCACGAAGATCGATCGAAGGCCCGCGGCGAACCGGATCTTCTTCGCCAGCGCGATCGCCAGTGCCAGCGCGATGACCTGCGTGACGATGACGGTGACGACGGCGAACCCGAGGGTGAAGCCGTACGAGGCGAGGATCGCCGGGTCGGACACGAGCGCCCGGTAGTTCTCGAGCCCGAGGAAGTTCCACTGCCCGAAACCGAGGTAGTCGGTGAAGCTGTAGAAGATGCCGACGCAGGCGGGTGCGACGACGAAGGCCGTGAACGCGATGAGGGCGGGCACGAGGAACAGGTAGTACATGCCCTCCGTCCGGCGGAGGGAGCCCGGGCGACGCGGACCGGCGGCGCGGTGCGTGCGGGCGGCCGCGGTGGCCGGCCCGGACGTCGCCGGGTCGGTGTCGCGGGAGAGCGGGGTCTGCATGGTCATGGTGGCTCCTGGAGTCCTGGTCCGGCTCAGACCGTCGCCGAACGGCCGGCGAGACGCCGCCAGTCCGAGTCGAGCCGCTGCAGCATCGAGGTGAAGTCCCCGCTCCGGATCGCCGACTGCAGGTAGTTGCCGAGCGGGATCGAGGTGGGGATGAAGGTGCCGGCGCCCTGGTAGAACGCGGCGTCGTCGACGTACTGCTGCAGGCCGGCGAGCCGCTCGTCCTGCTGCGGCGGCGCGTCCTTCGTCGGCGAGTAGGCCAGGTTGTCGCGGTTGTAGGCGTCGATGACCTCGGGCTGCATGAGGAACTCGACGAGCTCCTTCGCTTCGTCCGGGTGCTGCGACGCGGTCGGGATCCACAGGCCGAGGTCGATGTTCACCCGCGCCTGTCGGTCGCCGGGGTCGTTCGAGACCGGCAGTGCGAACGTGCCGACCTCGAGGTCCTCGTCGACCAGCGCGATCTGTCCGAGCGCCCACGGCCCCTGCAGGTACATCGCGGCCTCGCCCTTGCCGAACGCCAGGTTTCCGTCGGCGTAGGCACGGGTCGCGTGGTCGGGGTTGAAGAACGTCGAGATGGTCTTCGCACGCTCCATCGGCACCGCGAAGTCCTTCTCGAACGACACTTCGGAGTCCGGGCCGACGTCGGTGCCGAGTGCCTTCATCTTCGTGAAGAACGACCCGGTGTCGACCAGGCTGCCCACCGAGTAGTCGAACAGCCCCTGCCACAGCGTCCAGGTGTCGCGGTCCGTCGCGTAGATCGGGGTGATGTCGGCCTTCTGGAGCGTCCGGCACACCTCGACGAACTCGTCCCACGTCGTCGGCACAGGCAGGTCGTGGTCGGCGAAGATCCGCTTGTTGTAGATGACCCCGGCGGCGGCGAGCGAGTACGGCAGCACGCTCGTGCGGTCCTCGAACTTGGCGTACTGGTTCGTCAGGGTGTCGATGTCCGGTCGGACCCGTGCCGCTGACGGCAGGTCTCCGAGGTCGCTCAGCACGCCGCGGGAGATGTAGCGCGCGAGTTCGAGGTTGTCGTTGAAGCAGCCGACGTCGGCCGGCTCACCGCGGACGAACTGCGGCGCGATCGCCGCCGTGCTGTCGTGCACCACGGACAACCCGGAGCGCCCCTTCTCGAAGCGCCGCAGGAGCGCGTCGAAGTAGGCGATGACCTCCTGCTTCTGCTCGTAGAAGCGCAGCGTGGTCGCACCCCCTGCCGCTGCGCGCGGTGCCGCGCACCCCGCGAGCGCCATCGTGCCGAGCGCGATCCCGCCGGCTGCTCCGGCGAGGAACCCCCGCCGGCTCACGGCCGCGCTGATCGTTCCGGTCCTGCTTCCCACCATCGGGCAACTCCCTCGTGCGCGTCGTCGCGCACGTCTTGTTTACAGCGCTGTAAACGGGAAGTCAACGTTGTAATCGCACGTGGCGGGGTATGCACGCCCACAGGCGGACGGGAGGCGCGGGTCGCTCCCGCCCCGCGCCTCCCGTCCGCCACTCGCCGGCGCGACCGCTGCGCGCACCGTGCGCACGTCGCCACCCGGTGCGCCGTTGGTCGCTCCGTGCGCGCCTACGGCGCCGCACCGAGCACGCAACCCGGCACGGAACGGCCAAGGCTGCACGGTGCAGCCTTGCCCGCTCACCCGAACGACACGCCTGGGCGAACACACAGGAACGCGAGCAGGCACCATGGAGGGCATGGCAAGCACCACCTCCGCTCCCCCGCCCGGCCCCGTCGAGACGACGTCGAAGGTGCGGCGGTGGGTGTTCTGGCCCGCCGCCGTCCTCGTGCTCGGCTTCGTGGCGTTCACCCTGATCTCCCCGTCGAGTGCCGAGGCGATGTTCGTCGGCCTGCAGGACGGCATCGTCAAGAACTTCAGCTGGTACTACGTCCTCGTCGCCGCGTTCTTCGTCGGCTTCTCGCTGTTCGTCGGCTTCAGCAAGTTCGGCGACATCAAGCTCGGCAAGGACCAGGACGAGCCCGAGTTCTCGACCGGGTCGTGGTTCGCGCTGCTCTTCGCCGCCGGCATGGGCATCGGCCTCGTGTTCTACGGCGTCTCGGAACCGCTCAGCCACTTCGCCTCACCGCGCCCCGGCGTCACCGGCTCCGAGAACGAGCTCGCGCAGCAGGCCCTCACCCAGACGTTCCTGCACTGGGGACTCCACGCGTGGGCGATCTACGTCGTGCTCGGTCTGGCCCTGGCCTACGCCATCCACCGGCGCGGCCGTCCGGTGTCGATCCGGTGGGCGCTCGAGCCACTGCTCGGCAACCGTGTGCGCGGCGGGTGGGGCAACCTCATCGACGTGATCGCGCTCGTCGGCACGCTGTTCGGTGTCGCGACCTCGCTCGGCCTCGGGGTCATCCAGATCGGCGCCGGGCTCGAGAGCGCTGGCATCGCCGACAGCAGCATCGTCAGCCAGATCGCCATCATCGCCGTGATCACCGCGGTCACCATCGTGTCGCTCGTGACCGGTGTCACCAAGGGCATGAAGATCCTGTCGAACTTCAACCTGCTGCTCGCCGCCGCACTGCTGCTGTTCGTGCTCATCGTCGGGCCGACCCAGTTCCTGCTCCGCGACTTCGTGCAGTCCATCGGCGCGTACCTGCAGAACATCGTCGGCCTGTCGTTCAACGTCACCGCACAGCAGGGCGCCGAGGGCGTCGCCTGGCAGGGCGCGTGGACCACCTTCTACTGGGGCTGGTGGATGTCGTGGGCGCCGTTCGTCGGCGTCTTCATCGCGCGCATCTCGAAGGGCCGAACGGTCCGCCAGTTCGTGTTCGGCGTCCTCCTCGTCCCGACCGCGCTCACGTTCCTCTGGTTCGCCGTGCTCGGCGGCGCCGCCATCCACCGCGAGACCGACGGCTCCGGTGGCCTGGTCGGCTCGGACGGCTCGGTCGACCTCGAAGGCTCGCTCTTCGCCCTGCTCGGCGACCTGCCCGCCGGAGCGGTGCTGACCTTCGGCGCGATCCTGCTCATCGGCGTGTTCTTCGTGACCTCGTCGGACTCCGGGTCGCTCGTGATGGCGATGATCGCGTCCGGCGGCGACATCGAGCCGAAGAACTGGCTCCGCGTCTTCTTCGCCACCGTCTCGGCACTGCTCGCCGTTGCCCTGCTGCTGAGCGGCGGGCTGAACGCTCTCAAGACGGCGGCGATCACCACGGCGTTGCCCTTCAGCGTCGTGCTGCTACTCACCTGCTGGTCGACGATCATCGCATTCACCCGCGAGCGGCGGGCGTACGACAAGGCCGAACGCGAGGTCCTGCTCGAACACGTCGGCGCGTACTACGGGCTCGAGGTCGAGGGGCCGTCAGAGCGCGCGCCGCGATCGGCGTTCGGTCGGCCGTGGGCAGCCGTCAAGAAGCGGGTGCGCGGCGGGTCAGCGGCGCATCCAACCGCCACCGCCCTCGACGACTTCCCGATCCGGACGCAGGCGGTGTCACCCGACCCGGCGGTCGACGCGAGCCTGGACGACGGGCCGGCTGCGGAGAGCGCTCCGCGCCCGACGGACGGATGACGGAGTGGCGCGGACCGCTCAGCGGTGACGCGCCAGCGGCACGTGGGCCGCGCCGACCGAGCTTGCGAGGGAGGCGTGGCGGGGTCGCCACGGGCCTCCCGTCCGGCAGCGGTCGCGACCAGGGCGTCGCGCTCGCCCGGACACGAAGGGCTCAGAGGTGCTTCTCCATGCAGTAGCTCGTCGGGTCGTCGGTGTACGGCGGGAACCGCGGGACCTGGCGGTACCCGAGCTTCTCGTACAGGGCGATCGCCGCGACCTGTGGCAAGCCCGTCTCCAGTTGCAGCGTCTCGATGCCCAAGTCGTGCGCGTGCGCCTCGAGTGCCTGGAGCAGGGCTCGACCGACCCCGAGCCCTCGGGCCTCGTCGGTGACGAACATGCGCTTGACCTCGCCGGTTCCGTCGCGCCGATCAACCAGTGCCGCGGTGCCGACGGCCACGCCACCCTCGCGAGCGACGAACAGCGAGACCGCGTCGGCTTCCAGGGCGTCGACGTCGAGGCCGTAGTAGTTCTCGGCCGGGTACAGGGCCAGGGCGAAGGCGTCCCCCTGGCGGAGCAGGCTGAGGACGTCGTCGCTGCGAGGGCTCTCGATCTGGATGGAAGGCACGGCCGATTGTACGAGCTCAGTCGGCGACTGGGCGTCGTCCCGCCGAGGATTGGAAGCGCACCAGGTACCCGTCCGGGTCCTGCACGAGGAACTGGTCCACGCCGGCCTGCTCGTTCCCGACGTCGTACCACTTCGTCTCGGGCTGCATGAAGAGTTCGGTCCCGGCACGGAGTAGGGTGGCGGCGAGCGCGCGGCTGTCGGGCACGGTGATCTGGAAGTTCACGCCCCGGCCGAGCGGGCGATCGAGCGGGCCGGTGATCCAGTTCCGACCGACGCCGGCCTGTTCGAGCATCAGGTGTGCGGTGCCGAGGGCGATGTACGCGAAGCGCTCCTCGGGCCGCGCGTAGCGGATCTCGAAGCCGCACAGGTCGCACCAGAACGCGAGGCTCCGGTCCAGGTCGGCGACGAGGAGTTCGGGGACGAGTGCGGGCTCGGGGACGAGTGCGGGCTCGGGGGGCATGCTCACCGGAACAGGTCGAGGTGCGGTGTCGCGCCGGGATCGGCCATCTGCGCTTCGGTCTCGCGCACCAGCTCGTCGACGCGGGCTCCCCACTTGCGCATGAAGACCACGCGGGCGATGCCGATGACGGCCCACAGCGCTGCGACGACCCCGCGCCCGATGCCCGCCAGGTCTCCCTGCAAGACCTCCGGCACGGCGAGCGCGGCCCACAGGATGCCCAGGCTGATCCAGACCCACCCGGTGACCGCGCCCTGCGACGTCTGGCGGCGCAGGAAGCGCCTCCGGATCACGACCGGGACACCGGTCGGGTCGGCGCCACCGCGCAGCCACCGGTTCATCGCTCGGTACGAGCCGTAGCCGCCGAAGCGCGACCAGCTGCCCAGGATGAGCGCGAAGCCACCTGCGGCGAGGACGGCCACGACGACGAGGACGACCGTCTGGGACATCTCCGGGAAGTGGAGGCCGACCAGCATGAGCCACAGCCCCACGAACACAGCAGGGGTGCCGAGGAGCTGCGCCCACCCGATGGCGTCGAGTTGTCTGATGCTCACCATTGCACTCTACGCACGCCCACTACCGCCGTCAGATGCCGGGACAGGAATACGTCGATGCGGCGTCGTGCGAGGATTCGTCGACCACCTCGACGAAGGGCCAGATCATGACCACCGCGCGCACGTTCCACCTGATCAGCACGCTGCTGCTGGCCGTCGGGTTCCTCGGCGTCGGCGCGCTGATGTTCGACGTCTACTACGGACCGGAGGGTGGGGGTGCCAACATCGGCCTCGGGCTCGTGATGCCACTGTGCCTCGGGTCCGGCGTCGTCGGCATCGCGATGGGCGTCGCGGCCCTCGTGACGACGTGGCGGACCACCCGCGCCGCTCGCTCGCGACAGCCCGTCCGGTAACGGAGGGTCGTGAGCCGTCCGCTCACTTCGACGCCCCGGTACCGGGCAGGCTGAGGATGTTGTCGGTGCCCTGCGGCACGACGATGAGCGAGCCGTTGTCGCCGGCGCTCTTGAGGGCCTCGATCTCACGCTGCTTGAGCGCCGCCGCCGAGAGCGGGTGCTCGTTGAGGACCTCGTTCGCGTCCGCCTGCCCCTGCGCCTCGGCGACCTGCTGCTGCGCCTGCACCTTCTTCGCGTCGAGCAGCGCGCGCTCCTTCGTGACCTGGATCTGTGCCTGCTGGGCCGTGGCGTAGGCCTCGGTGACGGACTTCGGCGGGGTGATCTCCTGCAGTGCGAAGTTGTCGACGTGCACGCCGGACCCCTTCCACCGGGTCTCGAGGGCCTGGATCATCGACTTCTCCACCGTGCCGCGCTTGGTGATCAGCTCGATGGTGGTGAAGTCGTTCGGGACCTGCCGGACGACGCTGCGCACCGAGTTGCCGATGAACTGCGTCTTGAAGTTCTCCTCGGTCTTGTAGGACCGGTAGATGTCGGTGACCGACTTGGCGTCGATGCTGTACTGCAGGTTCAGGCTGACGTTCGACGAGACGCCGTCCTGGTCCTGGACGGTGACGTAGGGGCCGGATCGCACGTTCCCGTTGTTGTCGGAGTCGGAGCCGTTCACCGCGTTGATGTAGGTGACGGTCTGGTTCCGGATGTTGAACGTGTGGAGCGTGGCCCACGGCGCTTTGAAGTGGAACCCGGAGTCCGTGGTCTGCCCGACGATGTTGCCGGAGATGTCCACCTGCACTTTCGACTCGCCCGTGTCCTGCGCGTACAGGGTGCTCCCGAGTGCCAAGCCGACGAAGACCAGGCCGGCTCCGGCTGCTGTCCACGTGGCGATGCGGTTCGGGCGGCGGGTGGGAACGGCTGGCCGGGCCTCGCGACCGGGGGTGGCCGGTCGCTCCGCGGTGGTGTAGGTCCGTTTCCGGAACGGGAGCGCGACGAGCGCGATGACGAGGAAGACGATGGCGGCAACGAACATGACGAACACTCCTGGATGGTTGTCCGTGCAGTCTGCCGTATTCGGAGGCCCGAACAGCCTGGTGCGAGGTTGCACGCATGGTGCGGCCCTGATGCCTCGCACCATGCGGTCAACCTCGCACCGAGCGGGCTCCCACCGCGATCAGCGGGCAGCCAGGCCTCCGGTCACCAACCCGGCACGGCCACGCGCACCGCGCTGATCCGCCCCGCACGGGTCTGCGCCGTCGTCGCCGGGTCGTAGCTGTCCGCCGTCGCCAGGTACAGCGTGCGGCCGTCCTCGCCCCCGAGCGCGCAGTCGATCGCGCACAGCCCCGGCGCGTCGATCCGGTCCGTGACCTCGCCGCCCTCGAGGACCCGGAGGAACTCCCCCGTGTCGACGGAGCAGACCCAGACGGCGCCGTCGCGGTCGACCGTGCTGCCGTCCGGCGTGACGCCACCGGGAAGCGCTGCCCACTCGCGTCGGCCGGTCAGCGACCCGTCGGGCTCGATGTCGAACGCGGTGAGCCGGCCGCCCCACGTCTCGCTCACCACGAGGGTGCGGGTGCCGGGCAAGACGTTCGCGCTGTTCGGGAACACCAGCCCCTCGGCGGCGAGGCGGAACGAGCCGTCCTGCTCGATCACGTACAGCGGACCGGGGCGGAGCTCCTCGTCGCCGTACAGGTCGTAGCCGAAGGCCCCGATGTAGGTCCGGCCGGTCGCCTCGTCGACGACGAGGTCGTTCAGGAGCGACGACTCCTCGCCGGACAGGTCGGCGAACACCGACGTCTGGCCACGATTGTCGACGGCGACGACCGTGCGGGACTCCATCGAGCTGACGATCAGTCGCCCGTCAGCGAGCCACCCGAGCCCCGACGACTGGCCCTCGACCGTGGTCTCGAGACGCGGAGCCGCGGTCGAGGTCGGGTCCATCGAGAAGACCTCGCCGGTGTGCATGTCCGAGTACCAGAGCCGCCCGTCGTGCCAGCGGTTGCCCTCGGGGAAGCGGATGTCGGTGACGACGTCGGTCGCGGAGTCCAGAGTGATGTGCACCGGTCCACCCTGCCAGCCGGACCCCCGCGCCACCCGGTGGTCTGGCACGATCGAGGCATGCCCCTCGACGGAACTCCCCTGGAACGGCTCGGCTTCCTGACGATCGGGTCGTTCGACCCCGCCCGACCGTCCGAGGGTCACGAGGACACGCTCCGGGTCATCGAACGCGCCGAAGCGCTCGGCTTCGACAGCGCGTGGCTGCGCCACCGGCACCTGCAGCACGGCATCTCCTCCCCCGTCGCCGTGATGGCCGCCGCGTCGCAACGGACCTCGCGGATCGAACTCGGCACCGCCGTCACGCCGATCGGCGCCGAGAACCCCTTCCGGCTCGCCGAGGACCTCGGCACCGTCGACGTGCTCTTGGGCGGACGGCTGAACCCCGGCTTCTCGGTCGGCACCCCGATGAACTTCGACCTCTACAAGGACGCGATCTACCCCGACACCGCCGAGCACGAGGACCTCGGCAACGACCGACTCCTGCACTTCCGTGCCCTCGTGCGCGGAGACGCCGTGGCCGGAACCGGCACCGGCGCCGTCGAACGCCGAGGGATCGAGGAGTTCGCGAGCACCGTCCAACCCCACAGCACCGGCCTCGCCGACCGCATCTGGTACGGCACCGGCAGCACGAAGTCGGCGGTCTGGGCCGGCGAGAACGGTTTCCACCTGCTCACGTCGAGCGTCACCCGCAGCGAGGTCGGCACGGACTTCGCCGCCAACCAGCGCGCGCAGATCGACGCCTACCTCGACTCCCACCCCGATCCCAGCACCGCTCGGGTCTCGCAGGGCCTGGTCGTGATCCCGACCGACACGGCGACCCGCGAGCAGGAGGCCCGCTACCGCGCCTACGTCGAGAGCCGCTCGGGCCGCGTCGGCGTGCCGATGGGGCCCGCAGGGATGCTCTTCGCCGCCGACCTCGTGGGGACCTCGGCTGAGATCGCGGACCGGTTGCGCGCCGACGCCGGCTACCAGGCGGTCACCGAGGTCGCCTTCGCCCTGCCGTTCTCGTTCGAGCCGGACGACTACGCGCAGATCACCACGGACATCGCGGAGCACCTGGGTTCGCAACTCGGCTGGGCGCCGCGACCCGCGGCCTGAGAACGGCGCCAGACCGCCGGACGGGAGGCACTGTGCCAGCTCTCGCCGTGCCTCCCGTCCGCCTCGGGGTCGCGCCCAGGGCGCGTGATCAGTCCTGCTGGTCCGCCTCCACCGCATCCTGCAACCGCTCGAGCACGTCCGGCACCGCCGAGCGCACCCGGCTCCAGCTCGGGATGAACGGCTTGTCGTCCGGGCGTGCGCTGAAGGCGCCGCCGGCGTCGAGGATCGCCTTGGTGAAGAGCTCCACGGCCGCTTCTTCGGCGTGCTGGTCGAAGCCGAGCCCGCTCATCTCGGCTTCGTGCCGGTAGACCTCGACGATGTCCAGGGCGTTCCGGTAGTACGTCGCCTTGAGCACCCGGAACGAGTCCGAGGTGAGCGGGAAGCCCATCGTCGCGAGCTTCCGGAGCAGCGACTGCACGATGTCGTTCCCCATCCGCGCGAGTCCGCCGGTGCCGTCGGCCTCGGCGAGGGGCTGGTGCTTGTGGTCGTACGCGTCGGCGATCTCCACCTGGCACACCTGCCGGGTCGCGTAGTCGCGGTAGACCTCGGACAGCATGCCGATCTCGAGGCCCCAGTCCCCCGGGATCTTCAACCCGTTCAGCACGTGCGCGCGCATCGCGAACTCGCCGGACAGCGGGTAGCGGAAGCTGCTGAGGTACTCCAGGTACTCGGACTCGCCGTAGACCTGGCGGAGCGACCGGAGCAGCGGACCGACGAGCAGCCGCCCGACGCGCCCGTTGATCCGGCCGTCGGCGACGCGGGCGTAGTAGCCCTTCGAGAACTCGTAGTCGAACGCCGGGTTCGCGACCGGGTAGAACAGCCGCGCGAGCATGCCCCGCTCGTACGTGGTGATGTCGCAGTCGTGCAGGGCGATGCACTCCGCACGCTCCGATGCAAGCGCGTAGCCCGTGCAGTACCAGACGTTCCGGCCCTTGCCCGGCTCGCCCGGCGCCAGGCCCTCTCGCTCCAGCTCGGCGTCGAGTTCCCGCAGCCGCGGCCCGTCGTTCCACAGGATGCGGTGCCGCTGCGGCAGCCGCGCGAAGAACTCCCGCGCGTGCTCGAACTGCGAGCGGTCGGCACGGTCCAGCCCGATCACGATCTCGCTGAGCCAGTCGGCCTCGGCGAGCTCGTCGACGATCCGTGCGAGCGCCGGGCGTTCGAGCTCCGAGTACAGCGCCGGCAGGATCAGGCTCATCGGCCGCTTCTCGGCGAAGCCCCGCAGGTCGTCCTCGATGCTCGCGGTGCTGCGGCGGCCGAGGTCGTGGAACGTCGTGATGACGCCGTTCTGGTGGAAGTCGCTCATCGGTGGCTCCTGACGTGCTGTTCGCGGTGCTGTTCGCGGTTGTGTCCGAGGTGGTGTTCGAGGCCTTCGCTCCATCCGAGCGGGCCGGGGTGCGTCGTGCGGTACACGCGCTCGGGTCGGTCGTCGGCGAGCGGACCGGGCGCCGGGCCGTGGCCGTGGACGACGACCGCCAGGTCGACGGCGTCGAGCAGCGCGGTGTCGTTAGGCCCGTCGCCGAGTCCGATGGTGCGCGGAGCGGTGCCGGTGCGACGTTCGTGGTCGGCGACGAGCAAGTGGACCGCGGTCCCCTTGTCGCGGCCTGCGGGCAGGACGTGCCAGAAGCGGCCGCCGCGCACGAGGTCGAGGCCGGCCGCGGCGAGCGCCTCACGGAACGCGTCGGCGCGGTCGTCGTCTTCGGCGTGCCAGAGCAGGACCTCGGAGGCTTCGCGCCGCCGGGCATCACCGGCTGCATCGAGGTCGAGGCCGGTCCAGGCGGCGACGACCTCGTCGGTCTCGCCGCCGAAGGTCGCGAAGTGCAGGCCCAGGTCCGCTCGGGTGCGGTCGAGGGCCGTGCGGAGACGGTCGAGATCGGCGTTCACGGGGCCGGCGCCAGCGCCGGTGATCGCGCTGCCGTCGGGTCCGACTACGATCGCGCCGTTCTCCGCGACGAACGCCTGCCCGTCCAGACCGGTCCGCTGCTGCAGGGCGGTGATCTCGGCCCGGGTCTTGCTGCTGCAGAACACCACCGGCACGTCGTCCGCGCGAAGCTGCTCGAGCGTCGGCAGGGCAGCGTCGAACGAGTAGTCGTGGTGGTCGAGGAACGTCCCGTCGAGGTCCGTGACGACCATCAGGTCCTGTGGTGGCATCGTGCTCCGCTCGCGGCTTGGTGGGCTGCGGGCGACGGTGCCCCGGACCACCCTGCCATGCGTGGGAGTCCGGTTGGTGAACAGGGGCGACTTGCCGTCAGCGCAGTACGGCTGCGACCGCCAACCGCAGCGATGCCCGCTCGAAGGCGGTCCGCGCAGGCGCCCCGGGAAGGGCACGCTCGAGTGCGAGGCCGTTCACGACCGTGAGCAGGAACCGCGCGTGTTCCTCGGGACTGCCGTCCTGCAGGACCCCCTCCTGCCGCAGCACCGACAGCCACCGCTCGACCCGATCGACGGCGAGCCGTTCCATCGCGAGGAACGTGTGCTCGGCATCACCGGCGACCGGCACGGCGACGTAGGCATCGTGCAGCGCCGCCCAGTTCTGCCGAGCGGACGCACCGCTCCCGATGCTCGCGAGGAGCAGGTGCAGGCACCCCTCGAGTCGCTCGGCGGGCTCCTTGGAGTGGTCCGCGATCGGGTCTTCCGGGAGGTCGAGGGTCTGGAGACCTTCGACGACCGTGTCGATGAGCTCCCGCTGCGTCGGGAAGAAGTGCCGGAGCGACCCCGTGCTGACGCCGGCGCGGGCAGCCACCCCACGCACGCTCAGGCGAGCCGTCGGGTCCTCTCCGATCATCGTCGCCGCAGCGATCAGGATCTTCGACCGGGTGTCCGGAGCGGTTGAGTCGACCACGCTGCACCATCCTCTCCACAGGACTAGCACGGTGTGCTAGCTTCTCGATGTGTTGTCACACTGTACTAGAGAGGGCGAGTCGATGGATGCGAACCGGAGAGCGCGACGGTGGACCAGCCGGGCGAAACCCGGCGACGGAACGAGCCTGAAGCCCTTCCACTGGTGGCAGATGACACGGCGGTCACTGATGTCGATCACCCTGACGCGCAACGGCGTACCGGCCCACCACACGATCGACATCCGCCACGGCGGAGATGCGGCCGACGGTGTCGTACGTGCTCGCCTCTACGTCGACGGCGCTCTCACCCTCGTCTCGCGGGTCCCTGCACGATTTCCCGGTCGCCGGCGGGCACATCGAGGTCCGTGTCAGCGAGTCGGGGCTGCGCCGCTGCCACTTCGTCGCCGAGGACGGGACCCAGCGGCAACTCGCTCCCGACCCTCGCTCGGCCGAAGGGCGCCGTCTGCGGTTCGCGCAGCACCACCCTGCGGCGAGCAGGATCATCGGAGCCGTGTCCGTCGTCGTGCTGCTCGTCGGTGTCGGTCTCAACGTCCTGCAGGTGCTCGAGCCGATCTCGGAGATCCCGCCGATCGCGGACACGGTCGGCACGTTCGAGTCGCCTGTGCACCTGACCCCGTGGGCCAACGTCGCGCTCGGCTTCGCGGCAGCCCTGGGAGCGGTCGAGCGCGCGACGCGGCTGCGCTACCACTGGCTGCTCGACGGCGGAGCAGCCTCGTGACGCCGCCAGTCGGCCGCAGCGCGGTGCGACGCTCGGGCGAGATCATCCGACGGGAGTCCCGCGCGTACCTCGTCCTGAACGTCTCGGCGTACGGGCTGGTCGTGCTCGGCTTCGCGATCGGCCTCGTGTTCCCCGGACTCACCGACGCCCGGATGTCCGGGATGGAAGCCGACGGCACCGCCGGACTCGTCACCCGACTCGTGAGCTCGCCGGCGCTCTTCGCGCTGACGATCCTCGCCGTCAACGTCCTCCGGCTCAGCCTGCTCACGATCGTCCTGCCGTCACTGGTCGTCCCGTTCGCGGGGCTCGCGATCTTCGGCGCTTGGGCGGTGCAGACCGGGATCACCCTCGTGCCGTCGACCGGGGAAGGCTGGGTGGCGCTGATCCCGCACTCCGTCACGCTCCTCATCGAGCTGCAGGCGTACGTCCTGCTGCTGCTGGGCTCGTTCCTGCTCGGCAAGTACTGGCTCCGCCCCGGGGCTGCCGGGGCGGAGCGTCATCGGGACGGGTACCGACGTGGACTCCAGCAGCTCGGCACCCTCGCAGTCCCCGCCCTCGCCCTCCTCGTGATCGGCGCCGCGTGGGAGGCAGCCTCACTGCGGTACCTCGTCCACCCGCTGAGCCAGTGGCTCCTCGCGCCGTGACGCAGCTCGCTACGAGGCGAGGTCGGGGGCCTCGACCCGGCCAGGCGCTGCGGCATGCGCACGCGCGGTCCGCACCGTCAGCGTCAGGACACCGCCGAGCACCATGAACCCCGCGGTGATCCACAGCGCGATCGTCGCCGAGTCCGTGGCGTCCTTCGCCGCGCCGATGGCGTACGGCGCCGCGAACCCCGCCAGGTTCCCCGTGGAGTTGATGAGCGCGATGCCACCGGCGAGCGCGGTGCCGCTGAGCATCGACGTCTGGAAGCTCCAGAAGACGGCTGGGATCGAGAGGGCGCCGGCGTTGGCGAGCATCAGTCCGATGATCCCGAGCACCGCCTGGTCGCCGGCGAGGATGCAGATGACGAACCCGACGGCGCTGAGCGCGAAGGCCGCTGCGATGTGCTTCTTCCGTTCGCCGTGTCGGTCGGAGCTGCGGCCGAAGATCACCATGGACACGATCGCGGCGAGGCTCGGGAGTGCCGACACGAGACCGACCGTGACGTCGCCGTCGATCCCGAGGTCACGGATGAGGTTCGGCAGCCAGAAGCTGATGCCGTAGAGCGCGAAGTTGTACGAGAAGTAGATGCCGGTGAGCATCCAGATCATCGGGCTCCGGAAGACCTCCCGGAGCTTCGCGTGTCCGGCGGGTGGGGCTTCGGCGTCGAGGAGCGCGCCCAGCCGGCTGCGTTCGGGTTCGGTCAACCAGCGCACGGTGCGGTGGTCCTCCTGCAGGTACCGGAGGACGACGAAGCCCAACACGATCGTCGGGATCGCCTCGATGATGAAGAGCCACTGCCATCCGTCGAGACCCACGACGTCGCGCATGCCGTCGAGGATGAAGCCGGACACCGGCCCGCCGACGACCCCCGAGGCGGCGAGGGCGATGTAGAAGATGCCCCATGCTCGGCCGCGACGGCTGGCGGGGAACCACTGGGACATGTAGAAGAGCACGCCGGGGATGAAGCCGGCCTCGGCGACACCGAGCAGGAACCGCAGCACGTAGAACGTGGTCTCGGAGTCGACGAGGAACATGCACCCGGAGATGAGGCCCCACGTGATCATGATCCGGGCGATCCACTTCCGCGCACCGACCTTGGCGAGGATCAGGTTGGACGGGATCTCGAAGATGAAGTACCCGACGAAGAACAGGCCGGCGCCGAGTCCGTAGACGGCGTAGGAGAAGCCGAGGTCGGTGCTCAGTTGTTCCTGCGCGAATCCGATGTTCACGCGGTCGAGGTAGGACAGGAAGAAGCCGATCATCGCGAGCGGGAGCACGCGGGTCGACACCTTCCGGAAGAGTGCGTCGTCGTTGACGGTGGTCATCGGGTTCCTTCGTTCGGTGTCGGATCAGCCGACGGTGTCGGCGAGCGGGATGCGGTAGACGCGAGCGGCGGTGCCGTGGAAGAGGGCGTCGAGCTGGTCCGGGGTGGACCCGGCGGCCCCGGTGAGGATCGTGTCCATCACCTCGTCGAAGTCGGGCGCCGTGAGCGTCGCGACGGGCAGGTTCGAGGCGAACATCGACCGGTCGTGACCGAAGACCGCGAGGGTCTCGCGGACCACCGCTTCGTTGCTCGGACGGTCCCAGCGGTTCCCGGGCAGGCCGAGCTCGGAGACCTTGACGACCGTGTTCGGCAGGGCGGCGAGTCGTTCCATGCCGTGGCGCCAGATCGCGAGTCCGTCGTCGCTGCGGTCCAGGGGCAGGCCGCAGTGGTTGATCACGACGGTGGTGTCCGGGATGTCCTGGACGACGTCGGCCGCTTCCGCGAGGTGGTGGTACGGCACGCGGAGGTCCCAGCTGAAGTCGTACGCCGCCAGTCGGTGCAGACCGGCGATCCAGGCTGGGTCCTGCATGGACCCGGGGACCCCGCGCACGGTCGAACCCGGGTGCGCGGAGGTCACGGGCTTCGACCGGACGCCGCGGACCAGGGGGTGTTCCGCGTGCCCCGCGAGCACGTCGTCGAGGTCTGGCTGGGTGAAGAACACGTGTCCGACGGCCGCCATCGGGAACCGCGGGTCCGTTTCGTGGAGCGCGGTGAGCCATGCCGATTCCTCGACCTGCTCGGTGCGGGAGCGTTCGGCCTCGCAGTGCACCGTGCCGATGACGTCCCATCCCGCGGTCGCGCGGAGGTAGTCATCGGGCATGAAGGTGTGGCGCATCGCGGCGTAGTCGCCGAGGAAGAAGTCGGCGTTGACATCCGTCTGGATCCAGGGCCAGTGCCCCTCGCTCTGCAGGTCCCAGAAGTGGTGGTGGGCGTCGAGGATCCTCGGACGGTGGCCGTTGGCGATGGTCATGGTCGGTGCTCCCTACGAAGCGCTGGCGGGCTGGTGGATGCGGGTCGGTCGGTAGACACGGGCAGCGGTGTCGTGGAACACGGCGCGCTGCCCGGCCGCCGGGAGGTCGGCGAGGATGTCCCGGAAACCGTCGAGCATCGCCGCGTAGGTGGTGAACATGCCGTCCACGGGGAAGTTGCTGCCGAACATCACCCGCTCGGCGCCGTAGAGGCCGACGAGTGTCAGGACGACTTCGCGGTTCACGAACTGGTCCCAGCCGTCGGCCTCGGTGCACAGTCCGGATGCCTTCACGACGACGTTCGGCAGGTCCGCGAGCTCGGCGAGCGCTGCACGCCACCCACGCATGGTCCGTGCGCCGTGGTCGAGGAGCACGCCGGCGTGGTTCACGACGATCAGCGTCTCGGGGTGGTCGACGGCGAGCTCGGCCGCTTCGTGGAGGTTCCACCACGGAGTCTGCAGTTCGAAGTGGAGTCCGTGGTCGGCGAGCAGCGCGTAGCCGGCGCGCCAGGTCTGGTCGCTCATGCGCGTCCGACCGGACCCGACCTGCTCGAGCCGAGCCGGGCCTCCTGGCTTGTGCCGGATGCTGCGGACGGACGGGTGCGACGCCTGTGCGGCGAGCACCTCGGCGACGTCGTCGACGTCCAGCCGCGCCTGCGCGGCCATCGCGCCGGGCACGCCGGTGGTCGCGGCGACCCGTTCCAGGGACCGGGTCTCGCCGACGGGGTCGGCCGGGTCCCACTCGGCCTCCATCGAGACGGTCGCGACGACCCCCTGACCAGCGGTGTCGCGGAGCAGGTCGGCGGCGGTGTAGTCGTGCTTGATCGCCGAGTAGTCGCCGTAGCGGTGCGGGACGAGGACGCCGGGCCGCAGCCACGGGTACCGGTCGTCGGCGAGCTGCCACAGGTGGTGGTGCGCGTCGATGACCGGGCCGCGGTACCCGGCCTCAGGCACGAGCGGGCTCCGTCCGCGTGGTGCCGGTGAAGTTGATCGAGAGCGAACCGACCAGGTAGACGGCTGCCGCCATCGCGAGGAACACGAGGACTGCCGTGTACCCGCCGGTGAGGTCGAGGAGCACCCCGGCCGCGATCGGGACGATGATGCCGGCGGCGGTACCGGCGAAGTTCATCACGCCGCCGACGATGCCGACGTTGCTCGGCTTCGCGAGCATCGACGGGATGGTCCAGTAGAGCCCGCCGAACAGGTTGAAGAACACGCCGATGCACAGCAACGCGACGGCGACGGCGGTGTCGGTGACGAACGGCAGGGCGACGAGCGCCACCAGGCTGAGTGCGCCCGAGCCGCCGAACAGCATCTTGAACGCCACGTTCCGGCGGAACCGGCGCTGCAGACGGTCAGCGAGGAAGCCGCTCAGGATCTCGCCCACCGCGCCGCAGGAGAAGATCAGGAACGTCGCGAACCCGAGCGCGGAGAGGTCGAGTCCACGGGCGGCGGAGAGGTAGCTCGGCCCCCACGTGACCAGGCCCCAGAACACCATCGCCCACGCCAGACGTCCGACCACCATCGCGACGACGTTCGCGCGGCTGACCCCGGGGCGGTCGGACTGCTCGTCTTCGGCCTGTTCGATGAGGGCGACCTCGGCGGCGTTCACCGACCGGTGCTCGGAGGGACGGTTCCGCAGGTACAACCACGCGCCGATGCCGAACAGCACCGTGCACACGCCGATGATGACGAACGAGACGCGCCACGAACCGGTCGTACCGATCAGCCATGCCACGACCAACCCGCCGACCGCGGCGCCGAGCGGAGCACCGGAATCGATCAACGTGACGCCGCTTGCTCGCTTGCGCGGCGGCATCCACTTCGACACGAGCGACGATGCCGCCGGCATGAACGGCGCCTCGAACGCGCCGAGGCCGATGCGGAAGAGCACGAGCATCACGGCGTTCGCGGCGAACCCGGCGAGGGCCATGAACGAACCCCAGATGACGGAGGCGATGCCGATCACGGTGCGCGGCCCGAACTTGTCGACCGTCAGACCGCCGGGGATCTGGAGCAGGCAGTACGACCAGAAGAACGAGCTGAGGATGATCCCCTGCACGGTGCCGGAGATGTGGAAGTCGTCCCCGATGAAGGGCAGGGCCACGCTGAGCGCGCTGCGGTCGACGCTGTTGATCGTGTAGAAGACGAACAGCAGGACGACGATCGCCCAGCGGATCCTGGTCGGGCGGGCGACGCTGGGATCGCTGTCCGGCTCGAGGCGGGTGGACGCGGTCATGATGCTCCTTTGCACGGGGTGGGTGCGGCGAGCGCCGCGTCGGGTGCGGCGAGCGCCGCGTCGGGGGCGGCGAGCGCCGCGTCGGGTGCAGCGCAGGCTGCGTCGGGTCAGACGACGAGGGAGAGCAGCAGCACGCCGACCAGGCCGATCACCGACTGGAGGGAGAGCATGAGCGTCCACGTGCGGAACGTCTGCTTGACGGACAGCTGGAAGTACTCCTTGAACAGCCAGAACCCGGAGTCGTTGACGTGCGAGAGCATCACCGAGCCCGACGCCGTGGCGAGCACGAGCAGCTCAGGCGAGATCGACGGGTCGGCCGCAGCGAGCGGAGCGATGATCCCGGCTGCCGTCACGGTGGCCACGGTCGCCGACCCGAGCGCGATGCGCAGCAGGGCAGCGATCACCCAGGCCAGGATGAGTGCCGGCACGTGCCATCCCTGCGCGTACTCGACGATGACCTTGCTCACGCCCGTCTCGGCGAGCATCGCTGCGAGTCCACCGCCGGCTCCGATGATGAGCAGCACCGGTCCGACTGTCTTGAGTCCCGAACCGGCGACGCTCCCCATCGTCGCGATCGACGATCCGGAAGTCCGGCCGAGGCCGATCATCGCGACGACCACGGCCAGGAGCAGCGCGACGACCGGGTCGTCGCAGAACGTCAACACGGTGTGCAAGACGGTGCCGTCGGCCGTGGCGTCGACGCCGAACGCGCCGATCACGAGCAGCAGCGGCGGGAGGAGCACGACGCCGAGGGCGAGCCACAGCGGCGGGCGCAGTTCCGTCAGCTCACGGGACCCGGCAGCGGGACCGGCATCGAGGTCGGGTGCCGGTCCGAACCAGCGCGAGGCGACCCGGGTGAGCACTGGCCCGCAGAGGATGACCGTCGGGATCGCGACGACCAAGCCGAGTGCCAGGGTCAGTCCGAAGCTCGCGTCGTAGGCGGCGACCGCGGCGGTGGGTGAGGGGTGCGGTGGGAGCAGGCCGTGTGCGGTGTACAGGCCGGCGGCGAGGGGCATCCCGACGAACAACAGGTGTGTGCCGGAACGGCGTGCGAGGGCGTAGGCAAGCGGCACGAGCATGACGAAGCTGACGTCGAAGATGTTCGGCAGGCCGATGACGAGCGCAGCGACGGCGATCGAGATCGGGATGAGCGCGACCTTGCGGTTGCCGATGAAGGCGTCCGCGATCCGGTTCGCCCCACCCGTGCTGGTGAGGATCGCGCCGAGGAGCGACCCGAGTCCGATCACCGGAGCGGTGTCGGAGAGCGTGTCGCCGAATCCCTGCTCGAACGTGCCGACGGTGTTCTCGACGCCGAGTCCGCTCGCGAACCCGAGCAGCAGCGCACCGATGAGGAGCGCGAGGAACGGGTTGAGCTTGAACTTCGCGATGCCGATGACGAGCAGGACGATCGCGACGGCGGCGAAGACGAGGTGGAGTTCCGGTGCGCTCACAGCGCAGCTCGCGAACCTGCCGCACGGGCTTCCTCGAACATGCGCTGCCCGATCTCGTCGACCCCGGTGAGGTCGTCGAACGTCAGCAGGTGACCGGCGGGCACGTCGCGGACGAGCCGTGCACCGCCGAGCAGGTAGAACGGCGCGGTCCCCGCGGGCGCGTCGTCATCGGACAGCAGGACGGGGTCGATGCCCGCGACCTCGTGGTGGTGCCCAGCCACCTGGAAGGCCGCGCCGGCCGTCAGTGGCTCGGCGGTCCGCCCGGCCAGCACGGAACTCTGGCGCGGCACCGGGATGGTCGCGGTGCCCGAGGCTGCGGCTGCGATGGTGAGCGGCGTCTCGACGCCCATCAGGTGGTACGGCCAGAACACGCAGGCGTAGCGGCCGTCCCGGCTCACGACGTGCCCCTTGCCGGCGAGCAGGCTCCAGGTCTCCGGGTCGCCGGTGCGGACGACGACGAAGACACCTCCGCCGAAGCTCGCCTCGTCGGGCAGGCGGAGCATCGAGAAGACGTCGAGGCTGCCCGGACGGTCGATGATCCCGCCGTCGGCACGGGCCGCGTACACGTCGGCGAGCTCGGCGGTGCGGACGACGGGGTAGTGCAGGTCCTCGCGGTCGGCGGTGTACCCGGTGTACTGAGCGACGACCGTCATCTCGCAGTGGTCGGCCGCAGCACGGCGCTTGAGCGGAGCGACCAGGTCGGCGCGCGCGGCGAGTGTGGCGTGCAGGTCGTCCCCGAGGGCGAGCAGGTCGGCCATGCCCGGCGCGGGGATGGTCTCGTCGACCTGGGTCACGGTGCCGGCGGCCGGGTCGAACACGAGGTCGTACTCCCCCGACTTGCCGAGCGCGACGATGTCGAGCCCGACCCGTTCGATCCAGGTGACGAGGCGGATGAGGTTGGCCGGCTGGTCCCCGTCGCCGGGCAGGTAGCGGACGCCGGCCGCGGCGGCCGTGGCGGCGAGCGTGACGCCGGCGACGGTCTCGACTTCCTTGCTCACCATGACGACGTGCACGCCGTGCGCGATGGCGGCTTCGGCGTAGGTGACGCCGGCTGCGACACGGCCGGTGGCCTCGACGAGCACGTCGATCGCGCTCCAGTCGATCCCCGCCAGGTCCGGCACGACGGTGGCGTCGCTGATGCCGAGGTCGGCGAGCATCGACTCGACCCCTGCCCCGTCCGGGTCGACGAGGACCGTCGGCGTCATGTCCGCCACGTTCCGCAGCTGCGCCAGGAGGGTCCGTCCGTAGCCCCCGCGCGCGCCGGTCAGCGCGACTCGGATCTGCGTGCCACTGGGCTGCTGGATCGCCATCGTTCCTCGTCTCCTCGTTGATCAGGTGCCCGATGACCGGGTCAGGTGACCACCGGGCGATCGCCACCGTAACACCGCTTGTCACAGTTGTTCAACTTCTTTCACACGGATTCACGTGTATTCTCATTGGAGGACGCGCGCCGGAGAGCGGCGGGCATCGTCAGGAGGGAACGACATGGCCACGATGGGCGTCATCGCCGACGACTTCACCGGAGCGACCGACATCGCGACCGCGTACGCCGCCCGGGGCTACCGGACCGAGGTCCTCACGGCACCCGACGCGCGCGCAGACCCCGGAACGGACGTCTCCGTCGTGGCGCTGAAGACCCGGACGGCGCCGATCGACGTCGCCGTCGCCCAATCGCTCGCCGCGCACGACCGTCTCGCGGCAGCCGGCCACACGAAGTTCTTCCTCAAGTACTGCTCCACGTTCGACTCGACCGATCGCGGCAACATCGGACCGGTCCTCGACGCACTCGTCGAACGCACCGGTGCTGCACGCTGCGTCGTCGTCCCCGCGTTCCCCGACAACGGCCGCACCACCTTCCAGGGACACCTCTTCGTCTGGTCCGACCTGCTCGAGCACTCCTCGATGCGGCACCACCCGCTCACCCCGATGACGAAGTCACGCGTGGCCGACATCCTCCGCCCGCAGACCCGGCACACCGTCGGCGAGGTCCTTCTCACGACGGTGCAGGCCGGGCCGGAGGCAGTCCGGACAGCACTCGACGCGTCCGCAGATCCGTACGTCGTCGTCGACGCGGTCGACGACGACGACCTCGTCACGATCGCCGCGGCCACCGAGGGAGACGTCCTCCGGTCCGGCGGCTCCGGGCTCGCCCTCGGCGTCGCACCGGGCAGTGCGGACGCCACCGCCGCCTTCACCGCGCCCGTCGGCCGCCGCCTCGTCGTCTGCGGCAGCGCGTCGGCGCGCACCCGCGAGCAGATTGCTTCCGCCGTCGCGGCCGACTCCCCCACGCACCAGCTCGACGTCGCCCGGCTCGCCGTCGATGCACCAGCGGTCATCCAGGAGGCCGGGGCCTGGCTCCGAGCGCAACCCGCGGACAGCGCACCCGTCGTCTACAGCGTCGGCGTTCCGTCCGACGTCTCCGCGGACGCCGACAGCTCGACCCGGATCGAGCACGCACTCTCCCAGATCGTCGACCGTGCGATCGCCGACGGCTTCGCACAGTGCATCGTCGCCGGCGGGGAGACGTCCGGCGCGGTGGTCTCGCGGCTCGGGATCCAGCGGCTCGTGATCGGTGCACCGATCGCCCCCGGTGTGTGCTGGGCAGAAGGGGTCACCGCATCGGGACGCCGCATCGCCATCGCACTGAAGTCCGGGAACTTCGGGTCGCCGGACATGTTCGTCACCGCATGGGAGGCCCTCGCGTGAACACCACCGACCCCTGGCTCGCCGACGTCACCGTTGCCCTGGCCGACACCGGCAAGCGCCTCGCGGCGGCCGGCCTGAGCCCCGGCAGCACCGGCAACATCAGCGTCCTCCGCGACGGACGGGTCGCGATGACCGGTACCGGCACCGACCTGAGCGACCTCCGCCCCGACGGCATCGCCGAGCTCACCCTCGACGGCACCCACGTGCACGGGCCGCGGCCGTCGAAGGAGGTCGCCATGCACCTCGCCATGTACGCCCGGAACCCGACGCACGGCGCATGCGTGCACGTGCACTCGCCGTTCTCCGTCGCTGCGTCCTGCCTCGCGCCGTGGTCCGCGACGAGCGCGATCCCACCGATCACCCCGTACTTCGTCATGCGTGTGGGGCAGACGCCACTCATCCCTTACCGGGCTCCCGGCCACCCGGAGATCGGCGCGCTCATCCGCGACGAGCCGACACCCTCCAGGGCCGTCCTGCTCGCCAACCACGGCCAGGTCGTCAGCGGGACGGACACGGCCGACGCCCTCGAAGCCGCCATCGAGCTCGAAGAGGCGTGCCGCATCAGTGTCCTGACCGCGGGACACGACCGACGACTGTTGTCCGAGGACGACGCGATCGAGCTCGCCGACCGGTACGGCACGCCGTGGACCCGACGATCGCTACAGTGACCGTGTGAGCGAGCCGCAGACGTCCGAACCGCCGCTCATCCCCGAGCAGCGGCGCGACCTGATCGTGCGCCACCTGCGGCAGGACTCCGTCCTGAGCTACCGCCAGCTCGCCGGTCTCCTCGGGGTCAGCCACATGACCATCCGGCGGGACATCGCCGAACTCGAGGAACAGGGCCGGGTCATCGCGACCCAGGGCGGCGCGAAGAGCGTCGCACGGGTCGCGAGCGAGCCGCCACGGGTCGAGAAGTCCACGACCGAGGTCCGCGAGAAGGACGCGATCGCTGCCAGGGCCGCGCGGCTCGTCCACGAGTCCATGACGGTCTACCTCGACGCCGGGACGACCATCCAGGCGATGCGGCCCTACCTCGACCACCTGCACGACCTGACCGTCGTGACGAACGACCTCGTCATCGCGTCGTCGTACCTCGACCACCCCACGATCGAGGTCATCGTCGTCGGCGGACGCCTCGACAAGCAGAACCAGTCCACCGTCGGACGGCTCCCCTCGATCGTGCTCGCAGAGCTCTCGATCGACATCGCGTTCCTGAGCACCAGCTCGTGGGACCTCCGTCGCGGGATCACCATCCCGTCCGAGTCGAAGGTCGAGCCGAAGAAGGCGGCGGCGCGCGCAGCCGGTTCCACCGTGCTCGTCGCGACGAGTTCGAAGTACGGCACGTTCGGCCGGTACCGGGTCCTCGGACTCGACGAGTTGTCGACGATCATCACCGACGACGGCCTCCCGCTCCGCGATGCCGCGTCCATCGAGGCCGACGGTGGTGGCGGAACCTCCGTCGAACGCGTCACCGTCAGCCGCTGACTCCATCGAGGCCCATCTGGGGGTGTCGGCCTCCGTCGTCCCGCGAAGGATCACCGAGCAGTCGGCGGGTCCAGTCCGCAAGAGCCGCGGTCGCGGTCCTCGAGATCGCGGCATCGGGCATCATGCTCGTGAACCCGTGGAAGGCACCGGGCCAGACGTGGAGCTCCGCGTCGACCCCCGCTGCCCAGAGGCGGCTCGCGAAGGCGACGTCCTCGTCGCGGAAGACCTCAGCACTGCCGCAGTCGATGTAGGTCTTCGGCAGCGCGGACAGGTCTGCAGCACGAGCCGGAGCGGCGTACTCGGAGACGTCAGCCGTGGCACGGCGCGGTCCGAGGTACGCGTCCCACGCGAATCGGTTCATCTGGCGGTCGGCGACCCCGACGCCGTCGATCTGCCGGGTCGAGACGGTGTCGTCACGGTCGTCGAGCATGGGTGAGACGAGGATCTCTGCCATCAGGTCGGGACCCTGCCGGTCACGGGCGAGCAGGGCTGTCCCCACGGCGAGTCCGCCGCCGGCGCTCTGGCCCGCGATGACGATCCGTGCCGGGTCGATGCCGAGCTCGTCCGCGTGCGCCGCCACCCAGACGAGACCGGCGTAGCAGTCCTCCACCGGGTACGGATCGGGGTACTCGGGTGCGAGGCGGTAGTCGACGCTGACGAGGACCACGTCGTGGTCGAGCAGCCAGTCGTCGAACGAGTCGAGGTTCCCGAGGTGGTGGCCGAACATCATGCCCCCGCCGTGGATCGAGTAGACGGCCGCAGTCGCACCGGTCGCACCGGTGCGCTCGACACGGTCGATGATCGCGAGGTCGATGGGGTCACCGAGGTGCCCCGGCACGGTGACGTTCCGCCGTTGGTATCCGCGGGAACGCAGGCGTTCGTCGAGGACGTCCTCGGGCACGTCGAGCTGCCGCATACGGGGCAGCCTCTCCGCGGTGAGGGTGAACGGACCGCGGGCCTCGAGCGCCGTCAGAAAGGTCGCGAGTTCGGGGTCGAACGGCGGGCGGACGATGGTGTCGGACACGGGCACACTCCTTCGATGAAGAAGTGACGACTCCTGTGAGACGCGTGTGCGGTCCCGTCTGCCGGAGCAGCGCGGGATTTTTTCCCTCTGCGGACGACAGTAGTGCATCCGAGCACGGCGCAGCTCAGTCGTGCGCGTCGTACCTGAGGTAGACGATCGTGTGACCGCTCGAGGTTCCGGTGAACAGCGCGACGTTGCCGCTGATCTGCCCGCCGGGGGTGTCGGCCCCCTGGCTCGTGAGCGCCGCGGACGCACGCTGGGTGAGCTCAGCGGGGTCGCTCTCCCGAAGGGTCGGCGGCTCGGTGCCGTCGGGAAGGCGCACCAGTGCCGACATGAAGTCGCGGTCGCAGGAAGCCTTGGACTCGATCAGGGTCGATCCCTCCGGCAGAGTGACGCCGGTCCTGCTCTCGACGGTCGCCAAGGGTGTCCCCGTGCAGAGTCCGATGCGCATGCAGTCGCCGAGCCGTCCGGTGTGGCCGACGTAGGTCTGGAGGGCGATCACAGCAGCGGCGACGACTGCGAACAACAGTGCGACCAGTGCCACGAGCGCGACGATCAGGCGCGGGAGTGGGGCTTGCGCGGAGTGCATGTGGTGGCACGCTACCGGAGCGTTCTCGACGCCGGCTGCACCGGAGCGGAAGGCTCTCCACGCCCGGTCGGATCAAGCGCGTACAGTGAGGGCCAAGCGGTCGTCGACTGCTGGAGCAGGGCACGACTGGCCACTTCGGATCATCGATTCAGGAGTGCGCCACATGGCCGTGAACCGTGAAGGTCGATTGTTGCGTGCCATCGTCACGCTCGTCGGCAACGTCACCACCGCGCCGGATCACGAGGCCGGCGTGCAGGTGCTCGTTGACGAGTCGGTGGCGTTGTTCGATGCCGATGCGGCCGGACTGTTGGTGTTCGATCCGTCGTCGCGCTTGCGGATCGCGGCCTCGGCTGGTCACCACAGCGGCCTCCTCGAACTCCTGCAACTCGAGACCGGCGAGGGCCCTTGCATCGAAGCAGCACGCACGGGCACGGCCGTCTCGGTCCCCGACATCGAGCTGTCAGAGGCCAGATGGCCACACTTCGCTCGGGCCGCCGTGGACGTCGGATACTCCGCGGTCCACTCGATCCCGCTGCGGGTACAACGGTCCGTCATCGGGTCCCTCAACCTGTTCCGGTGCGCCGCCGGCCCGTTCGACCTCGACGACGTGGCAGCGGCACGGGCGTTGGCCGACATCGCGACGATCACCATCACCCGGCAGCGCACGCTCGACGATGCCGCCACCACGCAGGCGCAGCTCCAGGCCGCACTCGACAGCCGTGTGGCCGTCGAGCAGGCCAAGGGCTGGATCGCGAGCCGGAACCGAGTCGACGCCGACGCCGCGTTCGCCTTGCTCCGGGACCACGCACGGGCCAACGGCCTCCCCCTCGCCGAAGTCGCGCTGGCCGTCACCGCCGGACGGATCACACTCGGCTCCCCGACACCGGACCGCTGAGCCACCGTCCGGCACCGCTCTGTGCGGGAGATGATGGATCATGCACACCCTCGCCCTCCGTGTCCGAGAGTCGTTCTGGTTCCTTCCCGCCCTCCTCGGGATCGCCGCGATGGTCGTTGCGGAGCTCCTGGTCACGCTGGACCACGCCCTGGTGCACAGCGCCACCCGGATCGGGTTCCTCGACGCCCTCAGTGCGAGCGGCGGGCGATCCATCCTGACCACGATCGGCACGTCGATGTTGACGGTGGCGGGCACGTCGTTCTCCATCACGATCTCCGTCCTCGCCACCACCTCGTCGACGTACGGCCCCCGTCTGGTCCGCAACTTCATGGCGGACCGCGCCAACCAGTTCGTCCTCGCCGCGTTCACGTCGACGTTCCTCTACTCGATCGTCGTGCTCCGCTCCGTGCACACAGACGTCGACGACGGCACCGCGTTCGTGCCGGTCATCGCCGTCCACGTCGCGGTGCTCCTCGGCATCCTCGACGTCGCCGTCCTGGTCTTCTTCATCCACCACATCGCGTCGAGCGTGCAGATCACCGCGCTGCAGAAGCAGGTGCAGACCGACCTCGCCGCAGCGGTGGGCCAGGTCTTCCGCAACGGGGACGGCGACGGGATCACCGTCGGTCCGGTGCACGCGGGTGCGGCTCGCTGGGCAGACGTCACCGCAGCCGGTGACGGCTACGTGCAGTCCGTGCAGTGGGAGCGGCTGGTGGGCTGGGCAACGGGACACGACTGCGTGATCGAGGCCGTCGCGATGCCGGGTGACCACGTCATCGAGGGCGACGTCCTGCTCCGGGTCGGCGTCGCGATGGACGCGGAGATCGATCTCGACAGCGCTGGGCGCCGACTCCTGACGCTCGTGACCCTCGGTTCGTCACGGACCCCGTACCAGGACGTCGGCTTCGCACTGCAGCAGCTGGTCGAGATCGCCGTCCGCGGACTCGCCAGCGGCTCCAACGACCCCTACACCGCGGTCAGCGCACTCGACCTCGCCGCGACGCCACTCGTCCCCGTGTGGCGCGGTCGGTCGGCGATCACCGGGTACCTCGACGACGACGGTCGGGTCCGGGTCATCCCGCACTGGCCCACCGCGGAGACACTCGTCGACTCGGTGTTCGACGGCGTCAGGACGTACGGTGCCGACCAGCCGATCGTGGTCTCCGCCGCACTCCGCCTGGCCGAGCGGCTGGACGAGCGCGCTCCCGAAGGTCGCCGGCGCCACCTCGAGTCGACCGTGCGGGCACTCCGCGCCGTGTGAGCGCGGTGCGCGGTGCGCGGGGTGACAGATGTCATGCCGGGATCGTGACGTCCGGCCGAGGCGTGCCACGCCGAGGTGCACGAGGGTGGGCTGTATGAACGACACACCGGTCATCCAGCTCCGCGACCTCCGCAAGCGCTTCGGCGCCGTGGCCGCGGTCGACGGCGTCGACCTGACGATCCGTCCGGGCGAGGTCGTCGCCCTCCTCGGCCCGAACGGCGCGGGCAAGACCACGACGGTCGACCTCGCGCTCGGGCTGTCCACGCCGACGACCGGCGAGGCCCTGCTCTTCGGCGAGGAGCCCCGCGCCGCGGTGGTCGCCGGCCGTGTCGGCGCGATGCTGCAGGGCGGCGCACTCCTGCCGGACATGACGGTCCGGGAGGCGGTCGCCCTCGTCGCCGCCGCGCACCGCCGGCCGATGCCGGTCGACGAGGCCCTCCGCCGTGCGCGCTGCACCGAGATCGCCGGACGCCGGGTGAACAAGCTGTCCGGCGGGCAGCTGCAGCGGGCCCGGTTCGCGGTCGCCGTGGTCTCGGACCCGGACCTGCTGGTCCTCGACGAACCGACCGCGGCGATGGACGTCGAGGCCCGGCACACGTTCTGGTCGTCGATGCGCGAGTTCACCGACGCGGGGCGCACGGTCGTCTTCGCGACCCACTACCTCGACGAGGCCGACGCCTTCGCCGACCGCATCGTCATCATGCGCGCCGGCCGGGTCGTGGCCGACGGCACACCTGCCGAGATCAAGGCGATCACGGCCACGCGTGCGGTCCGGTTCTCCGGGTTGGGTGCCGACGCGCACGTCGCGCTGCGCGGTCTGCCGGGAGTGGTCTCCCTGGAGGCTCGGCGCGACTCCGTCACGCTCCGTTCCGACCGCAGCGACGACACCCTCAGGGCACTCCTCACCGCGTTCCCGCAGGCGCACGACATCCAGGTGGTCGCCTCGACCATGGACGACGCCTTCCTCGCGCTCACCGCCGACCCCGCCTCCGCCCCCACCGACACCGCTCCCGAAGGAGTCCTCACATGACCACCGTGACCGCGTCCGGCCGGCTGCCGATCCGCTACCTGTACGTCGAGACGAAGCGGCAGCTCCGCAACGTCCGCGCGATGGTGTTCACCTTCGCCGTCCCGGTGATCATGCTGCTCGTGTTCGGTTCGGCCTTCGGATCCCAGACCGACCCGACGACGCGTCTGCCGTACCTCGTCGTCACGACGCTGCAGATGGCCTCGTACGGCGCGATGACGGCCGCGCTCAGCCAGGCGTTCGCCATCGTCAACGAGCGGTCGATCGGCTGGAACCGGCAGCTCCGCGTGACGCCGTTGTCCGGGTGGGGGTTCATGGTGTCGAAGGCGATCGCCGCGATGGCCTTCGCCGCGGTGTCCATCGTCATCACGGTGCTCGTCGCGACCGTCGGCCTGCACGCCTCGCTCGACCCGCTGCACTGGTTCGCCGCCGGGTTCGGCATCTGGTGCGGAGTGATCCCGTTCGCGCTCATCGCGATCCTGATCGGGCAGTTCGCGAAGCCGTCCTTCGCGCAGCCGCTCTTCATGGTGGTGTTCATGGGCCTGGCGATCCTCGGCGGGCTGTGGGTCCCGCTGAGCGTGATGCCCGACTGGATGGGCACCGTCGCACATCTGCTGCCCTCCTACTGGCTCAACCGGATCGGACAGATGGGTGCCGGCGCGACCGGGTCCGCGGGCATGACCGAGCCGGCCATCGTCCTGGCGGGCTGGACGATCGTCCTGGCCGCAGTGATCGTGTGGCGGTACCGACGCGACGCCGCACGACAGTGACCGACGGACCTACGCTGGCACCGATGTCCGAGGCGACCAGAACGGCCGAGGCGCGTGGCGCGGAGAACGCACCACACGCCTCCAGGCCGTCACCCCGTTCGTTCCCGTGGGCCGTCCCACCGGGCGCGAGCGACGACGACATCCGCGTCGGACGCCGCCGCTGGTACGCCGGCGCGGTCTTCGCGCTCCTCTGGCAGGTGCTCGAGATCATCGCCGTGTGGACCGACGGCCGGAGCCTGCGCGCACACGTCGTCTCCTCCATCGCCCTCGCCGTCGTCTACGCGGCGTACCTGTTCGCGCCGGAGCTGATGTGGCGGCGGAGCCTGCGCGGCCGGGTGCTCGTGCTCGCAGGAGTCGCACTGCTCGCCGGGCTCCTGCTCTTCGTGGTCGGACCCCTCGCGGTCTGGACCTGGCTGCTCGTCGCTGCGCTCTCCGGATTCGTCGCCGAGCGGTTCTGGGTGGCCGCGGTGGTGGTGCTCGGCATCGTCGGCGCACAGTTCCTCGTCGCGGCGAGCACGGGGTGGGACACCGCGGTGAACAGCGGCATCCTGTTCGCACCGGTCATCACCGTGTCCGTCGGGGCGTCGATGCTGTTCTTCGGCCGGCAACGCGAGGCGGAGCAACGGCTCGGGGCCGCGCAGGACGAGATCACCCGCCTCGCGGTCGTCGAGGAACGCGCGCGGTTCTCCCGCGACCTGCACGACGTGCTCGGCCACTCCCTGACCGTCGTCGCGATGAAGTCCGAGCTCGCCGTCCGGCTGGTGGACGTCGACCCGGCACGCGCGAAGACCGAGATGCAGGACGTCGAACGGCTCTCGCGCGAGGCGCTGCACGAGCTCCGGCGAGCGGTCAGCGGCTACCGCGAGGCCGACCTCGACGCCGAACTGGTCTCCGCCCGCGCCGCGCTGGCCGCTGCCTCGATCACGGCGGCGCTCCCCGAGGACGGTGACGCCGCCGGGGACGACGTTCGCAGCCTGTTCGCCTGGGTGCTCCGCGAGGGCATCACGAACGTCCTCCGGCACGCTGCCGCGAGTCGGGTCCGGGTGACGCTGACCCGGACGGCGCTGACCGTCGAGGACGACGGCACCGGGGTGCTCGCTCCACCGTCGACCGCGCCCGGGCTCGGTGGGAACGGCCTCCGCGGACTCCGGGAGCGCGCGGACGCCGTCGGGGCGGCCCTCACCACCGGCACGAGCGACCTCGGTGGGTTCCTGCTCCGAGTCGAGAGGAGTCCACGATGACCGATCCGATCCGGGTGCTCGTCGCCGACGACCAGGCGCTCGTCCGTGGCGCACTCGCCTCGCTGCTCTCGCTCGAACGGGACATCGAGGTCGTCGCCCAGGTCGCCCGCGGCGACGAGGTGCTCGACGCCGCGCGAACGTCAGGCGCCACCGTGGCCCTGCTCGACGTCGAGATGCCGGGCGCGGACGGCCTGACGGCGGCGGCGACGCTGGCCCGCGAGCTGCCGGCGTGCCGATCCCTCATCGTCACGACGTTCGGGCGCCCCGGCTACCTCCGGCGAGCACTCGAGGCCGGGGCCGTCGGGTTCGTGGTGAAGGACACCCCGGCTGAACAGCTCGCCGACGCCGTCCGCCGGGTGGCCGGGGGCTTCCGCGTCGTCGACCCCGTGCTCGCCGCCGAGTCCCTCGCCGCGGGGCCGTCCCCGCTCAGCCCGCGGGAGACCGACGTGCTCATCGCCTTCCGGACGTCGCCGACCGTGGCCGGGGTCGCCGGCACACTGCACCTGTCCGAGGGCACCGTGCGGAACCACCTGTCGTCCGCGATCGGGAAGACCGCGGCGCGCAACGCGACCGAGGCGCTGCGGATCGCGGCGGACAACGGATGGCTGCTCGGCGCGGGCTAGGCACGGAGGGATACCCCCTCGACCGAGGCGGCACCCGTGGACAAAACGTTCTGCTTCTGGCATGTTAACCACTGAACGTCTGGATTTCAGCGTTCAGGAGAGGAGCATGTGATGAACAGAATCGGTCAGCAGGCTCGGCGGATTGCTGCCGGCTTCGCCGCAGTAGCCGTCGGCGGGACGGTGTTCCTCGGCGCAGTCCCTGCACATGCGCAGGGCGATGCCGAGGAGCAGGGGGTCGTCGGCGGATGGTCGGAGGGCGCCGGGACCATCAATGGCGCAGGGACCGGGATGTCGGTGTTCGCGGTGAACCACCGTGGTGCAGCCGAGAAGAAGACGATCAGCGGGACGACACACAAGCGCTCGCACGGTTGGACGACCTGGGCAGGCGTGCAGCACTACACGCGAGCGCGGCTCGAGCACGGCAGCAGCATCATCGCTGACTCTGGCCGGAAGTGGGGCAAGTCCGGCACTGAAGCAGTGACCGCGTGGAAGCCGTACCGGCCGAACCAGCCCGGCAGCGGTGTCGGCTCCGCGAAGACCTACTACGGCAAGTGACACATCGCAGCGGGTGCGAGCCAGTAGCTCGCGCCCGCTGCGGCGTGAGGAGAAGACGTGACGAAGCGACAGCTCACGGCGACAGCCGGCCTGCTCCTGCTGGCCATGCTCCTGACCGTGCTGATCGGAGTGTTCGACGCTCGTCGACGTGTCATCGCCGCGGAGGGCAACGATCTCCGCACCGGCCAGAGCGCCTGGGTGACCGCGACACTCGACGAACTCAGGCGCGCCCGGGGCGCGTTCGAACCGGGAACGAAGGTGTTCGTGGGCCTCGAGGATCGGGTCCGCGCCGTTGCGATCCTGTCGGGACGGTGGACAGACGTTCCACTGCACGACGGGCACGCGCTGACCGGGCGTCCCGGCGAGGCTCTCGTCGGCGCTGACGTCGCCGTCCGCGGCGACGACCTCGTCATCGACGGCACGACGTACACCGTGGTGGGTCGTCTCGGCGTCAGGACGGACAGTCTGCTGTCCGATGACGTGGTCCTCGCCGATCCGTCGCAGTTCTCGGCGTCACCACAGCGGCTGCTCCTGGACGGCCCGAGCAGTGTCCGCCACTACAACGCACAGTTCCCCGGCCGGAGCGTCGAGATCATCGACGACGGCACCAACCGCAGGACGAACGTCGACGCTGTGTCGCCGGTTCTGGTCACGCTCGGCGCGCTCGTCGTCGCGCTCATCGCCCTGATCGGTGGTCTGCAAGCCGGACGATGGGAACTCCGCGCTGCCGCAGTCCGCTTCATGACGGGGGTTCGACCACTGACCACCCTTCGCAGCGCTGCCATCAGAGTCGGTGTGATCAGTACCGCCGCCTGTGCAACCGCACTCGTGGGCGCGGCAGCTGCACGGCACGCCACCAACCTCGACCTCGACGTCACCGCCGCAGTCGCGGCGGTCGGGACGGTCGCGCTTGCCGTCTCCGCCACTTCCTTCTGGCACGGAAGCCGACGATGGAACTGGTGAACGACCTCCGGTCCAACTGGACGATCCTCATCGCCAAGATCGTCCTGCTCGTGCTGCTCGCACTCTGCTGGTACAACGTGGCGTCGTTCACCCAGTCCACGTCGCAGGCCGTGGCCCAGGGCTTGTCCGCTGATGCCGACGTCGACCTCTACACGGTGATCGACGATCTCGACCCGGACGCGTTCGAAGCGATCCGACGAGACCAGCACGCGCTCGATGGAGTCGCCTCGTTCGTCGATCGCATCGACGACGAGCCCGGATTCAAGCTCATCTCCTCGTACGACCAACCCGTCACCGTCCAGGACTTCCGCGGCAACGATCGTTTCGACGTCGGCTACGGCACGGAGTACACGCTCAACGGGAAGTACCAGGACGAGTCCGGACGGAGCGTGCAGGACATCAAGTCCATCCAGCTCAACGAAACCGCGTACGAGTTCGCAGGACTCTCCGTGCAGGACGGCAAGCCGATCGAGTGGGACACCGTCGATTGGGGTTCCGGCCGGATCCCGGTACTGCTCGGCAACGAGTACCGCGGCGTGTACGAACTCGGACAACACCTCACCGGAGCGGTCATCCTGCAGGAGCAGGAACTCGAAGTCGTCGGTTTCCTCGAACCGGACAGCGCCATGTACTTCCGCGGTGAGGCCAACCACTACCTCGATGACACCGTGATCGTGCCCTACCCGCCGACACTCGCCGGACTCGACCGAGCATCACTCGACCGGTTGGATCCCGAGCTGTTCGGACGCCTGGTGTTCCAGGTACTGAACGCCGACCTCGCCGTCGATCGCGGCCTCGATTTCGGTGGCGTCGTCGCGCGACTCGACGAGATCGGAGACGACACCGGCTTCGGGTCGTACACGTTGCTCGGAGTGCCGACCTACCTCGTGCAGCTCTCCCTCGTCCGCCAGCTCATCCAGGACAACATGGTGCTCGTCACCGCGCTGCTCGTCGTCCTCACCGCGGGCGTGGGCATCATCACGGCGTTCCTCGACCGACTTCTCAATCACCGTCGAGCGCCAGTCGCGCGGGGGCACCATCTTCTCGGGAAGAGCCCGAACCGCACGAACCGGCTGTTCCGCGCAAGCCGCCTCACCGAGTACGCCGCCGCGTTCGGGCTGTTCCTCGCGACGAGCGCGGTGCTCCCCAACGACAGTGCGCTGGCTCGACTCGGCGCGGGTGCCGCCGTCCTGCTCTGGTGCGTGGCGGACGGCGCACTCAGTCGACGAGCCGTCCGCATCGAACTGACCACCCAACGCCGAAGAGGTACCCCACGATGATCGTGCTGCGCGACGTCTCGAAGACCATCACCGAGCCCGACGGATCGACCCGAGCACTGTTCGACCGACTGCACTTCGACCTTCGCGACGACGATCGGTCAGTAGCCATCACCGGTCGGAGCGGATCCGGCAAGAGCACGCTGCTCCGGATCCTCGCCGGCCTGGACACCGACTTCGGCGGGACCTACGAGCACGATGGGCACGTGCTCGAGCGCACCGCGTCCAGGATGGCGGCCCACCGGCTCCGACACATCGGCATCGTCACCCAGGACCACAGCCTGCTCGGGGACCGCAGCGTGCTCGACAACGTCCGGCTCGGAGTTCCTGCTCGTGACGGCTCGGCCGACCGAGCACACGACGCCCTCGAGGCGGTCGGGATCAGTCACCTTGCCGGCAAGCGCCCACGACGACTGTCGGGAGGAGAAGCGCAGCGCGTCGCGATCGCTCGGGCCATCGCGAAGCGCCCCGCCGTCGTCCTCGCCGATGAGCCCACCGGGGCACTCGACGAGACGACCGAAGACGACGTGCTCGCCCTCTTCGATCAGCTGCAACGGGCTGGGACCACGTTCGTGATCGTCACCCACAGTGAGCGCGTTGCACAGCGATGTGGACGGCGACTCCACCTGCACCACGAACAGCTCATCGAGTGGAGTCGTTGACGGACCCAGTACCGAACGGGACTGGAGGTGGGCCCCACTAGCCGGTACCGGCGCACCGTGCCAGCGGGGTGACGGCCGAGCCTGGAGGGACGGAGCCAGCTGGCACCGGGCTCCCAGCCCGCCAGCGGTTGCGCTCTAGATCCCAGATCACGCGTGCGCATTGCGGTCGCGACTGAAGAGCTCAGCGAACATCTCCCGTTTCGCCGCGTGCGAATCGAGGTCGAGCTCCAGTCCTTCCATGTTGAGGTCGGTCCCGAACAGTCGCAGGATTCCCGAGCCATTCGGATCCACGGTCTCGAGGGACACCGAGAACAGCGTCGGCGACGTCTCGCCAGCAGCAATCCGCCGAGCTTCTGCGAACGCCGCGCGGTACGTCGCGTCGGTGACGCGGATCACACTGACCGAGCAACTCGTGGCGTCCCAGTCGGGCGCGACCATCTCGCCGCTGGGTGCATGGAAGAAGTGCACGACGAACGTGTCGCGCTCGCCTTCGGCGCCGTAGAGCCGCTCGTCCACTTCTTCGATCTGCACGAACTCATTCTCGCTGCGAACCGAGCGTGCGCAAGAGGACCAGCTCACGGGAGCCGACCAGGGCGCTCGTCGCAACTCGGTCCGCATCGGGCTGCGGCAGCGGAGCGCGGTTGGAGGGGTCTCGGAGGGGGCAGTCTGCCGCGATGACACTCGTCACGTGTCAAGAAAGTCCCACTCGTCCCCGAGGACCCACCGCAGCGCGGAGAGCTTCCCGTTCACAAAGCCCCACGTCCAGTCGTCCCAGGGACCCACGTCGCTCGCGCCGTAACGCTCGACGACCGCCGTACGCGCAGCGAGCACTCGCTCACGCAAGTCGGCGGAAAGATCATCGCTCTCACCCGCTGCGATGTTCTCGTCGTGGATGAGGCTCCGCACGTACCAGACCTTGTCGAAGAACTCGTGCTCGGCGGCACGGATGTCTGCAACCGTACGCATCGACTCCGCTTCGATGATCCCGTGGCGATGCATCAGGTCCGGAAAGCGGGAAAGCATGCGGCTTAGATCCGGCTTCTCCCAGTACCGGATCCGAAACCCTGGAGAACGATTGCTGACGTAGGCCGAAACCCAGTCCTTCGCGGGGTTAGACAAGAAACCAGAAGCGGCCACAAGCGCTACATCGGGGCGCTCAACCTCCGACCAAGTCATCAACCCCTGCAGTGCCTCAGGCGGAACACCCCTGGCGTAGTGCTTGGCGTCCACGAACCACGTCTCGAATCGAGTATGACCGTCGACGTCCTTCACAACCCATTGCGCGACGATGTCCCTGCCACGGTCGGACGGGCTAGCGTTCTTCGGAGTACCTTTTCGCCAATCCACATTCACGAAACCCAACGTGACCAACAGGTCGTAGACAAACTCCTCAAATTCGGCGTCATTAAGGTTAGCGAACGAGACGTCAAGCGATGCGGCCGAAGGCAGACCGTCGCCAAGCTCGGCGGGTGTCAGTCGATTCCGATCGTCCGTCATATGGCCACGCCGAAGGGTCCGGCGACGGCCTGCTTAATCATCAACCGCACAGCTCCAGCCCTGCATCGATAACAGGCGAGATGTCAATCTTCAGTCCACTGACATCAGGGTCAGCTGCCCAAATCGGGTCGATAGCCGGGGCAGTCGTGTGGTCCTTCGCTGTCCCGTTCGCCGCGTACGTGGCGCCATCGGGTGCGTCAACAGTCAGTACTTCCAGCGCACGACCGCCCGCAACGATGTTGTCGCAGTGAGCCACCACGTACGGCACAGTCAGGGGCCACTCGTCGCCGAAGTCGGTGCTCACGAGCAAACCCGGGTCGTCCGCCACCGACGCGGGCACATCGACCGCACTCGGAGTCGGGTCACTGGCTGGCGCGTAGTCGGCGCATGAGCCACTCTGAGGCTCACCAAGGTCCAACGACGGGAAGGTAACCACGACGTACCCAGCGTTGCCGCCCGTTCCGTTCAGGCCTCCCGTTGGCCCGTACGTTCGGTCTACGCAGACCTCAGATGCACCGACGGCGCTCCCCTTTGTAGTAACCCCGTCCCAGGCTGGAACATCCGGGAGCTCCGCGAGCACGAGCTTCTCCGCTTTCGCGGTGCGTTCCCCTTCGCTCATCGCGCTCTTGGCTGACTGCTTTACCGAAGGCGAAAGCGTGACTTCGGGTGTTACTGAAGACGACGAACAGCCGGTCAGCACAGCCGCGGCGAGGCCGACGGTCACGGTGAGAATGAGAGTCTTACACACCGTAGGAGAGTATCTCTCACTCACGGCTGCGGGCTACCCCGCGAAGGCGGGTCGGCGCTACCGGAGCCGCTGGCGACCAATCGCCCGAGGCGGGTCGCCGACCTGGTTGCGGATCCCTAGCTTACGCAGCTGACGCGCGCGCTCTTGTCTTCTGACCGGGCGCCGATCGCGCTCCTCGTCAGATCCGGTGTCTTCACTCATGTCTTCACTCATGTCTTCACTCATGTCTTCACTCATGTCTTCACTCATGTCTTCACTCATGTCTTCACTCATGTCTTCACTCATGATATTAAACTCCACGCTCCCGAGCGCACCGCCTTCATGCAGTCCCCACAAACGTATCCCGAGTTCTGTCAGCAGCGGCGTAAGCAACTTTGGGCGTAAAGTAATAGGCGTCCGAAATAAACCGGAGGCGATTATGGGAAAACGTGGCCAAGAGCCCCTCGACTACGCCGAAGAGCTACGCACCAGCGTGCCGCGGGAGGTCAAAGAGGCGCTCGAAGTTCTCGTGCCCGTCGGAGGAATTTCGAGAGCGCACCTCGTGCGTGTCGCGATCTCCTACCTGCTGACGCACGCAGGAGTCCTCTTCCCGGAAGTAGCGGAAGCGCTGCACCCCACCGCTCCGGCCGGGCGTCCGCGAATCGACGAGGAGAAGGAACGATGACCAACATTGAGACTCGCCGCCGACCGGATCCCGGTCGCGGTGACCTGCCGGGTGTTGGGCTTCACGAAGCAGGCGTTCTATGCATGGCGGAGGAACCCGGTGAGCCGCCGCGATTGGGAGAACGCGCACCTGACCAATGCCGCCGTCGATGCGCACCGCGACGACCCGACATTCGGGTACCGGTTCATCACCGACGACCTCCGCGCCGGCCTGCTCGTCTCGGAACGGCGCGTCTGGCGACTGTGCTCGCAGCAGCGGCTCTGGTCACTGCACGCGAAGAAACGGGGCCTGACCCGGAAGGCCGGACCACCAGTGCATGACGATCGGGTGCGGAGGGCGTTCACCGCTCCGGACCTGGACAAGCTGTGGTTGACCGACATCACCGAGCACAACACGGGCGAGGGCAAGCTCTACCTCTGCGCCGTGAAGGACGCGTGCTCCCGCCCGATCGTCGGCTACTCCATCGGCTCTCGGATGCGATCCTCGCTCGCCGTCGCGGCACTGCAGATGGCAATCTCTCGCCGCGGCCCGCTCCACACCGTGGTTCATTCGGATCGCGGCAGCCAGGCCGTATTCAACCCGCATCGAACACCTCCGGTATCAGGTGTTGCGACGACCGGTTGAATACGGCCAGTTCCGGTCCAAGAAGTTCGTTCGAGCGCTGTGGGATGCCGGGCTGCTGGGGTCGATGGGCAGGTCGGGGAGCGCGCGGACGACGCGGCAATGGAGTCGTTCTTCGCGCTGCTGCAGAAGAACGTCCTCAACCGGCACCGACGGACTTCTCGTGAGCAACTGCGGCTCGCGATCGTGCACTGGAGCGAGGGCATCTACCACCGAAAACGCCGACAGCGCGGTCTCGGGAAGTTGACGCCCATCGAGTACGAAGCAATCATCAACCCACAGGCAGCACTCGCGGCCTAAACCAACGAGTCAACCGAACCAGCAGCAGTCCCTCCGGCGCATTCGACATGTTTGAGCTGTCGCGGCTGATGGGCCACGCGTCCGTCGCCATCACCGACAAGGTCTACGCTCACCTGCGGAAGAAGGACTATGCCACGCAGCGGGCTCGGTTCTCGGCGTTCGTCACGGGGCCAGCACACCGCCCGCCGACCTCAGGGAGGGCCAACCGTTGGCCAGCGCGACGAAGTAGACCTCGCTCACCAGCGCTACACGGAGCGGCTCACCGGCGTGATGACCGGGCAGATTGACGGTGAAGATGGTCCGTTGTCTCCCGCCCAGTCAGCTTCGCCGAGCGACCAGTCCGCCGTGGAAGAACTGGACTAGCGGCACTGCAAGGAACAGTGCCGCTTCGGCTTCTTCTTGCGTCGCGGCCCGATCACCGTTTCCGCCGTGCCGCTGCTGCTGGCCCGAGTGCAAGGAACGCATCATCTTCACGACGGTGTCGCTGGAGGGATTTGTCTCGTCGTCTTGCAGTGGAAGCGCCCAGTCTTTCTGGTCCCGCATCGCCGACACCATCTTGCCGAGCGTTGCGACTGAGTCCTTGGGCGAGACGCGGGGCTTCGCAGCCTCCTCGACAGCCTTGATCGCCTTGGAGTAGGCCTTCTCCGGGTCCGGATGGATACCGAATGTGGCCTGCCAGGCTGCCGACAGCAGCTCGCCCGCCGAGCCGGTCCTCCCCATCACCACGTTTGCAGCTTCGCCGACACCAGACGCCACTCGCCGCTCCACACCGGCCGCGCCGCTTCTGGTCCCAATCCGCCAAGCTGACCCGGACTGTTCCAGGATACCCTCGAGGTCATCGAGCCAGTGCGAATAGCCCAGCTCGCCCGCTCGAGCGACGACGAAGTCAGTCACGCTCCAGGTCAGGTTGTCATCCCCACGCCGTTGTAGGACGTTACTCAAGTGGTAGGCGCCGCACTCTGGAGCTAGCGGCTCCCGCATTCGCCGTCGCTCGTCGTACTCGGCCATGACTACCTTGTGCCCCTTTTCACGGGACAGAGAGTCGAACGAGCGGTCGAGCCAGGTCCAGAAGCGGGTCGCCATCCACGCCGGTACGCCCTCGTGCAAGTCCGCTACATCCAATTGTCGCGTTCCCAACGGCAGCCACTCATCCATCATGGTCAAAATCTAGCGAGCAGAACCGACACACACGGCGGCATCATCGATGCCCAAGCCCGGTCGATGCGTGCGGAAGGGGAGCTGTTCTCGCCTAGGCAGCGAGAACCTCTTCCACAACTCGAGGAAGCGAGAGCTGACGTAGAGGCTCCCGTACGAAGTCAAGAGCCCAGGCATTGTCGCGCAGTACAGCAGCAACCACGGGTGCGTGGGCTGCGTCGCGCAGGGCCAAGCGAACAGCGTCGATGAAGCGATCACGGACAAACCAACGATTGTGGCTGGCCCCGAGCACCAGGAGTCGGTTGATGACAAGACCGTGGACACGCATGTCCGCCGACGCGCGGTAAGCCGCCAGCAAGAAGACGGCGATGTTGTCCGTGAAGTCGAATCCGAAGCTGCCATCTGCGAAGCCATCGAACGCGAGCATCACCTGGTGGAACAGCTCAGCGTCACGAGTAGCGAGCTGAGCGAGCACAGACTCCGGGACCTTCGGAACTACCTGAATGAATAGCTGGAGGTCGTCGCTCTTCTCCAAGACGAGCCGCGCGAACTCATCCACCAACTCAATGTCGCCGGATGCGATTGCTTCGACCAACGAGATCGCCTGCTCCGCGGGGGACAACAGGGAGCCTGGCTCGCGGCCAAGGAGTGCCACCTCTCTCAGCATCTCTCCCACCGTCGCGAAGCGTCGTTCGGGATCAATCTGAGTCGCTTTGTTGATGATGAATCGGTACTGCCCGGGTACTCTCTCCAGGTCTTGACCCGTTATCGACATCTGCCCGGACAGCATCTCGTAGAAGATCCGTCCGAGCGCGAAGACGTCAGACCGCTGATCAGCTTCCTTCGCATTGTTGAACTGCTCCGGCGCCGAGTAGGCGAAGGTGCCCATGCCGACATTGGTCATCGTGAGCGTGGTGCTGTCGGAGTAGAGGCGGCGGCCGAGCCCGAAGTCCGAGAGGACCGGCCGCCCCTCGAGGATCAAGATGTTTTCGGGCTTCAAGTCACGGTGGATGACGCCCGCCAAGTGGGCGTGCTCGACGCCCTCCAGAATCAGCTGGAACATCCTCAACGCCTCAGGTTCCGGGATCCCGATGCCTGCTCCCGGCGCGAGTCGTCCTCGCAGCGACCCCTCCGCAAGCGGCATCGCGAAGTGGGGCTGCGCACCTCCGAGTTCGGACCCCAGGATCGGGAGCACCTGGGGGTGATCCAGCGACGCCTGACACGTAACTTCTCGCTGGAAGCGGCGACGCTCTTCGGCCTGCTGGGAGTCGTTGCCGACCAGGTTCAGGTACTTGATGGCTACTGGGTTACCAACTTCGTCGCGCCCGAGCCAAACCTCACCCTGGCCGCCGCCGTCGATACGCGTCGCGCGTGTGTACCTCGACAAAGATCCCCCTTGATGCGATTGAGGCGTCAGCACTTCCGACCGAGAACCGAGGGGTTCCGGAGGGGTTCACAAGCGCCCCGCAAAGAAAGCCCCGACAGAACTCGCGTTCTATCGGGGCTTTTCGGTCGGGCTGACAGGATTTGAACCTGCGACCCCTTGACCCCCAGTCAAGTGCGCTACCAAGCTGCGCCACAGCCCGCGAGTTCCGGAGAACTCAGGATCCCGGAGGACCCTCGCCCACGTCCGACCGGAGCGCGAGCGACCGGTCCAGCATAGCGGACGCCAGACCCCCTCCGCGCCACGGCGAGTCGGACCGAGCAAGCAACCAGAGCCGCCGAACAACACAAACGACACGATCACCCCGGGCGAGACCGTCACCCCGGCCGCACCACCTCGCGCCGCGCCGCCAACCACGGCAACCCGAGCCCGACGAGCAACCCGCCGGCCCCGTCCGCCGCCAGGTCCCCGATCGTGTCGTCGTACCCGACGTAGATCGCTGAGTCGACGAAGTTGTGCCCGAGCCACTCCCCCATCTCCCACGCCGCCCCGATCGCGAGCCCCGCACACAGCCCGAGGACCGCGACGACCACCCGGCGCTCCCCGTCCGGCGCCGGCACCGCGCGCAGGTCGGCACCGATGACGTACAGCACCGCCGCGAGCAGCCCGGTGAGCACGACGTGCATGAACTTGTCCCACAGGAAGACCGTCGTGTACCACTCGAGCACACTCGACCACCCGGCGAGGAGCACGAGCACGCACACCGCCAGGTCGAACGCGGGCCGCAGTCCGAGCATCCGCGGCACCACGACCCCGAGCAGCGACAGTGCCATCACCGGCAGCGCGGTCCCGCCCCACCCGATGCTCGCGACGACCAGGCTCACGAGCGTGAGGGCACGCACGACGTCGGCCACCAGGAACCTCGGCCGCAGGAACGTCGGCCCGAGCGCACGGATCACGACGCCCACCGCACGACCGCGTGCACGGCCGCGTGGTCGGAGGGCCACACGCCGCCCGGTCGCCGGTTCGACACGGCCACCCGCTCGACGGTCGCGTCCGGCGTCACCAGCACGCCGTCGATCCGCCGGCCACCGACACGCGGACTCCCGTAGTGCGGGTACGTCCCGTACGGCTCGCCCACCTGCCTGGAGGCCCGTCCCCAGCTGTCGACGACACCAGCGTCCGCCAGTGCTCGCCAGGGTGCGGACCCTGCCGGACTGTTCCAGTCGGCCATCACGACAGCGGGCAGGCCGCGCTGCCGGACGATCCGGCCGAGGAGTTCGGCGGACCGCAGTCGGGCCCACGGCGATGCGACGTCGAGGTGCGTCGCGATGGCCAGGAACCGGGCGCCGGTCGCGCGGTCGTCGACGACGGCCCCGACGGCGTGCCGGGGGAAGGACGTGACCCACGAGCGGGACCCGGGGCGGTGGGGCGTGCGGGACAGCGCCCAGGTGCGCTGCTCGACGACGTCGAGGCGGGAGCGGTCCAGGAAGAGCCCGACCTGCTCCCCACCGCCGCGCGCGCCGCGCCCGACCAGGACGGGCTCCCAAATCGACCCAAGAGCGGCCGTGAGGTCCGCTGCCTGCGTGGGGAGGGCCTCCTGGACGGCGAGGACGGTGGGCGCTTCGGACGTGACGAGCGCGGTGATGGCATCACGGCGACGCTCCCAAGCGTCCGGGTGTGCGGACGGTCGCGGCACGCGGCGCCGCACGTTGAGGGTCATGCAGTGGACCTCGGGCGACCGGACGGCTCCGATGAGCGGGTGGTCGTCGGGGTGGTGGGGCATGCCTCCCTTCTACGAGACGACACCCGTCGGATTCCCAGGGACCTCTCCGCGTGGCTCGTAGGGTGGCCCGATGCGTTCTCGTTCCACCCCTCGTGTCCTCGTCGCGATCGCCGTCTCCGGACTGCTGCTCGGAGCCGCCGGGTGCACGTCGAGCGGGCCGGACACGAGCCGCCCGACCCTCGCGAAGGCCACGGCGGAGACGGTCACGGTCGCCGACGCCTCCGACGCTGCGGCTCGGTCAGTGCGGGTGAGCACGTCCCTGTTCGCGAGTGCTCCCGGCGCGATCGTGGCGACGGCCGGTGATGCCGACGCGATCTCCGATGCAGCGAAGGCCGCGGCGAGCGCCCACGTCCCGGTGCTGTTGACCGCGAAGGGCGCCAAGGGCAGCGCGGCCGTCGCCGACGAGCTCGACCGGCTCGGGGCCGACTGGTACCAGGCCGAGGGCGACGTGGCGCTCGACACGGACGTCGAACAGCGGAAGGCGCCCGAGGGTGGCGACGCGCCGGAGTCGACCCGGGCCTCCCGGCAGGCCACCGTGGTGGTGGCGGACGCGAGCGCGGACGCTGCGGCCGTGGCGACCGCCAAGGCCGCCGGCGCGAAGGTGGTGACCATGCCGAAGGGCGTGACCGACCCTGCTGCCGCGCCCGACGTGGTGACGGCGCTGCACGAGCGGAAGCAGCACCAGACGGTCCTGGTCGGTGCGGCGTTCGACGCGCTGCAGGACCCGGAGTGGACGGTGCGGGCGGCCGAGGGCGGCTTCCAGCTGCGGAACGGCGGCCAGCGGCCGTTCGACGGGCACCGCTACGTGGCGCTGTACGGCGCTCCGGGGGCGCCAGCGCTGGGCGTGCTCGGTGAGCAGGGGCCGGAGGCCACCGTCCAGCGTGCTGAGCAGGTCGCGAAGCCGTACCGGGCCGAGTCCGACGAGCTGGTGACGCCGGCGCTGGAGGTCATCGCGACCGTCGCCGCGGGTGACGCGGGGGCGGACGGCGACTACTCGACCGAGCTGCCGGTGTCGACGCTCGAGCCCTACATCGACGCCGCGCACGACGCCGACATGCCCGTGATCATCGACCTGCAGCCGGGCCGCTCGGACTTCCTGTCGCAGGCGAAGAAGTACGAGTCGCTCCTGAAGAAGCCCGGGGTGTGGCTCGCCCTCGACCCGGAGTGGCGGCTGACGAAGGACCAGGTGCCGCTCGAGCAGATCGGCAGCGTGTCGGCGGCCGAGGTGAACGAGGTGTCCTCGTGGCTCGCATCGCTCGTCAAGAAGGAGGGGCTGCCGCCGAAGGCGCTCGTGCTGCACCAGTTCCGGCTCTCGATGATCCAGGACCGGTCGGCGCTGAAGACCCATCCGGAGCTCGACATGCTCGTGCACGTCGACGGGCAGGGGTCGCAGCCGGACAAGCAGGCGACGTGGAAGGCGCTGCACGAGGGTGCTCCCGAGGGCCTGCACTGGGGCTGGAAGAACTTCACCGACGAGGACACGCCCATGCTGACGCCGTCGCAGACGATGCAGGACGTGCAGCCGACGCCGTCACTGGTCACGTACCAGTAGGGCGGTTCTCCACAGTCTGGAGGCGCGACCCGCGTTTCGTCGGTCGGTGCTGACAGCATGGGGGTATGGACACCCCCACCGCCGCTCCGCCTGTCGTCTCGCCTTCTGCAGACATCGCTGCCGAGGCACAGCAGGCGCTCGCCGCGCTCACGGGGCGCCCCGACGCAGTATTCCACCCCGGCCAGCTCGAGGCGATCTCCGCCCTGGTCGAGCACCGGCAGCGAGCCCTCGTCGTGCAGCGCACCGGGTGGGGCAAATCAGCGGTGTACTTCCTCGCGACCCTGCTGCTCCGGCGCCGTGGTGGTGGCCCGACCGTCCTGGTGTCGCCGCTGCTCGCACTGATGCGCGACCAGGTGGCAGCGGCTGCCCGGGCCGGGGTCCGTGCGGTGTCGATCAACTCGGCGAACGCGCACGAGTGGGGCGAGACCCAGGCGGCGCTGGCCCGTGACGAGGTCGACGTGCTCCTCGTCTCCCCCGAGCGCCTGAACAACCCGAAGTTCCGCGACGAGCAGATGCCGACCCTCATCGCCCGGATGGGCATGCTCGTGGTCGACGAAGCGCACTGCATCTCGGACTGGGGCCACGACTTCCGGCCGGACTACCGCCGCTTGGCCGAGCTCATCCGCTCGCTCCCCCACGGCGTCCCGGTCCTGGCCACGACCGCGACGGCGAACGAGCGCGTGGTCGAGGACGTCGCCGAGCAGCTCACCGCCGGCCCGGCCGACCCGGTGTTCACGATCCGCGGGTCGCTCGCCCGGGCATCGCTGCGCTTGGGCGTGCTCACGCTGCCCGACGCCCGGCAGCGGCTCGGCTGGCTGCTCGCGCACCTCGGCGACCTGCCCGGCAGCGGCATCATCTACACGCTCACGGTCTCGGCTGCCGAGGACATCGCCCGCCTGCTCCGCGACAACGGGTACGCCGTCCGGGCCTACACGGGGCGCACCGACACCGACGAGCGGGAGCAGCTCGAGCAGCAGCTCAAGGGCAACGAGCTGAAGGCCCTGGTCGCCACGAGTGCGCTCGGCATGGGGTTCGACAAGCCGGACCTCGGGTTCGTCGTGCACGTGGGCGCTCCGTCGTCCCCCGTCGCCTACTACCAGCAGATCGGTCGTGCGGGTCGTGCGACCGACAACGCCGACGTGCTGCTGCTGCCCGGTCGTGAGGACCGTGAGATCTGGCAGTACTTCGCGAGCGCGTCGATGCCGACCGAGGCCCGGGCCTCCGCCGTGCTCGGCGCCCTGTCCACCGACACCGCGATGTCGACGGTCGCGCTCGAGGGTCTGGTCGACATCAAGCGCTCCACCCTCGAACTCCTGCTCAAGGTGCTCGACGTCGACGGGGCGGTCCGACGCGTCACCGGCGGCTGGGTCTCCACCGGGCAGCCGTGGCAGTACGACGCCCCGCGGTACGAGCGGGTCGCGGCGGCGCGTTCCGCCGAGGCCGCCTCGATGCTCGACTACGAGTCGACCTCGGCGTGCCGCATGCAGCTGTTGCAGCAGGACCTCGACGACCCGTCGGCGGAGCCCTGCGGTCGGTGCGACAACTGCGCCGGGGCGTGGTTCCCGACCGCGGTCTCCGACACGGACTCGTCCGGTGCGGCTGCCGCGCTCGACAAGGTCGGTGTCGAGATCGCGCCGCGTGCCCAGTGGCCGTCGGGCATGTCGTCGCTCGGCGTCTCGGTGCGGGGCAAGCTCGGCGCCGACGAGCTCGTCCAGCCCGGTCGTGCAGTGGCTCGTCTGACCGACCTCGGCTGGGGTGGACCGCTCCGTGCGCTGTTCTCGCCGTCGACGCCCGACGCTCCGATCTCCCGCGAGCTCGTCGACGGCTGTGTCCGGGCACTCAAGGACTGGCCGTGGGAGACCCGGCCGACCGGGGTCGTGGCGATGTCCTCGCGGTCGCGGCCGCAGCTCGTGGGGTCGCTCGCCCAGGCGCTGTCGACGATCGGACGGCTGCAGTTCCTCGGCACGCTCGACCGGAACGGCGGCACGCCCCGCGGCGACGGTGCAACGAACAGCGCGTACCGGTTGTCCGGCGTGTGGGACACCTTCGTGGTGGATTCGTCGCTCGCCGCTGCCCTGCAGTCCCACGAGGGCCCGGTGCTGCTCGTCGACGACCTGGTCGACAGCCGGTGGACGGTGACCGTCGCGGGCCGCGAGCTCCGGCGTGCCGGGGCCGCCGCCGTGCTGCCCTTCGCGCTGGCCACGGTCGCGTAGCCGCCGCGGGCGCTACCGGCGGGCGGGCTTGGGGAACGTGGCGCGCATGTGGTCGGTGGTGAGCACGTCGCCGATGCCGATCATGAGCAGTGAGAACACGATCTGCTCGATCACCATCCAGAACGGGTACAGCCCGGGGATCGCCGCCACGATGAGCGTCACGATCGGGAAGATCCGGCTGAACAACCGCACCCGCTGGTACGCCCAGTAGTACCCGAGCTGTGCCCGCCACGCGAACACGTAGAGCGTCAGGGTGATGAGCAGCACGACCGTCGCCCGGAACCACACCGCCCACGGCACGGTCTCCCCCGCGCGCGTCAGCAGCACGGCCACGACGATGGCAGCGAGTCCGACGATCGTCTCCGCGACGAGCAGCCACCGGATCCACCGGAACGAGCGCACGGTGTCGGGGTGCTCGAGCATGTCCTGGCGGATGACGTACCCGCCCTGGCGACCTCCGGCCAGCCGGTCGAGCCGCAGCCGGCACCACAGACGGTCGGCGAGGCCACCGAGTCCGTCGTTGCGCTGCGTCACCAGTACATCGTGCCGCATCGAGCGACCACCGGCGTACCGCGCTGTCGCCGACCCCAACCCCGACATCGACGCCGACCCCGAACGACGTCATCGAGGTCGCACGACGTCGACGATGTCGTTCCGGGTCAGCGCAGGGCTCCCCGGCCGGCTCAGTCGCTCGGCACGAGCGCCGCGCCACCGAGCACGGTGCCGGTCGCGGCGTCGAGCAGGACGAGGGAGCGGACCTCGTCGGGCAGGGTCCACGGGTCGCTCAGCACGACGGTCAGCCCTTGCTCGACGCCGGCGGCCTGGAAGACGTCGAAGGACTCCCCCGCCGGGGTCCACTCCGGGTCCTTGCCTCCGGTGACCGTCCCACCGGACAACACGATGTCGACCGGCCCCGTCGTCCCCGTCTCCAGGTCCGCGATCTCGACCGCCAGCGTGTCGTCGCCCGTGTTCCCGGCGATGTGGACGTGGCCCGAGGCAGCAGCGCCGTCGATGCCGACGATGTCCCCGGAGACCGGCGGAACCCGGCGCCACCACGGTTCGATCGGCGACGAGTCGACCGGTTGCACGGCCGGGGACTCCTCGAGCAGGGGTTCGCCCAGGCCGTTCGACGGCCGCAGCCCTTCCGAGGGGGACCGCGCGGGTTCGGGGACGGCTCGATCGGAGCGGGTGACGAGGTCGTCCTCGGCTGGGGCGTGCGAGACCGTCCAGAGCGACACCGAGCCGACGACGACCACGGCGACGAGGACTCCCACCAGGGCGAGCCGACGTCGATCCGTTCCCCACCGCCCGATGCGCACGCTCCCATGGTGCCGCACCGACGCTGCGGACGCGATCCGGGCCTCCCGGCCGAACGCGAACGCGAACGCACAACGCGCCCCGTGCAGACGGGACGCGTTGTGTGTGACGGAGCTGCGACTCAGCGCTTCCGGCGCTCGCGCACGCGCATGTTGACGTTGATCGGGGTGCCGGAGAAGCCCCAGACCTCGCGGAGTCGACGGGTGATGAACCGTCGGTACTGCGGGTCGAGGAACGCCGACGTGAAGAGCACGAACGTCGGCGGCTGGCTCGACGCCTGGGTCCCGAACAGGATGCGGGGCTGCTTGCCGCCGCGCACGGGGTGGGGGTGCTCCTGGACGAGCTCGGCGATGAAGGCGTTGACCTTGCCCGTCGGGATGCGGGTGTCCCACGATGCGAGGGCGGTCTCGAGCGCCGGCACGAGCTTCTCGAGGTGGCGGCCGGTGCGGGCGGAGATGTTCACGCGCGGAGCCCAGGCGACGTGCGCCAGGTCTTGCTCGATCTCGCGCTCGAGGTAGCGGCGGCGTTCGTCGTCGAGCAGGTCCCACTTGTTGTAGGCCAGGACGAGCGCACGGCCCGACTCGAGCACCAGGTCGATGATGCGCAGGTCCTGCACGGAGACGGGCTCGGTGACGTCGAGGACGACGACGGCGACCTCGGCCTTCTCGAGCGCGGCGGTGGTGCGGAGCGAGGCGTAGAAGTCGGCGCCCTGCTGCATGTGGACGCGCTTCCGGATGCCGGCGGTGTCGACGAAGCGCCACACCTTGCCGCCGAGCTCGATCTGCTCGTCCACCGGGTCCCGGGTGGTGCCGGCGATGTCGTTCACGACGACGCGCTCTTCACCGGCGGCCTTGTTGAGCAGCGAGCTCTTGCCGACGTTCGGGCGGCCGAGGATGGCCACGCGGCGGGGGCCGCCGACCTCCTGCTTGGCGACGGCCGAGGTGTCGGGCAGCGTCTTGATGATCAGGTCGAGCAGGTCCGCGACGCCACGGCCGTGCAGGGCCGACACCGGGTGCGGCTCGCCGAGCCCCAGGTTCCAGAGCTCGTAGGCGTCGAGTTCGCGGCGCTCGTCGTCGGCCTTGTTCGCGACGACGATGACGGGCCGGTCGGTGCCGCGGAGCATCTTGACGACGTGCTCGTCGGTGGCGGTGATGCCGACCGTGACGTCGACGACGAACAGCACGGCGTCAGCGAGGTCGATCGCGACCTCGGCCTGCGCGGCGACCGAGGCGTTGATGCCCTCGGCGCCGGGCTCCCAGCCGCCGGTGTCGACGAGCGTGAAGCGCTTGTCGTTCCAGTCGGCCTTGTAGCTGACGCGGTCACGCGTGACGCCGGGGACGTCCTGCACGACGGCCTCGCGACGACCGAGGATGCGGTTGACGAGCGCGGACTTGCCGACGTTCGGGCGACCGACGATCGCGAGCACCGGGTAGGCGGGCAGGTAGTGGACACCGTCCTCGCCGACCTGACCGGCCTCGAGCAGGGCGAGGTCGTCGTCCTCGAGGTCGTACTCCTCGAGTCCGGCGCGGAGCGCGGTCGCGCGCTGCTCGGCCTCGGCCTCGTCGAGTCCGGCGAGCCGCTCGCCGAGGGCGTCGTCGTACTGGGGGAAGTCGTCGTTGTCCGGGTTGTCCAACTGAGCCATGGTGGGTTCCTCGCGAGCGGCCGGAGCCGCGGTGTCGGTGGCCGTTCCCGGCCGGGCCGGAGATCCGGCCGTGGTGTGACCAGGCGGCCGAGGCCGTCCGGTCGTGCGTCAGTGCGTGGCCGCGCGGGCCAGGTCGACGACCGCCTGCACGGTCTGGTCGAAGTCGAGGTCGGTGGAGTCGAGCGTCGTGACGCCGTCTGCGGCGTTCATGAAGTCGACGACCTTCGCGTCCGCCGCGTCTCGACGAGCGAGTGCGGCGGAGGTCTCTGCGGCCGACTGGGTCGTGACCTCCGCCGAGCGCCGGGCCATTCTAACGGACTCGTCGGCCGTCAGCAGGATCCGGACCTCGGCGTCGGGTGCGACCACCGTGGTGATGTCCCGACCCTCGGTGATGATGCCCGGTGCGTCGGTCTTCCGCATGACGTTCCGGAACAGCTGCACGAGGCGGTGTCGGACGTCGGGGAGCTTCGCGATGTGCGCCACCGCGCCCGTCACGTCCGGGGTGCGGATCGCGTCGGTGACGTCGGTCTCCCCCACGCGCACGTAGTAGTCGTCGGGGTCGGTGCCGATGGTGTAGTCGAACGTGTCCCAGCTCGCCAGGATCGCCGCCGCGTCGTCGAGGTCGACCCGCTGCTGCAGGGCGTGCCAGGCGAGGGCGCGGTAGGCGGCGCCGGTGTCCTGGTAGCCGTAGCCGAGGGCACGGGCGGCCGCGCGGGAGACGCTCGACTTGCCGCTGCCCGCGGGGCCGTCGACGGCGATGACGATCTTCGCGACGTAGGCGCCATCGGTGAGGCCGGCGGGTACCGGGGCGCTCGTCGAACCGGGCTCGCCGCCGGGCTCGCCGAGGCCGCCGGCCGGTCCGCCGAGTGCGCCGCCGTCGCCGCTGCCGCTGAGCGGGCCGCCGGCACCGCCCTGGCCCGGGGTCGGCAGACCGGAGTCCGGACCGTCCGGCCCGCCGGCCACGCCGGAGTCGGCGGTCACGCCGGAGTCGTTCGTCGCTGCGTTCGTGTCGTTCAGGCCCATGCTGCTGCGATCCTCCATCCGCGACCCTCGAGTTCCTCGACGAGTCGCTGTTCCTGCTCGGGCAGGACCGACACCTCGACGATGCCGATCTGCGCGCCCGGTGAGTGCTCGAGGCGCATGTCCTCGAGATTGATGCCGATCTCCCCGATGAACGTCAGGAGCGCGGCGATCTGCCCGGGGGTGTCGTCGACGAGGACGACCACCTGGGCGAAGCGCTTGGTGGTGCCGTGCTTGCCGGGCAGCCGTTCGACCCCACGGTTGCCGGCGGCGATCGTCTCGGCCAGGGTCCGCGGCGCCCCGGCGGCGGCGGGGTCGTCGAGCGCCCCGATCACGCCGCTCAGCTCGTCGCGCAGGTCGGCCAGGACCCGCCGGACGTTGGCCGCGTTCGCGCCGATGATCTGCACCCACAGGCCGGGGTCGCTCGCGGCGACGCGGGTGACGTCGCGGACGCCACCTCCGGCGAGACCGAGGGACCCGTCCGGGGCGTCACGCAGCCGCGAGGCCATCAACGTCGACACGAGCTGCGGCACGTGCGAGACGTAGGCCACGGCCAGGTCGTGCGACGCCGGGTCCATCGGCACGACGGTCGCGCCGACGTCGAGCGCCAGGTCCTCGACCACGGCGGCGCGCTGGTAGCTGATGGCGTCGTGTCCGGCGATCACCCAGGGGCTGCCGACGAACAGGTCGGCGCGGGCGGCGCTCGGTCCGCTGCGTTCACGTCCGGCCATCGGGTGCGACCCGATGTAGCGGGTGACATCGGCGCCGGCTGCCACGAGCTCGGTCAACGGTCCGGCCTTGACGCTCGCGACGTCGGTCACGATGGCGTCCGGGTACGCCGACAGTTCGCGGGCGACGACGGTCGCCACGACGTCGGGCGGGACCGCGACCACCACGAGCTCCGGCCGGTCACCGGGTTCGGGCCGGCGGCCGGCCCCGTAGTCGACGGCGAGCGCCAACGCGCCGGGTGAGACGTCGTCGAGGACGACGTCGACCCCCTTCTCGCGCAGCGCCAGACCGATCGAGGTGCCGAGGAGCCCGGTGCCGACGACCCGCACCGGGCCGCGCACGCGGCGGTCGATGTCGGGTGGGGTCAGGTCGGTCACCGGGCAAGCCTACCGACCGACGCCCGGGCGTCGGTCGACGCCCGGGTGGCGGTCACGGCCCGAGGGGCCGGTCGCGGTCAGTCCGCGGTCTCGTCGTCCCACTCGTCGTCGTCGCCCTGGTCGAGGGCGACGTCGCGGTCGTCACGAGCGGAGGGCTTCGCGTCGCGGACGGTGCCGAGCAGCTTGCCGACCTCGACCGTGCCCAGCTCGCGCATCTTGCCCGGCGGCAGGCTGCCGAGGTGCAGCGGCCCGAACGAGCGGCGGACGAGTTCGAGGACCGGGTGGTCGACGGCCTCGAGCATGCGACGGACGATCCGGTTGCGGCCGGAGTGCAGCGTGATCTCGACGAGCGACTCACCCCGCGAGGACTCGAGCAACCGCACCTTGTCAGCCTTGATCGGACCGTCCTCGAGCTCGACGCCCTCGGTCAGACGCTGCACCACGGCCGGGTTCACGTTGCCGTGCACCTTCGCGATGTAGGTCTTCTGCACGCCGAACGACGGGTGCGCGAGCACGTGTGCCAGGTCGCCGTCGTTCGTCAGGACGAGCAGCCCGGAGGTCTCGGTGTCCAGGCGGCCGACGTTGAACAGGCGCTCTTCGTAGCGGTCCACGAACTCGGTCAGGTCGCGGCGACCGCGCTCGTCCTGCAGGCTCGAGACGACACCGGTCGGCTTGTTCAGCACGATGTACCGCCGCGAGGAGTCGATCTGCACCGGCACGCCGTCGACCGAGATCGCGTCCGTCGCGGGGTCGACACGACGCCCGAGGGCGTCCACCACCTGCCCGTTGACCGTCACGCGACCCTCGACGATCAGGTTCTCCGCGACGCGGCGAGATGCCACGCCCGCAGCGGCGATCACCTTCTGCAGGCGCTCCCCCTCTGCCTGGAGGCCCGGCTCGGCCCCGGCAGACGTCGTCCCGTCCGCCGCGTCCCAGTCCTCGATGATCGGGCGTTCGGGCGTGCCCTCCACCGGGGCGCCGTGGCTGTCGCGCTCACCGCTCGGCTTCGGCGTGGTGCGGCCGTTGGCGGTGTTGCTGCTCTTGCCGGGGCGGTCGCTGTTGCGGACGCTCGTGGTGCCGCCGACGTACCGGCGGCCGTTGTGCCAGACGCGGCTCTGCTGGCCGTCGGGGCCGCGGCGGTCCTCGCGGCTGTCGCGGTTGTCGCGAGGTGCCGAGCTGCGGTCGTCACGGCCGCGGTACCCACCACGGTCGTCACGCGGCGCGGCGCTGCGGTCGTCGCGGCCACGGTAGCCACCACGGTCGTCACGGTTGTCGCGGGGTGCCGAGGTGCGGTCGTCGCGGCCGCGGTACCCACCACGGTCATCACGGTTGTCGCGGGGAGCTGCGCTGCGGTCATCGCGACCCCGGTAGCCGCCACGGTCGTCACGCGGAGCCGAGTTCCCGCGGTAGCCACCACGGTCATCGCGCGGCGCGGAGCTGCGGTCGTCGCGACCCCGGTAGCCACCACGGTCATCGCGCGGAGCCGAACTGCGGTCATCGCGACCCCGGTAGCCGCCACGGTCGTCGCGCGGAGCCGAGTTGCCTCGGTAGCCACCACGGTCGTCACGCGGGGCCGAGCTGCGGTCGTCGCGACCCCGGTACCCACCGCGATCGTCACGCGGCGCGGAGTTCCCGCGGTAGCCACCACGGTCATCGCGCGGAGCCGAACTGCGGTCATCGCGACCCCGGTACCCACCACGGTCATCGCGCGGCGCGGAGTTCCCGCGGTACCCGCCACGGTCGCCGCCGCCGGCACGGTCGTCACGGCCGCGGTACCCACCACGGTCATCACGCGGAGCCGAGTTGCCCCGGTACCCGCCACGGTCGTCACGCGGAGCCGAGCTGCGGTCGTCACGACCCCGGTAGCCACCACGGTCATCACGCGGCGCGGAACTACGGTCGTCACGACCCCGGTACCCACCACGGTCGCCACCGCGGTCGTCGCGCGACTGGTAGCCGCCACGACGGTCGTCGTCACGCGGCGGACGTGCGCCCCCGCGGTCGTCGCGACCGTACCCGCCGGAGCGGCCACCGGCACTGGAGCCGGCCCCGCCGCGGCCGGGAGCCGAACGCCCGGGGCGATCCGGGCCTCCTGAGCGTCCGTTGCGGTCGTCTCGGTCTCGGGGCGCGCCGCGCCCCCGGTCGTCAAACCCGGCCATCGGGGATCCCTTCGTTCTGCCCGAAGCCGTCCGCACCGTCGTCCAGGAGGGGCGAGATGAGCGGCAGCTCGTCGAGCGAGTTGATGCCGAGCTGCTGCAGGAGCAGATCGGACGTGACGTAGTTGATGGCGCCGGTCTCGGAGTCGGTGAACGACTCCTCGATGAGACCGCGCGCGACCAGCGTTCGGACGACGCCGTCGACGTTGACGGCGCGGATCGACGCGATCTGGGATCGCGTGATCGGTTGCTTGTAGGCGACGACCGCGAGGGTCTCGAGCGCGGCCTGCGACAGGCGCGAGGGCCGCTCGGCCTCGACGAACTGCTCGACGACGGCGTCCAGGTCCTGGCGGACGTAGAAGCGCCAGCCGCCGCCGACCTCGCGGAGTTCGAACCCGCGGCGGGTGGTGCCGTCGACGCCGTCGAAGTCCGCGACGAGGCGTTCGACGGCCTGGCGGACGGCGGGGACGGGGGCGTTCACGGCGGCGCCGAGCGCGACGAGCGACTGGGGCTCGTCCGCGATCATCAGGATCGCCTCGAGCTGGCGGTCGATCGGGATCACCGGGTGCGCCTGCGGGGCGCGGTCGTGCTCGGCGCGCGCGTGCATCTCGTGCTCGATCGCGCGGGCGTCGGCCATCTCGTCGGCGCCGCCAGGTTCGGCGCTGGACGTGTCGTGCACGTCATCCGTCATAGTCGGCTCCCAGGTTGGCGAGGCTCTCGTCGGACCAGTCCTCGGCGGTCCATCGGAGCGTGAGTTCCCCGAGCGGCTCGAGTTGTTCGAACGAGATCGATGCGTTCCGGTACAGCTCCAGGATCGCGAGGAAGCGAGCCACCACGATACCCGTCTGGTCGACGCCCGCGACCAGTTCGCGGAACGAGACCCCCTCGCCGTCGCGTGTCCGCAGGATCGAGACGACGATCGCGGCCTGTTCGCGGATGCTGATGAGCGGCGCGTGCAGGTGGTCGAGTCCGACCGTCGGGATCTCCCGCGGGGCGAACGCCAGCGCGGCCAGTGCGGCGAAGTCCTGCACCGAGAGCGTCCACACGAGCTCGGGCGTGCGGGCGCGGAACCGTTCCTCGAGCCGGACGCTCCGGACGTGCCGACGCGACTCCACACCCCAGCGTTCGCCGAACCAGTCGGCGGCCTGCTTGAACGCCCGGTACTGCAGCAGCCGTGCGAACAGCAGGTCGCGGGCCTCGAGCAGGGCGACGTCCTCGGCGTCGACGAGCTCACCCTGCGGCAGCAGCCCGACGATCTTCAGGTCGAGCAGGGTGGCGGCGACGACGAGGAACTCGCTCGCCTCGTCGAGTTCGTCCGCCGACTCGGCCTGACGCACGTACTGGATGAACTCCCCCGTGACCGCGCCGAGCGAGACCTCGGTGATGTCGAGCTCGTGCTTCGTGATGAGCGACAGCAGGAGGTCGAACGGGCCGTCGAAGTTGGTGAGTCGGACCCGGAACCCCGACTCAGGCGACGGCGCCACGCTGGACGAGCTCTCGTGCGAGCTGCCGGTAGGCGTGGGCGGCGGCGTGGTCCGGCGCCGTCTGGGTGATCGGCCGCGCGGAGACCGTGGCGTCCGGGAACTTCACGGTGCGCCCGATGACGGTGTCGAGGACCCGGTCGTCGAAGGTGTCGACGACACGCTCCATGACCTCGCGCGAGTGCAGGGTGCGCGAGTCGTACATGGTGGGCAGGATGCCGTCGAGCGTCAGCGCCGGGTTGAGGCGGTCGCGCACCTTGTCGATCGTCTCGATGAGCAGGGCGACACCGCGCAGGGCGAAGAACTCGCACTCGAGCGGGATCAGCACGCCGTGCGCCGCGGTCAGGGCGTTGACGGTGAGCAGGCCGAGCGACGGCTGGCAGTCGACCAGGATCACGTCGTAGTCGTTCGCGACCTTGCGCAGCACGCTCGCCAGGATCTGCTCGCGGGCGACCTCGTTGACCAGGTGCACCTCGGCCGCGGACAGGTCGATGTTCGCCGGGATCACGTCGAGCCCCGGGGTGTTCGTCGGCTGGATGACCTGGATCGGGTCCTTCACGGCGCCCATCAGCAGGTCGTAGACGGTGTGGATGTCGTGCGTGCGGACACCGAGGCCCGCGGAGAGCGCACCCTGCGGGTCGAAGTCGACGGCCAGGACCTTGCGGCCGTACTCCGCCAGGGCTGCACCGAGGTTGATCGCCGTGGTGGTCTTGCCGACGCCGCCCTTCTGGTTGCAGAGGGCGATGATGCGCGCAGGGCCGGTGCTGTCGAGTTCCTCGGGCACGGGGAACTCCCGGACAGGACGACCCGTCGGACCGATGGAGGTCGCGCCGGTGGGGTTGGTCGTCGGGTTCGTGCTCACCCGGCCATCGTACCGGCGACGTCGGCCGGCCCGGGGCCGCACCGCCGCGCGCGGCCGGGTCTGCGTTGCTCGTGGCCGGGTCGGCGTTGCTCGTGGCCGGGTGCTTGGCCGACGCGGTCGCCGCTCAGGCTGCCCGCAGGGCCACGCGCATGCTGTCGACGCGTTCGGCGATGACGGCGTCCGTCGACCACCGCTGCTGCAGCCGACCGACGAGCTCGCCGACCTGCTCGCGGTCGAGCCCGGGGTGCAACGCCAGTCCGACGGTCAGCTCCGGGCCGGCGAAGCGTCCGACCGGGTCCCCGGGGGTCAGTTCGACACGGGCGACGCTGCGCTCCCCCACGACCGAGTCGGCGAACGCCTGGGCGACCTCGGGGTCCTCGAAGCACGGGGTCCACGGCAGGTCCTGACCGAGCGCCCACACCGCGGGACGGCGCAGCACGAACTCGGTCGCCGACTTCGGGTCGAGCACGACGAGCTGCGTCTCCTCGCTCGCCGCGGCCATCGCCACCCGGCGTGACTCCACGGGCACGGGCCGGGCATCGGCGTCCCAGGCGTGCATCGCGTCGACCGAGGTGAACGCTGGCATCACGCTCCGCCCGTCCGGGCCGGCGACCGTCACGATCGAGAGCTCCTGGGTCTTGTCCACGAGCTTGCCGGCGTCGGTCTCGCCGAGGTCGCCGGCCTCGGCGATGAGCGGGATGAGCAGACGGGCGGTGCGCAGTGCATGGACGACCGCCGCCTGCGATGCACCGGCGGCCACGCCCGCGATCGCCGCGGTCAGCGCCGGGTCGGCCAGCCCGTCGTCGTCGGCGAACGCGGTGTCGTGGTGGTCGAACGTGCGGCCTTCCCACGTGAAGCCGGCCGAGTCCGCCGCGCCACCCGGGGTGTGTGCGTCGTCGGGACCGGTTGCCGCGTCCGGACCGGTTCCGCGCCCGTTCGAGATCCCCGCCACGCCGCTACTCCGAGGCGATGTCGAGTGCGGCCGGCAGCGTGAACGCCCCGGAGTACAGCGCCTTGCCGATGATCGCGCCCTCGAGCCCGAACGGCACGAGCTCGCGCAGTGCCCGCAGGTCGTCGAGCGTCGAGATCCCGCCAGAGGCCACGACGGGCTGGTCGGTCCGGTCGCACACCTGGCGCAGCAGCTCGACGTTCGGGCCCTGCAGCGTGCCGTCCTTCGTGACGTCGGTGACGACATACCGGGCGCACCCCGCGGCCTCGAGCCGGTCGAGGACCTCCCACAGGTCGCCGGCGTCCTCGGTCCAGCCACGGCTGGCGAGGGTCGTGCCACGAACGTCGAGCCCGACGGCGATCTGCTCGCCGTACTCGCCGATCACCCGAGCGGCCCAGTCCGGGTTCTCGAGCGCCGCCGTGCCGAGGTTGACCCGGGCAGCGCCGGTGGCCAGCGCGGCTTCGAGCGAGGCGTCGTCGCGGATGCCGCCCGACAGCTCGACCGAGACGCCGTCGACCTCGCGGATCGCGTGCGCGATGACCTTGCGGTTGTCGCCCCGACCGAACGCTGCGTCGAGGTCCACCAGGTGGATCCACTCCGCGCCCTGGTCCCGCCAGGTGCGCGCGGCGGCGACGGGGTCGCCGTAGCCGGTCTCGCTCCCCGCCTCGCCCTGTGTCAGCCGGACGGCCTGGCCGTCGACGACGTCGACGGCAGGCAGCAGGACGAGGGGCGAGGTGTCGGTGAGGTCGGTCATGGTCCTGTCGGTTTCGTCACGGTGGTGAAGGTGCGGTGGTGAAGGTGTGGGGTTCGGCCTGGAGGCCCGTGGCGCGTCCGGCGGCGCCGTCGCGCCCGTTGCGGGCCGGGTTCAGAGCGAGCGCACCCAGTTGGTCAGCAGGCGGATGCCCGGCTCGCCGGACTTCTCGGGGTGGAACTGGGTCGCGGTGAGCGGCCCGTTCTCGACCGCGGCGATGAACCGCTGCCCGTGTTCGGCCCACGTCAGGCCGGGAGCACGGAACGGGCCGTAGGCGTCGAGGGGGAAGTCGGTCACGCCGTACGAGTGCACGAAGTAGAACCGCTCGTCGTGCAGCCCGTCGAACAGCACGGAGTCCTCTGGTGCCTGGACGGTGTTCCAGCCCATGTGCGGCAGGACCTCGGCCTGGAGCTGCTCGACGGTGCCGGGCCACTGCCCGAGCCCCTCGACGTCGGCTCCGCGTTCGATGCCGCGGGAGAACAGCACCTGCATGCCGACGCAGATGCCGAGCACCGGACGGCCGCCGGCCAGACGGTGGTCGACGATCTCGCCGCCCTGGACGCCCTCGAGCTGGTCGATGACCGCGGCGAACGCCCCGACCCCGGGTACGAGCAGGCCGTCCGCACGGAGCGCCGCCTGCTTGTCGGCGGTCAGCGTGACCTCGGCTCCGGCCCGCTCGAGTGCCTTGGCCGCGGAGTGGACGTTGCCCGACCCGTAGTCGAGGACGACGACGTTCGGCTTCACGGTCACAGTGCGCCCTTGGTGGAGGGGATGCCGTCGACGCGCGGGTCGAGCTCGACCGCCTTGCGCATCGCACGCGCGAACGCCTTGAACTCGGCTTCCGCGATGTGGTGCGGGTCGCGGCCACCGAGCACACGGACGTGCACGGTGATGCCCGCGTTGAACGTGATCGCCTCGAACACGTGGCGGATCATCGACCCGGTGAAGTGACCGCCGATGCGGTGGAACTCGAACCCCTCGGGCTCACCCGAGTGCACGAGGAACGGACGCCCGGAGACGTCGACGACCGCCTGGGCCAGCGCTTCGTCGAGGGGCACGAGGGCGTCGCCGTACCGACCGATGCCGGACCGGTCGCCGAGGGCCTGCTTGAGGGCCTGCCCGAGCACGATGCCGGTGTCCTCGACCGTGTGGTGCACGTCGATGTCGGTGTCACCGGTCGACCGCACGCGCAGGTCGATGAGCGAGTGCTTGCTGAACGCGGTCAGCATGTGGTCGAAGAACGGCACGCTCGTCGAGATGTCGGACGAGCCGGTGCCGTCGAGGTCGAGCTCGAGTTCGACGCTCGATTCGCTCGTGCTGCGGCTGATCGAGGCGGTGCGCGCGGTCATGCCCCAACCCTAACCGGCGGCTGCTCGGCGGCGACCTGCCGCATGGCGTCGAGGAACGCGGTGGTCTCCTCTTCCGTGCCGGCACTCACCCGCAGGTGGTTCGGGATGCCGAGGTCGCGCAAGATGACGTCCCGCTCGAGCAGCGACTCGAACGCAGCGTGCGGGTCGGCGACCCCACCGAACAGGACGAAGTTCGACCAGGTCTCGTACGTGCGGTAGCCCATGGCCTGCAGCTCGGCCACCATCCGGTCGCGCTGCTGCTTGATGTCGTCGACCATCGCGAGCATCTCGGGCGCGTGGCGCAGTGCGGCGACGGCGGCCGCCTGCGTCAGGACGGACAGGTGGTACGGCAGCCGGACGAGGCGGACGGCGTCGATCACGGCGGGATGTGCCGCCATGTAGCCGACCCGTGCGCCGGCGAACGCGAACGCCTTGCTCATGGTCCGGGAGACCACGAGCCGCTCCCGCCCGGGCAGCAGCGTCAGGGCGCTCGGCACGTCGGCCGGCATGAACTCGGCGTAGGCCTCGTCCACCATCACGATGCCGTCGGTCGCGGCGTACGCGGCCTCGATCGTTTCGATCGTCAGCGGTGTGCCCGTGGGGTTGTTCGGCCCGCACAGGAACACGATGTCCGGCCGGTGCTGCTCGATCGCCGCCACGACGGTCTCGGGTGAGATGCGGAACTCGTCGTCGCGCTCCGCCGGGATCCAGGTCGTGCCGGTTCCGGACGCCAGGATCGAGTGCATCGAGTAGGTGGGCGGGAACCCGAGGACGGAACGCCCCGGGCCGCCGAAGGCCTGCAACAGCTGCTGGAGGACCTCGTTCGAGCCGTTCGCCGCCCACAGCTGTTCTGCCGTGAGGCCGTGCCCGAGGTACCCGGCCAGCGACTCGCGGAGCTCCGTGAACTCGCGGTCCGGGTAGCGGTTCACCGTCGCGAGCGCCTGACGGATCGAGGCGACGATGTCGTCAGCCACGTCGTCCGGCACGGGATGCGTGTTCTCGTTGACGTTCAGCTGGACGCGGACGTGCTTCTGCGGAGCGCCGTAGGGGCTCTGACCGCGGAGGTCGTCTCGGATCGGGAGGTCTTCGAGCGTGAATGCCACCGATCCATCGTAGGCCGCTGTGGCCACCGGACGACCAGCCGTCCGGACGGGACTGCCCACGACCACGTCTGGCGACTACTGGCCGGAGGTGTACTTCGTCGGGATGGCGATCTGCTCGCCGGCCTGCAGCCCGGAGCCGTCGAGGGCGTTGAGGCTGATGACGTCCTGCACGAAGTCGCGCGGGTCGGCGTTCGGCGCGGTGTCCTCGGCCAGCTGCCAGAGCGTCTCGCCCGGCTGGATCGTGACGGTGTCGAACTGCGTCCGGGCGCCACCAGCCGCGGCATCACCGGCGGACGCCTGGCCGCCGTTCAGGACGAAGAAGGCGACGACGATGAGGAGGGGGAGCGCGGCGAGCGTCGTGAAGACGATGCGGCCGCGGCGCGTCAGGCGCAGGCGGACGCGCACGGCGGGGGCCGCGGTGCGCTGGATGTCAGCGATGGCGATGGTGCTCATGTCGTTCTTGCCTTCCCGTTCGGGTGAACCGAAGTCGTGTACCGAACATAGTTTCGAATCTGACGACGCACAAGTCCTGGGAGAGGATTTCTGCGGGGTTTTCTTGCGACACGCTCGAACAGGTGTTTGTCCGGGGTTGACCGGTCGGATACTGTTTCGATCGACTGGGACAAGTCAAACGGGGACCACCGACATTCCCGCCACGGCCGCTCAGCACCGACGAAAGCGAGACGACGTGGTGGACGAACTGCGGGGCCAGAAGCCGCTGACCGCGAAGCAGCAGACGATCCTCGACGCCATCCGCGCGTCCATCGCCTCGCGGGGCTACCCGCCGAGCATGCGCGAGATCGGCGACGCAGCCGGGCTCTCCTCGCTGTCGAGCGTGTCCCACCAGCTCGGCCAGCTCGAGCTCGGCGGCTGGATCCGCCGCGACCCGAACCGTCCCCGTGCCCTCGAGGTCCTGGTCGACGAGCCCACGCCGGACGTCACCGGACCCGATGTCGACGCCACCACGCTCGTGCCGCTGGTCGGCCGGATCGCCGCCGGTGTCCCGATCACGGCGGAGCAGCACGTCGACGAGATCGTCCCGCTCCCCCGGCAGCTCGTCGGCTCGGGCGACCTCTTCATGCTCAAGGTCGTCGGCGAGTCGATGATCGACGCCGCGATCTGCGACGGCGACTGGGTGGTCGTCCGTGCGCAGCAGACCGCCGAGAACGGTGACATCGTCGCCGCGATGCTCGACGAAGAGGCGACCGTCAAGGTCTTCCGCCAGCGCGACGGCCACACGTGGCTGCTCCCGCGCAACACCGCGTTCGAGCCGATCCTCGGCGACGCGGCCTCGGTGCTGGGCAAGGTCGTCGCGGTCCTCCGCTCCCTCTGAAGCACGCCGGGCACTGACCGGAGCACAACCGCAATCGGCTCGAACCACGAGATCTCGTGGTTCGAGCCGATTTGGGTTGTGCGGCGCTGAACGGAACCGCGGCCGGAGCGCACCCGCACGACGGACGTGGGGCGGGCCTCCCGGCCGTCAGCCGGTACCGGGTGTCAGGACGTGACGGGGGCGACCACGTACGGATCGAGTTCCGCGACCTGGCGCTGGAAGACGCGCACGCGCAGGCGGGTGCCGTCCTCGACGTAGTCGACGGAGTCGACCGCGCCGGCGTCGTGCAGCGTGGAGACGAGGTCACCGCGGTCGTAGGGCACGACCACCGTGAGCTCGACGTCGGGCTCCGGCAGGCGCTCCTCGATGGTGCGGAGCAGCTCCGGGATGCCCTCGCCGGTCCGGGCCGACACGAAGACGGCGTCCGACGCGAGCCCGATCAGGACGAGGCGCTGTGCGTCGTCGATCAGGTCGGCCTTGTTGAACACGACGATCTCGGGGATGTCGTGCGCGCCGACGTCGCCGATGACCTCGCGCACCGTCGCGAGCTGGGCCCCGGGGTCGGGGTGCGAGCCGTCGACCACGTGCACGATGACGTCGGCCTCGCCGACCTCCTCGAGGGTGGAGCGGAACGCCTCGACCAGCTGGTGCGGCAGGTTCCGGACGAAGCCGACCGTGTCCACGAAGGTGAACTCGCGGCCCTTGGTGCTCTCGGTCCGGCGGACCGTGGCGTCCAGCGTCGCGAACAGCTGGTTCTGCACCAGCACGCCGGCGCTCGTCAGACGGTTCAGGAGCGAGGACTTGCCCGCGTTCGTGTAGCCGGCGATCGCGACGCTCGGCACCTCGTTGCGGTGACGGTCGGCACGCTTCGCCTCGCGCGCAGGACGGAACCCGGCGATCTGGCGGCGGAGCTTCGACATGCGGGTGTGGATGCGACGTCGGTCGAGCTCGATCTTCGTCTCACCGGGACCACGCGAACCCATGCCCGCACCGCCGGAGACCTGACCACCGGCCTGCCGGGACATCGAGTCACCCCAGCCGCGCAGTCGTGGCAGCAGGTACTGGAGCTGCGCGAGCTCGACCTGGGCCTTGCCCTCTCGGGTCTTCGCGTGCTGGCTGAAGATGTCGAGGATCACGGCCGTGCGGTCGATGACCTTGACCTTCACGACGTCCTCGAGCGCGCGGCGCTGCGACGGGGCGAGCTCGGTGTCCGCGATCACCGTGTCGGCGCCGGTGGCCTTGACGACCATCGCGAGCTCTTCCGCCTTGCCCTTGCCGAGGTAGGTCGCCGGGTCGGGGTTCGGTCGACGCTGGAGGAGCCCGTCGAGGACCACCGCGCCGGCCGTCTCGGCCAGGGCGGACAGCTCCCGCAGGGAGTTCTCGGCGTCCTGGGCGTCACCGTGCGGGTACACGCCGATCAGGACGACCTGCTCGAGCCGCAGCTGGCGGTACTCGACCTCGGTGACGTCCTCGAGCTCGGTGGAGAGGCCGGCGACGCGGCGCAGGGCCGCCCGGTCCTCACGGTCGTACTGGTCGCCGTCGCCGTCCCACCCGTGCTCGTCGACCGAGCGGGTCTGGATCGCCTGGGCGGGGGCGAAGATGGACGATGCTGCGCGGCGGTCGGCGTTGCGCAACACCCGTTCGACGACACCGTCTGCGCTGTCGTCGTTGGTCTGGTCGTTCTGCTGATGGGTATCCGTCATCCTGTCCACAGGGTACCTCCGGCGGGCCTCGGACACACCGGGTTCCCGCTACGGTTCATCCATGGCGAACGACCACTACTTCTCCGCGAACCCGTCATCGGACACCCGCGAACGCCAGATCGACGTCACCCTCGCCGGCCGGTCGCTCACGCTGACCACGGCAGCAGGGGTCTTCAGCCCGGACGGCCTCGACCGCGGCACCCGTGTGCTGCTCGGTTCCGTCCCGCCGCCCGCGCACGACGGCGCGCTGCTCGACGTCGGCTGCGGCTGGGGCCCGATCGCGATCACGATGGCGCTGCACTCCCCCGACGCGGCGGTGTGGGGCGTCGACGTCAACGAACGGGTGCTCGGGTTGGCGCGGGCCAACGCCGAGGCCGCGGGTGCGTCGAACGTCACCATCGCCCTGCCCGACGACGTCCCGGACGACCTGCGGTTCCGGACGATCTGGTCGAACCCGCCGATCCGCGTCGGCAAGGACGAACTCCACGAGATCCTGCTGACGTGGCTGCCCCGGCTCGAGGTCGAGGGAGACGCCTGGCTCGTGGTGTCGAAGGACCTCGGGGGCGACTCGTTGCAGAAGTGGCTCGTCGGTGCGCTCGGGGCCGGGTTCCACGTCGCGCGGGCGTCCACCGACAAGGGGTTCCGCGTCATCCGGGTGCGCCGGACGGCGTAGGCGGGCGCGCGGCGCGCCGCGCGCCGCTGCGCGCCGCCGCGCGGCGCCGGGCGGCGCCGGGCGCGCGCTGCGCGCCCGCGCCACTTCGTGAGCAGAAATGGTCGAGTCGCCGCAGCGCACCCGACCATTTCTGCTCACGAAGCGAAGCCCGCCGCGCGGCCCCCGCCCCGCGGCCCCCGCGCGCCCTGCGTCAGACCGTCAGGTCGCCGGAGAACACCAGCTCGGCGGGACCGGACAGCGAGACGTGCTCGCCGTCCTCCGCCGCGAACATCCGGACCGTCACGACCCCGCCCGGCACCCGTACGCGCCAGGTGTCCGGCGCGCCGGAACCCACCCAGTACCGCGTCGCCAGGGCCGCTGCCACCGCACCGGTGCCGCACGACAGCGTCTCGCCGCTGCCCCGCTCGTGCACCCGCATCGTGATCTCGCCGACGCCGTCGTTGATGAGTGGGTCGCCGGGCAGCACGAACTCGACGTTGGCGCCGTGCTCGGGCGCCGGGTCGAGCACGGGCAGGAAGGTCAGGTCGAGGTCGGCGAGTTCGTCCTCGGTCGCGACGGCGACGACCACGTGCGGGTTGCCGACGTCGATGCCGATGCCGGGCCGGGCGCCGTCGAGGTTCTTGGCGCGCACCATGACGTCGTCCGAGCCGCCGTCCTCGATGCCCAGCCCCCACCGGCCGAGGTCGGCAGCGAAGCCGTTCGTGGTCCGCTGGATGTCGACCAGGCCCTTGCGGCTACCGACCGTCAGGGTCTCGCCGGGTGCGAGCTCGACCAGGCCGGACTCGGTCAGGTACCGCGCGAACACCCGGATCCCGTTGCCGCACATCTCGGCGACCGTGCCGTCGGCGTTGTGGTAGTCCATGAACCACGTCGCCGCCGGTTCGACGGCCACCAGGGCGCGTCCTTCGGGGATCGCTTCCGACCGCACCGCACGGATCACGCCGTCGCCGCCCACGCCGAAGCGTCGGTCCGCGATCGCGCGGATCCGCTCGGGGGTCAGGTCGACGGTGGCGTCGGGGTCGGCGAACAGGACGAAGTCGTTGCCGGTCCCCTGGCCCTTGGTGAAGTGCAGCTCGGTCACGGGACGATCCTACGGGCCAGTTCCGACAGGTCCCCGCGGTCGGCTCCGGTGACGTCGAGGGTGTCGGCGTCGGCGTAGCGGCGGAACCAGGACACCTGCCGTCGGGCGTACTTGCGCGTCGCGATGCCGGTCGCCTCGACCGCGGCCTCGATCGTGGAGGTCCCCCGCAGCACGTCGAGCGCCTGCGAGTACCCGATCGCGGCCCGCGCGGTCTTCCCTTGCTCGATGCCCTGCTCGCGCAGAGCCGCGACCTCGTCGACGAGTCCGGCGGCGAACATCCCCGCCGCACGCGCGTGCAGCGCCGCGACCAGCTGCTCACGATCCCGTCGCAGGTGCAGGATGCGGGACGGTCGCCAGGCGCGGGGCGCGGACGGGAGGCTCGGGGTCACGACCTCGGACCGGCTCGCGATCTCGAGTGCCCGGATCAACCGCCGTGGGTTGCGTGCATCGATCGTCGCTGCGGCCGCCGGGTCCAGGCCGCGGAGCCGCTCGAGCAGGATGCCCGGACCGAGCTCGTCGTGCTCGCGCTCGAGCTGCGCGCGGAGTTCCGGGTCGGTGCCGGGGAACGCCAGGTCGAACAGGACGGAGGACACGTAGAGCCCGCTGCCCCCGACGAGCACGGCGACGCCGCCGTCCGCCTGGATCCGGTCCACGTCGGCTCGGGCAGCCACCTGGTACGCGGCGACGCTCGCCTCGTCGGTGACGTCGAGCACGTCGAGTTGGTGGTGCGGGATGCCGTGCCGTTCGTCGAACGACAGCTTGGCGGTGCCGATGTCCATGCCCCGGTACAGCTGCATGGCGTCGGCGTTGACGATCTCGGCGTTCCGGCCGGCGGCGCGGAGGCGTTCGGCGATCGCGATCCCGAGGTCGGACTTGCCCGTCCCGGTCGCCCCGACGACGGCGATCAGATCAGCGTCGGAGGTATCGAGCCCGCGGTGCTGGGCCGGGTCGCGCTCGGGGCCGTCCCCGACGGGGGCGTCAGCGCCCGACACGGAGCGTGGGCAGTCCGAGCGACACCGGGCGCGGACCGTCGCCGGGCGCCGCCGGGGTCGGCACGCCGCAGCTCTCGGCCTCGGCACGGTCCCAGGCGTCGCCCGCCCGGGTGCGTCGGATGCGCAGTGGAGCGTCGTCGTCGGCGATCAGGAAGTGCGGGGCCGCTCGGGTGATCTCGACCGTGACGACGTCGCCGGGTCGCGGGACCGCGGAGCCCTCCGGCACGGCGAAGTGCACGAGCCGCGAGTCTTCCGCGCGTCCGGACAACCGGCGGGTGGCGTCGTCCTTCCGCCCCTCGCCCGTCGCGACGAGGACCTCGACGCTCCGGCCGACCTGCGCGGCGTTCTCTTCCGCGGTGATGCGTTCCTGCAGCGCGACGAGCCGCTCGTACCGCTCCTGCACGACGTGCTTCGGCAGCTGGTCGTCCATCGTCGCCGCCGGGGTGCCGGGGCGGATCGAGTACTGGAACGTGAAGGCGCTGGCGAACCGTGCCTGCTCGACGACACGCAAGGTGTCCGCGAAGTCCTCTTCCGTCTCGCCGGGGAACCCGACGATGATGTCGGTCGAGATCGCCGCGTTCGGGATCTTGGCGCGCACCCGGTCGAGGATGCCGAGGAACCGCTCGCTCCGGTAGCTCCGCCGCATGGCCTTGAGGACCCGGTCGGACCCGGACTGCAACGGCATGTGCAGCTGCGGCATGACGTTCGGGGTCTCGGCCATGGCGTCGATGACGTCGTCGGTGAAGGCTGCCGGGTGCGGGCTCGTGAAGCGGATGCGCTCGAGGCCGTCGATGGTGCCGGCCGCACGCAGCAGCTTGCCGAACGCCTGCCGGTCGCCGAACTCGACCCCGTACGAGTTCACGTTCTGCCCGAGCAGCGTGACCTCGATCGCACCGTCGTCGACGAGCGCCTGGATCTCGGCCAGGACGTCACCCGGGCGGCGGTCCTTCTCCTTGCCGCGGAGCGACGGGACGATGCAGAACGTGCACGTGTTGTTGCACCCGACCGAGATCGACACCCACCCGCTGTGGGTCGAGTCACGCTTGGTCGGCAGCGTCGACGGGAACACGTCGAGCGCTTCGAGGATCTCGATCTGCGCCTCGTCGTTGTGCCGCGCACGTTCGAGCAGCGTCGGCAACGAGCCCATGTTGTGCGTGCCGAAGACCACGTCCACCCACGGCGCCTTCTCGAGGATGACGTTCTTGTCCTTCTGGGCCAGGCACCCACCGACGGCGATCTGCATGCCGGGGTGGTCGCGCTTGATGCCGGCGAGCTGTCCGAGGTTGCCGTACAGACGGTTGTCCGCGTTCTCGCGCACCGCACAGGTGTTGATCACGACGACGTCGGCCTGCTCGCCGTCCGCCGCCGTGTAGCCCGCCGCCTGCAGCGACCCGCTCAGCCGCTCGGAGTCGTGCACGTTCATCTGGCACCCGTAGGTGCGGACTTCGTAGGTGCGCTGGCGCGCTGCGACGGTGGCCATGGTCGTCCCAGTGTAGGTCGGGGCGACTACTCGAAGCGCACGGTCCCGCGGCCCGTCGGAGGCCGGCGTCCGCCGCCGTCGAGGGCCCGCTGGACGGCGATCCGCACCACGCCCGAGCCGTAGCCCTTGCGCATCAGGAACCCCGACAACCGACGCTCGGCGGTCGCACGGTCGAGCCCACGCATCTGCGGCGCACGCTTGTCGGCGAGCTCCTGGGCGCGGATGAACTCGTCGTCTTCGTCGTCCGCAGCTTCGTCGAGCGCGGTGTCGATCGCGATCTGGTCGATGCCACGACGACGCAGCTCGGTGACCACGCCCTGCCGCCCCAGACCCTTGCGGGCGTGCAAGCGGTCCACCAGATCGGTGGCGAGGGCGACGTCGTCGAGCAGCCCGACGCGGGTCAGGCGTTCGATCTCGTGCTCGACCACGTCGGGGTCGAGGTCCTGCTGGGTGAGCAGTGTCCGCATCTCGGACTCGCTCACGCCCTTGCGGCCGAGCGCCCGCATGCTGAGCCGCTCGGCGTCGGCGCGTTGCTCGTCGAGGGGACGCGGAGCATCCGCAGGGTCGAGTTCTTCGCCACCGGCGATCGAGAAGACCGACGCCGTCGTGGCGTCCGCCCCTTCGTCGTCGTAGCCGTCCTGCTCGGCCCGCGCGGTCCGGCCGGAACCGTCGCCGATGACCGGCGAGACCCAGTCGGCCTGTGCACGCGGCCCGCGGATGGGCAACGGGACGGGGGTGTCCGCATCGTCTTCGAGCGCGGGCTCCGGAATGCTGGGCACCGTCTGCTCGGGTTCGGGGGCGGGCTCCGCAGCTGCCGGGGCCCGGCGACGGGACCTCGCACCGAACAGGTCGGTGACCGGTGCGAGGCCGTCGTCGTCGTGGTCGGTGCTCACGCGCCCTTGCGCTCCGCGAGCTTCGGCGCGATCGACTCGACCGGAGCCTCTTCCGCCTTGGCGCCACCGACGCCGAGCTTGGCGAGGATCTTGCCCTCGATCTCAGCCGCGGTGTCGGGGTTCTGGATCAGGAAGGAACGCGAGTTCTCCTTGCCCTGCCCGAGCTGGTCGCCGTCGTAGGTGTACCAGGCACCCGACTTCTTGACGATGCCGTGGTCGACACCGAAGTCGAGCAGCGAGCCTTCGCGCGAGATGCCGACGCCGTACAGGATGTCGAACTCGGCCTGCTTGAAGGGCGGCGCCATCTTGTTCTTGACGACCTTGACACGCGTGCGGTTGCCCACCGCGTCGGTGCCGCTCTTGAGCGTCTCGATGCGACGGATGTCGAGGCGGACGGACGCGTAGAACTTCAGTGCCTTACCGCCCGAGGTGGTCTCCGGGGAACCGAAGAACACACCGATCTTCTCGCGCAGCTGGTTGATGAAGATCATCGTGGTCTGCGTCTGGTTCAGCCCACCGGCGAGCTTGCGCAGCGCCTGGGACATGAGGCGGGCCTGCAGACCGACGTGGGAGTCACCCATCTCGCCCTCGATCTCGGCGCGCGGCACCAGTGCTGCGACCGAGTCGATCACGATGAGGTCGATCGAGCCGGAGCGGACGAGCATGTCCGCGATCTCGAGCGCCTGCTCGGCGGTGTCCGGCTGCGACACGAGCAGGGCGTCGATGTCGACACCGAGCTTCTTGGCGTACTCCGGGTCGAGCGCGTGCTCGGCGTCGATGAAGGCCGCGATGCCACCGGCGCGCTGGGCGTTGGCGATGGCGTGGATGGTGAGGGTCGTCTTACCCGAGGACTCCGGGCCGTAGATCTCGACGATGCGGCCGCGGGGCAGTCCCCCGATGCCGAGCGCGACGTCCAGCGCCACCGACCCGGTCTGGATGACGTTGACGGGTGCGCGTTCGTCCGAACCGAGGCGCATGATCGCACCCTTGCCGAACTGCCTGTCGATCTGTGCGAGTGCGGTCTCGAGGGCCTTTTCGCGGTCTGCCGGTGATGGCATGGGGTGCTCCTTCGTGCTCGTGTTCGGCCGCCTGTAGGCTGTCGCGTCCACGCCGGCCGGTGGTGCAAGGCCGATGGTTCTGCGACAAGGCTTCGGGCTGTTCCCGATGTCCATCAACCTATGGCTGGCCACCGACATCACTGCCGACAGTCACGCGATCTGTGGATGGAACACCCGGGCGACGCCGCTGTGGAGGAACGTACCACCGATCGAACACCCGTTCGAGCAACACGCCGAACACAGTTTCGGGCGATGACGGCGGCGCGACGGAGCGCGGACGCCTCAGTTCTGCGGCTCGGCCAACCCCTTGCCGTGCCGCCGGTCGAGCGGGACGTCCTGCGAGTCACAGAGGGCATCCCACACCCGACGGGCGTCGATGCCGGCGGCGAGGGCGTCCACGGCCGAGCGGCCACCGAGGTCCTCGAGCACGACGTCACGGCTGACCACGGACCCGTAGGCCTCGCCGAACACCTGGTCGACGGCACGCCAGAACTCACTCACCCGCATCCGACAAGCCTAAAGCGTCCCCGAACACACAGCGCCCCGAACGCAGAACGCCCCCGCCGGGAGGTTCCGGCGGGGGCGTTCAGTGCGAGGCGCTCAGCGCACCGCGAGGTCGTTGTCGAACTCGGCGACGAGGTCGTCCGGGAGCGTGTCGGGGACGGGAGTGAGTCCCTCGACGATCGCGAGGCGGTCGCCCACCTCGCGCATGATCGTGGAGATGGGGGTGTCCAGCGCGTCCGCGACGGACGCGAGGATCTCCGAGCTGGCCTCTTTCTGACCACGCTCGACCTCACTGAGGTACCCGAGAGCCACACTGGCCTTGGACGCGACCTGACGGAGGGTCCGGCCCTTCTGCAAGCGGAAGTCCCGAAGCACATCGCCGATTTCCTGACGAACGAGAACCATGAGAACTCCTCCTCTCTGTCGTCTCCGCGCCCGCCCGATCCGGAGGATCGAGTTCGGGTTCAGCAACTTTAGCGTTGCCGGTTGAAGCATGCTAACCAGGCTGGCTGCCGTCCTGCTGGAGATTGCGTGAGATGTAACCCAGTGGAAACGGGACCTATTCCCGGCCTCGGACCACGGACGACATCCGTGTCAGGAGTTCGGAGACGGACGCCGTGCGGATTGCACCGCGGTCCCCGTCGAGGTGGAGTTTCCAGGCAGTGGCGCCGTCCGCCGACGCGATGCCGACGTAGACGGTGCCGACCGGCTTGCCGTCCTGCGGGTCCGGCCCGGCGACACCGGTCGTGCTGATCCCCCACGTCGCCGGCTCACCGTCGACGGACAGCGCGATGCGGACACCGGCCGCCATCTGCCGCGCGACCTCGGGATCGACGGCCCCGTTGGCCGCCAGCAACGCCGACGACACCCCGAGCACGGTGTGCTTGACGGGCGTCGCGTAGGCCACGACTCCCCCGCGCACCACGGCGCTCGCCCCCGGAACACCGACGAGCGTCGACACCACCAACCCGCCGGTGAGCGACTCCGCCACGGCGACGGTCTCACCGCGACGCGTCAGGTCGGCGACCAGGTGCTGCGCGATCGCGTCGACCGTGTCGGCAGGGCCGGGAGGCACGGCGCCGGTCGCGTCGTCGGCCTGCGTCACGCGGTGGTCCGGTTGTGCTTCCACGCCTGGTACAGGTAGTCGATGCCACTGAGCACGGTCGCCAGGAAGGCGGCGCTCATCAGCACCACGTTCACCCAGTGCGCCCAGTCCCCGACGAGCTCCCACCACGGGAAGAGTGCCGACGTCAGGGCGACGGCCTGCAGCACGGTCTTGATCTTGCCGCCGCGACTGGCCGGGATCACCCGGTCCGACAGCACCGCGAAGCGGAACACCGTGATGCCGATCTCGCGCACCATGATGAGCACCGTCACGTACCAGGGCAGTTCGGCCAGGATCGACAGGGCGACGAGCGCGCCGCCGATCAGGACCTTGTCGGCGATCGGGTCGACGAGCTTGCCGAAGTCGGTGACCAGGTTCTGCCGTCGGGCGATGATGCCGTCGGCGCTGTCGGTCACGATCGCGACGACGAAGACGATCGCCGCCCAGATGCGCAGCGGGCCGTCGTTACCGGCATCGGCGAGGAGCAGCACGAAGAACAGCGGCGCCATCAGGATGCGCACCACGGTGATGATGTTCGCGACGTTCGCCGTCGATGCGGGGCCGGGACCCTTGCGGAGCAGTCGCCCGCGCCAGGGGAACTTCGCGCCGTGTGTCGTGTCCGTGCTGTCCGAGGCGGTCATCGCCTTCACTCCCTGCCCGTCAGTCCCCACGCGTCCTCATCGGGCTCGTCGTGCACTTCATCGTACCCGCGGGTCATGTCGCCCACGGGGTCGGCGCCGTAGCGGTCGCCGTCGTCACTGGGGCCGGGCACGGGGGCCACGGGCGCCGGAGCAGCCGGCGGCTCCTCGCCGCGGAGCTTCGCGAGCACCGCGGGCAGCTGGTCGGTGGTGACGAGCACGTCGCGGGCCTTCGACCCCTCGGACGGCCCGACGATGTCGCGGGACTCCATCAGGTCCATCAGGCGACCGGCCTTCGCGAAGCCGACCCGGAGCTTGCGCTGCAACATCGAGGTCGAGCCGAACTGCGTCGAGACGACCTGTTCGACCGCCGCGAGCAGCAGTTCGAGGTCGTCGCCGATGTCGGCGTCGATCTCCTTGCGCTCGACCACGGCCTGGACGTCCTGGCGGTACTCGGGCTGGGCCTGGCGGGTGACGTGCTGGACGACCTCGGCGACCTCGCCCTCCTGCACCCACGCGCCCTGCACGCGCAGGGACTTCGACGAGCCCATCGGCAGGAAGAGCGCGTCGCCCTGGCCGATGAGCTTGTCCGCGCCGGGCTGGTCGAGGATGACACGGGAGTCCGTGACGCTCGTCACCGCGAAGGCGATGCGGGACGGCACGTTCGCCTTGATCAGGCCGGTGATGACGTCCACCGACGGGCGCTGCGTCGCGAGCACCAGGTGGATGCCGGCGGCACGGGCGAGCTGGGTGATGCGGACGATCGACTCCTCGACGTCGCGCGGGGCGACGAGCATGAGGTCCGCGAGCTCGTCGACGACGACGAGCAGGTACGGGTACGGCTTGAGCTTCCGCTCGCTGCCCGCGGGCAGGACGATCTCGTTGTTCTCGATCGCCTTGTTGAAGTCGTCGACGTGGCGGAACCCGAACGACGCCAGGTCGTCGTAGCGCATGTCCATCTCCTTCACGACCCACTGCAGCGCTTCGGCCGCCTTCTTCGGGTTCGTGATGATGGGCGTGATGAGGTGCGGGACACCCGCGTAGATCGAGAGCTCGACGCGCTTCGGGTCGACCAGGACCATGCGGACCTCGGACGGCTTCGCCCGCATGAGCAGCGACGTGATCATCGAGTTGATGAAGACCGACTTGCCGGAACCGGTCGAACCGGCGACGAGCAGGTGCGGCATCTTCGCCAGGTTCGCGACGACGAAGCCGCCCTCGACGTCCTTGCCGACGCCGATCGTCATCGGGTGCTTCGACTTCCGCGCCGCGTTCGAGCGCAGCACGTCGCCGAGGGACACGATCTCGCGGTCGGAGTTCGGGATCTCGACTCCGATGGCGCTCTTGCCCGGGATCGGCGAGAGGATCCGGACCTCGTTGGAGGCCACCGCGTACGACAGGTTCTTCGACAGCGCCGTGACGCGCTCGACCTTGACGCCCGGTCCGAGCTCGATCTCGTAGCGGGTGACCGTCGGACCGCGGGAGAACCCGGTGACCTTCGCGTCGACCTTGAACTCCGTCAGCACGCCGGTGATGGCGGCGACGATGTCGTCGTTCGCCTGGCTGCGAGCGACCGAGGGGGTGCCGGAGCTCAGGGTGGTGGCGGCCGGCAGGCGGTACGGCTTCGACGGGTCGTCGTCGGTCGCCGCCGCGGAGAGTTCCTCGGGCTCGTCGACGACGAGGTCCTCGACGAGGGGTGCCGCGACCACGTCGGGCACCGCGGGGCGGATCGCCGCGGTCGGCTCCGGACGCGCGGGGACGTCGGTGCCGAAGTCCCGCAGGGCCTGCTCGGCGACCTGCAGGTCCTGTTCGACGGAGTCGTTGAGGTTGACCGACGCGGGTTCGGCCGGCGTCAGGTCCACGAGACCGGCCGCAGCGCCCGAGTTCGGGTTGACCACCGGGGCAGCGGGTGCAGCCGCCGCGGCGGGCGGGGCCGTCGGGGCGACACCGGAGGCCGGGGGCAGCACGGGGCTGTCGTACGCCGGGTCCTCTTCGCGCCCGGACTTGTTCCGCCGCCACCACGGCACGCTGTCGCCGCCGGCGTCACCGTCGGCAGCGGCCTGCTCCTCGCCGAAGCCGAGGTCGTCGAACAGCTGGAAGTCGGTGTCGCCCTTCTTGCCGCGCTTGGTCGTCTTGGTGCGGGTGGCGGGTGCCGCTTCGACCTCGGGCTCGGCGGCCGGGGCCGGCGCTCCGAACAGGTACGCGTACAGCTCGTGCAGCCGACGCCCGACCTTGTTCGGCGGCGTCTTGGTGATGATGAAGAGGGAGAGCACGAGCAGCACGATCGCCACCGGGACCGCGACCCAGGCGGTCGCGATCGTGACGAGCCAGCCGATCACGACCCAGCCGAGCACACCGCCGGCCGCAGCCAGGGCGGGCATGCCGTCCGCTGCGCTCGGCCGCCCGCCGAAGACGTGGCAGAGCGAGGCGATCGCGACGAGCAGGATCCCGAGGCCGATGCCGATCCGGGTGTTGTCGTGCACCGAGGCCGGGTGCCGGAACAGCCATCCGGCGAAGACGATCATGATCACCGGCAGGGCGAATGCCAACCGGCCGAACAGCCCGCCGAACGTGTACGCGTCGAGTGCGACCGACACGCCGTTCGTCGGGTTGAGCCACTCGACGACCGCACCGGCGATGGCCAGTACGAACAGCAGGAACGGGAACCCGTCACGCCGCTGGTCCTTCTCGAGGGACTCCTTGCCGAGCAGTCGGAACATCGCGCCGACGCCGTGCGCCATCGCGAGCCAGAACGTCACGAGCGGGTTCTGCTCGCGGAACACCGGTGTCGGTGCCGCCTGCGGCAGCTTCTTCGTCGTGGCCTGGGTGCGCGACGAACCGCGCGTCCCGTTCCCACGGGACGACGTGGACGCGCGCGAGCGCGTGGTCGACTTGGTGCCTCCGGCCATGGGCAGAACCCTAATCCCCACTCAGGACAAACCAAGGGAGGCCCGCCGCAGCATCCGTGACGGACGCTGGACGGGCCTCCCGGTCGACCGCGATGAACGCGGCGAACGCGACTGACGCGCTACGCCTCGATGACCACCGGGACGATCATCGGACGACGGCGGTGCTTGGTGTTGACCCAGCGGCCGACCGTGCGGCGGACGACCTGCGCGAACGCGTGCGAGTCGCGCGTGCCGTTGGCGGCCGCCTCGGCGATCGCCTTGGCGATCTGCGGACGGACGTCGTCGAACACGGAGTCGTCCTCGGCGAAGCCGCGCGACTGGATCTCCGGGCCGATGACGCACTGGCCGGTGGTGAAGTCCACCGCGGCGAAGACCGAGATGAAGCCCTCTTCGGACAGCACGCGGCGGTCCTTGAGGTCGGCGTCGGTGATCTCGCCCACGGTCGAGCCGTCGACGTACACGTAGCCGATGTCGAGCTGCCCGGCGACCGTCGCGACGCCGTCCTTCAGGTCGACGACGATGCCGTCCTGCCCGAGGATCACGTTGCGCGGCGGCACACCCGTCTGGATCGCCAGGTCGGCGTTCGCGTACAGGTGGCGGTGTTCGCCGTGCACGGGCAGGACGTTGCGCGGACGCAGGATGTTGTAGCAGTAGAGCAGTTCGCCGGCCGAGGCGTGTCCGGAGACGTGCACCTTGGCGTTGCCCTTGTGCACGACCTTCGCGCCGAGCTTCGTCAGCCCGTCGATGACGCGGTACACGGCGTTCTCGTTGCCCGGGATCAGCGACGAGGCGAGGATGACGGTGTCGCCCTCGCCGATCTCGATCTGGTGCTCGAGGTTCGCCATGCGCGCGAGCACGGCCATCGGCTCGCCCTGCGACCCAGTCGACATGTAGACGATCTGGTCGTCGGGGACGTTCTTCGCCTTCTTCGTGTCGATGAGGACGTTCTCGGGCACGCGGAGGTAGCCGAGGTCGGCGGCGATGGTCATGTTGCGGATCATCGAGCGCCCCATGAACGCGACCTTGCGGTTCGCGGCCGCGGCTGCGTCGAGGACCTGCTGCACACGGTGCACGTGCGACGAGAAGCTCGCCACGACGACCTTCTTGCGGGCGCGCGTGATGATGTTCTCGAGCACCGGGCCGATGTCGCGCTCGGGCGCGGTGAAGCCCGGAACGTCGGCGTTGGTCGAGTCCGGCAGGAACAGGTCGACGCCGGCCTCGCCCAGACGGGCGAACGCACGGAGGTCGGTGATGCGGTCGTCCAGCGGGAGCTGGTCCATCTTGAAGTCACCCGTGTGCAGGACACGACCGGCGGGGGTCGTGATCGCCACGGCGAGGGCGTCCGGGATGGAGTGGTTCACGGCCACGAACTCGAGGTGGAACGGGCCGAGCTGCTCGGTCTGGTCCTCGGCCACGACGAGCGTGTACGGCTTGATCCGGTGTTCCTTGAGCTTCGCCTCGACGAGCGCGAGGGTCAGCGTGGAGCCGATCAGCGGGATGTCGTCGCGGAGCTTCAGCAGGTACGGCACGGCGCCGATGTGGTCCTCGTGGCCGTGCGTGAGCACGACACCGAGGACGTCGTCGAGACGGTCACGGATCGGCGCGAAGTCCGGCAGGATCAGGTCGACCCCGGGCTGGTGCTCCTCGGGGAAGAGCACGCCGGCGTCGACGATGAGCAGCTTGCCCTCGTACTCGTAGACGGTCATGTTGCGACCGATCTCGCCGAGTCCCCCGATGGGGATGACGCGGAGGGTGCCGGGTTCGAGCGGCTGTGGTGTGGAGACTTGTGTGGGCATTCGGTCCTACGGATTCAGGCGACGCGCGAGGAGCGCGCCGCGGTGTTCGCTAGCGGGTGGTGCCTGGCACCTTTGGCAGTGCGCCGCCGGCCGCAGCGTTGCGGTCGGGGCGGAAGTTCGAGAAGTCGGCGCCGGGCACGTCGCGCACGGCTTCGAGCGAGGTCTCGATGGCGTACGCCTCGGAGTCCTCGGGGCCGACGAGCGGCAGACGGACGCGCGGGCTGCCGATGCGGCCGAGCCCGTGCAGGATGTACTTCGCCGCGACGGTGCCGGGCACGTGGGTCATCACGGCGCGGACGAGGGGCTCGACGCGCTTGTGCTCGGCGGTGGCGGTCGCCAGGTCGCCGCGGTTCACGGCGTCGATGATGGTGCGGTACGGCGTGCTCGTGATGTTCGCGGTGACGCCGATCAGGCCCGTCGCGCCGATCGACAGGTGCGGGAGCACGTTGGTGTCGTCGCCGGAGAAGTACATGAGGTCGGTGTTGTTGAGCACGCGGGACACCTCGGCGAAGTCGCCCTTGGCGTCCTTCACGGCGAGGATGTTCGGGTGGTGCGACGCCCGCACGATCGTCTCGTACGTGATCGGGATGCCGGTGCGCCCCGGGATGTCGTACAGGATCACCGGCAGGTCGGTGGCGTCGGCGATCATCCGGAAGTGGGTGAGCACACCCGACTGGGTCGGCTTGTTGTAGTACGGCGTGACGATCATCACACCGTCCGCGCCGGCCTTCTCGCTCTGCTTGTACAGGTGGATCGCGTGCGCGGTCTCGTTCGACCCGCCACCCGTGATGATCTTCGCGCGGCCGGCGGCGACGGACTTGCCGACCTCGACCAGACGGAGCTTCTCGGGGTCGGTCAGGGTGCTGGTCTCGCCGGTCGTGCCGGTGACGACGATGCCGTCGGCGCCGGCGGTGATGCAGTCGTCGATGTGCTGCTCGACGCCGGGCCAGTCGACCTCACCGTCGGCCGTGAACGGGGTCACGAGGGCGACGAGGACCTGACCGAAGGGATTCTCACGCGGGGACACGGGCACCAGCGTACCGGGGATGGGCGCGATGGCCGCCGTCCGGGTGGACGGTCGCCTGCCTGCGGCGCGGACGGGAGGCCCGGATCACGTCCGTCCTGCCGCTCACGCCCGGTGTCGCGCGCGCCCGGCGGTGTCCGGAACCTGGTTCCGCGCCAGCTGCGCCCCGCTGCGGTCTTCGCGCCCCGACTCTTCGGGGCGCGGCGCCCGCACGGGGGCGCGCGGCGCACACCGACGCGGCGCCCGCACGCTCAGGACGCGCTGCGGCGCCACTCGAGGAAGCGGTAACGGGTCCCGGTGCGGGACACCTGCCACGGGCCCTCGTCGGTGAGCGTCCAGCCGGCCGACTCGCCGAGCGTCGGTGCGACGGTGTCGCCGGGTACGTCGACGTCGATGACGGTCTCGGACACCCGGTCGGCACGGTCCAGCGCCGCGGCGTAGACCTGGCCGCCGCCGATGACCCAGACGGGGCCCTCGGCACCGTCGAGCGCGGCGCGGAGGTCGTGCACGGCCTCGGCGCCGTCGGCGGTCCAGGACGCGTCGCGGGTGAGCACCACGTTCCGGCGACCGGGCAGCGGACGGAAGCGTTCCGGCAGGGACTCCCAGGTGCGCCGGCCCATGAGCACCGTGGCGTCGCCGGTGACCTGCTTGAAGTGCGCGAGGTCCTCGGGCACGTGCCAGGGCATGCCGCCGTCGGCCCCGATGACCCCGTCGGTCGACCGGGCCCAAACCATGCCGATCATCAGACGGCGACCGCGCCCTTGATCGCCGGGTGGTGGTGGTAGCCGACGACGGTGAAGTCCTCGTACTCGTAGTCGTCGATCGAGTCGCGCGGCGCGAGCTCGAGCGTCGGCAGGGCGTACGCCGTGCGGGACAGCTGCTCCTCGACCTGCTCGACGTGGTTGTCGTAGACGTGGCAGTCGCCGCCGGTCCAGACGAAGTCGCCGACCTCGAGCCCGGTCTGCGCGGCGATCATGTGGGTGAGCAGTGCGTAGGACGCGATGTTGAACGGGACGCCGAGGAACATGTCGGCGCTGCGCTGGTAGAGCTGGCACGAGAGCTTGCCGTCGTTGACGTAGAACTGGAAGAACGCGTGGCACGGGGCGAGCGCCATGTCCGGGATCTCGGCGACGTTCCACGCCGAGACGATGAGCCGGCGGCTGTCCGGGTTCGTGCGGATCTGGTCGATGACCTGGGCGATCTGGTCGACGTGCTCGCCGGACGGGGTCGGCCACGAGCGCCACTGCACGCCGTAGACGGGGCCGAGGTCGCCGTCCTCGTCCGCCCACTCGTTCCAGATCCGGACACCGTGCTCCTGCAGCCAGGTGGCGTTGCCGTCGCCGCGCAGGAACCAGAGCAGCTCGTACGCGATCGACTTGAAGTGCACGCGCTTCGTGGACACGAGCGGGAAGCCCTTCGACAGGTCGTAACGGAGCTGCGCGCCGAACAGGCTGCGGGTCCCGGTGCCGGTGCGGTCACCCTTCGGCGTGCCCTCGGTCAGGACCCGGCGGAGCAGGTCCTCGTACGGGGTCGGCACGGTGGGGTCGGGCTGCACGGTCTCGCTGTCGCTCACACACAGAAGCCTACGTCGGCGTGAGTAGCGTTGCCGGCATGGCAGACACGGCGGCAGAGCCCCTCTCGATCCTGATCGCCGGCGCGTCCGGTTTCATCGGCACCCCGCTCGTCCGCGCGCTGCGCGAGGCGGGCCACCACGTGACCACGCTCGTCCGGCGCGAGCCGCACACGGCCACCGAGTTCCGCTGGGCTCCGGGTCGCCGGCCGCTCGACCCGGCCATCGTCGACGGTGCCGACGTGGTGATCAACCTGGCGGGGGCGAACATCGGCAAGCTGCCCTGGACCGCGAAGTACCGCGAGGAGATCCGGCGCTCCCGCGTCGACGCGACCGACACCCTGGTCGAGGCCATGCGGCACGCCAGCACTCCCCCGGCGCTGTTCCTGTCCGGATCGGCGTCCGGCGTGTACGGCGACCGCCCGGCGGACGTCCTGCAGGACGACGCGGCCCCCGGCACCGGGTTCCTCGCCGAGGTCTGCACCGCGTGGGAATCCGCGGCGAACGCTGCCCCGGACGGCGTCCGCGTGGTGACCCTGCGCACGGGCATCGTGATCGGCGAGGGCGGCGGCGCGCTCGCACCCCTCATCCCGCTCACCCGGGCAGGGCTCGGCGGTCGCCTCGGCACCGGCGGGCAGCACTGGCCGTGGATCGCGCTCGAGGACGAGGTCGGGGCGATCGTGCACCTGGCGACGAGCCCGTCGGCGTCCGGTGTCAGCGGACCGGTCAACCTCGCCGGGCCGGAAGCCGTCGTCGCCGACCGCATCACGAAGCGCGTCGCCGAGGACCTGCACCGGCCGTACCTGTTCCGGATCCCGGAGTTCGCGCTGCGCCTGGCGCTGCAGGACGCCGCCGACGAGATGCTGCTGTCGAGTCAGCGGATGGTGCCGACGAAGCTGCTCGAGTCCGGCTACACGTTCCGGTACACGCGTGCCGTGGACGCCGTCGACGCGGTCCTCTGACCAGGTCTCAGGCGCTCGATCGCGACAGGGCCGTGCGCATCGCGGCTCGAGCGCGCTTGCGGTCCCCCGCGGCGTCGTAGACCACCCCGAGCCGGTACCAGGCGCGCCAGTCCGCCGGGTCCTGCTCGACGGCGGCCTTGTACTGCGGGAAGAGCTCGTCAGCGGCCTCGCGCGTCGGACGCCCGGACGGACGCACGGGCACGACGTCCTCCGGTGCACCGCCCTCGGCCTCGAGCCGGGAGCCGAGCCGGGTGATCCGGATGCCGAAGCGGAACTCGAGCACGAGCAACAGCGCCCCGATCGCGGCGACGACGAACAGGGCGACGCCGATGCCGATCCCGATCGGGATGCCGGTGGCGATGAACGCCACGGCCCGTTGCCCGACGAGCACGATGTAGAGCGCCAACAGCAGGGTCATCAGCGCTGCTCCCCAGAACGGCGACCGGATCGCGCTACCGGCACGCGCTGCACGTCCCACCGGGTCAGCCGATGCCGAGGACGCTGCCGAGGCCCACGGTGAGCCCGCGGGCGGATCCGAGGGCGGACAACGCCGCCCGGATCCCGGCGACGTAGGCGACGTCGTCGTTGGTGTCGTGCCGGATCGTCAGGGTCTCGCCGGGACCGCTGAGCAGGACGTCCTGCACGGCCTTCACCCCGGGCAGCCGGAGCGAGTGGATCGGCACGCTCGCCACCTGCTGGCCGCGGGCGCGCTGGTCGACGTGCGGAGCCTCGACCGGGCCGACGTCGCGACGGGCCTCGGCGATGAGCTCGGCGGTGCGCACCGCGGTGCCGGACGGCGAGTCGATCTTGCCGGCGTGGTGCGTCTCGACGATCTCGACGGAGGGGAACCACGGCGCCGCGATGGTGGCCAGGTGAGTGCCGAGCACCGACCCGATCGAGAAGTTCGGCACCACGAGGACGCCCTGGTCGGGACGCTCCTGCAGGGCGGTGCGGAGCTTCGCGAGACGGTCGGCGGACCACCCGGACGTGCCGACGAGGACGTTCGCCCCGCTCGACAGCGCGTTCTCGACGATCGCGGGGCTGAGCGCCGGCACCGTCACGTCCACGACGAGCGCGGCACCGCCGAACACCGACGGCGGTGCTTCGTGGGCACCGTCCTTCGACGACAGGCGGGCGACGAGCTCGAACTCCGGGAGTTCCTCGACGACGGAGGCCACGAGGCCCCCGAGACGACCGGTGGCGCCGACGACGGCGACGGGAGTGACCATGCGGTCCATCCTAGGATCGACGCATGTCAGTCGAGGTCAGGACCGTGCCGGCCGATCTGCCCGAGGTCGACGTCCTGCTCGACGCGTACCTCGACGAGCGCGAGGCGACGTTCCCCAGTGCGCAGGGCGCGTACTCGCGGAAGCGCACCCCGGCGGCGGAGTTCACGCCGCCGAACGGGGTCTTCGCGGTGGCGTACGACGGCGGGGTCGCGGTCGGCTGCGGCGGCCTGCGGCGGATCGCGGACGACCCCGACGCGACCACCACGGACGTCCGGTTCGAGGTCAAGCACGTCTTCGTCAGCCCGGCGGGACGGGGCAAGGGCGTGGCCACGGCGCTGATGGACGCACTCGAACGGGAAGGCGCCGCGCTGGGGGCGACGAGCATCGTGCTGGACACGAACGACTCGCTCGTCGCCGCGGGCGCGATGTACCGCAGCCGGGGCTACGAGCGAGTCGCGCCGTTCAACGACAACCCGAACGCGACCGCCTGGTACCGCAAGCCGGTCTCCCGCTAGACGGGCTGGTCGACCGGCAGCCCGGTGCGGAGCTCCACCGGCAGGTGGGCCAGGTCGTTCAGGGCCACCACCTCGGCCGGCTTCGCGGAACGGATCCGGATGATCGTGAGCGCGGTGTGCGCGACGTTCGTGCCCATCCAGCGCCACTCGGGCGCCTGGAACGCCTCGCGCACGAACCAGCCGATCACGGCGTTGTGGGTGATGAGCAGGTCGTGCCGGTCCTCGCGCGCCGGGGTGAACCACTCGGAGACGGCGTCGCCCATCTGCGCCTGGCCGGCGATGATCTCCTCTTCCGTGACGCCGCCGTACCAGCCCTGGTAGGCGTGCGGCATGTCCGGGGTCGGGCCGGAGGGGACGCAGTCGAAGAGCAGCGTCGACGGTTCGGGCTGGATCGACGGCAGTCGCTGCGCCAGGAACGCGGCGGTCTCGCTGGGGGCCTCCAACGGGGAGTGGTACACGCCGTCGAACGGCAGCCCGCCGAGGCGGTCGGCGACGAGCATGGCCTGGCGCTTGCCGCGTTCCGACAGCTTGCCGTCGCGGAGGCCGTGCTCGGCGTCCTGGTGTTCGCCGTGCCGGACGAGGTACAGGTAGTGCGACATGTCCGTGCTCAGCTGCCCATCCCGATCGCTGCGGCGAGCTCGTCCTGCTGCACCGCCCCGACCACCGACGTGATCGTCGGGCGGGTCAGGAGGTCGCGGGCGAGTTCGAGCACGCCGTCGGTGGTGACCCGGTCGACACGCTCCAGTGCGGTCGACAGGTCGGTGTACTCCCCGGTGCCGAGCTCGGACCGGCCGAGGCGGGTCATCCGGGCGTCGGAGTCCTCGAGCGAGAGCGTCAGGGCGCCCTCGATCTGGCCCTTGGCACGGCGGAGCTCGTCGTCGGTGATGCCGTCGTCCACCATGCGGCGGAACTCGGCGTCGATGATCTCGATGACCCCGGGGACGTTGTCGGGAGCACAGCCCGCGTAGACGCCGAAGGCGCCGTTGTCGAGGTAGGCGGGCGCGAAGGACGACACCGCGTAGGCGAGGCCGCGTCGCTCGCGGACCTCTTGGAAGAGCCGGGAGCTCATGCCCCCGCCGAGCACGGCGTTCAGGACGCTGAGGGACGGCCGGCGGTCGTCGCGGAGGTCGAGTCCCTGCGAGCCGCGCAGCATGCTGACCTGCTCCGTCGGACGGTGGACCACCGACAGCTTGGGCTCGATGGGGTCGGCGACGGTCTGTGGCGTCCGGCGCGCAAGCGGCTCGGCGTGCGGGGCGTCGTGGAACACGGCGGCGACCGCGTCGCAGAACCGGTCGTGGTCGACGGCACCGGCGGCGGTCACGACGATGCCGTTCGGTGCGTAGTGCTCGCGGTAGTGGGCCAGGACCTCGTCCCGCTGGACCGCGCGGATGCTGTCCGGGGTCCCGCCGATCGGGCGGCCGAGTGCGTGTCCGCCGAAGGCCGCGGCGAAGAACGCTTCACCCGCGACGTCGGCCGGGTCGTCGGCGGCCATCGCGAGTTCTTCGAGGATGACGCCGCGCTCGACGGCGAACGCCTCGGGGTCGAGCACCGAGCCGGTCACCATGTCACCGATGACCTGCACGGCCATCGGGACGTCGGCGTCCCGCACCCGTGCGTAGTAGCAGGTGTACTCCTTGGCGGTCGCGGCGTTGTGCTCGCCGCCGACCGAGTCGAACGCGATCGCGATGTCGAGCGCCGACCGGGTCTCGGTGCCCTTGAACAGCAGGTGCTCGAGGAAGTGGGTCGATCCGAACTGGCCGTCACGTTCGTCGCGCGAACCGACGCCGACCCAGAACCCGATGCTCGTCGAAGCGGCACCGGGCACGGCTTCGGTCAGCACGCGGACACCCGACGGCAGCACGGTGCGTCGGACGAAGGCCCCTCCGGACGTCAGGAAGGACGTGTCCGGGGCCCCGAGCGGCAGTGGCACTGGCTGGTTCATCGCAGACGAGCCTACTGATGCTCCGGAGTCCACCGCCCAGTTTCCACAGGCCCGCGGACTGTCACTCGAAGAGGGGTACATAAATTGCGGACAGACCGACTCGTCTGTCTGTCCTCCTTGTGGTACAGTCGTTCACGCCGGATCGAAAGCCCCCCTAAGTTCCGATCCGGCGGCTCGGGACATCAGTCCTCGCGGCCACGAGTCCCCCCACTCGTCCGCGGAGCCGATGAACCAAGGAGCCACGCTGTGACGGTCGATTCCCCCCAACCGGCCGTCCAGCGTCTCCCTGGTCCGAGCACGAACCTCGCGTCGCCGGACGGGTCGAGCGTCCCCCCGACTCCCCGCTCCGGCGGCGCGAAGGTCCGCATCCTCGAGACGGCCACGCGACTCTTCTACGAAGAGGGCATCCACAGCGTCGGCGTCGACCGCCTCATCTCCGAGGCGAGCGTCACGAAGGCGACGTTCTACAAGCACTACGGGTCGAAGGACAACCTGATCCTCGCCTACATCCGCACGCAGCACGAGCGGGTGCAGGAACGTCTGGAACAGCTCGTCACCGACGCCGGCTCCTCCGCCGCAGCGGTCCGCGCGTGGGTCGCCGCCCTGGCGGACGAGGTCAACGACCCCGACTTCCGCGGGTGCGCGTTCCTCAACGCCGCTGCCGAGTACCACGACCCCCGCGACCCCGTACGCGAGGTGGTCGCCACGCACCGCGACTGGTACACCGACCGACTCGCCACCCTGCTGCAGGAGTCCGGCCACCAGCTGCCGGGCGACGGCGCCGACGAGCTCATGCTCGCGCGCGACGGTGCGATGGCCGGCGCCTACTCCGGTGACGCCATCGCGGCGACGGCAGCGCTCGGTCGCGTCGTCGACCGCGTCCTCGCCGCCTGACGCCCGGCTGCCGTCGGGGCCCCGCTCGGCTGCGGCCCATCTGCCGCCCGCCTGCCGCGAAAGCGACAGTCTGCCGCGAACTGTTCGCGGCACACTGTCGCCCTCGCGGCACGGATCCGCCGACGTGACGGACATCCGTCGCTTTCGCGACCACGAGCGGACGGGAGGCACGGTGCCAGCTGGCACCGTGCCTCCCGTCCGCACTGTGGTCGCGCTCACCGCGACCGGTCGCGTCGCGCGGATCAGGCCGGTCCGGTGGCGCTCCCGGGGTTGCCGCTCGAGACGATGGAGCCGTTGACGCCGTCCGGGAAGAACCCGCCCTTGTCGATCTGGTTCGGGTTCAGGAACACCACGTTCAGGACACGCTCCGCGGTGCGGCCGTAGGCGAGCGAGTTCGAGTCCGTCGGCACGAGGTTCACCGCTCCCGACCGGGTCGTCACCCCCTGGTCGTCGTCGGTCGGACCGTCGAGCGAGTCACGGGCGTCGGAGATCTTGTTCGCCGGCACCTGCAGCCCCTTGTCCGAGAGCTTCGACCGGATGATCCCGGCGTGGTAGGCCTCGACGGCGAGGATGCCCGCCGCGGCACTGAGGTACGTCTTGCTGGTGATGAGCGGCGCGGCTCCCTTGTAGGCGGTCACCCCGACGTCCTCGAAGATGTACGCCCCGAGCAGGAAGTTCTCCTCGCTGGCGAACGGGTCGAAGGTGCCGGTCGGGCCGACCACACCCGCAGCGCGCGCCGCCGCGGTGAAGCTCGACACGAGGTCGATCTTCGGACGTGAGACCTTCGCACCGCCGAGGGCGGATCGGAGGAACGCAACGTGCGCGCGCTCGTCGTTCGCGATCTCGGTGGCGATGCCGCGGATGGCCGCGGTCTTGAACGGCACCTTCTTGCCACCGATCACCGGCCCCTGCGGGTCGATGCCGGTGATCATGCTGTCGGCGAGGCCCGCGCCGAACACAGCACGCAGGTAGAACTCGGCCTCGAGGTACTCGAGGTTCAGGGCGAAGTTGAGGATGGCGGCGTCGGAGACGGCACCGTCCTCTTCCGGGGTGGCGGCGGCGCGGTCGGTGGTGAGCACCGACGAGCCGAGCGCGGCGATGCCGGCTGAGGCGCCGGCGACGCCGGCGGCTGCGAAGAACCGTCGTCGGTCGAGCGCGTTCTCGGCGCTGCGATCGATGGCGTGGTGGATGAAACGCTTGTCGAACATCGTTGTCCTCATGTCGTGCTGGCAGCACGGGACCCCACCGACGCTGCAGGGAAACGGGTCGGTCGAGCCGCGATCGGCGGGATGGTCGATCGTGCGGCGAAGATACCCCCGAACAGGGGGCGCTTCCAGCGTTCCCGGTCATTCGGCGGAGTTCGGACAGGGTCACCGCACCGGGCGGCCGCGTCGGGCGGCCGCGTCGGGCGGCCGCCGAGGCTGTGGGTGTTGGCTGGGCGCATGGCCAACGACCCCAACTGGAACCTCCCCGAGGTCCCCTCGTTCACCCTGACCAGCCCCGACTTCACCGACGGCGGCGCCCTGCCGACTTCGGCGCGCGGCACCGACGCGGGTGGCGAGGACCGCTCCCCCGCACTCGAGTGGTCCGGCGCTCCCGAGGGCACGAAGAGCTTCGCGCTCACCGTGTACGACCCCGACGCCCCGACCGGTTCGGGCTTCTGGCACTGGAGCCTGACGGACATCCCGGGCTCGGCGACCTCGCTGCCCGCCGGCGCCGGCACCGACGACGCCCTGCTGCCGGCCGAGGCCCTGCGCCGTCGCAACGAGTTCGGCACCGACACGTTCCTCGGCGCCGCTCCGCCCGCGGGCCACGGCGTGCACCGCTACTTCTTCACGCTGAGCGCCCTCGACGTGCCGCTGCTCGAGGCGCCGGCCGACGCCACCCCCGCGGTCGTCGGGTTCGTGCTGCGCGAGCACCTGCTCGGTCGCGCGCAGCTCGTCGGCACGCAGGAGACCCCCGCCGCGTAGGACGACCCCGCAACGACGAACGGCCGCCGCCCCGGAAGGGACGACGGCCGTTCGTGTGCCAGGGGTGGATCAGACGGTGGCGTCCGTCGACTCCTCGCGGGCACCGCTGGAGTCGGTGTCCGACTCCTCGGCGACGACCGGCGCGAGCGACAGCTTGCCGCGGTCGTCCACCTTGGTGACCTCGACCAGGACCTTCTGGCCGACGCCCAGGACGTCCTCGACGTTCTCCACACGCTTGCCACCGGCGAGCTTGCGCACCTCGGAGACGTGGAGCAGACCGTCACGGCCCGGGAGCAGCGACACGAAGGCGCCGAACGTGGCGATCTTCACGACGGTGCCGAGGAACTGGTCCCCGATCTCCGGGTTGGTCGGGTTCGCGATCGCGTTGACCGACGCACGAGCGGCCTCGGCCGACGGTCCGTCGACGGCACCGATGTAGACGGTGCCGTTGTCCTCGATCGAGATGTCGGCACCGGTCTCGTCCTGGATGCCGTTGATCGTCTTGCCCTTCGGGCCGATCAGCTCGCCGATCTTGTCGACGGGGATCTGCACCGAGATGACGCGAGGAGCGGTGTCCGCCATCTCGTCGGGGGCGTCGATCGCCTCGTTCAGCACACCGAGGATGGCCGAGCGGGCCTCCTTGGCCTGCTTCAGCGCCGCGTCGAGCACCGTCGACGGGATGCCGTCGAGCTTGGTGTCGAGCTGGATCGCGGTGACGAACTCCGAGGTACCGGCGACCTTGAAGTCCATGTCGCCGAGGGCGTCCTCGGCACCGAGGATGTCGGTCAGCGCCGCGTAGCGGGTCTGACCGTCGACGGTGTCGGACACCAGACCCATCGCGATGCCGGCGACCGGGGCCTTGAGGGGCACACCGGCGTTGAGCAGCGAGAGGGTCGAGGCGCAGACGGAACCCATCGAGGTCGAGCCGTTGGAGCTGAGCGCCTCGGAGACCTGACGGATGGCGTACGGGAACTCTTCACGCGTCGGCAGCACCGGCACGAGGGCGCGCTCGGCGAGGAAGCCGTGCCCGATCTCGCGACGCTTCGGCGAACCCACACGGCCGGTCTCACCGGTCGAGTAGGGCGGGAAGTTGTAGTGGTGCAGGTAGCGCTTCTTCGTGACGGGCGACAGCGAGTCGATCTGCTGCTCCATCTTGAGCATGTTCAGCGTGGTGACGCCGAGGATCTGCGTCTCGCCGCGCTGGAAGATCGCCGAGCCGTGGACGCGCGGGATCACGGCGACCTCGGCGTCGAGCGGACGGATGTCGGCGAGGCCTCGGCCGTCCATGCGGACCTGCTCGGTCAGGATGCGGCCGCGCACGACCTTCTTCGTGACCGACTTGTACGCGGCGCTGACCTGCGAGTTGGCGACGTCGGGAAGTTCGCCCGCCGACACCTTCGACGCGATGGCCTCCTTGACGCGCGACTTGAGTGCGTCGTCGGCGTCCTGGCGCTCGGTCTTGGCGGCGATCTTGTAGACGTCACCGAGCTCGGAGAGCGCGATGGCCTCGACGGCCGAGTAGACCTCGGGCGCGTACGGCGGGAAGACCGGGTAGTCCTGGATCTCCTTGGCGGACTGCGCGGCGAGCTTCGCCTGGGCGTCGACGAGGGACTTGAGGAACGGCTTGGCCGCCTCGAGACCCTGCGCGACGACGGCCTCGTCGGGCTTGGTGGCGCCGCCCTGGATGAGCTCCCAGCTGTGCTCGGTGGCCTCGGCCTCGACCATCATGATGGCGACGTCCTCGTTGCCCGCCTCGTCGGTGACGACACGGCCGGCGACCGTGAGGTCGAAGACGGCGTCGGCGAGCTGCGATGCCTTCGGGAACGCGACCCACTGTTCGCCGATCAGCGCGAGGCGCACACCGGCGATCGGGCCGGAGAACGGCAGACCGGAGATCTGCGTCGACGCGGACGCGGCGTTGATGGCCAGCGCGTCGTAGAACTCGTCCGGAGCGATGCTCAGGACGGTGATGACGATCTGGACCTCGTTGCGCAGGCCGTCGACGAACGACGGGCGCAGCGGCCGGTCGATGAGTCGGCAGACCAGGATGGCCTCGGTCGACGGGCGGCCTTCGCGGCGGAAGAACGAACCGGGGATCTTGCCGGCGGCGTAGGAGCGCTCCTCGACGTCGACGGTCAGCGGGAAGAAGTCGAATCCTTCACGCGGGTGCTTGCCGGCGCTGGTGGCCGAGAGGAGCATCGTTTCCTCGTCGAGGTACGCGGCGACCGCGCCCTGCGCCTGCTGTGCGAGCCGACCGGTCTCGAACCGGACGGTGCGCTTGCCGTACTTGCCGTTGTCGATGACGGCTTCGGCGAACTTGATCTCGGGACCCTCCAAAAGGGTGCCTCCTTGATGTGTGTTCGGCAGGCCGTGGCGACGGCACTCGATGGTGCGTGCGCGCCGATCGTTCCGGACGCATGTCTGGCCAGCAGTAGAAGCACTCGGGAAACCGTTCCGGCCCGCGAGCCACCACCGATGACCAGCTCCGTGCCCGGCCTGCGCAGTGTTGTGTCGAACATCCGGGGAAACGGTCCTCGGACACGATGGACTTTACCAGTCCACAGGGAATCGGCGGCGCGGCTCGCTGACGGCCGGGCGAGCCTCGGTAACCTGCTGCCATGCGTCTCACCCCCTCGCGGGGCGTGCTCGTCGCGGCCGCCGTGGTCGTCGGCGCGCTCGTCGCCCCGGTCCTCACCGCTGTCCCGGCGTCCGCGACGGAGTACCCGACCTGGCAGGACGTGCAGCAGGCCAAGGGGAACGAGACCGCCAAGCGCGCCGAGGTCACCACGGTGCAGGCCGCGCTGCAGTCGGCGCAGGACGAGGCGGCAGTGAAGTCGCAGGCCGCGCTGACGGCCTCGTCGAAGGCGGACGCGGCCGAGGCGGAGCTGGCGGAGGCCACCCAGGCCGCCACGAGCCTCCAGGCCCAGGCGCACCGCGCGTCCGAGACGGCCGAGCGCGCGCAGACACGCGCCGGCCAGCTGGCGGCGAACCTGTACCGCGACGGCAGCACGAACCAGATGACCACCCGGATCGCGACCGCGGGGAACCCCGACCAGCTGCTCTACCAGCTGGGCGCGCTCGACCAGCTGTCGTCCACGTGGTCCGGCGTGATGGACGAGGCGTCCGTCGCGGCCGGCACGGCATCGTCACTGCACGAACAGGCCGAACGCGCCGAGACCGAACGCGCGACGCGTGCGCAGGCCGCAGAGGAACGGTCCGCGGCGGCGAAGTCCGCCGAGGCCGTGGCGAACGCCGCGGTCGAGTCGACCGAGCAGCACAGCGACGAGCTGTACGCGCAGCTCGCGTCGCTCCGGGACACCACCGCGAAGCAGGCCGCCGGGTACGAGCTCGGGCAGAAGGTCGCGGCGCAGAAGGCCGAACAGCAGCGCAAGCGTGCGGCGGCCGCCGCGGCACAGGCGGCGGCAGCAGCCTCGGCGAGCGCCGACACCGGTAGCGGCGGGAGCACCAGCGCCGGTGGCGGCGGGGGCACGAGCTACCCGAGCACCGGCGGTGTCGTGGTGGACCCCGCGGCCGCACAGGCGTACGCGCGGAGCGCCCTGAGCTCGTACGGATGGGGCGACGACCAGTTCTCCTGCCTGGTGTCGCTGTGGACGCAGGAGTCCGGCTGGCGGGCGAACGCGCTGAACGCCTCGAGCGGCGCCTACGGCATCCCGCAGTCCCTGCCCGCTGACAAGATGTCGGCGGCCGGGGCGGACTGGCGGACGAACGCGAACACGCAGGTCAACTGGGGACTCGCCTACATCAAGAGCGCCTACGGGTCGCCGTGCGGTGCGTGGGGCCACGAGATGAGCGTCAACCCGCACTGGTACTGAGCACCACTGCTCGCCGCGTCCCTGCTCACTCCCCCACCAGCCGCAACGCCTGCAGCGGGCACATCGCCACCGCGTCCGCAGCGGCGGCGCGTTCGTCCGGCCGCACCGGCACGTCGCGGGTGCCGCCGCCGTCCCGTTCGATCGGGTAGCCCCACTCGTCGCGCGCCAGCCGCTCGGCGAACAGTTCGGTGCACAGGCCGCGTCCCCGGCAGCGGGTCCAGTCGACGTGCAGCACGACGGGACCGGCTGCGGTTGCACCGCCCGGTGCGCCGCTCACCGTCGTCCCCCGACCAGGCACGCGCCCCGCAGGTGCGCCTGGACGTCGTCGTGGAACACGTCGAGGGCGCTCCGCACCATCCGCGCGACGCCGTCCGGGTGGTGGCAGGCCCCGCGCCCGTCGACCAGGGCAGCGACCCGCCGGACCTCGCCGGCCAGGTCGCCCGCCCGACGCCCGGAGGCCAGGTCGGCGACCACGTCGGCGATCCGCGGCAACCCGTTCACGCACGGCCCGCAGCGGCCGGCGGACGCCCCGGCGAGCGCCGCGGCGAGGCCTGCGGTGACCCCGACCGGGCAGGTCCGGTCGTCGAGCACGGCCAGCACACCCGCCCCGGGCGCCGCACCCCACGGTGCGAGTCCGTCGACGTCGAGGCGCGCGTCGAGCGCTGCGGCCGGCAGCCAGGTGCCGCCCCACCCGCCGACCAGGACGGCTCGCGTCCGTCGCGGGTCGGCCGCCGATAGCCGGGAGGCCCCCAGCAGCTGTCCGAGCGGCACACCCCCGGCAGTCTCCAGCACCACGGCCCCGCCAGGGTCGGTCACGTCGCTGACCGTCACGAGACGGGTGCCGGGAGCGCTCGCGCTGCCGACGCTCCGCGCCCACGCCGCCCCGTACCGTGCGACGAGTGCCGCCTGGGCCAGGGTCTCGACGTTCGACACGAGGGTCGCGCGACCGCTCGGGCCACGGTCGGCGAGCCGCACGACGCGGTCCTCCGGCAGTCCTCGTCCTCCGGCGACGGCCGAGGCGAGTGCCGTGGCCTGCCCGGCGACGAAGGTGGTGTGGAGCAGTGCCCGGACCTCGATGGCGACCGGGTCGGTGCCGGTGCCGCGCCGGCCGTCGGTGCGTTCGGCGAGTGCCTGCCGGACCCGGTCGGCGAGCCGCGCGCTCGTGGCGACCACGGCCTCGGTCGCACCGATCGCGAGCGCCGCGACGACGATGCCGTCGAGCACCAGGTGCGGTGCGCGTTCGAGCAGGACGGCGTCCTTGCGACTGGCGGGTTCCCCCTCGGCACCGTTGGCGATGACGATCGGGGCACCGCGGCTCCCGCGCCGGGTCCGGCCCGCCACGGCGTCGAGCTTGCGGGCGAGCGGGAACCCGGCTCCGCCGCGGCCGTCGACCCCGGCGAGACCGATCTCGTCGATGATCCCGGGTCCCACGTGCGGCAGCGACCCGTGCGTGCGGTGGTGGGCGTCGAGTCCAGGGCCGGGGGCGGCGAGGAGTCGCTGCGTGCCGGTCGGTGGTGGCACGGTGAGCGGGTGGGTCAGCGTCATCGGAGGGCCTCCTTCGGGGTCGGACGGAACGCGGTGACGCCGGCCGTGCAGCGCCAGGCCACGGCGCCGAGGACGGCGGCGGCGCAGCTCCCGGCGACCACCAGGAACCAGGCGGACGTGCCGTCGGTCCCGGTGCCGATCGCGTGCGCCATCGCGATCGGCCACATGGCGTAGGCGGTCCAATGCACGGCGCGGAACACCCGCGGACCGATCACCCGGCGGAGCATCCCCGTGACGACGAGCACCACGAGCAGGTCCACGGCCAGGGTGCCGAGCCCGAGCCAGAACCAGCGGTACGCGCCGACGAACGGCACGACGGCGTCCAGCAGGCGCAGTTCGGCCTCGGTGTCGAGCAGCAGCGTCACCACGTGCACGGCCACGAACACGGTGGACGCCAGGGCGACGTCCCGGTGCACGAGCTGCACGCCGAACCGCGGCAGGCCGGGGAGCGGTCGTCCGCCGCGGGTCACGATGCCGAGCAGGACCGTCAGGGTCAGGAGCACGACGGCGGCGACGCCCGTGCCGCGGCCGACCACCCAGAGCGCGGTGTCCATCAGGCGGCGTCCGCCCCGTCGACGGTGACGGCACCGTCGGCAGCCTGGTCCTCCGGCCAGCCGCCGATCCGCAGCACGGAGCCGTCGGCCGCGACGAGCCGGGCCGCACGGCCGCTCTGTCGGAGCCAGTCCACGGCGCCGTGCCCCCGGACGACGGCGGCGGTGGTCATCGTGTTGGCGGTGGTGCACGAGGGGGCGACGACCGTCACCGACCGCCACACCGGGTCGGCGGGCAGACCCCACCGCGGATCGAGGATGTGGTGCCGCGCGGTCCCGTCCTGCTCCCAGCGGCGCTTCTGCGTGCTCGAGGTCGCGACGGACCACCCGGAGGCGATGCGGACGTGGTCGACGGGGTCGTCCGCCAGGTCCTGCACGCGCACCTGCCAGCCGCCGGAGGGGTCCGGGCCGGCCGTGGCGACGTCCCCGCCGAGCGAGACGAGGGCGCCGATGCCGAGCCGCGCGGTGATGCTCGCGGCCGCCATGTCCGCGGCGGCGGCCTTCGCCGTGGCACCGAGGTCGAGCGTGACGCCCTCGGGGACCCGCAGGAACGTGCCGGACAGCAGGATCCGCTGCCACGCCGGGCGGTCGTCGAGCGATCGGGCCACGGCGTCGGGTGACGGGACCGGAGGCGCGTCGGCGAACGCGGCGTCGTACCCGAGGGACACCATCCGTCGGCCGAGCGTCGGGTCGACGTCCCCGTCGGACAGCCGTGCGGCGTCGACGGCCTGGTGCACGAGCGTCGCCAGCAACGGCGAGACCTCGGTGCCGCGCACCAGGTCGTCGGCGCGGGACAGGAGCTCGGAGTCGTCGCGGAACCGGCTGCACGCGGCGTCCACGGCGGCCGTGACCTCGCGGACGCAGGACTCGGCGGCGGCGAGGTGGCGGCGGTCGCGGTGGTCGAGGACGACCCGGGCGGTGGTGGTCCAGAGGTCCCACTCGGCGGCGGCGCGCACGGTCATGATCCCGTCGTCGTCGTGTCGGACGACCCACCGGTGGTGCCCTGCGAGACGCCGGCGTCGCTGCTGCTCGTGCCGCTGTCGGTCGACGTGTCGTTCGACGAGTCGGTCGACGTGTCGTTCGACGACGACGAGGACGAGGACCCGGAGTCGGTGGTGGCGTCGCTCGACGTCCCGGTACCCGAACCGGAGTCCGTCGTGGTGCTCGTGCTCGTGGACGTGTCGGTCGTCGTCGTGCTGGCCTGCTCGTGCCCGAACCACAGCCCGGCACCCGTGACCGTCGCGACCGCGAGTCCGCCCAGGCTCACGAGCGCACTCGTGACCCGCGCGGATCGCTTGCCGTTGCCTCTGGTGTCCATCGGTCCTCCTCGTCGTCATGACGAGGTTCCCGAGCCCACCGATGAGCGAGCCGCCAGCCGGCCGCACTCCGACCCCACGAACCCTGTGGTCCGCCTAAGAGCGCGCCACGGGGTCAGCGGTCCGGGTCAGTGACCGAGGCCACCGAGCAGGCTCGCGAAATCAACGGACGTGGGGAGCGCGTCGGCTTCCTGCGGGGCCCGCCGGGAGGCCCGGATCGCCCAGGCCAGGTCCGCTCCGGCCCGGCGGATGCGTCCGTCCAGGGCCGCGGCGTCGCCGTCGCTCCCCCAGTCGTCGGTCGCGGCGAACACGCCGGTCGGCACCACCGCTGCACGGAGGTACGCGAAGACCGGACGCAGGGCGTGGTCGATGGCGAGCGAGTGCCGCGAGGTCCCGCCCGTGGCGCCGAGCAGGACGGGCAGGTCGGCGAGCGCGTCCTTGTCGAGGACGTCGAGGAACGACTTCGCGAGACCGCTCACGCCGGCCGTGAAGATCGGCGTGACGAAGACGACGGCGTCGGCCTCGACCACTGCGGCCGTGGCGGCGGACAGCGCGGGCGCCGCGAAGCCGGTGAGCATCGCGTCGGTGATCTCGTGCGCGAGCGGCCGGAGCTCGACGTGCAGGACGTGCGCGTGCGTGCCCTCGGCGACGAGTGCGGCGACGGCGGCTTCGCCCAGGCGGTCGGCGAGCAGGCGGGTGGAACTGGGCTCGGAGAGTCCGGCGGAGACGACGGCGATGGTGGTCATGGTGGTTCCCGACTTTCGATGCGTTTGCATGAACATCGTACCGAACCGTGCGCCGCGCGCAACCATTCCCGGGAACGGAGAACGCCCCGGTCCTCGCGAGGAGGACCGGGGCGTTCAGTCAAGCCGTGAGGCGTCGACTAGCGGCGCAGGCCGAGGCGCTCGATGAGCGCACGGTAGCGGGCGATGTCGACGTCGGAGAGGTAACCGAGGAGACGGCGACGCTGACCGACCATGAGCAGCAGACCACGACGCGAGTGGTGGTCGTGCTTGTGCTCCTTGAGGTGCTCGTTCAGGTCGTTGATACGACGCGTCAGAACGGCGACCTGGACCTCGGGGGAACCGGTGTCGCCCGTGTGGGTCGCGTACTCTTCGATGATCTCCTGCTTGACCTTCGCGTCAAGTGCCATGCGTAGATCCCCTTTCAGTCCGTTGCGCGGTGCCCGTGCCTGATGCACGAGCGCTCTTTGTCCGCGGCCGTTCGACGGCAACCGCGCAAGACTACCAGAGTCCTAGGCGGTCCTGGCGCGCAGGCGGCGACGACGGGGCGCCGGCAGCAGACTGCGGACGAGTCCGACGAGCGTCGCGCCGAGCAGTCCACCGAGGCCGTTCGACAGCACGTCGCGGGGGTCGGCGACGCGGTAGGGCAGGTAGGTGGCCTGCGCGAACTCGATGCCGGTCGACAGGGCGACCGCGACCAGGGCTCCGAGGATCCACCAGCGCCGCGGCAGCCAGAGTGCGGCGAGCATGCCGACCGGTACGAACATCGCGATGTTGGCCAGGAACTCGGTGCGCTCGTACGTGAACCAGGCACCGTGCGGCAGCTGCTGCACCCAGGCGATCGCGTGCAGCACGAACGAGTTCTGTGCCGAGGTGAAGACCTGCGGGGTCAGCGTCATCCGCCAGATCACCCAGGCGTACGCCGCGGTCACGGCGAGGAGGAGGAGTCGACGGAACATCCCGGTATTGTGCAACACCGTCCTGCGCGGTCGCTGGAGCGCTCCTGGCAGAAGCCGTCGGCCGACCTGAACGAACACCCCGGTGGCCTGGTCAGGACTCCCCCGCACCTGTCAGCATGGAGAGCGAACAGGGAGGACCGCCGGATGCCGGAGGACCAGGGGATGCGCAGGTCGGCGCGCCGGCAGTGGCTGTGGATCGCGGCCGCGGTCGTCGCCGTCGCCGCGGTGGTCACGACGCTCGTCGTGGTCGTGCCGCACGGCAGCGGGCCGGACGCCGACCCGACGGCGGGCGGACGTGACGTCGTGACGCGGAAGACCGTGGAGCAGGCGTTCCCCGGCGGCCTCGCGCACCAGCCGTCGGCGGTGAACCAGCCGGGCATCCGCGAGCGCCAGGCACGAGCCGCCGGACACGACGACACCGCGGCGCAGATCGCCCGCATCGCCGACCAGCCGATCGCGACCTGGCTCACGAACACCTCGCGGTCCGAGACGCGCGCGACCATCCGCGCGGTCGTCCGGAACGCCGAGCAGCAGCGGGCCACTCCGGTGTTCGTGCTGTACACCGTGCCGGACCGCGACTGTGGCAGCTACTCGAAGGGCGGCACCACCGACGATGCGTACCTGCCGTGGGTCCGGTCCGCCGTCCGCGCGATGGCCGGCTCGAAGGCCGTCGTGCTCGTCGAACCGGACGCGATCGCACAGATCCAGAACTGCGAGCGCCTCCGCGACTCCAGGCTCCCGCTGCTCCGCAAGGCCGTGGACGCGCTGACCGGGCACGGACTGACGGTGTACCTCGACGGCGGCAACGAGAACCGTGTCCCGACCGCGACGATGGCCGACTGGCTGCGTCAGGCGGGTGTCGACGAGGTGCAGGGCTTCTTCACGAACGTGTCGAACTTCTACCGCGTCGACCAGGAACGCGCCTACGCCGACGAACTCGCCGACGCGATCGGTGGTGATCCGCACTTCGTCATCGACGTCTCCCGGAACGGTCAGGGCTGGCGGGGGACGTGGTGCAACCCCGAGGGCGCGGGTCTCGGCCAGGCGCCGCACGTCACCGGCGGATCGAGCCGGCTCGACGCCCTGCTCTGGGTCAAGACGCCGGGGCTCAGCGACGGCACGTGCAACGGTGGACCGGCCGCCGGGCAGTGGTGGGAGTCCTACGCGCTCGGCCTCGTCGAGAACCGCAAGCGGGACTGACCCGCGGCCGGGGTGTCGGTGCCCGGTGGTTGCATGAGCGCATGACCCCGACCGACAGCCGGCGCTCCGTCGTCCCGCCCTACCTGCTCCACGCCGTGGCCCAGGCGGCCGAGTTCCCCCGGGCGGCCTCGGCGGCCCGCACCGCACTGGCGTCGCTCGAGCTCGTGCAGAGCCCGAAGCACCAGCACCTGGTCGCCCCGCGCGGTGTCAGCGGCAGCGGCACCGTCGACCGGTCGCCCCAGCGCACGATCGCCGACGCCCGCGGCACGACGACCCTGCCCGGCACGGTAGTCCGGAGCGAAGGCGATCCCGACACCGGTGACGCGGCCGTCGACGAGGCGTACGCGGGCCTCGGCGCGACCCACGCCTTCTGGCTCGACGTCTTCGGCCGGGTGTCGATCGACGGTGCGGGACTCTCCCTCGACGCCACGGTCCACTTCGGGCAGGACTACGACAACGCCTACTGGGACGGCAGCCGGATGGTGTTCGGCGACGGCGACGACGAGGTCTTCCGGCGCTTCACCATCGCGCTCGACGTCATCGGGCACGAACTGGCGCACGGCGTCACGCAGTACACCGCCGACCTGACCTACCAGGGGCAGTCCGGGGCGCTCAACGAGTCGATCAGCGACGTGTTCGGCTCCCTCGTCGCCCAGTACGCGGCCGGGCAGACCGCCGAGCAGGCGAGCTGGCTCATCGGCGAGGGACTCTTCACCGATGCCGTGCACGGCGACGCCCTGCGCTCGATGCGGGCCCCGGGTACCGCCTACGACGACCCGGTGCTCGGCAAGGACCCGCAGCCCGCGACGATGGCCGACTTCGTCGTGACGACCGACGACGCCGGTGGGGTGCACACGAACTCCGGCATCCCGAACCACGCGTTCTTCCTGGCGGCGACCGCGATCGGCGGGTACGCCTGGCAGGGCGCCGGTGCCGTGTGGTGGGACGCCCTGACCTCGGACGCCGTCACCGCCTCGATCGACTTCGCCGGGTTCGCCGCCGTGACGATCGACGCCGCTGGGTCCCGGTTCGGCGCCGGTTCCGCGGAGCACACCGCGGTGCAGGATGCCTGGCGGACGGTCGGCGTCCTCGACTGAGACGATCGAGCGCCACGCACCGGCGTACGGTCGGGAGCATGCGCATCGAGGTCCGTCGTTCCGGGGGCTTCGCCGGTACCACGCGGCACTGGCGGGTCGACACCGACACGTTCGCCGACCCCGCGGCGTGGTCCGAGGTCGTCGACGCGCTCCCCCGGACCCCCGCGACGGCGACGGCCGGGCCGCCGGTCCCCGACGACTTCACGTGGACGATCACCGTCGAGCGCACGACCGTGACGATCCCGGGCCGCCGTCTCGACGGCGCGTGGGCCGACCTCGTCGCGCGCGTCCGCTCTGCAGGCGACCCGTCCTGAGACGGCAGGCCCGTGCCGGAGCCGCCACGGGCCTCCCGTCCGCCCCGCGCCGGCCGGACCGCCGCGGATCGTGAGCAGGAATGGTCGCCTCCGCGCGGCGAACTCGACCATTTCTGCTCACGAAGTGGCCGCGCGCGATGCGCGAACGCGACCCCTCAGACGACGTCGATGACCGTCAGGCGCCGCGTCGGACGCGTCATCGCGACGTAGACCGCGGCCGCCGGGCGCGCAGCGTCGCCACCGACACGGTCGGGGTCGACGAGCAGCACGCCGTCGAACTCGAGGCCCTTGGCGTCCGCCCCGGTCAACACCGTGAGCGACCCGGCGTGCGGCGAGGCGAGCCCGCGCACGTCGGCCTCGGTGCGCGTGAGCCGCTGGCGGACGGCGTCGACCTCGGACTCCGGGACGATCACGCCGATGGTGCCGGCACCGATCCGCGACCGTTCGGCGTCGGCGACCGACACGACCGTGTCGAGCAGGTCGGCACGGGCGACGCGGACGCGCTCGACGGGGTCGCCGTCGCGCACGGCCTCGTTGCGGGTGACGGTCAGGCCGGCACCGTCGGCGAAGACGCCGGCGGCCTCGACGATCGACCGCGGGGTGCGGTAGTTCACGGTGAGCTGCTCGATGCGGTGGTCGAGCGGCACGAGCGGTGCCCGCCCACGGCGTCGGCGGGCGAGCGCGCCGAGCACGTCGTCCCAGGTGCGCGCGGCCCCGGGCGAGGAGCCCTGCGCCATGTCGCCGACGATCGTGAAGGAGCGCAGCGGGTTGCGGCGGGCGAGCACGCGCCACTGCATCGGCGAGAGCTCCTGCGCCTCGTCGACCACGATGTGCCCGTAGGTCCACTCGCGGTCGTCGGCGGCGCGCTCCGCGGTCGAGCGGGGGTCGCCGCCCTCGGCGAACGAGCCGGCGACCTGTTCGGCGGTGACGATGCCCTCGACGCCCATGTTCTCGATCGCCTGCCGCGCGTTCTCGATGTCTCGGTTCCGGCTGGCCTTCGCCGCGCGCTTGGCGGCGCCGCCGGTCGGGTCGAACGGGCCGAGCAGTTCGGCGGCCTCGTCGAGCAGGGGGACGTCCTCGACCGTCCAAGCAGCACCGCGTGCGCGCTGCAGCAGGGCACGGCGTTCCGGGGTCCAGTCCGGGGTCAGCGAGGCGAGCCAGTTCGGACGGGCGTACAGGTCCTCGAGGAACTTCTCCGGCGGCAGCGGCAGCCACGCGGTGTTGAGCAGCACCCGGGCGTCGTAGGAGCTCCGGATGTCCTCGCGCAGGACCTTCTCGTCGGCCTCGTCGACCGTCGTCCCACGCTCGCGCAGCTGTTCGGCGAGCAGCCGGGTCATCGCGTCGAGCGCCAGCTTGTTGAACGTCACGCGCGCGGCGTTGTGGGGCTTGCCGCGGTCCTGGGCGCGCTTCATCGCGTCGGCCACGAGCTGCGGCGTCACGACGAGCCGCTCGCCCTCGACGTCGAGCGTCACTGACTCGGTCGGCACCACCTGGCGGGACCGCACGGCGCGGCGCAGGAGTGCGGCCGTCTGCGCGGAGCCCTTCACGGCGGCGACGTCGCGGGCGTCGTGCGTCGTCGCGTGCACCCCCGGGTAGAGCGAACCGAGCGAGGCCATGACGACGCCGGTCTCACCGAGCGACGGCAGGACCTGTTCGATGTACGTCAGGAACGCCGGCGACGGGCCGACCATCAGGACGCCGGAGCCCCGCAGCCGCTCGCGGTACGAGTACAGCAGGTACGCCGCACGGTGCAGCGCCACGGCGGTCTTGCCGGTGCCGGGGCCGCCCTGCACGATCAGCACGCCCTCGAGCGGGGAGCGGATGATGCGGTCCTGCTCGCCCTGGATGGTGGCGACGATGTCGGTCATCCGGCCGGTGCGCTCGGCGGTCACGGCGGCCAGCAGCGCCCCCTCGCCCTGCAGGTGGGTGCGCTCGTCGTCGTAGAGCGAAGCGTCGAACACCTCGTCCTCGACGCCGACCACCCGACGGCCCTCGAGCGACAGGTGGCGACGCGAGCGCATGCCCATCGGGTGCGCCGCGGTGGCCTGGTAGAACGCGCTGGCACCGGGCACCCGCCAGTCGAGCAGGAGCGGGCGGTGGTCGGCGTCACGGAGGCCCACGCGGCCGATGTAGCGGAAGGCGTCCTCGGAGCTGTCGGGCTCGGAGACCTCGAGGCGGCCGAAGACCAGACGGTCCCCCACGCGCTCGAGCGTCGCCACGGTGTCTTCGTAGAGTCGGGCGTACGCGTCGCGCTCGCTGCGGCTCTGGTGGTTCCCGCCGACCGCCTGACGACGGGTCTCGGCGAGACGCTGCTCGGCCTCGGCGGTCAGCTCGTCGAGACGGCGGAAGAGGCCGTCCACGTAGCCGCGCTCGCGGTCGATCTCGGTCGGTTCGGACACACGCAACCCTTCGGGAAGAGGGGAATCCAGTGTACTGCCCGCTGGAGGCCCGCAGTTCCCGAAGGGTCGTGCCGATCAGGACCGGCTGGTCACATCTCTTCGTGCGTGTCCGGGTCTGCGTCCCACAGCCGGCCGCGCTCGAGGCCGGAGATGGCCTGCACCTCGGCGTCGGTCAGCTCGAAGCCGAACACGTCGAGGTTCTCGCGCTGCCGGGTGGCGTCGGCCGACTTCGGTACCGGCACGGCACCGAGCTGGACGTGCCACCGCAGCACGACCTGGCCGGGGGTCACACCGTGGGCCGCTGCGGCGTCGGTGATCGGCTGCTCGGTGAGGAGCTCCGACCGGACGGCGAGCGGGCTCCAGCTCTCGGTCACGATGCCGAGCTCCTGGTGCACCTTCCGCAGTTCTGCCTGCGGGAAGTACGGGTGCAGCTCGACCTGGTTCACGGCCGGTGCGACACCGGTCGCGTCGATGATGCGGCGCAGGTGCTCCGGGGTGAAGTTCGAGACGCCGATCGAGCGGACCTTGCCGCTGTCGCGCAGGTCGACGAACGCCTTCCACGTCTCGACGAACTTGTCCACCGACGGGTTCGGCCAGTGGATCAGGTACAGGTCGACGTGGTCGAGCCCCAGGTTGCCCAGGGTCTCGTCGATCGAACGGTGCGCCTCGTCGTAGCCGTGGTGGCGGCCGGGGAGCTTCGACGTGACGACGAGGTCCTCACGCGCGACTTCGGACTCGCGGACGGCACGGCCGACGGCGTCCTCGTTGCCGTAGTTCAGTGCGGTGTCGAGTAGCCGGTAGCCGCTCGCGATCGCGGTGCCGACCGCGGCCGCACCCTCGTCGCCGTTCAGGCCGTAGGTGCCGAGGCCGAGCTCCGGGAACCGGTGGCCGTCGTTCAGCTCGATGGTCGGGGCACCGACCTGCATCAGCGCACCCCGAGCAGGTCGATCACGAAGATCAGGGTCTTGCCGGACAGGAAGTGGCCGCCACCGGCGGGACCGTAGGCGAGCTCCGGCGGGACGACGAGCTTGCGGCGACCGCCGACCTTCATGCCGGGGATGCCCTCCTGCCAGCCGCGCACCAGCGCCGCGAGGGGGAAGTCGATGGGCTCACCGCGGTTCCACGAGCTGTCGAACTCCTCGCCGGTCTCGTACTCGACGCCGGCGTAGTGCACATTGACGGTCGAGCCGGCGGACGCTTCCTCGCCGGAGCCCTCGACGATGTCGGTGATGACGAGATCGGTGGGGGCCGGGCCCTCGGGCGCGTCGAACTCGGGCTTGCTGTTGAGGTCAGTCATGCGATCCAGTCAACCAGAGCGCGGCAACGGCAGACGCAACGGCCACCCAGGCCGCAGAATGGTTCCACCGTGACACGACCCACTCCCGCACCGCCGCGCCGCCGCCTGCTCGCCGACCTCACCCCGCTCCGCCGATCCCCCGCCTTCGCCCGGCTCTGGGCGGGCACCGCGATCGCCGGCATCGGCACGCAGATGACCACGGTGGCGGTCGGGCTCGAGGTGTACGAGATCACGCACTCTACCTTCGCGGTGGCGCTCGTGGGGGTCATCGCCCTGCTGCCGATGGTGGTCGCCGGCCTGTACGGCGGCATGCTCGCCGACGCCTTCGACCGGCGCACCGTCGCACTCGTGTCGTCGATCATCGCCTGGGTCGCGGTCGCCCTCATCGCCACCCACTCGTGGCTCGGACTGCACAGCGTCCCACTGCTCTACGTCCTGGCGACCGTGAACGCCGTCGCGGCGACCGTGAGCAACGCCTCGCGCTCGGCGATCGTCCCGCGACTCGTCGGCACCGACCTGCTGCCCGCGGCGAGCGCCCTGGGCGGGATCGCCTCCGGGTTCCAGGTCACCGTCGGACCGGCCGTCGCCGGCGTCCTGATCGCGAGCGTCGGGTTCGCGCCGACCTACACGATCGACGTCGTCCTGTTCACCTTCGCGTTCCTCGGGGTGTTCACGCTGCCGCGGATGGCGGCCGACCACGGTGCCCTCCGCCCGGGGCTGAGCTCCCTGGTCGAGGGCGCCCGGTTCCTGCGGAGGTCGCGCAACATCACCATGACGTTCGTGCTCGACATCGTCGCGATGACGTTCGGTCAGCCCCGCGTCCTGTTCCCCGCGATCGGGGCGCTCGTGATCGGCGGCGGATCGATCACCGTGGGCACCCTCACGGCCGCCTACGCGATCGGCGCGCTACTGTCGAGTGTCTTCTCCGGGCCGCTCGGGCACGTGCGCCGCCAGGGCGAGGCGGTCGGCTGGGCCATCACCGCGTACGGCGCAGCGATCGCGGCGTTCGGCGTCGTCATCGCGCTCGCGCACGTGCTCGGCGGACGCTCGGGCGAGTCGTTCTCGGTCGGGATCCTGCCCGCGCTCGGGTTGGCGGCGCTGTTCCTGGCGGCGGCCGGCGGTGCGGACAACGTCAGCTCGGTGTTCCGGAACACGATCCTGCAAGCGGCGTCGCCGGACGGCATGCGCGGCCGGCTGCAGGGCATCTTCATCGTGGTCGTCACGGGAGGCCCGCGGCTCGGTGACCTCTACGCGGGCCTGGTCGTCGCGGCCGGCATCGCGTACCCGCCGATCATCGGCGGCGTGCTCATCGTGGCGCTCGTCGCGCTGCTCCTCCGCCTCGTCCCCTCCTTCCGCCGCTACGACGCCCTGCACCCCCACGCCAACTGACCGGCGAGCGGCCGCAGGGCCTCCCGCGAAAGCGACAGATCTGCGCGAACCTTCCGCGGACGTCTGTCGCTTTCGCGAGACGGACGGCAGACCATGGCGGGATCGTGTCGCTGTGACGGGGTCGACGCGACCAAGGGCGGACGGGAGGCGCGGGGCGGGCCCGCCACGGGCCTCCCGTCCGCACCGCGGCGCGACCACGGCACGGCGTGACGTCACGTGTCGGGTACCGTACAACGCATGCCGGACAGCGCATCGCGCGACCTCCAGCGGACGGGAGTCCGCGCCGTCGTCCGGCGCACCTACCACTCGGTCATCCGGCACCGCGTCGTCGACGCGGCGGCGTCGCTGACGTTCTTCGCGCTGCTGACCGTGTTCCCCACCGCGCTGACCGTGGTCTCCGCACTGTCGATCGTCGACCGCAAGGGCGACAGCCTGGCCGACATCATCGGTGTGCTCGGGTTCATCCTGCGCCCGGAGACGGCGCAGCACCTCGAGACCCCGCTGCGCCAGCTGCTGACCCTCGACAACCCGTGGCTCGGCTTCGCGACCGGCGTCGTGCTGACGCTGTGGTCGCTGTCCGGGTACGCGACGGCGTTCGGGCGGGCGATGAACACCTCGTACGAGGTCGAGGAGGGTCGGCGGATCTGGAAGTTCCGCAGCATGATGCTCCTCGTGACCCTGCTCGTGATGGCGGGCGGGGCGATCGCGATCGTGATCCTGCTCGGCACCCCGACGATCTCGGCGGCGATCGTCGCGTCGTTCGGGTGGGCGCCGTGGATCGACGACGTGTGGAACGTCGTGAAGTGGCCCGTGCTCGCTGCCGACCTCGTCGTGATGGTCGCGGTCCTGTACTACGCGACCCCGAACGTGAAGACGCCGCAGCTGCGGTGGGTGTCCGCCGGTGCCGCGTTCGCCATCGTCACCTGGGCGCTCGCGACCCTCGGCTTCGCCGTCTACGTCGAGACGATCGGCGGCGGGAACCGTGCGTACGGATGGCTCGGCGGCGGGATCCTGCTGCTCGTCTACCTGTACATCTCGAACTTCGTGCTCGTGGTCGGCGGTGAGCTCGACTCCGAGGTGATCCGGATGCGGCAGCTCCTGGCCGGCATCGAGGCCGACGAGTCGATCCGGTTGCCGCTGCGCGACGTCACGCGCAACTTCACCCTCGCCCGCTGGCGGGACGCCGACATCGCCGCGGCGCGGAACGTCCGGACCACCGCGGCCCAGGTCGCCGCCGACGAGGACGCCGAGCCGACCCCGGCACAGGAACACCTGCGCGACGTCGCCCAGCAGGTGCGCGTCGGCGAGGCGCCGATGCCCTGAGGTGGTTGCGCTGGTCGCGCTGGTTGCGTTAGCGCTCGCGTGCCGCTCGGTCCAGCATCTCCTCGGTGACCACCGGGATCGCACCGGTCGCGAGCTCGATGCCGGACAGCCGCGCCGGGCTCAGCACGCGCTGCACCTGGTCCTCGTCCATCAGGCCGGCGGCCACGACGAGCGTCGAGATCGGCGTCGACGTGGTCAGCGCCGTGTGCGCGATCGACGCCGCAGCCGCGTAGCCGATGTACGGGGTCAGTGCCGTGACCACGCCGACGTTCGTGTCGACCTGCGCCGCGAGCTTCGCCTCGTTCGCCTCGATGCCCGTCACGCAGTGCTCGCGCAACGTCGCACAGCCCCGTGACATCCACTGCAGCGACTGCAGGATCGAGTGCGCGATGATCGGCTCGAACGCGTTGAGCTGGAGCTGACCGCCCTCGGCCGCCATCGTCACGGTGGTGTCAGCGCCGACCACGGCGAACGCGATCTGGTTCACGACCTCGGGGATCACCGGGTTCACCTTGCCCGGCATGATCGACGAGCCTGCCTGGCGCGCCGGCAGGGTGATCTCGCCGAGTCCCGCCTGCGGCCCCGACGCGAGCAGCCGCAGGTCGTTGCAGATCTTCGAGAGCTTCGCGGCACTGCGCTTCACCGTGCCGGACAGCGTCATGAAGGCGCCGGCGTCACTCGTCGCCTCGATCAGGTCCGGTGCCGTCACGACGTCGATGCCGCTGGCGTCCTGCAGCTGCCGGCGGACCTCGTCGCGGTAGAGCGGGTCCGCGGTGATCCCGGTGCCGATCGCCGTCGCACCGAGGTTCATCTCGGCCAGCAGCGGCAGGACCTTGCGGAGCAGGTCGGCGTCCTCCTGGATCGTGTGCGAGAAGCCGGTGAACTCCTGCCCGAGGGTCATCGGCACGGCGTCCTGCAGCTGCGTCCGGCCGACCTTGAGCACGTCGGAGAACGCGTTCCCCCGCTCGGCGAACGCCGCGGAGAGCTGCTCGAGCTGCTCGATGAGTCGCCGGGCGGAGAAGATCATCGCGATCTTGATGCTCGTCGGGTACGTGTCGTTCGTCGACTGGCTGCGGTTCACGTGGTCGATCGGGTGCAGGTACCCGTAGTCGCCCCGCTCGTGGCCGAGGAGCTCGAGGGCCCGGTTCGCCAGGACCTCGTTCGTGTTCATGTTCGTGCTCGTACCGGCGCCGCCCTGCACGATGTCGACGAGGAACTGCTCACGCAGGGCGCCGTCCCGCACCTCCTGCGCAGCACGGTCGATGGCGTCGGCACGCTCGTCGTCGAGGACCCCGATCGCCCGGTTCGCCCGCGCTGCCGCCTGCTTGACGGTGGCGAGCGCCTCGATGAGGTCCGGGTACACCGAGATCGGCACCGAGGTGATCGGGAAGTTCTCCAGGGCCCGCAGGGTGTTGATGCCCCAGTAGGCGTCGATCGGGACCTCGCGCGACCCCAGCGAGTCGCTCTCGGTACGGGTCTGCGCCTCGGTGGGGGCCTGTGCTGCTTCGTTGCCGGTCACACGTCGAGGCTAGCCCAGTCCGTCCGGCCGGTCCGGGAGCGAGCTCGGGGTGTGCCGGGCGGGGGCGCGCACATGGTGAGCAGGAATGGTCGGGTCGCCGGAACGCACCCGACCATTTCTGCTCACGAAACGCGCGTCGCGACAGCGCCGCCCACACCCAGCCGGACGGGAGGCACGGTGCCAGGCCGCCACGGGCCTCCCGTCCGGTGGACGCGAGCGAGCGCGTGCCCGTGGATGGTGAGCAGGAATGGTCGGGTCGCCGGAACGCACCCGACCATTTCTGCTCACGAAGCGCGCGTCGCGCGCGCCCCGCGTCAGTGGAACTGGGGGACGATGAGGTAGATGCCGTACAGCACGACGGCGCCGCAGACCGCGTAGCAGAGGATCGCGAGCGCACGGAAGGCACGCACCGCGGTCGTCGCTCCGGCGGGGTTCGGGAACCCGGCGGTCGCCGGACCGATCGTGCCGTCGTCCTTCACGGTGAACTTGCCCGCGCGGGTGTCCGCGGCGCTCCAGAACCGGAGACCGACGGAGTACACGGCGACGACGAAGCACGACGAGACCACGGCGACCAGCGCCACGGTGACGAACGCGAACCAATCAATTCCCATCAGCGACGGCCTCCCTTGCGTGCGGCCATGCGGCGGAGCGTGCGCTCGCGGCTCAGTGCTGCGCGGCGGTCCGCGACGGCGTCGGCGCGCTTCTTGCGCTGCAGGTCGCGCAGTTCCTTGCGGGTGTACACGGCGTTCGCGGCGACGTCGACCTCGATGGCCGAGGCACCCTCGTGCGGCTTCCGGAGCGACCACAGGTACAGGCCGAGGATCACGGCGGCGCCGACGATGGCGTCGATGACGAGCCCCATGACGCCCAGACGTGCGATGCCCGACGCCACCGCGCCCACGGCTGCGGCGGCGGGCAGCGTGATGAACCAGGCGATGACGATCTTGCCGGCGGTGGACCACTGGATCTTCGAGCCGCGGCGGCCGAGTCCGGCGCCGATGATCGAGCCGGAGGACACCTGCGTGGTCGAGAGCGCGAAGCCGAGGTGGCTGGACGCCAGGATCGTCGCGGCGGTCGAGGCCTCGGCGGCGAAGCCCTGGGTGGCCCGGATCTCGGTGATGCCGGACCCGAGCGTGCGGATGATGCGCCACCCGCCCGTGTAGGTGCCGAGCGCGATCGCCAGGGCACAGGCGACGACGACCCAGAACTGCACGCCCTGGTTCGACGACTGCGCCCCCGAGGCGATCAGCGTCAGCGTGATGACACCCATCGTCTTCTGGGCGTCGTTCGTGCCGTGGGCGAGCGACACCATCGACGAGGTGAAGATCTGCCCGACACGGAAGCCGCCGCGCTCGTTCGGGAACACCGGGCGCTTCGTGATCCGGTACGCGATGCGTGTCGACAGGAACGACACGAGCGACGCGATCACCGGCGACGCGAAGGCCGGGATGATGACGACCGTCAGCAGCGCGACGTAGTTCACGGACTGGAACCCGGCGCCGACGATCGCAGCTCCGATCAGTCCGCCGAACAGCGCGTGCGACGACGACGAGGGCAGCCCGCGGAGCCACGTGATCATGTTCCACACGACCGCTCCGATGAGCCCCGCGAAGATCATCTCCGGTGAGATCGCGACGCCGCCCGGGCCCTCGTTGATGAGGCCGTGCGAGATCGAGGTCGCCACCGCGGTGCTGAGGAACGCACCGACGAGGTTGAGCACCGCGGCGACCGTGACCGCGACCTTGGGCTTCATGGCCCCGGTCGCGATCGGAGTCGCCATCGCGTTGGCGGTGTCGTGAAAACCGTTTGTGAAGTCGAAGAAGAGGGCCAACGCGATGACCAGGACGACTATGAGTGTGATGTCCACCGCGGGCCAGTGTTCCCCATCGACGGCCTCCGGAGCAAACCTGATCGGCAACCTGCTGTTCACCGGAGCTTCAGACTCGTTCAGATTCGGAACCATGCCGATGCGAGAATGAGTCCCATGGACACCGTCGAGCTCCTCATCCTGTTGGTCGGATCGCTCGCGGTGACCGGGTTCGCACGGGCGAAGGGGCTCCCCGCTCCCCTGCTCGTGACGGCGGTCGCGCTCGCAGCGTCGTTCCTGCCGGGGCTCCCCGCGATGGAGATCGACTCCGAGGTGATCCTGACGGTGATCCTGCCGCCGCTGCTCTACTCGGCGGCGCTCGACGTGTCGTGGCAGAGCTTCCGGACGTCGATCAAGCAGATCCGGCGTCTCGGCATCTTCCTGGTCATCGTGACGGCACTCGTGGTCGGCGCGGTGGCGTACTTCCTGATCCCGGACATGACCCTGCCCGCGGCGATCCTGCTCGGTGCGATCGTCGCCCCGCCGGACGCGGTGTCCGCCGCCGCGATCGGTCGCAAGCTCGGGCTCCCCCGCCGGGTGATGACGGTGCTGTCCGGCGAGAGCCTGATCAACGACGCCGCGTCCCTGACCCTGGTGCGCGTGTTCACCCTGATCATCGCGGGGACGTCGCTCACCATCTGGCAGGACCTCGGCATCTTCGGCCTGGCGATCGGCGTCGGCCTGGCCGTCGGCATCGTGCTCGGCGTCGTCGTGCACTGGATCCGGATGCGGCTCAACGACCCCGTGGTCGAGACGATCATGAGCATCCTGCTGCCCTTCGTCGCGTACATCCTGGCCGAGGACCTCTCCGGCTCCGGCGTCATCGCGGTCGTCACGGCCGGCCTGTACATCGGCTACAACTCGCCGAAGGAGGGCTACGCCACCCGCCTGCAGGAGCGCCCGCTCTGGACCAGCATCGACGTCATCCTCGAGGGCTTCGTCTTCGCCCTGATCGGCCTGCAGCTCAACACCGTGGTGCAGGATCTGGTCGAGAGCGAACGGAGTCTCGGCCAGACGCTCACCGCCGCGGCCGTGGTGCTCGGCGTCGTGATCCTGGTGCGGCCCCTCTTCATCTTCGAGTCGTACGTGCGCAACCGCTTCAACGGGCGATGGCTCCGTCCGCTGCGCATCAAGCTCTCCCGCGGCCACCCGTCACTGCGGTGGATGCGCGGGACGGCCGAGCCGAAGCTCAACTGGCGCGAGCTCACCGTCATCTCGTGGACCGGCATGCGCGGCGTGGTGACCCTCGCCGCCGCGGTGTCCGTGGTCGCGAGCCCGACGCAGATCCCCGCGCAGGACACGATCTTCATCATCGCGTTCTTCGTCACCGTCGGCACGCTGCTGCTGCAGGGCCTGACGCTGCCCTTCGTCATCCGTGCACTCAAGGTGCAGGACCCGGCCGAGGGCGAAGAGGACGTCCGGAGCGAGATGCGACTGAACCAGCGCACGACCGAGGCCGCCATCGAGCTGCTCGAGAAGCGCCGTCCGGACTGGTCGAAGCAGTACGGCGCCGTCGCCGTCGACTCCGTGGTGAACCGGCTGAAGGCACGGCTCGAGCGGCAGGTCGAGACGTTCCGGCAGGACGCCCTCGAGGAAGAGGTCGAGGAGCGCAACGCCCCGATGCGCCTGCGTGGCTCGCAGATCCAGGACATCCGGCGCGAGCTGCTCGACCGACGACGCGAGATCGTGCTCGAGGAGCGCGAGAAGGGCAACCTCGACGAAGAGGTCATGCGCCGCGTGCTCGTGACCCTCGACGCCGAAGAACTCGCGATGGACTCGGCGCAGGCGTCACGCAGCCGCTCCTGAGGGCCTCGGCGTATCCTGGCGCTCCGTCCGAGAACAGGAGCACAGCGCCGAGTGAGCACGCCGCGGAACGACGTCAACAGGAACGACGACACCCCGGAACGTCCCGGAGGGTCCCGGCCGACGTCGGCGCCGAAGCCACGCAGCACCCGGCCCTCGGCCCGCGGGACCAAGCCCCGTCGCGGCGCGAAGGTCGCCGGTTCCACCCGACCGGCTCCGCGCCGACAGGCACCCGTGCCGGCACCGCAGCAGCACAGTGCGTACCGCCGCTGGTACTCGACGTTGCACCCCTCGCTCCAGCTCATCGGCCTGCAGCTCTGGATGCCGCTGTTCTTCATCGTCGGCTTCTGCCTCTGCTACGTCTTCGCGTTCCACGCACCGCACCCGCACGACGTCCCGATCGCCCTGGTCGGCAGTGACCCGACCCTCGTCGCCGCCGTGCAGAAGGCCTTGCCGGGCGAGTTCGTGTTCCACACCTACGACTCCCTGGCCGCGGCGAAACGTGACGTCATCGCCGGCTCGATGGCGGTCGCCTACGACCCCGCGACGAACGAGTTCTTCAAGGCGAGCGCCCACCAGTTCCAGGTCGCGAGCCTCGTACCGGCGACGCTGACCGCGGTCCTGACCGGGATCGGGGTCGCGACCCCGAAGATCACCGAGCTCGCTCCCCTGCCCGCGTGGGACGAGTACGGCACCGTGCCGATGTACGTGATGCTCGCCTGGTGCATCGGCGGCTACATGGTCGCGATGTTCATCGGGATCATGGGCGGCCCGCTCCGGCACCGCACCCGCATGACCGTCATCGTCGTCGGCGGGCTCGTCATCTCACTCATCACGAACACGCTCGCCGGTCCGGTCGTCGGCGCCATCCACGGCCACTGGATCCAGCTCGTGCTCATCGCGTGGGGGTGGATCGTCGCGATCGGCCTCGCCGTCAACGGGCTGAGCTACTTCGTCGGCCGGTTCATCGCCGCGCCCGCCATGATCTGCTTCGTGTTCCTGTCGATGCCGTCGTCCGGCGGGGCGTACCCGAAGTGGTTCATGCCGGAGCCGTTCGCCTGGCTCAACAACGTCGTCGTCGGTTCCAGCATGGTCGACATGATCAAGCACCAGATCTACGGCGTCGGCCCCGGCCCGGCCCGCGGCCTGATCACGATGGGCTGCTACGCCGCGGTCGGCCTCGTGCTCATGTACTTCGGCAAGAAGTGGTGGGAACGCCGACGCATCCGCGCCATCGTCACGGGCCGGACCACGATGTTCCAGGACGCCAACACCGCGAACCGTGAGTTCCTCGGCAAGGAACGCGACGCCGAGCTCGAGCGCCACGGCCTCGAGTCCACCGAGACGGGCACCCTGAGCGTCCTGAGTGACGACGACTGGGAGGACGCCCGCGTCGGCGGCGACGTCTTCACGGGCGGCCGTGACGGCCTCGAGACCGAGACCACCCCCACCGGCCGCATCCCCGTGCAGCGGACCGGGGACCGCACGGGAGGCGCGGGGACCGGACCGCGCACCCGTCCCGTCCCACGCACCGGGGGCTCCAGGGCGCCGGCTCGGTCCGACACGTCGGCCCGAGTCGACGTCGGGGACGAGCCGCCGCACGGCCGGCACGCGGACCGGTAGCTCGTTCCTGAGGATCGCACCGCTCGCGCAGACCGACTGCGTGCGCATGTTCCGACGATGCACCAGTCGATCGACGCGTGCTCTGTCGCATGATGCACATGCATCGACTGCGTGCGCATGTTCCGACGATGCACCAGTCGATCGACGCGTGCTCTGTCGCATGATGCACGTGCATCGTCCGTGCCGGCACGCGGACCGGTGAGGCGTCGGCGGCGCGTATCCTGGGGGGCATGAACCCCCGCATCACCTGGCACCGCGTCCTCGTCACCGTCGTCGTCGTGCTCCTCGTGCTGACGGTCGGCTTCTACGTCGCGAGCATCGTGCTCGCACCCGCCGACGGCCGGAACACCGCCGGGCTCTTCGTCGGCTGGGCGATGTTCGCCATGGTCGGCGCGATCGTGTTCGGGATCATCGACTTCTTCGTCCGGCCCCTCGGCGGTCGCAGCGGGGACGCCGAGGTCATCGCCGCCGCCGAGGAAGCACGCACCGGCAGCACCCGCACCCAGCAGATCCGCTGATCCGCTGGCCCGCTGACCCGCTCTACGCGGGGGTCTCGACACCCGTCCCGGTGAAGCCCGCGACCGTCGCGTCGTCGTCGGCGAACGTGAAGCGTGCACGCACCGCACCCCCACGGAGCACCGCCGGCAGCCAGTACTTCGCGTCGTCCCACATGGCCTCGTAGGGGACGTCGGCGACCGGGATCCACCGCGGTTCGAGCTCGTCGGAGCCCGACGGGCTGCCCTGCCAGCGGCGGCACACGAAGACGTCCGAGACCTGGGACCAGGATGGCCGGTACGGGAACCGGTAGTCCAACGTGCCACGGGCCTCCAGGTCGACCGTCTCGAGACGCAGGCCGACCTCTTCGCGCACCTCGCGCACGGCGGTCTCGACCGCCGTCTCACCGGGCTCCCGCTTGCCGCCCGGGCCGACCAGCCGGCCGGTGCCGAGGCCGCGGCGCTTCTCCCCGAGCAGGACCTCGGGCCCGCTCGCGCCGTCGCGCAGCAGGTAGACGACGACCACTCGGGGGTGTTGGGACTTGCTCTCGTCGCGCGGGGTCACCCGTCCAGTCTGGCCGAAGATGTGTCGTACGCTCTTCCCATGGCAGGCGTGCTGCGGGGGCACCATGGCTGAGCCCCGCAGGACCGGGCGCAGCCTCGAAGTGCTGCGCGCCGAGGCTGCCGAGGAGATCTCGATGCTCGTCGAGCACCGGAGCCGTCAGGGCGAGGACCCGTGGGAGTTCATGCCGACGCTCCCCACGGTGGACGAGCAGGTCGTGCTCATCCTCCGGGCCGACGCGGTCGACCTCGACGCCGCGATCGGCAAGCGGCACGCCCAGTGGTCGATGCACCCCGCGTCCGGTCAGGGCACCGTCCTCGGCGAGGAGTACCACCGGTTGCGCCGGATCGCGCTGCAGCACCCCGAGCTCACCCAGGCGGTGTGGAAGCTCATGGGCGCCCTGCCCGACGCGAGCTGACGCCCACGCCCGAAGCGCGCCCACGCACAACGTGCGCGGACGCGCGTGCGGTTGGATGGGCGCATGACCGAAACCGTGCTCGCGATCCTCAACCAGCCCTCCCGCGACGCCGCGCCGCACGACCCCGCAGCGGACGCCTTCACCTGGGCGAAGCCGCTCGAGGAGCACCTGCAGGTGCAGGACCTCGGCATCACCCGGGGCGACGGCGTGTTCGAGACGATCACGGTGGTCGACGGTCGTCCGCAGGCCCTCGAGGCGCACCTCGACCGGTTCGGCCGCTCCGCCGCGATGCTCGACCTGCCCGCGCCGGACCCCGACGCCTGGCGGCAGGCGATCGAGGCCGTCTGCGCCCGGCTCGACCCGGTCCGCGAGGCCTTCGCGAAGACCGTCCTGACCCGTGGCGTCGAGGGCACCGACCGACCCACCGGCTGGGTCTACGCCGCACCGTCCGTCGACTCGACCGCCGCGCGCACCGAGGGCATCTCCGTCGTCGTGCTGGACCGCGGCTACCGACACGACGTCGAGCGCACCTCGCCGTGGCTGCTGCAGGGCGCGAAGACCCTGTCGTACGCGGTCAACATGGCCGCCCTGCGCGAGGCTGGCCGGCGCGGTGCCGACGACGCCCTGTTCGTGTCGAGCGACGGCTACGTGCTCGAGGGCACGCGCGCGAACCTGATCCTGAAGGTCGGCGACCGGCTCGTCACGCCGCGCACCGACATCGGGATCCTGGCCGGCACGACGCAGGCCGACGTCTTCCGCTTCGCCGAGCAGGAGGGCATCGAGACCGCCTACGAACTCGTCACGCTCGCCGACCTGCAGGCCGCCGACGCACTCTGGCTCGTGTCGAGCGTCCGGCAGGCGGCGCCGATCCGCTCCGTGAACGGCGACGCCCGCGCGATCGACGCGGACCTGACGGACCGCATCAACGAGTTCCTGCTGGCGCGCGAGGTCTGAGCCCGCCGGGCCCGCCGGCCGTCACCACCCAGCGCCCCCGGCGCCACGGACGGGAGGCCCGGATCGCGACGTGCGGGCACGTCGCGATCCGGGCCTCCCGGCTCTCCCCCGCTACCAGCGCGGGGTGGTGACGCCGACGCCGTCCGCCCACTCGAAGACCTGCCGGCCGTCGATCCAGACACGTGTCGCGCGACTGGTCGCGTCGAGCGGGTCGCCGTCCCAGAGCACGAGGTCGGCGTCGTGGCCCACGGCCAGCCGACCGACACGGTCACCGAAGCCCAGGAACTCGGCCGGGTTGACGGTGAGCGCCTCGAGCGCGGTCTGGGCGGGCAGTCCCTCCTTCACCGCGGCCGTGGCTTGGTCGACGAGCATGCCGATCGGCACGACGGGGGCGTCGGTGGTGATCGCGACCCGGACGCCGGCTGCGGCGATGGTGGCGAGGTTCGGGATGCCGCGGTCACGGAGCTCCACCTTCGAGCGGCTCGTGAACAGCGGGCCGTAGATGACCGGGATGTCCTTCTCGGCGAGCAGGCTGGCGATCTTGTGCGCCTCGGTGCCGTGGTTCACGACGAGTCGGTACCCGAACTCCTCGGACAGCCGGATGGCGGTCGCGATGTCGTCGTGGCGGTGGGTGTGCTGGTCCCAGACGAGTTCGCCGTCGAGGACCCGGACGAGTGCCTCCTTCGTCAGGTCACGCGCGAACGGCTCACCCTTCGCGGCGGCGGCGTCACGGGCGGCGCGGTAGTTCTGGGCCTCGACGAAGGCGTCACGGATGATCTTCGCGACGCCCAGGCGCGTCGACGGCGTCTGGCCCTTGCCGCCGTACACCCGCTTCGGGTTCTCGCCGAGCGCGCTCTTGATGCTCACCGAGTCCGAGATCAGCTGTTCGTCGACGGTGCGCCCGCCCCAGGTCTTGATGGCGACGGTCTGGCCGCCGATCGGGTTGCCGGACCCCGGCTTCACGACGATGCTCGTGATGCCCCCGGCGAGCGCGTCGCGGAAGCCCTCGTCGTCGATGTCGATCGCGTCGATCGCACGGACCCCGGCCATGTTCGGGCCGGTCATCTCGTTCGTGTCGTTGCCGGCCTCGCCGTTCGCCTCCTCGTGGATGCCGACGTGGCCGTGCGACTCGACGAACCCGGGGACGAGCCACGCACCGGCGGCGTCCACCACGGTGATCCCCGGGGGCGGTGTGACGTCCGGGCCGATCGCGGTGATGCGGCCGTCCTCGACGACGACCGCGCCGCCGTCGAAGGCGGGGGCGGAGACGGGGACGACGTGGGCACCGGTGATCGCGAAGGAGTTGCTCATGCCACCAACGCTACGCGGGCCGGCGAAATACGAATTCCTGGCGTCGGGCGCCCGGGGGTCCCTACGCTCCCGGCATGGTGCATCGGAACGAGACCCCGGACGTCCACGACGGCTCGACCGCGCTCGGGGACCAGACCGCGCACAGCGGCGTGCTCGTGCACCGCGGATGGCCCGTGCACGGCAGCGCGGAGCGTCCGTGGCGCAGCGCCCGCCGGGGTTCCCGCGCCGACCGGATGACCACGTCCGTCCGCGTGTCGCTGCCGCCGCGGATCGCTCGTGCTCGGTGGGTGCCCGACGCCCGGACCGAGGCGCTGCTCGACCGCGCAGCCGCGGCGCTCCGGTCGCTCGACGTCCACCACGGTTCCCGGCTCGCGCCGCTCGGGTCGGTGATCGGTCGGACCGAGGCCGTCGCCTCGTCGCGGATCGAGGACGAGTCCGCGTCGCTCGACGACTGCGCCCGAGCCCTCGTGGGCATCCGCGCGAACCCGAGTGCGACCGTCGTCGTCCGCGCCGCCGGAGCGATCGAGGGGTTGGTCGCGGCAGCGGACACGGGCGTGATCACCGAGGCCGCGCTGCTCGAGGCGCACCGGCTGCTCATGCGCGACGACCCGGTCGACGGGCGGTACGCCGGGCGCTACCGCAGCGTCCAGAACTGGATCGGTGGCGGTGACACCCCGCGGCTGGCGACGTACGTCCCGCCGCCGCCGGAGCTGGTCGCGCCCCTGATGGCCGACCTGTTCGCGTTCCTGCACCGGACGGACCTGCACCCGATCGCCCAGGCCGCGATCGGGCACGCCCAGTTCGAGTCGATCCACCCGTTCACCGACGGCAACGGCCGGATCGGGCGTGCGCTGATCAGCGCCGTGCTGCGACGCCGGGGCGTCACGACGACGGTGACCGCGCCGATCGCCACCGCGCTCGCCGCGGATCGGGGCCGGTACTTCCGGCACCTCGCGCGGTACCGCGACGGGGTCGTGGACGCCCTCGTGACAGACGTCGCGATCGCCATCGGCACCGTGTGCGACGAGGCAACCGTGACCGCCCTGCTGCTCGACGAGCACGCGGCCGACCGGATGGCGGGTCCGTGTGCCACGAGAGCCCACGCCGTCGTCGGACGGGCGCTCTCCGACGACCCGGTCCTGACCGAGGCCCGACTGCAGGACCTCCTCGCCGGTGTCGACGACGGACCGGTCGACGAGGACCTGGCCGGCTGCGTGGCCGCAGAACTCGTCCACGCCGGGGTGCTGCGTCCGGTCACCGAGCGGCGGCGTGACCGTGCCTGGGTCGCACCGGCCGTCGTGGACGAGCTCGAGGCCTTCGAGCAGCGGGTCCGCGCGGGGGTGGCGGGGCGGACGCGGTCCGACCGGTTCCGGGCGGGGCGGTCGGCGGACGCGGTGCGACCGGTTCCGGACGGGGCGGCCGGCGGACGCGGCGCGACCGGTTCCGGGCGGCGTGACGCCCGGCTCGCCACGGGGCCGTGCGCATAGGGTGGGACGGTGAGCACCGAGCACTCCCAGGCCACCCCGCCCACCGCCGCCAAGCGGCCCGTGACGCGGACCCACCACGGCATCGACTTCGTCGACGACTACGAGTGGCTGCGTGACAAGGAGTCGCCGGACACCCTCGCCTACCTCGAGGCCGAGAACGCCTACACCGACGCCGCCACCGACCACCTCGCCCCGCTGCGCGACCGCGTCTTCGCCGAGGTGAAGAACCGTGTGCAGGAGACCGACCTCTCAGTGCCGGTGCGCATGGGCGACTGGTGGTACTTCACCCGCACGGCCGAGGGCAGCCAGTACGGCGTGCACTGCCGTGCGCCGATCGCCGGTCCGGACGACTGGACCCCGCCTGCCGTCGTCGAGGGCGAGTCGACCCTCCCCGGCGAGCAGGTGGTCCTCGACGGCAACGCGCTGGCCGACGGCCACGAGTTCTTCTCCCTCGGCACCTACGACATCAGCGACGACGGCACCCGCCTGGTCTACGGCATCGACGTCGAGGGCGACGAGCGGTACACCCTGCACGTGCGCGACCTGGCCTCCGGCACCGACCTGGGCGACGCCATCCCGAACACCGGGGCCGGCGCGACCTTCGACCCGGCCGGTCGCTACGTCTTCTACCCGACCGTCGACGAGTCGTGGCGCCCGGACAAGATCTGGCGGCACGCGGTCGGCACCGCCGCGTCCGACGACGTCCTGGTCTTCGAGGAACCCGACGACCGCTACTGGGTCGGCGTCGGCGTCACCCGGTCGTCGCAGTACATCGTCATCGAGCTCGGGTCGAAGATCACGTCCGAGGCCCTGGTGCTCGACGCCGCCGACCCGACCGGCGAGTTCCAGGTCGTGTGGCCACGACGCGACGGCGTCGAGTACGAGATCGAGCACGCCATCGTCGGCGGCAGCGACCGGTTCCTGGTCCTGCACAACGACGGTGCCGAGAACTTCGAACTCGTCGACGTCCCCGCCGACGACCCCACGTCCGAGCGCGACCGCCGGGTCGTCGTGGCGCACCACACCGAGCGCCGCATCGAGTCCGTCGACGCCTTCGCCGGGCACCTCGCGCTCGAGTACCGCTCCGAGGCACTCCCCCGCATCGCGATCATCCCCATCGAGGGTGACGAGTACGGCGACGCGCACGAGGTCCCCTTCGACGAAGCACTGTTCTCGGCCGGGCTCGGCGGCAACCCCGAGTGGGACCAGCCGACGCTCCGCATCGGGTTCACCTCGTTCGTCACCCCGTCCGAGGTCAGCGACCTGGACCTGGCGACCGGCCAGGTGACGGTCCTGAAGCGCCAGCCGGTGCTCGGCGGCTACGACCCCGCCGACTACGCGCAGGAGCGCGACTGGGCCACCGCGTCGGACGGCACCCGCGTGCCGATCTCGCTCGTCTGGCGCCGCGACGCCGTCGACGCGGACACCCCCTCGCCGCTCCACCTGTACGGCTACGGCTCGTACGAGCACTCGATCGACCCGGGCTTCAGCGTCATGCGCCTGTCGATGCTCGACCGCGGCGTCGTCTTCGCGGTCGCCCACGTGCGCGGTGGCGGCGAGATGGGCCGCCACTGGTACGAGAACGGCAAGACGCTGACGAAGAAGAACACGTTCACCGACTTCGTCGCGGTCGCCGACCACCTGATCGAGTCCGGCCGCACCACCGCGGACCGGCTCGTGGCCGAGGGCGGCAGCGCCGGCGGGCTCCTGATGGGTGCGGTGGCGAACATCGCACCGGACCGGTTCGCCGGGATCGTCGCCGCGGTGCCGTTCGTCGACGCGCTCACGAGCATCCTCGACCCCGACCTGCCCCTGACCGTCATCGAGTGGGACGAGTGGGGCGACCCGCTGCACGACGCCGAGGTCTACCGCTACATGAGCGAGTACACCCCGTACGAGAACGTCCGCGACGACGTGCAGTACCCGCGGATCCTCGCCGTGACGTCGATCAACGACACCCGTGTGCTCTACGTCGAACCGGCGAAGTGGACCGCGAAGCTGCGCGAGGTCGGGGCGCCGGTCCTGCTGAAGACCGAGATGTCCGCGGGCCACGCTGGCGTGAGTGGTCGGTACGCCTCGTGGAAGGAGCGGGCGTTCGAGCTCGCTTGGTTGCTCGACGTGCTCGGGCTGGCCGACGAGGCGCCCGCCGCCTGATGACTTGGTGAGCAGAAATGGTCGGGTTGCCCGCGGGCACCCGACCATTTCTGCTCACGAAGCGAACGCCCGCGGCCCGCGACCCGCGACTCACACGCGGTTGAGCGCGTGCACCGCCTCGTCGTAGGACTCCTCGGCCAGGCGCACCCGGTCCCCCGCGAGCACGCCGTAGCCGAACGTCCCCTCGCCGCCGCGTTCGGCGATCGCCGCGTTGGTCCGCAGCGCGTCGAGGGCGTGCAGCGATCGGACCCGCTCGGTCAGCACGTCGGCCGCGCTGCCGATCCGCTTCCAGAGCGCGTGCGGGAACGCGTCGTCGCCGAGGACGTCCATCGCCATCCGCGCCCGCATCGTGCCCTGCCAGGCGGCTTCGGTGGTCGCACGGTCGGCGGCCTCGCGCTCGGCGGCGGTGTCCGAGGTGTCGTCGGCGACCGCGGCCCGGACGAGCTCGCGGATGTGCGGCTTCACGACGGCGCCGACGTCCTGCGCGACCTTCTTCGGCGATCGGAGCGACCACTCGGTCGGGGTCGGCCGTTCGACGGCGTCGTCAAGCGCGTCGAGCAGCTCGAGGAACGGCTCACCGTGCACGAACGCGACGACGTCCCGCACCGACTGGTCGCGGCGTTCACGGGTCGAGGCCAGGATGCGTTCGCGGGTCATGGAGTCGACCAGGTCGTCCTGCGCCGGGGTCGACGCGCGCGGCAACCGGTCGATCAGGTACTCGTTGAGTGCTGCGCGTGCGGTCACGGCAGCCAGGCCGTCGGCCGCCTCGGCGGCGCGGTCGACGGTGTCGCCGGCGGCGAACGCCGGACGGTAGGCGCCGAGGATCGACGCGATCTCGAGGGCGGTCTCAGCCGTCTGCCGGAGGTCGGCCGCGTCGCCGGAGCGGAGCCGCGATTCCTGGCCGAGCAGCGCAGCGCGCAGCTTCCGCAGTCGCTTCGCGAGGACGCGTGCGGTCGTGCCCTTGTCCGGCTTCTCCTCGGTCTGGAGGCGCGGTGCCGGTGCTCCTGCCAGCCCGCGTGCCAGCTTGGACGCGACGGCGGCGGGGCCGGCGCCGACGGCCGCGAAGCGCGCATCGAGGGCCGCGAAGAGCTCGTGCGCGACCTGCGGGTCGACGCCCGCGACGGCCTCGACCTCGACCTCGCGCCAGGTGCGCGGCGTCTCCGGAGCGTCGTCGTCGAGGCGCTGAGCGGTCACCTGGTCGTCGGCGAGCTCGGCGACCTGGTCGCCGTCCTCGTCGAGCAGGCGGGTCACGGTGCGGGTGGTCGTGATGCGGACCACGGGGCGCAGGCCACGGCCGCGTCGCTCGGTGAAGAGCGCCGCGAGGACCTCGGTCGGCACCGTGTCGGCGTCGTCGGTCAGCGGGAAGTGCTGCTCGTGGCGGACCGTGTCCGACTCGGAGCGCTTGATGTGCCACCCGGCGTCGGGGCCGCCGGTCCGCCGGCGGACCGTGACCCGCGCCGCCACCAGGTCGTACCGCTCGGTGTCCCAGTACGTCGCATCGAGCTCGAACGGCTCCTGGTGCTCGGTACGGAGGATGCCACCGGCGCCGACGAGGTCGGGCAGGGCACCGCCCTCTGGCAGGTCGTAGGTGCGCTCGATCTCGAGGTGGGTGTCACTCACACGGTCTTGTCTACCAGGGCTTCACCGTGCGCCTCGACCACCGCGGGCGCATCGGTGGAGAACCGTGACGCCACCACGGCTCCGACGACGGCGACCAGGAACGGGACGAGCTGCCCGATCCACGACACCAGCGCCATCGCGGAGTACGGGATCCCCGAGCCGTTCGCTGCTTCTGCGAGCGGGAACACCAGCACGGCAGCGACGACGGGCAGGACGAGGAGCGAGTACGTCCACACCGGTCGGCGGAGCACCACGAGCCAGACCGCGAGCAGCCCAGCCGCGATGACGCCGACCTGGACCGGGACGTACACGGGGACGTTGAGCGAACCGCTCGTGATCGCCCACCACACTGCGGCGATGGCGAACACGGCAACGGCGCCGAGGACCCGGCGGCGGCGTGCGACGCCCGACACCAGCAGGACGCTCGTCGCGACAGCGGCGCCCGGCACCACCGCGAGCCCGATCCCGACCATGTCGAAGACGAGGCGCGCCTCCGGCAGGCCGTTGTACCGCTGCAGGAGCGCGAGGACGCCCACCGAGACGACGTAGGACAGCACCGCGAGCGCGATGAGGACCGGGATCGTGCGGATGGTGTGCGGTGCAGAACGGACGGGTGTCGGCAGTGCGGTCATGGTGTCCCCCCAGGTGGAACGGTGGCCGGCGCGTCGGTGGAACAGCGCCGTGGTGAACGCGCCGAACGCGAGTGCAGTCGGTGAGAGGTCGAGTTCGTGGGCATCGCGCACGTCGGCGAGCCACTGCTCGCGGCGAGCGGCGCGGTGTGCTGCGGGTGAGACGGCGACGGCGACCCCCACGAGCGCCCGGTCGAGCGCGCTCACGAGGTCACCGGCCGGTGGGCCGAGCGAGCCGGACGAGCGGGCGTCGCGGCGGACGGACGCGCGGCGACGAGGTCGCGTGCGGCGTCGACCCCGTCCAGCGTGAACTCGTAGAGCCGACGACGCGGCCCCGGCCGGCTGGTCTCGTCGTCCCACGACGACGTGATCCACCCCTGCCGCTCGAGTCGCTCGAGGATCGGGTAGACGGTGCCAGCCTGGCGCCCGGTGGCCTTGATGACGAGCAGCCCCCATGCCGGGCCGTCGACGGTCAGCAGCGCGTCGAGCACGTCGAGCGTCGGGGCGGTGATGCGTTGGATCGGATCCATGCGGCTTAACCTAGCTATATCGGATAAGCGCGTCAAGGCCGTCCAGAAAGCGGGGTTAGCCTGGCGCCATGAGCGACACGATCACCCGCGAGCAGTTCACCCCCGAAGCCGGCGGCGTCACGATGTTCACGACCACGTGGTGCGGCTACTGCGCCCGGTTGAAGAACCAGATGACGAAGGCCGGCGTGCCCTTCACCGAGGTCGACATCGAGCAGACCCCGGGCACGGCGGAACTCGTCGCCGAGGTCAACGTCGGCAACCAGACCGTTCCGACGCTCGTGTTCCCCGACGGCAGCACGGCGACGAACCCGTCGCTGGCCGAGGTGCAGTCCCGCATCTGAGCGACGCCCCCTGGCGCGAAGCCCCGCACAACCGAAGTCCGTCCGAACCGCGTGATCACGTGGTTCGGACGGACTTTGGTCGTGCTGAACGGGTGCGCGCCGCGCGCCGCGGTCCCTAGCCCCCGAGCGCCTCGGTCAGCAGCGCGGCCATGGCGTCGAGCTGGATGTCACCGGAGTCGACGAGTTCCTCGTCCGAGCCGTCGAGCGCGCGGGCGGCCAACGACGCCTTCGAGTCGATGAGCTCGGCGATCTTGGTGTCGATCGTCTGCGCGGCGATGATGCGCCACGCGGTGACGGGCTCTTCCTGCCCGATGCGGTGCACACGGTCGATCGCCTGGGTCTGCTCGGCGCTCGTCCACGACAGCTCGGCGAGCACGACGTTGGACGCCACCTGCAGGTTCAGGCCCACGCCGGCCGCGGTGAGCGAGCAGACGATCACGGCGACATCGGGGTCGTTCACGAACGAGTCGATCTGCGCCGTGCGCTGCGTGGCCGTCTGGTCGCCGCGGATCGTGGCGGTGCGCAGGCCACGTCGAGCGAAGACCTCTTCGGCCTGGTCCATCACGTCGAGGTGCTTCGCGAAGAACACGACCTTGCCGACGTTCGACGCGAGTTGCGCGGCGTAGTCCGCTGCGAGCTGGGCCTTGGCGCGGCCGATGCGTCGGACCATCGAGAACACGTTCTCACCGGTCGACGAGGCGTCCTGGTCCTCGAGCTCCCAGCGGGCGACCTGCCGGACGAGCTTGTGGTCGATGCCGACGACCGGGTCCTGCCCGGTACGGGCGTCGAGCGCCTGGTGGTACCGGCGGACGAGCTTCGCGGTGAGCTCGCGCTCGGCGTCGCGGATGGAGCGGCCCTCGTCGCCGTCGAGCTCGACGGGGATGTCGGCGATCCGGCGGGCCGGGATGTCCGCGGCGACGTCGACCTTGCGGCGTCGGACGATGCCCTGGTCGATGACGGCACGACGGGCCTCGACGAAGAAGCCCTGGTCGGCGGGGGTCAGCCCGATCTCCTCGAGCTCGTTCATGAGCTTCGCGCGGGGCTTCTTGTCGTCGATCCAGCCGAGGTACTCCCAGATGGTGCGGAAGTCCTCGACCGAGTTGATGAGCGGGGTGCCCGTCAGCGCCATGAGCAGTGGTGCTGCGGTGCGCTGCCGGATGCGGTCGGCGATCTGCAGCACGAACCGTGCCCGCTGCGAGTCCTTGTTCTTGATGAAGTGCGCCTCGTCGACGACCATGCCCTTGAAGCCGAAGCCACCGAGCCAGCCGGCGTGCCGGTCGAGGATCTCGTAGTTCACGATGATGATGTCGGCGAACCCGTCGAGGTCGTTGCCGTCTCCGTGGATGACGGTGGCGCGGTGGTTCGGCACCCAGCGCTCGGCTTCGCGCGCCCAGTTCGTCTTGACGACGTTCGGCACGACGACGAGCAGCGGGAACGCGTTCGCGGCGTCGGCGGCGAGCAGCGACTGCGCCGTCTTGCCGAGGCCCGGCTCGTCGGCGAGCAGGAACGTGCGGTGCCCCTGCGACGCGGCGGCGACCAGTTCGGCCTGGTGCTTCATCAGCGTGGTGCCGGAGCGGGAGTGCAGCGAGGTCGGCTCGGGCAGCGGCATCGTCGCCGCTCCCCCGCCTGCGCCGTACTCGAACGACTTGAACAGCGGACCGAAGAGCTCCCAGTTCGCCAGGCGACGCGGGTGCGCGACCGGCTGGTCGGCGAGTGCGAAGTCCGGCGGCAGGAACGGGTTGGCGAGCTGACGCTGCACGACCGCCTGCGGGGTGACCGCGCGCACCGGGGTCTCGGCGACCGGGGTGGGCTCCGCCGCGATGACGAGGTCCTCCGGCTGCAGCTCCATGCCGCCGGCGATCATCATGTCGCGCTTGACGGCGCGGGTCGCCTCGGAGACCTGCACCTCTTCTGCCAGCAGCTGGATGACGCTGGTGTCGCGGGCCGCGGTCTTCGCGAGGATCGTCGCCACGCCGTCGAGCCGCTTGAGCTGCTCGGCGCGCTGCGAGTCGGTGAGGTCGGTGTCGCCCTTCACCCGTGCGCGCTCTTCGCGCATGAGCAGTGCGACGGCTTGGAACTTCGTCCGGTTCGTCGCCTTGAGCGGTCCGCGCTGCGCCGCCGCCTCGACCTCGCGCACCGCGCGGGCGAGGACGGGGATCACGCCGTCGTTGTCCAGCGGCCTCGTCCGACGTGACGCGGTCCGCGTCCCGCCGGCAGCTCGCCGGGTGCCTGATCGAGCCAACGCTCCTCCTGTTCCGCCCACGCATCGGGGCGAGCCGCCCGTGGGGCGGAAGTCCTGCACCGGGGCCTGACACGGCTCCGGTTCGGCTGCGGGCCACCGTGGCCCACCGCATCGCCGGTCCCCGCTTCGGGACGTCCGGTGGAGTCCCGCGGACCGTTCCACCGCGAGCGCCTGCTCGGCGCCGGGTGCGACGGTCCGCGCCGGGATCCGGCGTCGTCACACGCACGTGACGCCCCCGCGGGGCGGTCACGGCCCGGTTCCCGCGTCGATCAAGTGATCGACGGCTGCGTCCGGAATCGACGCGGCACGCGGGAACGCGGTGCGTGCGCGCTCAGTTTACTCCCCGACCCCCGACAGAGGCGACTCCTCGTCGCCCGCGCGCGTCGCGCCTCCTGGAATGCCCCGTGTGCCGGCCGGGAGGCACGGTGCGGGCCCGCCACGCGCCTCCCGTCCGACGCCGGTCGCGTCCACCCCGCCGACGCGACAGATCCCGGATCCCCACGCCGACCACCTCGCCGAAGCGACAGATCCCGGACCCCCACGCCGACCACCCCGCCAAAGCGACAGATTGCCGCCAACGTTCCGCGCAGATCTGTCGCTTTCGCGACGGGGGCCGCGAGCCGTCAGACGCGGGGCGCGGACCGCGGGCGGACCAGGCCGGCCGCCGGCAGGACCGGAGCAGCCTCGGCCAACGCGGCCCGCGTCGCCGCGAGGAGCTGCTCGGCGGTCTGGATGCCGTTCGCGGAGCCGGTGGTCGCCTGGCCACCGGCGTGGGCGAGCAGCTGGGCACCGATGGCGGGCCCGATGCGGTCGGCCTCGCGCGGGTTGCGAGCGACCCAGTCACGGGCGATCGCGTCGGCGAGGCGCTCGGCCGCGGCTCCGCGGTCGGCGTCTCCGCGCGATCGGTGCCAGAGGCCGGTGACGACCAGGTGCGCGACGACTGCCCCGATGTCGCGGACCGGGAAGCCCCACCCCGCGGTGTCGATGTCCAGCAGGCCGGAGATGCGCCAGGGCTCGTCCTCGTCGACGAAGACCTGCTCGAGGTGCAGGTCGCCGTGCACGACCTGCTTCGTCGCGCTCGTCCAGCCGATCGACCGGCGGCCGATGGCGTCGTACAGGCGGTCGATCTCGTCGGCGTCCTGCGGCAACGCGGCGATGAGCGTGCGGCGGTGCCAGTCGGCGTGGTCCATGGCGTCGGCACGGGCCTGCTGGGTCATCGGGACGGTCGCGACCCGACCGCTCAGGGCGGCCAGCGACGCGACGAACCGCGGGTCGTCGGCGATGTCGAGGATGCGACTGCCGGCCGGCACGCCGCGGATCCGCTCGAGCACAAGGAGCCCGTCGCCGCGACTGGACAGCACCCGGGGCACCGGCAGGCCCGCCGCCACGAACTGCTCGTGCGACTTCACGATCGGCGCGACCCGGTGCGGACGGACGATCTTCAGGAACAGAGTGCGCTCGGGGGCGTCCACCCGCACCACCGCACGCTTGCCCGGTCGGTACGCGGCCACCGTGAGCACCGGGTCGGTGACCGGCATGCCGAGCGTCGTCAGGAGCTCGGCGACCGCGTCGCGGTAGGTCACCTGCGGCAGCACCGGCAGACCCGGGTCGTTCGGGTACGCCCACACCGAGACGGGTTCGCCGGTCGCGGGGTCGGTGACGATCGCACTGTTCTGGTCGTGCGCGCCGCCGGTGTCGACGTACGTCAGGACGGTGGCGCGCTGGCCGTTCCGGTCGACGGTGTCGACCTCGTAGCCGTACAGGTAGCCGTTGCCCGAGGGCTCGACGGAGTGCGCCCGTGCGGCCACGACGGAGGTCCCGGAGCCGGCGAAGGCCTGCGGGATGACGCGCTCATGGTTGGGCCACACGACATCAGTCAACCGTGTCCGGACGTTTTCGTCGCGTTCGTGCACGGCTCGGCGTGCGGGCGGTGGCTAGCGTGGTCGAGGTGAACCCGGTCGCGCGTCTCCGCAGCTCCAGTCGCACGCCGTTCCTGCAGGTCGTGAAGACCGCGGTCGCGGTCGTCGCGGCGGTGCTGCTGTGCCGGCTGCTGATCCAGGGACCGTTCCCGACATTCGCCGCGATCGCCGCGCTGCTCGTCGTGCAGCCGAGCATCAACCAGTCGTTCGTCAAGGGCCTCGAGCGGAGCGCCGGTGTCGTGCTCGGCGTGCTGCTCGCCACCGGGTTCCACCTGCTGCTCGGCGATTCGGTGTGGGTCGTCCTGCTCGTGGTCGTGCTCGCCATCCTCATCGCCTGGGTGCTCCGGCTGACCCCGACCTCGGCAACCCAGGTCAGCATCAGCGGGATGCTCGTGCTCACCGCGGGGGTCGTCACACCGAACTACTCGGCCGACCGGATCCTCGAGACCGTGATCGGTGCGGTCGTCGCCCTCGTCGTGAACGCCCTGATCATCCCGCCGGTCCTGCTCGAGCCGGCGCACCTCGCCGTCGCCCGACTCGCCCGCGACACCGCCGTGGCCTTCGAACGCGTCGCGATCGGACTGACCGAGGGGTGGGACCGCGACCGGTGGCAGGACGCCCTGGTGCGGGCCCGCGCGCTCCGGCAGCAGCACGCGAAGACCGAGGCATCGCTGAACGCGGCCCGCGAGTCCCTGACGATGAACCCGCGTGGCGGCCGGCACCGCACGATCCTCGACCGCGACGTCGCCATCACCGAGCACCTGCGCGTCCTGGTCACGCGCGTCACCGGCATGACCCGGGCGATCCACGACAACACCGCACCAGACCTGCGCGCCGACCCGGTGGTCGGCGGCATCGCGACCGAGGTGGCCCGGATCGGCTCGGACGTCCGCGCGCTGAGCGCCCGGGTCGAGTCGACACGGCTGGACCCGTCGTTCGCTGCGGGCGCCGGTCGGGACGATGCCGGGGTGGCGACCGCGGAACCCGCGCTGACGGCACCGATGGAGATCGTCCGACCGAACTCACGGCACTGGGTGCTCATCGGCGCCCTGCTCGAAGACGTCCGGCGCGTGCGCGAGGAGCTGCTCGGCGAGGACGACTGACGCCGGTCAGTCGGTCGGTCGCGGCGTGCCAGTGCCGGCGCCGCTCGGGCGCGGCGTGCCGGTGCCGGTCAGCGCGTGGCGCGTGCGGCTTCGGCCGCCGTCTGCACGACGTCGCCCCAGATCACCGCGGCCGGCACGGCGGGATCGGTGCCGGGCACGCCGACGTCGGCGAACCGGCTGATCTCCGCGACGACGGCCTCGGTGCCGACCTCGCGAGCCGCGCGGCTCGCCACGTCGGGGACGGCCGTCCGCAGTTCGGCCACCACGCGGTCGCGGCGGACGCCCTCCATCTGGCCGAGTGCGCCGATGCCCTTCCACGCGGCGTCGAGCTCCGCGCGGAGACGGACGATGGCCGGGTGGTCGACGGACGGGTGGTCGACGGACGCGTGGTCGATCGGGTCGTTCATGGTGCCCCCTGGTGCAACGGACCGCCCTTCGGGTAAGCGCTGTCCGCCAGGTGATCCTACCAATGAAGCAAGAAGTCCTCATGTCCCTAGAACGCGGGACAGACCGTTCTGCCCGGTGGCCTGGCAACCACGGTACCCGCTCCTGTGACGAGATTCAGTGAGTTCGGCCCGGGCATCGACCCTCCGCGCCCGTTCGATGCCACGATGGGTCCGAGGAGGTCCACTATGCGGCTGTTGGTGGTCGAGGACGACGACGAGATGCGTGCCCTGATGGAGCGCGGTCTCGCTGCCGAGGGGTACCGCGTGACGGCGGTGGAGAACGGGGTCGAGGCGCTCATCGCCCTCGGCGAGCAGGCGTTCGACCTGGCCGTCGTGGACGTGATGATGCCCGGCATGTCCGGGTTCGAGCTCGCTCGACGCATCCGCGAGCGCGAGGACCCCGTGCGGATCCTGCTCGTCACCGCGCGCGATGCCGTGGACGACCGCGTGTTCGGCCTCGACGCCGGCGCGGACGACTACCTCACCAAGCCGTTCGCGTTCGCCGAGCTCACCGCCCGGCTCCGCGCCCTCGGTCGCCGCGAGTCCGCCGGGGCACCCCGCACGATCGAGGTCGGCGACGTCTCGATCGACTCCGAGGCCCGTCGCATCTCGATCAAGGGCCAGCGCGTCGCCGTCAGCCCGACCGAGTTCGCGCTGCTCCGCCTGCTGGCGCGCTCCGCCGGCAACGTGGTCGACCGGCCGAAGATCCTCGAAGAGGTCTGGGACGGCTCGCAGCACGTCGACCCGAACGTCGTCGAGCAGTACATCTCGTACCTCCGCAAGAAACTCGTCGCCCACGAGGCCACCGTCGCGATCGCCACCGTGCGCGGCCGCGGGTACCGCCTGGATCTGCTCGGGGCGTGAGCGGGGCCTCCGCTCGCCCGGGTCCGGACCGCCCACGACGCGGTCTGGTCCGCCCCCTGCGCCTGCTGTCGCTGCGGGCACGGATCACGATCGGCTCGACGGCGATCGCCGCGGTCGTGATCGTGCTGCTCGTGCTGGTGATGCGGTTCCAGGTAGTCAGCGTCGTCGCGAGTGCGACCCGCACCCTGTTGGACGCCGACGCCGACCCGTACGTCGCCACGCTCGAGGTGGACAGCGATCCCGACCTGTCCCCGCCGGGCAACGCGCAGCTCGTCGCCGTGGTCTCACCGTCCGGCGACATCGTGCTCTCGACGATGCCCACGCGGGTGGAGAGCGCCCTCGGCAGCCTGACCTCCACACCGGCAGGCACCTCGATCATCCGGGTGTCCGGGTCCGAGTACCGCGTGGTCGTCGAACACCCCGTGAACCAGGCCGGCCGGTGGACGGTCGTCGCCGCCCGGAACTCGCAGGCCGAGGCGATCGTGGTCGACGACCTCACCTCGACCCTGTCGCTCACCGGCGTCGCGATCCTGCTCGCCTTCGGCGTCGCTTCGTGGATCCTGGCGACCGCGGCACTCCGTCCCGTCAATCGCATGCGCCGAGAGGCCGAGCGGCTGTCCGTCGCGCCCGAACGGGCCGAGCTGCCCGTCGGCCCCGCGCAGGACGAACTCGCGTCCCTCGCCACGACCCTCAACGCCTTCCTCGCCCGTACGCGCCAGGCCACCGAGCGGGAACGGCAGATGGTGTCCGACGCCAGTCACGAGCTCCGCACACCGCTCGCGATCCTGACCACCCAGCTCGACCTGGCGTCGCTCGACGGTGACGACGCCGCTGCCCTGGCCGCCCACATCGAGCGCGCCAAGCACAGCGTCGCCCGGCTCTCCCGGTTGGCGAACGACCTGCTCGCGTTGTCCCGGATCGAGGAGTCCGAACGGCGGGAACAGGACGGCGACCAGCGCCCGGAGACCGCCTGGTCCGACCTCGGTGACGAGGTCATGGCGGCCGTCGACCGGGTCCGGCTCATCGCATCGGCCAAGGACGTCACCGTCGACTTCGACCTCGAGGCCCCGGTGGCCGTCGGTGGCTCCGGGCCCGGCATCGGCGGTGGGACCCACGAGCCTCGCTACCGGCTCGACACCGGTGGCATGGCGCAGCTCGTCACGAACATCGCGGGCAACGCGGTGTCGGCGCTCCCCCGCGGTGGCGGCATCTTCGTGTCCTGGCGCAGCACCGGCGGCGAGGGCGTCCTGCAGGTCACCGACGACGGCCCCGGTGTCCCCGAGTCGTTCATCCCGGTGGCGTTCGACCGGTTCACCCGACCGGACGAGGCCCGGAAGTCGCGCCCGAACCCCGATCCGGCCACCGGTGCGATCGCCCTGCCGGGTGGATCCGGGCTGGGGCTCGCGATCGTCCGCGCGGTGGCCGAGCGCGCCGGCGGGACGGCGTCGCTGCGGAACGTGCGCTCCGGCGGACTCGAGGTCACGGTGCGACTGCCCGAGGTCGAGTAGCCGCGCGCCTCCTCCGCGCCCGCCGCCCGCCGCGCGCGGACCGCTGCCCGCGACCACTCACTGGAAGTCCCGCGACCGCGTGCGCACGGACAACGACAGGTGCTCGATCCGGTCCGCCACCAGGTTGACCACGCCGTCGGGCGACCGCTCGAGGATGCCGCGGACGATCACCGCCGGGGATTCCCGGGCCACCCGGCGGTAGCGGCCCCACACCCCGACGCTGCAGATGACGTTGACCAGCCCGGTCTCGTCCTCGACGTTCATGAACGTGATCCCCGATGCCGTCGCCGGACGCTGCCGGTGCGTGACGATCCCGCCGATCTCGACCCGCCGCCCGGTCTCGGCCGTCGCGGTGTCCTGCACGCTGAGCACCCGGCGGGCGGCAAGCCGGTCGCGCACGTGCCGGACGGGGTGGTCGTCGGTCGTCATTCCCGTCGACCACATGTCGGCGATCAGGACGTCGCCGCTCGTCATCTGCCCGAACAGCGGCGGTTGGACGACGACCTGCGTGTCCGGCAGCTGGTCGGCGCGCTCCGCAGCGGCCTGCGCCGCCGACCACATCGCCCCGCGGCGGTCGATGTCGAACGGGGCGAAGGCGTCGGCGGCGGCGAGCGCCTCGAGCTGCGCCGTCGTCAGCCCCACCCGGCGGGCCAGGTCGGACATGTCGACGAAGGGACCGTTCGCGTCACGCTCGGCGACGATCTTCTCGGCGCTCTTCCGGCTGAGCGAGGCGACCTCGGCGAGTCCGAGCCGGACCGCGAACGCGCCGTCGCGGCGGTGCCGTGCGGTGTCGTCGGGCAGTGCCTTGTCGAAGGGCAGCACCGGCGGCTGCTCGGTGTGCAGGCAGGCGTCGTCACCGCACGGGGGCACCACCTGGTCGTCGCCGAGCGGTTCGAGCGTGGCGTCGACACCCGAGCGGAGGATGTCCGGTCGGAGCACCTGGACGCCGTGCCGACGGGCGTCGGCGACCAGGGTCTGCGGTGAGTAGAACCCCATCGGCTGCGCCCGGAGCAGCGCGGCCAGGAACGCCCCCGGGTAGTGCAGGCGCATCCAGGCGCTCGCGTAGACGATCAGGGCGAAGCTGATCGAGTGACTCTCCGCGAAGCCGAAGTTCGCGAACGCCTGGATCTTCGCGTAGATCGCGTCGGCGTCCTCGCCGTGGATGCCGTTGTCCGACATGCCCGCGTAGAGCTTGTCGCGCAGCCGGTCGATCTTCTCGTGGCCGCGCTTCGACCCCATCGCCCGCCGCAGCAGGTCGGCGTCGTCGCCCGAGCAGTTGCCGACCGCGATCGCCATCTGCATGAGCTGCTCCTGGAACAGCGGCACGCCGAGGGTGCGTTCGAGCACCGGTTCGAGCGACGGGTGGATGTACGTGATCGGTTCCTCGCCGGTCCGACGCCGGATGTAGGGGTGCACGGCACCGCCCTGGATCGGGCCGGGGCGGACGAGGGCGACCTCGATCACCAGGTCGTAGAACCGCCGTGGGAGCAGCCGGGGCAGGGTGCCCATCTGCGCGCGGGACTCCACCTGGAACACCCCGATGGTGTCGGCTCGGCAGAGCTGGTCGTAGACGCCCTGTTCCTCCTTCGGCATGGAGTGCATCTCCCAGCGTTCCCCGCAGTGCTCCGCCGCCAGGTCGAACGAGTACTGCAGCGCCGCGAGCATGCCGAGGCCGAGCATGTCGAACTTCACGAGCCCCATGAAGGCGCAGTCGTCCTTGTCCCACTGCAGCACCGTGCGGCCGTCCATCCGCGCGTGCTCGATCGGCACGACCTCGCCCACCGGCCGGTCGGTGAGCACCATGCCGCCCGAGTGGATGCCGAGGTGGCGTGGGAAGCCCAGGACGTCGCTCGCCAGCCCGACGACCGCCGGTGGGATGTCGTGGTCCTGGCTCTCGGTCACCGAGCCCCACCGTTCGACCTGCTTCGACCAGGCGTCCTGCTGCCCCGGGCTGTGGCCGAGGGCCTTCGCCATGTCGCGGACGGCACCCTTCGGGCGGTACGTGATGACGTTCGCGACCTGGGCGGCGTTGTACCGGCCGTACTTCTCGTAGACGTACTGGATCACCTCTTCGCGGCGGTCCGAGTCGAAGTCGACGTCGATGTCGGGCTCTTCGTCGCGCATCGCCGACAGGAACCGCTCGAACGGCAGGCCGTAGCGGATCGAGTCCACCGCGGTGATCTCCAGCAGGTAGCAGACAGCGGAGTTCGCGGCGGAGCCCCGCCCCTGGCAGAGGATCCCCCGGCCGCGGGCGTACTGCACCATGTCGCGCACGATCAGGAAGTAGCCGGGGAAGTTCTTGTCCTCGATCACCGCGAGCTCGCGTTCGATGCGCTCGCGCTTCTGCGGTTCCACGCCGTCAGCACTGCCGGGGTAGAGCCGACGTGCACCCGTCCAGGTGAGCTCCCGCAACCAGGACATCGCGGTGTGGCCGTCCGGCACGTCGAGGTCGGGCAGCCCGGGCTTGACCGTGCGCAGCCGGAACCCGAGTTCGTCGGCCAGTGTGACGGTGTTCTCGATCGCCCCCGGGTACCGCCCGAACCGCCGGGTCATCTCGGCGCCGGAGCGCAGGTGCGCGGTGTCGGCGGCCGGCAGCCACCCGTCGATCTCGTCGAGGCTGCGCCGGGCCCGGACCGCGGCCAGCGCCGTCGCCACCGGGAACCGGTCCGGGGTGGCGTAGTGGACGTTGCCGGTCGCGACCAGGGGCAGCGTGTACCGCTCGGCGAGGGTCGCGAGCACGTCGTTCCGCGCGCTGTCGAGCGGGTCGCCGTGGTCGAGGAGCTCCACCACGACGTTGCTGCGCCCGAAGCGGTCGAGCAGCACGCGCAGCGCGGTCTCCGCCGCGGACTCCCCGCCCTGCTCGAGCGCCTGCCGGACGGTGCCCTTCCGGCACCCGGTGAGCACCCGCCAGTGTCCGTCGGCCCGTCCCGCGAGCTCGTCGAGGTCGTAGCGCGGGCTGCCCTTCTCGGACCCGGCCGCGAGGTGCGCACTCGTCACCGCGCCCGCGAGCCGGTGGTAGCCGCCCTGCCCGTCGGCGAGCAGGAGCAGGTGGGAGCCCTCGGGATCGGGGACGCCGTTCTGCGGTTCAGTCAGGCCCAGCGAGAGCTCGGTGCCGTAGACGGTGCCGACCTGCGGGTACGCCTCGGCGACCTCGGCCATCCGGGCGGCACCGTAGAAGCCGTCGTGGTCGGTGAGGGCGAGGGCGTGCAGGCGCAGCCGTGCGGCTTCCTCGAACAGCTGCTCGGGCTGGCTGGCGCCGTCGAGGAAGCTGAAGGCCGAGTGCGCGTGCAGCTCGGCGTACGGCACGACCGGAGGGCCGTCGTCCGCAGCCGCCGGCTGGTCCGTGGGCACGTACGGCTCGCGCTTCCGCGACCACGCCGGGCTGTCCCCGCCGTCGCCGGCCTTCGCCGTCCCCGGACTGCGCTTGTCCGACAGGGCGCGTTCGAACTGCGACCACGGCACGGGTGGGTTGCTGTAGCCCATCAGGTCCTGCTCCTGGATCGGTTCACGTGGCGATCGCCTCCGCCCACCACCGGTGGTCCGCCAGCACCAGGTACCAGGCACGACCCTCGGCGTCGACGAGCTGCAGCCGGTGCAGTCGTCGACCACCGGACTCCCACCACCGCACGACGAGCGGCCAGGGGCCCGCCCAGGCCGTGACGGGTGCGAACCCGCCGCCCCGGTCCCCCTCGGCGCGGAAGCGTTCGGGCGCGCCGGACAGCACGCCGCGGTCGTCGACGTCGACGCTCGCGCCGTCGCCGGAGACCACGTCGACCGGCCGGGGACGCTCGAGGACGGTGGCGGGCGGCGGGCCGGGCAGCTTGCCGGGCCAGGGGCGGTCGCGCACGGTGGCCAGGGCACGCTCGCCGCCGGGCGGGGCGTCGCCCCACGGCACGAGCACCACCCGCTCGGACAGTGTCCGGCCACCACCGACCCGCGGGCTCACCACCCCGTCGTGCCCGACCATGCCCTGGATCCGGGCCAGCCCGTGGTGCACGCGCTCGTCCGGTCCGGAGCCCCAGAGTCCGCGTTCGTGGTTCGCCATGTCGTCGACGGCGACCGGCTCGAGCACGACCGAGGTGACGGGGGCCTCGAGCCCGGTCGGGTCGACCCCGCCGGCGAGCTGCCACCGCACCCGGTCGACGACGTCGGCGGCGTCGAACCACCGGGGGTGCGCCCACGTGCGTTCGAGCAGGATGTCCCGCTCGTCGACGATCCCCACCCGGATGGTCGTCGCGACCAGCCCCGCGGCGCGGAGGCGTGCGGCGAAGTCGTCGGCGGAGCGCCGGAACGCGAACGCGATCTGGTCGGCACGGTCGAGCGGGGGCTCGAAGGCGGCCTCGATCCGGAGCTCGGGCGGGATCGCGCGCGCCGAGATCTCCCGTGGGTCGCGTCCGCCGGCCAGCCGGTGCAGGAACGCCCCGGCGACCCCGAACCGGTCGCGGACCTGCTCGTCACTGAGCGACGCGAAATCGCCCAGCGTGGTGATGCCGAGCCGGTCGAGCACCGTCGCGAGCTCGGGGTCGCCGAGCACACCGAGGGGCAGGGCCGCCAGGAAGTCCGACGAGCCGGAGACCGGCACGATCCGTACCCGTTCGCCGGGACGCACCGGCCGAGCCCGTGCCGCCTGCTCCGCTGCGAACGGGGTGTCCGCCACACCGGCCCGCACCGCCGGGGCACCGTGGTCGGCCGCGATCCCCGCCAGGGTCGCCGCGGCCGCCCGCTCGCCGCCGTAGTACCGCGCCGGTCCCCGGGCACGCAGGGCGAGGGTGCCGGGCCGCAGTACCTCGCCCCCGGGGACGGCGGCCTCGACCGCGCGGATGACGGGTTCGAACGCGCGGTGGTCGAGGGCGTCGTCGTAGGGGTGCACGACGAGCTCCGGACAGCGCGCCTGTGCCTCGCGCACCCTGATGCCCCGGACGACGCCGTGCTGCCGTGCGGACGCGGAGCTCGCGAACACCAGGCCCTTCGCGACCACGGCGAAGGGCTGCTCCGGCGGTGCCCCGGCCGCGCGGGCCGCCGCGATCACCGGCCAGTCCGGACACCAGAGCACGATGGTGCGGGTCGGCGGTGGCTCGGGCAGCGCCCCGCCGCGGGCGATCGCGTCGGCACGGACACGCCCCGGCGCGATCACGACGCCACCGCCACGCACAGCAGCACCGCGGCGGTCACGACGCCACCGCCACGGGCCGCAGCACCCGGGTGTCGCCGGACCCCACCGACGGCACGGGGGTCGCCGTCCGGACCGTGCCGTCGGCCGCGGGCAGGAGCAGTTCGGCGCTCGTGGGGCGCACCGCACCCGCACGACCGGTCGCCGTCACGGTGGCGCGACGCTCGGTCAGGTGCCCGTGGCCCTGCCCGATGCCGCTCCACACCGACGACGTGATCCGCAGCGTGACGTCGGCACCGGGCCAGGACCCGAGCGCGACGAGGGCCCCGCCGCGTTGCCGGAGCCGGGCCGACAGGCGGGCGACGTCGCCCGGCACCACCCGGCCGAGCGGCCGGGTGAGCACGATCTGGGCGACATCGGCCATCGCCGCGGTCACCGCGAGCCACTGGTCGCCCGGATCGGGGACGAGCACGAGCCGCTCGAGGTCGATCCCCGCGGCGGCCGCGGCCTCGATCCCGAAGGACGGCACCCCGACGACCGCGCACCACGCACCGGACGCCGAGGCCGCCTGCAGCATGGTGATCGCGAGCAGCACCGACTCGGGGACGGCGTAGGTGCCGCCGACCCGGATCGCACCGCCGGGCAGCAGGGGTTCGAGAGCGGAGGCGGTCGGGAGCCCAGCGGTGTCGACACGGGTGGACTCCATGTCGGTGACCCGGGACCGCAGGGACGTGATGCGGTCGAGCGCCGCCCGGGCGTCACCGAGGTGGTCCGCAGCGCCCGCGCCGCCCCCACGCGCAGCACCCGTGCCCGCGCGCGCAGCACCCGAACCCCCGCGCGCAGCACCGCCCCGCCCGACCCGGTCCGGGCCGGGCGACCGGAGTGCCGCCGCCGTCTGCATGCCCTCATATTCGAACATGTGTTCGATGATGTCAATCGCGTCCGACATCCGTGGACAATCGGGTCGAACGCGTGTTCGGTCAGCTCACCACGTCGCCACCGCACCGACCGCGCCGAGCACGGACCGCGTCTTCGTCACGACCTCGTCCGCCTCGTCCGACGCCACCGACGACCACGTCACCGCTCCCCCGGCCCCGAGCGTCCGCGACCGGACCTCGACCGGATCCACCCCGCCGCCCGAGGCGTCCACCACCGTCACCAGTGTCCGGATGACCACCGACAGGTCGACCGCACCGCTCGCCGAGAAGTACCCGATCGTCCCCGAGTACACCCCGCGCGGCGCGCCCTCGAGCCGGTCGGCGATCGCCATCGCGCTGATCTTCGGCGCGCCGGTCATCGACCCCGGTGGGAACGCCGCCCGCACCACGTCCGCCGGCGACGTCCCCGACGGCAGCACGGCACCGATCGTCGACACCATCTGGTGCACGCTCGCGTAGGTCTCGACCGCGCACAGCCGTTCGACGTGCACCGACCCGGGGATCGCCGTCCGCAGCAGGTCGTTCCGCAGCAGGTCCACGATCATCACGTTCTCGGCACGGTCCTTGGCGCTCACCGCGAGTTCGTCCCGCACGGCCGCGTCGGCAGCAGCGTCGGCGAGTCGTCGCCGCGTGCCCTTGATCGGTTCCGCCAGCACGGTGCGGTCCGCGGCGATCCGCAGGAACCGCTCCGGCGACCGGCTCGCCACGCGCAGCGGGCCGAGCCGCAGGTACGCACCGAACGGGACGGGGTCCGACGCCCGCATCCGGAGGTAGTCGGACAGGTGCGGGTCCGTGCCGGGGCCGACCCGGGCCTCCCGGCCCCTGCCCGGCACGGAGAAGGAGGTGGTGAGACAGACCTGGAACGCGTTGCCCTCGCGGATCTCGGCGCGGCACGCGTCGACGGCGCGTTCGTGGTCGGCTCGCGACGTGCGTCCGACCGCTGACGACACCCCGGCCGGGAGGCCCGTGGCCGCGTCCGCCACGTCGGCCGTCGACGGCGACCTGGTCACCGTCTCGAGCCACGCCCGGTTCTGCGCGCTGGCCGCCGGTTCCGCGTCGGCGACGAGCGTCAGCGCCCAGGCGCCACCGGTGTGGTCGACGACCACGGCGCGGTCCACGAACCGCAGGTCGGCGTCGGCGTGGCCGTCGGCGGTGCGGTCCGGGCCGCCGGACTCGCGACCGAGCTCGTACCCGAGGAACCCGACCCAGCCGAGTGCGAAGCCGCAGCCGGCGATCGGCTCGGGCAGCTGCGGCGTCCGCGCCAGGAGGTCGGCCAGCACGGCGAAGGCCGGGCGGTCGTCGGACGACGACGGGCCGAACCAGCCGGCAGCGGGCGCGGCGACCTCGACGGACGCCTGCCGGTCCTGGTGCCGGAACCGGGCCCCGAACGGCCCGTCCGTCCACGTCAGCACCGACCATCGCGCCCGTGGTCGAGCGGCGTCGGGTGCGCCGTCCGGCAGCGCGGAGTCGAGCCACACCAGGTCGCCCTCGACCGCGGCGGCCAGCGCGCCGAGGTCGGGGACCGGATCGAGCCGGCGGACCTCGACGCGGGCGCCGGCCGACGGACCGGTCAGATCGCGGAGATCGTCCATGCAGCGGCGTGGGACGCACCGGGGGCGAGCGCCACGAGACCGCGGTCGACACCGTCGTTGAAGGCATCGGGAGCGCACGTCATCGGCTCGACCGCCAGGCCGGCGCGGTGGTATTCGGGGACGACGTGGTCGGCCGTGTGCACCTGCACCCACGGGCACTCCGGACCGAAGGTCGCGCGGACACCCCGGCCGTCCGCAGCGGTCAGGGCGATGGTCGCGACCCCGTCGGCGTCGCGGTCGAAGCCGGTGAAGGCGTGGTCGATGAACCGGTCGCCGATGCGTGTGGCGGTGCGCAGGTCGAACTCGTCGTGCACGGGGACCAGGTCGGTCGGGATCAGTCGGTCCGGGGTGACCTCGAGCACCTCGGCTGCGGGCAGGGTGAGGGTCCAGTCGTCCACCGTGCCGGGGCCGGCGACCAGGTAGGGGTGCGGGCCGGTCCCCCACGGGGCGTCGTCCGCGCCGGAGTTCGTGCCGGTGATCGTCGTGTGCAGCCCGGCGTCGTCCAGCCGGTACTCGACCAGGACCTCGACACGGTACGGGTAGCCCGCCTGGGCCTGCACGGTGGTGGCGAGCACCACGCGGTCGGACTCCTGCGCCTCGACCCGGAAGTCGGTCCACGCGACCAGTCCGTGCAGGGCGTGGTGCCGTGCCGGTTCGGTGAGCGCGAGCTCGTGGTCGACACCGCCGAACGAGTACTCGCCGTCGACCACGCGGTTCGGCCACGGAGCGAGGACGGCACCGCGGAACGCCGGTCGGACCTCGTCGGCGGCGAACGGCACGATCAGGTCGCGACCCTCGTGCCGCAGGGTCCGCAGCGTCGCACCGACCGTGGCGATATCGGCCGTGTACCCGGCGGCGGAGATCGTCAGCGGGGTTCCGGACAGCGGCGCATCGTTGCTCATGCGCTCAGCGTATCGGGCACGTGCGGCCACCCGCACCACGAGGAAACCCCCGTCGTTCCGGGGAACGACGGGGGTTGTTGGTGGATCTGAGGGGACTCGAACCCCTGACCCCCTGCATGCCATGCAGGTGCGCTACCAGCTGCGCCACAGACCCAGATTGTGTTGCATCCGTGCCGACCGGTTCCCCGGAGGCACCATAGAAGCGTACACCATGCGAACGCCGGGCAACGAAATCGAAGCCGTCACCCGGGCGCGTCGCTGATCAGGCGGTGTGGTCCACCGGGAGCGCGAGCGGGATGGTCGGGCAGTCTGCCCAGAGCCGCTCGAGCGAGTAGTACTGACGGTCCTCGTCGTGGAAGACGTGCACCACGATGTCGCCGACGTCGATGAGGACCCAGCGGCCCTCGCTCCGGCCTTCGCGGCGGAGGGTCTTGGCGCCGAGCTCGAGGAGGCGCTCCTCGACCGCATCGGCGATGGACTGCACGTTGCGCTCGTTCCGACCGGTTGCGAGCAGGAACACGTCCGTGAGCTGCAACGGCCCGGTCACATCGAGCGCGACGAGGTCCTCGGCCTGCTTGGCGTCCGCCGCGAGAGCGGCGGCCTGCACGAGTTCCAGTGCGCGAGTGGAGGCGGTCACGGATTCCTTCCGGTCGTCGACCCGGCAGGGAGCCGGATCGCTTCATGGGTCACGATCATAAGCCACCCCGCCGACGCACGGCCAGGCCGCGGCCGACGCAGGTGTCGGGATCGGTGGTTCGGGTCGGGGCGTCAGCCGCCGAAGGTGTGGGTCGTGACGAGCGCGACGATGATGACCGCGGCTGCGGCGACACCGACGGCGCCGACCGTGACGCCGAGGATGAGCGGCGTGCGCGACTCCTTCGGCTTCGCGGCGGCGAGGACGACCTGGCGGGTCGAGGTGTGGCTGGACACCGCGCGGCTGGCGCGCACCGGGCTGGCGTCGGTCTCGGGCTGCTCGTCGTGCTGCTCGAGCAGGCGGTCGACCTCGGCACCGTCGATCGGTCGGTGCGACCCCGTCGAGGACAGCGACGCGGGCAGGTCGATGGACCCCGTGAGGATCACCTCGCCCGTCGCGTTCAGCGCTCCGGTCGGGTCGGCCAGGGCCGAGTTCGGCAGGATGATCGCGTTGGTGTCGGTGACCGCGATCCGGCGGGTGCCGGTCGAGTCGTCGTGCACCTCGGCGTCGTTCGAGCCGTGCGCCTGCTGCGACCAGTGCCCGACGGGCGGCTCGAAGGCCGTCGTCATCGGCTTCGGCTCGGCCGGCCGTTGGAAGGACGCGGGGACCTTCGGGGGCTCGGTCCGTGCGGGCTCCGGGATCGGGACCTCGTTGGTGTCGTCGTCCTCGGGGTCGAGGGACAGCGGGAACACCGCCGGGGTCGACGGCGCGCCGTCCGGGATCCCCGGGAGCGGCGTAGCCGAGGGGTGCTCGGGTGCGGCGACGTCGGCCGGGGCGTCCGCGTCGGCCTGCGTCTCGTCGGTGCCCGTCTGGTCGGCGCCCGTCTCGTCGGTGCCCGTCTGGTCGGCGCCCGTCTCGTCGGTGCCCGTCTGGTCGCTGAACGTCCCTGCGGGAGCGTCGTCCGCGGCCCCGGCTTCGGGCTGTGCTTCGGAAGCGTCGTCGGCGGGCGGCGACCAGGTCGACCGGTGGCGGCGGGGCTCCTCGGCGTGCGCAGCGGCTTCGTCGAGCGGCTCGAGGGCGTCGGGCGACCCGTCGGCCTCGGTGGCCTGGGCGACCGCTGCCTCGTCGAGCACCGTGGGGGTCTCGGAACCGGACGGCTCGTCCGCGGCGCGCGTGGCCGAGGTCGGCTCGATGGTGTCGACCGAGCCGAGGACGTCCTCAACGGTGCGGTCGGAGGACTGCGGCGTGGGGTTCTGCAGCGGGACCGGCAGGACCGCCTGGTTCTCGGCGGCGCGCTGCTGGCGGATCTGGCGGCGGGTCAGACCACCGCTGCCGGGGACGATCTCGGTCGCCGAGGCGGGCGGGAACGGCGACACCCCGGCTGCAGGGACGGAGGTCACCGGCACGGAGGGCGCCGAGGCCGGCGTGCCCGTCGGTGCCGACGTGCCCGTCGCGGCGGACGCCGGAGCGGAGGACTGGGCCGGACCGCCGGGAGCGGGTGCCACGTGCGAACCGGGCCGAGGACGGGGTTCCGTCGACTCGGCGGGTGCGGCGACGGTCGGCGGCGGCGTCGCGGGCTGCGAACCGGCTGCTGCGGCACGCTCCCGCTCGCGCGCCTGGCGCCGCGACAGGGGCGGCTGCGCGTCGGACGAACTCATGCAACGCTCCGATACAGGTGGTGCTTGGAGATGTACTGGACGACCCCGTCGGGGACCAGGTACCAGACGGGGGAACCACGTCTCACCCGGTCGCGGCAGTCGGTCGACGAGATGGCCAGTGCGGGGACTTCGAGCAAGCTTACGTCTCGCTCGGGGAGTCCGCTGATGCTCAGGTCGTGTCCCGGACGCGTCACGGCGACGAAGTGCGCGAGGTCCCAGAGACCATCATGGTCTTTCCAGTCGACAATCTGCTGAACGGCGTCTGCGCCCGAGATGAAGACGAGCTGCGCGTCGGGCCGCTGTTCGTGCAGGTCGCGGAGCGTGTCGACCGTGTACGTCGGGCCGGGGCGGTCGATGTCGACGCGGCTCACCGTGAACATCGGGTTGGACGCGGTCGCGATGACCGTCATCAGGTAGCGGTGCTCGGCATCCGTGACGCCGGACTTCATGTACGGCTGACCGGTGGGGACGAACACGACCTCGTCCAGGTCGAACGCCCGAGCTACCTCGGACGCCGCGACGAGGTGACCGTGGTGGATGGGGTCGAACGTGCCGCCCATCACCCCGATGCGCGGTCGTCCGGTGCTCTCGAGCATCGGGTGCAGATCAGCTCTTGGTGTGACCGAACTCGTCGACACCCGTCTCGTGGTGGCGGGTGGCCTCGAACTTCTGCGAGTGGCGGTAGGCCACGTCGCGGAAGCTCCAGGTGACGAAGCCCAGGAAGATGAAGAACAGCGCGCCGACGAGCGGGAACACGAACGCCGGGGCCCCGGAGGCGTGCTCCGCAGCTTCTGCGAGGAAGGTCATCGTTCGGTGCTCCGTTCGGTCGGGGAAAGACGCCGTTCAGTCTAGCCGCGGATCTGGCCGTTCCCGCGCACGATCCACTTGGTGCTCGTGAGCTCCGGCAGCCCCATCGGGCCACGCGCGTGCAGCTTCTGCGTCGAGATGCCCACCTCGGCGCCGAAGCCGAACTCCCCGCCGTCGGTGAAGCGCGTCGACGCGTTCACCATCACGACCGCCGAGTCGACCGTCGCCAGGAACCGCTCGGCCGTGTCGACGTCGTTCGTGACGATCGACTCGGTGTGGTGGGTGGACCAGCGCGCGATGTGCGCCATCGCGGCGTCGACGTCCGGCACGACGCGGATCGACAGGTCGAGGTCCATCGACTCGGTCGCCCAGTCCTCGTCGGTGGCGCGCAGCACGCCCGGCACGATCGCCCGCGTGGCGTCGTCACCACGCAGCGTGACACCGGAGGCGCGGAGCCGGTCCGCGAGCACGGGCAGCAGCCGCTCGGCCGCCTGCTCGTGCACCAGGAGGGTCTCGAGGGCGTTGCAGACGCTCGGCCGCTGCACCTTGCTGTTCAGGACGATGTCGACGGCGCGCTGCTCGGGCGCCGATGCGTCGAGGAACACGTGCACCACGCCGGCACCGGTCTCGATCACGGGGACCTGCGACTCGGTGACGACGGTCTGGATGAGCGAGGCGCTGCCGCGCGGGATGAGCACGTCGACCAGGCCGCGGGCGCGCATGAGCTCGGTGGCGCCGGCACGGCCGAACTCGTCGATGGTCTGCACGAGCTCGCGCGGCAGGCCGACCGACTCGACGGCGTCCTGGATGCGGGCCACGAGCACGGCGTTCGTCCGCTGGGCCGCCGAACCCCCGCGGAGCACGACCGCGTTGCCGGACTTCAGCGCGAGCGAGGCGATGTCGACCGTGACGTTCGGTCGTGCCTCGTAGATGGCGCCGACGACCCCGAACGGCACCCGCACCTGGGTGAGCTGCAGGCCGTTCGGCAGCAGCGAGCCCCGCAGGTGCTCGCCCACCGGGTCCTGCAGGCCGACGACGTCCTCGACCGCGGTGGCCAGCGCCTCGATGCGTGCGGGGTCGAGTCGGAGGCGGTCGACGAGGCCGGAGGACAGGCCGCTCTCCTCGCCCGCGACCAGGTCACCGTGGTTCGCGGCGACGATCTCGTCGGTGGCGGCGCGGACCCCGGCGGCGATCGCCACCAGGGCGGCGTCCTTGACCGCCGTCGTCGCGGTCGCCAGCGCCGACGAGGCGGTCCGGGCAGCCACGAGCGTGTCGGTCAGGGTCGGGGCGGGCGCGATCGACGACATGGACCGAGTCTAGGTCCGCTCGTCGGCCCGTGACGGGCGTGACGGCGTCTCGCCGGCCGACCGGTCACGGCACGTTGCACCACGACCGCCGAGCGGTAGCACCACGTCGCCTCGCGCCGACCCCGTCGACCGGTCCCGACCGTTCGACGCAGTCCGTCGGTGCGTCGTGACCGCCTGGAGGCCCGGCACCGGCCCCCGGGACCCGTGCCGGGCCTCCAGGCCGTCGCGTTCACCACGCCGACCGGTCACGACACGTCGGCCGGCGCCACGCGAGCGGTCGCAGACCGTCGCTCCGCGACCCCCGCGCCGACGGTCCCTGACCGGTCGGCGCCGTCCCGGCGGCGAGTCGTGACCGCTCCGAGCGCGGTCCGACCCGTGTCAGGGACGCGGCGCGGCGTGGAACCAGGTGCCGACGTGCTCGCCCGACAGGGCGCGGTCGACGAGGGCCGTGGCGGTCACCAGGACCGACGTACCCGACTCGGCCGCGAGCCGTGCGGCCGCGACCTTGGTGCCTGCTCCCCCGGTCCCCACGCCGGACTTGCCGACGGAGCCGAACGTGACGCCGGCGAGCTCGTCGCCGAACGGTACCTCGTCGATGCGCTCGGCGCCGGGCTGCTCCGGCGGCTTCGTGTACAGGGCCTCGACGTCGGACAGCAGCACCAGGGCGTCGGCACCGAGCAGCCGCGCCACCAGGGCGGCGAGCCGGTCGTTGTCACCGAAGCGGATCTCGTGCGTGGCGACCGTGTCGTTCTCGTTCACGATCGGCAGCACCCGCAGGGCGAGCAGCCGGTCGATGGCGCGCTGCGCGTTGACCCGGTGCGTGGGGTTCTGCAGGTCGCCGGCGGTCAGCAGGATCTGCGCCGCGACGACCCGGTGCCGGTCGAGTTCCTTCTGGTACCGGAACATCAGGACGTTCTGGCCGGTGGCCGCGGCGGCCTGCTGCGTGGCGAGGTCGTCGGGACGGCCCTCGAGCCCGAGGAACGGGAACCCGGTCGCGATCGCACCGGACGACACGAGCACGACCTCGGTGCCACGGCCGTAGGCGCTGGCCAGGGCGTCCACCAGCGGACCGATCTGGCCGGCGGCGTCACCGCTGACCGAGGACGAGCCGACCTTGACCACGATCCGCCGCGCACGCGGGATGTCCTCTCGCCGGGTGACGGGTCCGAGGTCGGTGCGGGCGGTCGTGTCGGTCATGCCGCGGTCAGTCCTTCTGGTCGCTGGTCTCGAAGTCGCCGGTCTCGACGCCGGTCTCGGGGTCGCCGGTCTCGGGGTCGTCGCTGGTGACGACCTCGTCGTTCACCCAGAGACCGGAGACACGCTCCTGCTCGAGCTCGGCACGGGCGGCCGCCTTGGCGTCCATCCGCTCGAAGTACTCCTCGCGACGCTCGTTGCGGGTCGGACGCGAGGTCGCACCGATGCGGGCGTCGGTCCCGCGCGCGCTCGTGATGAGCTCCGCGGTGGACGTGAGCGTCGGCTCCCAGTCGAAGACCATGCCGCCGTCGCCACCGATCACGACGGTCGAGCCGGCCACCGCGCCGGCCTTGAACAGGCCGTCCTCGACGCCGAGCTTCGCGAGCCGATCGGCCAGGAAGCCGATCGCCTCCTCGTTGGTGAAGTCGGTCTGCTGGATCCAGCGCTCCGGCTTCGCGCCGCGGACGCGGAAGAAGCGGTGCTCCTCGCCGCCCTCGGCACGGACCGTGAAGCCCTGGTCGTTGACCGCACGGGGGCGGATGACGATGCGCTCGACGACGGGCTCGGCCGCGCGCTTGGCACGACCCTGCTCGACGACCTCGGCCAACGCGAAGGTCAGCTCACGCAGACCCTTGTGCGACGCCGTGGAGATCGGGAACACGCGGTAGCCACGGCCCTCGAGCTCGGCGGTGACGAACTCGGCGAGCTCGGCGGCGTCCGGCACGTCGATCTTGTTGAGCGCGATGAGCTGCGGACGCTCGAGCAGCGGCACCTGGCCCTCCGGAACCGGGTAACGCTCGAGCTCGCCGAGGATGACGTCGAGGTCGCTGATCGGGTCGCGGCCCGGGTCCATCGTCGCGCAGTCGATGACGTGCAGCAGGGCTTCGCAGCGCTCGACGTGCCGCAGGAACTCGAGGCCGAGGCCCTTGCCCTCCGACGCGCCCTCGATCAGCCCGGGGACGTCCGCGACCGTGAAGCGGCTCTCGCCCGACTCGACGACGCCGAGGTTCGGGGTGAGCGTGGTGAAGGGGTAGTCGGCGATCTTCGGCTTCGCGGCCGAGATCGCGGCGATGAGCGAGGACTTGCCGGCGCTCGGGAACCCGACGAGGGCGACGTCGGCGATGGTCTTCAGCTCGAGGCTGATGTCACCCGCCCAGCCCTCGGTGCCGAGGAGCGCGAAGCCGGGGGCCTTGCGCTTGGTGGTGGAGAGCGCCGCGTTGCCGAGGCCGCCCTGGCCACCGGGGGCCACGACGACGCGCGTGCCGGGCTCGGTCAGGTCGGCGATGACCTCGCCGGCCTCGTCGTACACGACGGTGCCGATCGGGAGCGGGAGCTCCTGGACCTCGCCGCTGACGCCGCTGCGGTGGTCGCCCATGCCCGGCTGACCGTTCTTGGACGAACGGTGCGGAGAGCGGTGGTAGCCGAGCAACGTGGTGACCTGCGGGTCGGCCACGAGCACGATGTCGCCGCCGTCACCGCCGTTGCCACCGTCGGGCCCGGCGAGGGGCTTGAACTTCTCACGGCGGACCGAGACGCAACCGTTGCCGCCCTTCCCCGCGCTGAGGTGCAGGGTCACGCGGTCGACGAAGGTCGCCATGGTTCCACTCCTGGAAGATCGTTGCGCCGACGGGGTCCGTCAGCGCGTTGTGCCGACGAGATCCGTCAGCGCGTTGTGCCGACGAGATCCGTCGGCGGGAAAAGCGAAGGAGGGGCGGGCACTCGGCCCGCCCCTCCCGCTGAAGCTGATCGTCGCGACTACGCGTTGACGATGTTGATGACCTTGCGGCCACCCTTGGTGCCGAACTCGACCGAACCGGCCGAGAGGGCGAACAGCGTGTCGTCGCCACCGCGGCCGACGTTGGCGCCCGGGTGGAAGTGGGTGCCACGCTGGCGGATGATGATCTCGCCGGCGTTGACGACCTCGCCACCGAAGCGCTTCACGCCGAGGCGCTGTGCGTTCGAGTCACGACCGTTGCGAGTGGAACTCGCACCCTTCTTGTGTGCCATGAGCTGACTCCCTTACGCGATCTTGGTGATCTTGACGCGGGTCAGTTCAGCGCGGAAACCCTGGCGCTTCTTGTACCCGGTCTTGTTCTTGAACTTCTGGATGATGACCTTCGGACCGCGCAGGTCGTCGAGCACCTCGGCGGTGACGGTCACGTTGACGAGCTCGGAAGCCGCCGACGTGATCTTGTCACCGTCCACGAGGAGCACGGGGGCGAGGTCGATGTTGCCCTTGTCGTCCGCCTTGACACGGTCGACGGTCAGGATGGTGCCGACCTCGACCTTTTCCTGACGGCCGCCGGCGCGCACTACTGCGTAAACCACGTGGAAATCCTTACGTAACTCTGCTTGAGGGAAGTCTCGGGTGCCCACTTCTGCACGAGCGGCTCCCGGAAGGCCGGGCCCGATCGGCGACGCAGGCAGAACGGCCCGCTGACACCAGGGATCGAGAATACTCGATCCCCATGGGTCCGGTCAAACGGCGACACACGTACGATTGCACGGTGACCGTGTTGATCGACCCACCGACGTGGCCCGCTCACGACACTCTGTGGTCGCACCTCGTCAGTGATGAATCCTACGCGGAACTCCACGCGTTCGCTGCACGCGCCGGTGTGCCGCGTCGTGCGTTCGACCACGACCACTACGACGTGCCGCTCGCGAAGTACGACGAGCTGGTCGCCGCGGGGGCCTCTGCGGTGTCCGGCCGGGAGCTCGTGCTGCGGCTCATCCGCAGCGGCCTGCGTGTGGCGCAGCGCGACAAGCGCGCCCACTGACGCGCCGCGCGGGTGCGCCAGGCACGCACGGTGCGAGGTTCTGGACTCGGTGCGGCGCACGCCGGCTCCCACGGCGTCCGGAACCTCGCACGGTGCGGACGGGAGGCCCGGCGCACCCCCGCCACGTCCGTCCTGTCGCATGGTGCGCGGCCGCGTCTCGGGCACGTGCGCACCGTGCGAGGTTGCCCACAGCGTGCGAGGTCGGCAGCACGGTGCGTCGCCAGAGGCTCGCACCGTGCCGCGGCCGCTGCACCGCCCGGTGAACCCCGCACGGTGCGGCGACAGGCGGACGCCGCACCGCGCATGACCTCGCCGGGCCGCCGTCGCGCCTCGGGCACGTGCGCACCGTGCGAGGTTGCCCACATGGTGCGAGGTACGAAGGCCGCACCATGTGGTCAACCTCGCACCGTGCAGCGCCCACACGACCGCCCACACGACCGCACGAGCGACGAAGCGAGGTCAGCGGGGCGCTGGACCGCCCCAGGGGGCTGCCGGCGGCTGCTGCTGGTCCGGACGGGGCTGTGCGCCGTACTGGCCGCCGTACTGCCCGTGGGGGTCCGGCTGGACCAGACCCTGTCCGTACGGGCCCTGCTGCGGCTGCTGCGGCCCCGGCTGCACGGTCGCGGGCGGGACGGCGTCGGCGGGCCGTACCGTCCCCGGCAGGCCGGACGTCGGCGCGGGGCCACGGTTCCGTCGCGGGCGCCCGAGCCACAGCCACGCCGCGGTCGCACTCGCCAGGAGCATCACCGTGAACGGCACGCCGTTGCGGAGCGGGTTCGTGACGACGTCGATCACGAGTCGGGAACCTCCCGAGGTGATCGCCCCGAACGCGCCCGTGAAGACACCGACGAGCGCGAGGGCGATCGTCCCGGCAGCCCCGGCGAGCACGGCGCGGAGCAGCACGGTCGGCAGCGGGCTGCGGCGGGCGATCGGGGTCAGGAACGCCAGCGCCAGGAACGCCCCCGCGTAGAACGGGAACGGCGCCAGGAACACCGAGGCGATGAAGCTGCCGACCAGGCTGGCACCCGCGCCGTAGTGCGCGAACGGGCTGACGACGAGGGACGTCCCGATGAGCCCGACGATGCCGGACACGAACTCGACCAGCACGAGGGACACCACGGCGATGAGCGCCCCGGCGGTGTTGTTCACCGAGGCGCCGGGCGCGAAGGCCCGACGCGGATCGGCCGGCGCACGGGGCGGTCGCGGCGGGGCGTAGGGCACCCCGGCAGTGGGCTGGACGCCGTGCGGCGGCTGCCCAACAGGCTGCCCGCCAGGTTGCCCACCGTACGGCGGCTGCCCACCAGGCTGCCCACCGTACGGCGGCGCGGAACCGCCGGCTCCCCCGGGTCCGGGCGGTGCGGGCTGCTGCCAGCCCGCACCGTAGTACCCACGATCCTGCTGCGAGTCACCGGGGTTCGTCACGCTCAGTTCCCCAGGATGACGGAGCCGTCGGTGTCCTCGCCGGACGCACCCTCGGTCGTGGCCGGCGCACTGATGCTCGGCGACGACACCCGGCGGGACCGCGAACGGCCCTGACCCGGCTGCTTCGGCTCGGGCAGCGCCTGGAGCACGGAGTCCAACAGCGACTCGGCGTCCGGGGCGACCTGACGCGGCTCGCGCTTCGGGGCGGCGTTGAGCGGGATGTCCAGGATCGCGACCGTGTTGTCGGTCGGAGTCACCGTCGCGCTGGAGCTGACCCGACGGCGGGCCGGGGCCTTGGCCTTCGGCTCGACGGCAGGAGCAGCAGCCTCGGCGACCGCCTGCTTCGGCGCAGCCTGCTTCGGCTGGTCGCGCTTCGGCTCGGCCTGCTTCGTCTCGACAGCGGCCTCCGCCTCGACTGCGACGGGCGCCGACTCAGCGACCTCGGTGGCCTCGGTCGCGGCAGCGTTCGACTGCTCACCGCTCCGTCCACCACGGCCGCCACGGCGCCGACGCTTCGACCCGGTGGGCTGTTCGCCCGCTCCGGAGTCCTCGGACGCGGACGTCGCTGCGGGGACGTCGGCCGAGGTCGGTGCCTCCGCCGAGGTCGGCGATGCCGGCGAGTCCTCGTGCGGGATCGTCGAGGCGGCGATCCGCGACAGCGCGCTCTTCACGTCGTCGGTGATCTGGTGCGCCTGGCTCGACTGCCCGTTCGACGAACCGGAACCCGAGCCACCGCCGGAGTTGCCCCCGCCGTTGCCGTGCCCGTTGCCACCGTTGCCGTTGCTGCCGCTGCCGTTGCCGCCGGCACCGCTGCGTCCCTTGCGACGCCCCTTGCTCGGGCCCGGGTCGGCGTTGTTGTCGTTGACCTTCGCGTTGACCTCGTCGAGCGACTCGCGCAGGCCGACGCCGATCTTCTTGCGGGTCATCTGCACGAGGCCGAGCGAGGTGACCTCGGCGACCTGGTGCTTCGTGCGGTCGCGGCTCAGGCACTCGATCAGGCGGCGGAGCACGAGGTCGCGGTTCTCCTCGAGCACCATGTCGATGAAGTCGACGACGATGATGCCGCCGATGTCGCGCAGGCGGAGCTGGCGGACGAGTTCCTCGGCGGCCTCGAGGTTGTTCTTCGTGACCGTCTCCTCGAGGTTGCCCCCGGAGCCGACGAACTTGCCCGTGTTGACGTCGACGACCGTCATGGCCTCGGTACGGTCGATGACGAGCGAACCACCGGAGGGCAGCCAGACCTTGCGGTCGAGCGCCTTGTCGATCTGCTCGTTCAGGCGGTACTCCTCGAAGGAGTCCGGGCCCTCGTAGCGGACGACGCGGTCCTTCAGGTCGGGCGCGACGGCCGACAGGTACTCGTCGATGGTGCCGCCGGCGGCCTCGCCGTCGATGATGAGCTTCGTGAAGTCCTCGTTGAAGACGTCACGCACGATCTTGACGAGCAGGTCCGGCTCCGAGTGCAGCATCACCGGGGCCTGGCCACCGGCGACCTTCTTCTGGATGGCCTCCCACTGGCTGGTCAGGCGCTGCACGTCGCGGGTGAGCTGCTCTTCCGTCGCACCTTCGGCAGCGGTGCGCACGATGACGCCCGCGTGCTCCGGCAGGACCTCCTTGAGGATCTTCTTCAGGCGCGCACGCTCGGTGTCGGGCAGCTTGCGCGAGATCCCGTTCATCGAGCCGTTCGGCACGTAGACCAGGTAGCGACCGGGCAGCGAGACCTGGCTGGTCAGGCGGGCGCCCTTGTGGCCGACGGGGTCCTTCGTGACCTGGACCAGGACCTTGTCGCCCGGCTTGAGCGCGGCCTCGATGCGACGGCCGTGGCTGGTGTCGACCGAGTTCCAGTCGACCTCGCCGGCGTACAGCACGGCGTTGCGGCCGCGGCCGATGTCGACGAAGGCGGCCTCCATCGAGGGCAGGACGTTCTGCACCTTGCCGAGGTAGACGTTGCCGATCAGCGACACGTTCTCGGACTTGGTGATGTAGTGCTCGGCGAGGATGCCGTCCTCGAGCACGCCGATCTCGATGGTCGACGAGCTGGAGCGCACGATCATCTGGCGGTCGACGCTCTCGCGGCGGGCGAGGAACTCGTCCTCGCTCACGACCTGGCGGCGGCGTCCGGCGTCACGGCCGTCGCGGCGACGCTGCTTCTTCGCCTCGAGCCGGGTCGAGCCCTTGATGCGCTGCGGCTCGGTGATGAGCTCGGGCTCGCGGCGGCGGGGCTCCTGGTGGTCGCGCGGCTCGCGGGGCGCACGGGCCTCGCGGTCGGCGCTGCTCCCCCGACGACGCGAGCGCCGGCGGGATCCGCCCTGCTCCTCACGCTCGTCGGTGTCGTACCGGTCATCGCGGTCGAACCGGTCCTCGCGCTCGGATCGCTCGGAGCGGTCGGAGCGGTCGGAGCGCTCGTAGCGGTCGTCTCGGTCGTCCTCGTCGCGCTCGTACCGCGCGGCACGACGCGGCAGCTCCGGCAGGACGGGGGCGTGGAAGATCAGGCTGAGCGTGCTCGTCGCCTTCGGGACGAACGGCTCGGCGGGGGCGGCGGGTTCGCTCGCCCCGGCCGTCGGCTCGGTCTCGGTCGGACGGGAGGCACCACTCGGCTCCGCCACGTCGGCTGCGGGCTCGGTCGGCTCGGCCGTGACCACCGGCAGGTCGCCGGTCAGCGTGCTCACGTCGTCCGGCTCGGCGCTCTGCGCGGAGACGGCTTCGACCGCGACGGACACGGCTTCTGCCGGTGCCCCGTCCGCCGGTGCCCCGTCCGTCAGCGCGAGGGGCTCGTCGACGGCCGGCACCTGCACGGCGTCGGCCGCGACCTGCTGGCCGGATGACCGGGCGCGGCGTCCGCCGAACAGGCGGGTCCGACGCTTCGGGGCGTTCTCGTCGTTGGTCGTGTTGTCGTTGTTCTGCTCCACCATGGACTGGCGCACTCCTCGGCCCCACTCGCACCCTTGTCAGGCGGCGGGAATTCTTTGGTTGTGGCGGTGGCGTCGACGCCCCGCGCTCGCTGTCTTCGTGATCGGTCTGCGTCAACTTCTCGTTGCGTCCGCTGCCGTTCCGGTCCGGGCACCCGGCCCGGGTCGGCTCGGCGTCGGAGTGACGCTGTCCCGACCACGGTGCGCTCTCACCGCACCTGATCGTCCGGACACTGCCCCGTGGGGCACTGCCCGGAAAGCTCTCTTCGGTCTGCGGTTGCCCGCACGACCTCCGGCCAGTATCGCACGCCGCTCCCGGAAAGGACCGGAAGCCGCATGCGATGATGACGGCGTGAGCACGTCAGCGCCTGCCCCCCGTCGTCCGATCGCGATGGCCGTCTTCCTCTTGATCACCGGGTTCGTCGGCCTGTACGGGTCCTTCTCCCTGGTGCTCGACGAGTTCAAGAAGTACGCCGACCCCGACACGGTGCTCTCGTGCGACGTGAACCCGTTCATCAGCTGCTCGGACGTGATGGCGAGCTGGCAGGGCCACCTGTTCGGGTTCCCGAACCCACTGCTCGGCGTGATGGGCTTCGTGGCGCCGATCGCCGTCGCGGTGATGATGCTCGCGGGCTTCCGCAACGGTTCACGATGGTTCTGGATCGCGTTCAACGCCGGCGTGTTCCTGGCGTGGGTCTTCGTGACGTGGCTCTTCACCCAGACCGTCTGGTTCATCGGCGCGCTGTGCCCGTGGTGCATGCTCGTGTGGTCGATGACGATCCCGATGTTCTGGGTGTTCACGATCTGGAACGCCGCGCAGGGCCGCTTCGGTGCCCGCACCCAGCGGATCGGCCGGGCACTGCTCCCGTTCTGCTGGGCGTTCCCGCTGGCGAACTACCTGTTCATCATCGTGACGATCATCATCAAGTTCCCGACTATCCTGACGGTCTTCTGATCCGCCGCTGGGCGTCCCCGATGCGGCGTCCATGACGTATCGATGACGCGTCACCGAATTCCTGGGGGCTTCCCAGGCAGGACGCCCGATCGACCTCCGGGCAGCACCTACGCTCGATCTCGATGAGCGAGAACGAGAGCAAGAAGGTCCGTCGCAACGCCGCCCGAGAGCGCGCTCGCGAAGCCCGGGTGCAGGAGCAGGCCCGACGTCGCCGCAACAAGACGCTCGGGATCAGCGGCATCATCGTCGGCAGCCTGGCGGTCGTTGCCGTGGTCGTCCTGGTGATCGCGAACTCGGTGCAACCCTCGGGGCCCGGGCCGCGGAACATGGCGAGCGACGGCATCCTGTTCACCGGCCAGAGCGGCGAGATCGTGCCCGTCGAGACCAAGGCCACACCCGACGGTGGGACCCCGACGGCGACGGAGCAGGACGACTCGGTGGCGAACATCACCGTGTACTCGGACTACATGTGCCCGTACTGCAACCAGTTCGAGACGGCGCAGATGGACCAGATCGAGCAGTGGGTGAAGGCCGGCTCCGCGACGCTCGAACTGCACCCGTTCAACCTGCTCGACCGGGTGTCGCTCGGGTCGAAGTACTCCACCCGCTCCGCCGCCGCGGCCGCCTGTGTGGCGAACTACGACCCCGACGCGTTCCTGTCGTACAACACGTCGCTCTACGAGAACCAGCCGTCCGAGAGCACCAAGGGCCTGACGAACGACGAGCTGGCGTCCCTGGCGAAGGACGCCGGCGCGACGAACAGCAAGGTCACCTCGTGCATCACCGGGCAGCACTTCGCCGGGTGGGTCGCCGACGCCACGAACCGGGTGATGAACGACCCGATCCCGAACTCGTCGCTCGACAAGGTGACGAGCACCCCGACGATCATCGTGAACGGCAAGCAGTTCACCGGCTCCCTGACCGACACCGACGCCTTCGCGTCCTTCGTCGAGCAGAACGGCGGCGCCGCGTAGGCAAGAGGCAGCGCGACGACGAAGGCCCCCGCTTCCGGATGGAAGCGGGGGCCTTCGCTCGTGCGGGTGGTGCTACTTCGCCGCGGCGTCGATCGCGGTGATGACCGTGCTGAGGTCGTCGAGGCGCTTGCCGTTCACGACCACGGTCGGCGTGCCGAAGCCCTGCGTGCCCTGCAGCGCCTCGTCTGCGGTGACGAGCTTGGTGGACTTCGTCACCCAGCCCTTGAACTGCTCGGTCGACAGGCACTCGGAGACGTTCGACCCGGTCGCGCCGCCCGCCTTCACGAGCTTCGCGATCGCGGCGTTCGTCAAGCCCGAGGTGCCCTCGGTGGGCTGGTTGTCGAAGAACTGCGTCTGGACGTCCAGGAACTTGTCCGGCGCGTAGTTCGCGACGCACATCGCGGCGTTCGCGGCCCGGCTGGCGTAGCGCGAGCTCTGGTAGCTGCGGTCGAGGATCGACACCGGCTGGATGGCCAACGTCGCGTCGCCCGACTTCACCTTGTCCAGGATCTGGTCGGCGTAGGCGGCCTCGAACTGCTTGCAGACCGGGCAGGCCCAGTCGACGTACTCGGTGACCGCGACCGCACCGTCGGTGTTCGACGTCGGGACTGCCGACGGGGTGCCCTTCGCGGTGACGGCCTTCGTGGTCACCGGGGTGACCTCGCCGCCCTCGCCGGTGAACTGGATCGCGCCGGTGGCCATGTTCTTCGGCCCGGCAGCGGACACGGCGGGCGCGTTGTTCACGTTCACCACGACGAGCGTGATGATCGCGGCGATCGCGATGATGCCCAGGCCGATACCGCCCTGCAGGAACCACTTGTTGCGGCGCTTGCGACGCTTCTCGGCATCGGCGCGCTGGCGCGAGACCTCACGCGCGTGCTGGCGACGCTCGTTCTTGGTGGGTCGGTCGTTGTTCGTCACGAGTCGTTCCCCCGGCGTCTCAGGCGAACCAGAGCGCGAGCTCGCGCGCGGACGACTCGGTGCTGTCCGACCCGTGCACCAGGTTCTGCTGCACCTTGAGGCCCCAGTCGCGACCGAGGTCGCCACGGATGGTGCCGGGCGCGGCGCTGGTGGGGTCGGTGGTGCCGGCGAGCGACCGGAAGCCAGCGATCACGCCGTTGCCGGCGACGCGCACGGCGACGACCGGACCGGACTGCATGAACTCGACGAGCGGCTCGAAGAACGGCTTGCCCTGGTGCTCCTCGTAGTGCGCGTCCAACAGGTCGCGCGGCGCGGTGAGCATCTTCAGGTCGACGATCTCGTAGCCCTTCGACTCGATGCGGCGGAGGATCTCACCGGTGAGCTGGCGGGCGACGCCGTCGGGCTTGACGAGGGCGAGGGTCTCTTCGAGGTCGGACACGCAGTACTCCTAGTGTGTTCGCGGGATCGGAGGGGTGGTCAGTCCTCGCCCGTGGCGGCCCGGCGCGCAGCGTTCTGGCGGTCGAGCTGACCGCCCTTGACGAAGCAGAAGACCCACAGCGCCAGGAACACCACGGCGACCGCGAACATGAACGGTTCGATGAACCCGGTGGCGAGGATGGCCGCCTGCAGCAGCCACCCGAACCCTACACCGGCGGGGTTGCCGGTCAGACGTGAGGCCAGCGCCAGCACGACCATCGCACCGATGCCGCCGCCGAACGCCAGGGCCGGCGGCAGGGTCCCCTTGCCGAACACGACGAGCATCGGGAAGAAGAACATGATCGCCTCGAGCACGAGCGCGATCGACAGCAGGCTCTCCTGCGCCCCGCGGTCGCGTCGCGGCTTCCGGGTGCGCGGTGCGCGCGTCGGACGGGAGGCCCTGGGTGCGTTCGTCACTTCGTCTCGCCTTCCCGGTGGACCAGGTCCATGACCGCACCCACCATCACGATGGAGCCCGCGACGAGCACGAGGGCGTCCTCGGCGTCCGCCTCGTCCGCCAGGTCGCGTGCCTGCTGCAGCGCGGCGGCGAGCGACGGTTCGACGACGACACGGTCCGCGCCGACCTCGTCCACGACGACCTTCGCGAAGGCGTCCGCGTCGAGGGCACGCTCCCCCGGGGGCTGCGTGACGACGAAGGTCTCGACGGTGCCCTTCAGCGCGCGGACGAACCCGCGGGCGTCCTTGTCGCCGAGGATCCCGACGACGCCGACGACGTGCTCGGACGGGAACGCCACGGGCAGGGCCTCGGCCAGGGCCTTGGCACCGTGCGGGTTGTGCGCCGCGTCGACCACGACGGTCGGGTCAGTGGCGATCGGCTGGAGGCGACCGGGGCTGGTGGCACCGGCGAGGCCCTCGGACAGGACGTCCTCGTCGAGCGCCTGGGTGCCCCGACCGAGGAACGACTCGACCGCGGCGATCGCCACGGCCGCGTTGTGCGCCTGGTGCCGACCGAACAGCGGCAGGAACAGGTCGTCGTAGCGGCCGGCGATCCCCTGCACGGTGATGAGCTGACCGCCCACCGCCGGCGTCACGTCCACGACGCTGAAACCGGTGCCCTCGACCGCGAGGGTCGACTCGGTGAGCTCGGCGGCACGCTCGAGTTCGACGAGTGCCTCGGGGACCTGCTCGCTCGACACCACGGCGGACGACGGCTTGATGATCCCGGACTTGGTCCGCGCGATCTCCGCCACGGTGCTGCCGAGCTGCTTCGCGTGGTCGATGGCGATCGGCGTGAACACCGCGACCTGGCTCTGCACGACGTTGGTGGAGTCCCACTCGCCGCCCATGCCGACCTCGATCACGGCGACGTCGACCGGCGCCTCGGCGAAGCACGCCAGGGCCAGGACGGTCAGTGCCTCGAAGAAGGTGAGCGGGAGCTCGCCCTTGGCGGTGAGCTCCTGGTCGGTCAGTTCGAGGACCGGGGCGATGTCGTCCCAGTTCTCGACGAGCCGGCTCGGCTCGATCGGCTGCCCGTCGATGACGATGCGTTCCCGGATCGACACCAGGTGCGGGCTCGTCATCAGGCCGGTGCGCAGACCGTGGGCACGGACGATGCTCTCGGTCGTGCGCGCGGTGGACGTCTTGCCGTTCGTGCCGGTGATGTGGATCACCGGGTACGCCAGGTGCGGGTCGCCGAGCAGCTCGACGGCGCGACGGGTCGCGGTCAGGCGGTGCTCGGGCGACTGCTCACCGATCCGGGCGTACAGGGCGGCCTCGACGCGCTTGACCTCGTCGTCGTCACGGCCGTACGGCACGGCCTCGACCGGAGCGTCTCCGGACGGCCCCACCGGGATCCGGATGCCGTCCTCGTCGTGCTGGTCGTGCTGGTCGTGCTCGTCGTACTGGTCGTCGTCGCTCATGCGCGTGACACCTCCACGGTCACCTTCGCGCCGTCACCGACATCGGTGGTGGCGCCTGCCCCGAGGGGCACGATCTCGACGCTCGTCGCCAGGGTCTCCCCCGCGATGAGCTGCTGGTGGGTGCGCACCGACGCGTCGGCGGCCTCGTCGACCCCGAGGGTCAGGACGATGCGGTCGCTGACGTCCAGGTCGGCGTCGCGCCGGGCCTGCTGGACGGCACGGACGACGTCGCGGGCGAGCCCCTCGGCCTCGAGCTCGGGCGTGGTCACGGTGTCGAGCACCACGAAGCCGCCCTCGTCGAGGAACGCCACGGCGACCGACGGGTCGGCGACGGTGAGGTCGAGCGTGTACTCGCCCTCGACCAGGTCGACACCGCCGACGGTCACGCCGGACTCGGTCGCGGTCCAGTCGCCCTTCTTCGCGGCCGGGATCACCTGCTGCACGGCCTTGCCGATGCGCGGGCCGGCGACGCGGGCGTTGACGGTCAGCTTCCGCTCGATGCCGTACTGCGCCAGGGATTCCTCGGCCTGCGCCTCGAGCACGACCCGCTTGACGTTCAGCTCGTCGCGCAGGATGTCGGCGAACGGTTCGACCGCCGCCGGGTCCGGCACCACGAGGGTGAGCGTGGCGAGCGGCAGCCGGACGCGCTTGCCGGTCGCCTTGCGGAGCGCGAGGCCCTTCGAGGCGACGTCGCGCACGCGGTCCATCGCCGCGAAGAGGGCGTCGTCGGCGGGGAACTCGGCCGCGTCGGGGAAGTCCGTCAGGTGCACGCTCCGACCACCGGTCAGGCCCTTCCAGATCTCCTCGGTGACGAGCGGGGCGAGCGGGGCCGCGACGCGGGTCAGGGTCTCGAGCACCGTGTACAGGGTGTCGAAGGCCGCACGGGCGTCGTCCCCTGCCGCACCGTCGGCCCCGGTCCAGAACTTGTCGCGCGACCGGCGGACGTACCAGTTCGTCAGCACGTCGGCGAAGTCACGGACGGCCTGGGCCGCGAGCGGGGTGTCGAGCGCGTCGAGGTGCTGCTGCACGTCGGACACGAGCACCCGGGTCTTCGCGAGCAGGTACCGGTCGAGGACGTCGGTGCTGTCCGTTCGACGGGTGGCCTGGTACCCCGACGCCCCCGATGCGTTCGCGTACAGGGTGAAGAAGTAGTACGTCGACCACAGCGGGAGCATGAACTCGCGGACGCCCTGGCGGATGCCCTCTTCGGTGACGACGAGGTTGCCGCCGCGGATCACCGACGAGGACATCAGGAACCAGCGCATGGCGTCGGCGCCGTCGCGGTCGAACACCTCGGAGACGTCCGGGTAGTTCCGGAGCGACTTCGACATCTTCTGGCCGTCCGAGCCGAGGACGATGCCGTGGCTGATGACGTTCTTGAAAGCAGGCCGGTCGAACAGTGCCGTGGACAGCACGTGCATGACGTAGAACCAGCCGCGGGTCTGCCCGATGTACTCGACGATGAAGTCGGCCGGGTTGTGCGACTCGAACCACTCCCGGTTCTCGAACGGGTAGTGCACCTGGGCGTACGGCATCGACCCGGAGTCGAACCAGACGTCGAACACGTCGGTGATCCGGCGCATCGTCGAGTTCCCCGTGGGGTCGTCGGGGTTCGGACGGGTCAGGTCGTCGATGAACGGGCGGTGCAGGTCGACCTCGCCGTCGGCGTTCAGCGGCAGGCGGCCGAAATCGCGCTCGATGTCCTCGAGCGAGCCGTACACGTCGGTGCGCGGGTACTCGGGGTCGTCGGACTGCCACACCGGGATCGGCGTGCCGAAGTAGCGGTTGCGCGACACCGACCAGTCGATGGCGTTGCCGACCCACTTGCCGAACTGGCCGTCCTTGACGTTCTCCGGCACCCAGTTGATGTCCTGGTTGAGCTCGCCCATGCGGTCGCGGAAGTCGGTGACCCGCACGAACCACGACGACACGGCCTTGTAGATGAGGGGCTTCCGGCACCGCCAGCAGTGCGGGTAGCTGTGCTCGTAGGACGCCTGGCGGAGCAGACGACCGGCGTCCCGGACGGCCTTGGTGAGGGGCTTGTTCGCGTCGGACCAGAGCATGCCGGCGACCTCGCCGAACTGCGAGGTGAAGACCCCGCCCTCGTCGAGGGAGAGCACCACGGGGATGCCGGCGGCAGCACAGACCACCTGGTCGTCGGCACCGTAGGCCGGGGCCTGGTGCACGATGCCGGTGCCCTCGCCGGTCTCGACGTAGTCGGCGACCAGGATGCGCCAGGCGTGCTCCATGCCCTCGGCTTCGGCGAGGAAGTCGAACAGGCGCTCGTACTCGACGCCGTCGAGCTCCGCACCCGTCAGGGTGCGGACGACCGCGGCAGCGGCGTCCTCGGCCGTCTCGTAGCCGAGGTCCTTCGCGTAGGCGGCCACGGTGTCCGAAGCCAACAGGTACGAGACGGAACCGGCGTCGGCGCCGTCAGCTGCGCCTCCCGGCCCCGCAGGGAGCACCACGTACGAGACCGCAGGCCCGACGGCCAACGCGGCGTTCGTGGGCAGGGTCCAGGGGGTCGTCGTCCAGGCGAGCGCACGCACGCCAGCCAGCCCGAGCGACTCGGCGCGCGCACCCTGCAGCGGGAACGACACCGTGACGGACTGGTCCTGGCGCATCTTGTAGACGTCGTCGTCCATGCGCAGCTCGTGGTTCGACAGCGGCGTCTGGTCGTTCCAGCAGTACGGCAGGACCCGGAAGCCCTCGTACGCCAGGCCCTTGTCCCAGAGCTGCTTCCACGCCCACAACACGCTCTCCATGAACGTCGTGTCGAGCGTCTTGTAGTCGTCCTCGAAGTCGACCCAGCGCGCCTGGCGGGTGACGTACTGCTGCCACTCGTCGGTGTACTGCAGCACGGACTTCTTGGCGGCGGCGTTGAACACGTCGACGCCCATCTCGTCGATCTCGTGCTTCTCGGTGATGCCGAGCTGGCGCATCGCCTCGAGCTCGGCGGGCAGCCCGTGGGTGTCCCAGCCGAAGCGGCGGTGCACCTGCTTGCCGCGCATGGTCTGGTAGCGCGGGAAGACGTCCTTGGCGTACCCGGTCAGCAGGTGACCGTAGTGCGGCAGGCCGTTCGCGAACGGCGGGCCGTCGTAGAAGGTCCACTCGTCGCAGCCCTGGCGCTGGTCGATGGACGCCTGGAACGTGTCGTCGCCCTTCCAGAAGGCGAGGATCCCCCGCTCGACGGCGGGGAAGGACGGCGAGGGGACGACGCCATCGGCATCGGCGTTCAACGGGTACGGCACCGGGACTCCTTGTGGGTTCGCTCGATCTCCACGAGGACGGAGCAGGCTCCGCGGTACCACCTCGCTTGCCACGCCGTGCTGTCCGCACGTCACGACCGCTCGTGTTCGGGTTCGGTGCGGCCCGGTCCGCCCGGTTCTACTGACGAGCCGCTCGCGCGGACCGCGTTCTTCCGGGAGCTCCCCGGTGATGGCCGGATCGACGCTCGTGTGACACGAGTTTAGCGGACGGGAGCATGCTGGAGGGATGCCCGACGACTCTGCCTCCGGCGAACGCCCGGAGTCCTCCCTCACCGTCATCATCGCCTTCGGCGCGAACCTGCTCGTTGCGATCGCGAAGACCATCGCGTCGCTCATCTCGGGTTCGGCCTCGATGGTGGCCGAGGCAGCGCACTCGTGGGCGGACACCGGCAACGAGATCTTCCTGCTCGTCGCCGAACGACGGGGCGCGCGGAAGCGCGACACCGCACACCCGCTCGGGTACGGACGTGAGACCTACATCTGGTCGATGTTCGCCGCGTTCGGGCTGTTCACCGCCGGCGCCATCGTGTCGATCTACCACGGCATCTCCGAGCTCGGCGAGACGGGTCCGGCCGAGGACGTCCTGCTCAACTACATCGTGCTCGCGCTGTCGTTCTGCCTCGAGGGCACGAGCTTCCTGCAGGCCTATCGCCAGGCGCACGGAGCGGCGACGAAGCGCAAGGTGCCGGTGCTGCGCCACGTGCTGCAGTCCTCGAACCCGACGCTGCGGGCCGTGTTCGCCGAGGACGCCGCTGCGCTCATCGGCCTCGTCGTCGCGTTCCTCGGGGTGTTCCTGCACCAGATCACCGGCCTGGCGATCTTCGACGCGATCGGGTCCATCGCGATCGGCCTGCTGCTCGGGGTCGTGGCGATCATCCTCATCGACCGCAACCGCCGCTTCCTGCTCGGCGAGAGCACGTCGCCCGAGCTCGAGAACGCGGTGCTCGTCGAGCTGCTCGGCCGCTCGCAGATCGAACGTGTCACCTACCTGCACCTGGAGTTCGTCGGACCGTCGCGGGTGTACCTCGTCGCCGCCGTCGACCTGACGGGCAACGAGAACGAAGAGCACGTCGCGGTGCGGTTGCGCGACGTCGAGAAGTCGCTCGAGGACAGCCCGTACATCGAGGAAGCCGTGCTGACGCTGAGCTACCCGGGCGACGCCTCGCTGCGGCCGACGAGCGACGAGGTGCCCGAGGTGGTGCGCGACGGGACGGCCTCGGACGTGGCCGCCGGCGGCGCCGGGACGCTGCGCACCGACTGACGCGCGGGCGAGCGTCGACGGCGTCAGCGGGCGTCGAGGCCGGCGACCACCGGGGTCAGCGCCGCCGCGACGTACTCGACGAGCGGCTGGCGGGCCACCCCGTCGGCGACCCACACCCCGAACGCCGCAGCAGCCGCCCCGAGCACCGCGCCCGAGACCGTCTGCGGCCAGAGCGACCCCGGCTGCTCCCCCGTGCGCCCGGCCACGAAGGCGGCGACGGCCCCGTGCTGCGCCATCACCCGGACGGCGACCCCGGCGACGAGCTCGGAGCCGATGCCCATCACCTCGGCCTGCGCGACCGCCCACGGCACCCGCTCGGGGTCGTGGGCCCGGGCCGCGGCGAGCAGGGCCTGCTCCACCGCACGCACCGCACTGGGTTCGGTCGAGGCCGCCAGGTACCCGGGCAGCCCCGCGACCGCGGCGTCGAGCTCGAGCCACATCACGTCCGACTTCGCCGTGAAGTAGTTGAAGAACGTCGCGCGACTGACCCCCGCACGCACGGCGATCTGGTCGACCGTGGTGCGTCCGTACCCCTGCTCGAGGAACAGCTCGGCAGCGGCGTCCGCGAGGACCTCGGCGCTCGAGCGTCGGGGCCGGCCACCGCGGCGGATCGGTTCGTCCATGGGCCCCAGTAAACCGCTAGACTCGTCCAGCCATGATCTTGGACTCAGTACAGAAAACCGTCGCCGCCGTCGCGAGCGCCACAGCAGTCGTCCTCGTCCTCGCGGGGTGCAGCGGCGCGGGGACGAGCACCACGAGCAGCAAGCCGGTGAGCGGCGGGACCCTGACGTACGCCTCCGGTGACGCCGAGCCCACCTGCCTCGACCCGCACGTCGGCGGCAACTACCCGCAGGCGCTCCTGGCGACGCAGTACATCGAGGAGCTCGTCGGGCTCGAGGACGGCGAGCCGACGCCCGAGCTCGCGACGAAGTGGACCACGAGCGACGACGGCAAGACCCTCACCTTCACGCTGCGCGACGACGTCACCTTCACCGACGGCACCCCGTTCGACGCCGCCGCCGTCGTGGCGAACATCGAGCACGTGCAGGACCCGGCCACCGCGTCGAGCACCGGGTACCTCGCGCTGCAGTCCATCACGAAGGCGACGGCCACCGACGACCACACCGTGACGCTCTCGCTGAGCCGTCCGGACAGCGCGCTGCTCGAGTCCTTCTCGCAGCCGTGGGTCGGCATGGAGTCCCCGAAGGCACTCGAGCGCAAGCAGGCGACGAACTGCGAGGCGCCCGTCGGCACCGGCCCGTTCGAGGTCACCGGGTGGAAGCACGGCGACCGCGTCACCCTGACGAAGAACAGCGACCACTGGGGGAAGACGAAGCCACGCCTGTCCGGCATCACGTGGCGGTTCCTGCCCGACTCGACGTCGCGCTACGCGGCGCTGCAGTCCGGCCAGGTCGACGTCATCGACAACGCGCAGCCCGACCAGCTCAAGGCAGCGTCGGCGAAGGGCGCCATCCGCGACCTCGACGCCCCGCGCCCCGGTGCCTCGAACCGCCTCGAGCTGAACTCCGGCCACGGCGTGTTCCGTGACGAGGCCGTGCGGCAGGCGTTCATCGCGGGTGCCGAGATCGACCCCGGCCTGCAGTCGCTGTTCCTCGGCACCGCGAAGCGCTCGTACTCCGTGCTCTCGAGTGCCGAACCGCTGGCGTACTCGGAGAAGAGCCGGTTCGACTACTCGCCGACGAAGGCGAAGCAGCTGCTCGACGACGCCGGCTGGAAGGTCGGGTCGGACGGCATCCGCGTTAAGGACGGCCAGCAGCTGACCGTGACGTTCCCGGTGTCGACGAACCAGTCGGTGCCGGCCGAGCGCAGCCTGTTCCAGCAGATCCAGGCATCCGAGAAGGCCGTCGGGTTCAAGGTCGTGCTCGACGAGCTCGACCTCTCCAGCTGGTACGCGGCCCTCGCGGCGAACGAGTACGACGTGGTCAGCGCCCCGTACACGAAGGTCGGCCCCGACGTCCTGCGGATCCTGTACGACAGCGCGAGCATCGAGCCGGCACCGTCCGGGTACTTCGCGAACCTCGCGCAGCTCGACGACCCCGCGCTCGACACCCTGCTCGAGCAGGCGGCCCGCACCTCGGACGCCGACGAGCGCGCCGACCTGTACGAGCAGGCGCAGAAGACGATCCTGGCGAGCGACACCGTGCTGCCCCTCTACGACCAGCAGAACCACTTCCTGGTGCGCTCGGCCGTGCACGGCATCCAGACGACCTCGGTGTCCACGCCCTGGTTCGGCACGGCCTGGATCGACCGCTGACGCGGATGCCCTGGGTGTGGTGGGCCGTCCGACGGCTCGCGGGCGGGATCGGCGTGCTCTGGGCCGTCGCGACGATCGTGTTCGTCGCGATCCGGCTCATCCCCGGCGACCCCGCACTCGCGATCCTCGGTGGTCCGGGCTCGCAGGCCTCCGCCGAGGCCGTCGCCCAGGTCCGGCACGAGTACGGCCTCGACCAGCCGGTGCTCGTGCAGTACGCGGTGTTCCTCGGACGCCTCGCCACCCTGCAGCTCGGTGACTCGTACGCCTTCCGCACCCCGGTCGCGACGTTGCTCGGCCAGCAGCTGCCCGTCACGCTCACCCTGGCGGTGGCCGGGCTCGTCGTCGCCTGGGTCCTGGCGATCGTCGCGGCCTGGTGGTCGACGCAGCGCGGTCGGTTCGCGGCCGGGCTGACGAGCGCGCTGAGTGTCACCGCGAGCGTGATGCCGCACTTCTGGCTCGGCAGCGTGCTCATCGTGGTGTTCGCGAGCGCCCTCGGTTGGGTGCCCGCGGTCAGCGACGGCACCGTGCGCGGCTGGGTGCTCCCGGTGCTGACGGTGGCCGTCCCGGTCGCCGGGTACCTGGCCGAGACCGTCCGCGACGGGGTCGTCGATGCGCAACGGTCCGCCTTCGCCCTCGCCGCCCGGGGCCGTGGTGAGACCCGCCTCGGGCTGTTCGCCCGGCACCTGCTCCGCCACGCGGCGCTGCCCGGGATCGCCCTGTCCGCCTGGGCGTTCGGGTCCCTCGTGTCCGGCGCCGTCGTCGTCGAGTCCGTGTTCGCGCTGCCCGGCATCGGTCGCGCCCTGGTGACCGCGGTGACGCAGCGGGACATGCCGCTCGTCGCCGGCATCGCGCTGGTGTCCGCCGCGGCCTACGTCGTGGTGCTCGCGGTCGCGGACCTCGTCGAACGTGTCGTCGACCCACGCACCGGCACCCCGCGCACAGGACGCGCGCGTGCTCCGCGAGCCGCGCGACGCCGTGGACCCGGCCCCGAGGCGGCGGCGCGGTGAGCGGCATCGCCGAGCCGAGCCTCCTGGCCGGTGAACCGGTCGACGGACGACCGGCAGCAGCACGTCGCCGGCGGCGGGGCCTCGGCGTCCCCGGCGCCGTCGCGGGCGCCGTGGTCGTGCTCGCCGTCGTGGCGGCCGCGTGGCCGGCGCTGCTCGGCGGCGCGGACCCGCTCGCGGTGCACCCGTCCGAGGCGCTCCTCGCGCCGAGCGGGGCGCACCCCTTCGGCACCGATGAATCCGGACGCGACGTCCTGTCCCGGGTCGTCGCCGGCACGCGGGCCTCGCTCGTGGTCGGTGTCGCCGCGACCCTGATCGGCGGCGGGACCGGCGTCGTGCTCGGGGTCGTCGCCGGACTGGGCGCCGGCGCCGGGCGCATCGGCCGACTGCTCGACGCCGTGATCGGCCGCGTCACCGAGGTCGCGTTCGCCCTGCCGCTGCTGCTCGTCGCCCTGGTGGTCATCGCCGTCACCGGCCCCGGCCCGGTCCCCGCCGTGCTCGCCGTCGGCTTCGCCACCGCCCCCGGCTACGCCCGCATCGTCCGTGGCCTGGTCCGCGCGGCCCGGTCGTCGCAGGTCGTCGAGACCGCCGTGCTGCTCGGCCGCTCCCCCGTCCGCATCGTGGTCCGGCACGTCCTGCCCACCGCACTCTGGCCCGTCGTCGCGGTCGCGACACTCGGCGTCGGCCAGGCGATCGTCTGGGCCTCGGCGCTGAGCTACCTCGGTGTCGGGACACCGCCCCCGGCTCCGGAGTGGGGCGCGATGCTCGCCGACGGCCGGACCTACCTGCAGACCGCACCGTGGATGAGCACCTTCCCGGGGCTCGCCATCGTGGTGCTCGCGACCGCCGTCACCGTGCTCGGTCGCGCGATCCGCCGAACAGGAGTCGTCCGATGACCACCGTCCTCGAGGTCCAGGCGCTGCACGTCGCCATCGCGGGCACGCCGATCGTGCACGACGTCGCCCTGCGGGTCGACGCCGGCGAGTGCGTCGCCCTGGTCGGCGCGTCCGGCTCCGGCAAGACCGTCACCGCCCGCGCCGCACTCGGCCTGTCCGCGCCCGGCTCCGCCGTCCGCGCCGACGCCTTCACCGTCGCCGGACTCGACGTCCGCGCGTTCTCCGATCGTCGGTGGCGCCAGGTGCGCGGGTCTCGGGTCGGCTACGTCGGCCAGGAGGCCCTGGGCGCGTTGGACCCGCTGCGTCCCGTCGGACGCGAGGTCGCCGACAGCCTCCGCCTGCACACCGAGATGGGTGCGGCCGAGCGCGTGGACGCCGTGCGCGATGCCCTGCGCGCGGTGGGCCTCGACCCGGACATCGCGACCGACGGCCGACTCGCCGGCACGCTGTCGGGCGGGATGCGGCAGCGAGCCCTCATCGCCGCGGCCACCATCGGGTCGCCGGCGCTCGTGGTCGCCGACGAGCCCACGACCGCACTGGACGCCGGGGTCGCGGTCACCGTGATGGAGCAGCTGCGGGCGGCACAGCAGCGCGGGGCGGGGCTGCTCGTCATCACGCACGACCTCGGGCTCGTCGCCGGGTGGGCCGACCGGGTGGCCGTCATGCACGAGGGCCGGATCGTCGAGCAGGGTCCGGTCGCCTCGGTGTTGCAGGATCCGCAGCACGCCGCGACGCAGGCCCTGGTGCGCGCGGCGCACGGTGCCGATCTGGTCGACCGGTGCGAGTTTGATGGCTCCGTGCAGTCCTCTGACGACGCACCGAGCGGGCAACCTCGCACCGAGCGCACGTCCACGCACCGTGCGCCGATCGGCGACCGCGGCACCCAGCGCGCAACCTCGCACGGTGCGAGCGGCGTCCTCGTCGCCGCGGACCTCGCGCGCGACTACGAGGGCGTCCGCGCCGTCGACGACGTGTCGTTCGGGCTCGACCGCGGGCGAGTGCTCGGGGTGATCGGCGCCTCGGGGTCGGGCAAGACCACCCTGGCGCGGATGCTCCTCGGGCTCGAGACGCCCGACGCCGGCACGGTCTCGCTCGACGGAGCCCCCTGGGTACCGCTCCCCGAACACGACCGACGACCCCGACGCCACCGGGTCGCGGCCGTCGTGCAGGACCCCGGCGCCACGTTCGACGAGCGGTGGTCGGTCGAGCGGGTCCTCGCCGACGCGTTCTCGCGGGGTGACGACCGCCGCGCCCGTGGCTCCCTCGTCGCCCGGGTGGACGCAGCCCTGCGGCAGGTGGACCTCGACCCGGCGCTCCGGCCGCGGTCGCCGCTGACCCTGTCCGGTGGGCAACGGCAGCGACTCGCGATCGCCCGGGCACTGGCCACCGACCCCGAGGTGATCATCCTCGACGAGCCGGTCACCGCCCTCGACGCCACCGTGCAGGACGCCGTGCTGACCCTGCTCGAGCGGCTCCGCGACGACACCGGCGTGGCGATGGTGTTCGTGTCGCACGACCTGCGGGCCGTGCGCCGGATGGCCGACGACGTGCTGGTCGTGCACCGGGGCGCGGTCGTCGAGCACGGCCCCGCCGCGACGGTGTTCGCGCGCCCGTCGCACCCGGTGACCGCGCACCTGCTGCAGGCCGCGGAGCGGCTGGCGGCGGGCCCCGCAGCCGACTTCACGGGCTGAGCGACAGTTCGCGCGGTGCCGCGTCCGCGAACTGTCGCTGCGCGCGTGACGTCCCCCACGGCTCTGAACGTGACCGGAGGCCCGGTGCGCGTCCGTGGCGGACGTGCACCGGGCCTCCAGGGCGGGTTGCCGCGGGGCGGCCCCGGGGTCAGGAGTCGGCGGACTCCTTCTTCGCCGCGTCACCCGAGATGATCGGGATCTCACTCGTCGCGAACTCCTTCGCCCAGTCGGACTGCGCGAACTCCGAGTTCGGGTCGTTGTAGTCGTCGATCACGCCGGCGACCTCGTCTTCGGAACCGACCGTCGGGCCGGAGCCCATGAGCGGGGTGGCGGCGGTCTCCTTGGTGAAGTACACCGCGACGAGCCCGATGACGGCGGCCAGCATCAGGTAGAAGGCCGGGATGTCCTCGGCCCAGCCGTAGCCGGCGTCCTTCGCCGCGTTGATGAGCGCCGAGGTCGCGAGCGGGGTCGTGCCACCGAACAGCGACACCGAGACGTTGAACGCGATCGCCAGGGCGCCGTAGCGGATGATCGTCGGGAACAGCGCGGGCAGCGTCGACGGCATGGTCGAGGTGAACGTGACGAGCACGACACCGAGGATGAGCAGGCCGGAGAACACCCCGACGCCCGTGCCGGTCTGGACGAGCTTGAGGGCAGGCCAGGACAGCAGGATGAAGCCGATGCAGCCGGCGGCGAGCACCGGACGACGACCGAACTTGTCGGACAGCCGGCCACCGAACGTGATGACGACCATCATGAGCAGCATCACGACGACGATCAGGATGAGGCCGAACGTGGCGTTCTGGCCGAGGTTCTGCTCGAGGTAGGTCGGCATGTACGACAGCAGCATGTAGTCGGTCACGTTGAAGACCAGGACCAGGCCGATGCAGATGATGAGCGCGCGCCAGTTCTCGGCGAAGAGCTTGAGGAACGGGGTCTTCTGCCCCTCGCGCTCGGCGGCCTGCTCCTGCTGCTTCTGGAAGGCCGGGGTCTCCTCGAGCTTGAGGCGCAGGTACAGCCCGATCAGGCCGAGTGGGCCCGCGATGATGAACGGGATGCGCCAGCCCCAGCTGAGCAGGGCGTCCTCGGACAGGCCGAACTGCAGGCCGGTGACGATCGACGCGCCGAGCACGTAGCCGGCCAGGGTGCCGAACTCGAGCCACGAGCCCATGAACCCACGGCGCTTGTCGGGCGAGTACTCGGCGATGAAGGTCGCGGCGCCGCCGTACTCACCGCCGGTCGAGAAGCCCTGCACGAAGCGGGCCACGAGCAGCAGGACCGGAGCCCAGAAGCCGATCGAGTCGTACGACGGGATCAAGCCGATCATCAGCGTGCCGGCGGCCATCAGGATCATCGTCAGCGCGAGGACCTTCTGCCGGCCGATCCGGTCGCCGATCGGACCGAAGACGGCGCCACCGATCGGTCGGACGATGAACGCCGCGGCGAAGAACCCGAAGGTCGCGACGATGTTCGCGGCCGGGTCGCCCTGCGGCAGGAAGACCTGCGAGATCGTGACGGTCAGGTACGCGAAGATGCCGAAGTCGAACCACTCCATCGCGTTGCCGAGGGCGGCGGCCGCCACGGCGCGCTTGAGCAGCGACTCCTCGACGACGGTCACGTCGTCCTTCGTCAGCTTGCGCCGAGCGCGCTTCGCAGCGCCCTTCGAGCGCAGCGGTCGGTCGCCGTGCGGCAACGGCCGATCGCTGTGCGGGTGGGGTGCGTCGTTCGGTGCCAAGTCGTTCCTCCGGTGTGCGGTGCGTCCTTCGGGCGTCCGGCGGACGGCAACGGTGCAGTTCCTGCGAACCCGCGCTCGCCGGACAAACTCCGACAGACTACCAGGTCTCCGGCGTGTCCGACAGGTCGGTGTGGTAACCGCCGCTCCGACGCGTCACCGATCGGAGCGGAGGAACACCGGGGCTGCCCGGACCCGCACCGACGCCGCACCGCGGACCACGGTCAGCCGGCTCGTCGCCCCGGTCGCCGAGACCAGCGAGGAGCCGCCCGGCATGCCGACCGACGTCGTGCGGACTCCCGACGTCGACCAGACGACGCGGACCACGTCCCCGCCCGAGCCGTACCTGACGATCCAGACCCCGCCCGTGCCGGCCCGTTCGACCGCCACGAACCGGCGATCACCGACGGTGCGCACGAGGACCGCGTAGGCCGCGGCAGCCCGCCGCGCCGTGTACCCACCACTGGCTGAGCCGTACAGGCCGTACCCGGTCGGTGTCGACGCCGCGTCGTTCAGGGTGAACGGCACGACGAGCGTGACACCGAGGTGCGCGGCGAGCGCTCCCCAGCGCACCAGCCAGGCGGACTGCACTGCGGGGGTGACGGTACCCGCCTGCCCCGGCGGACCGGCCTGCCAGCCGCCTTCGGTCCACCAGACCGGGACGGAGCGGTGTTGCGCCGTGAGGGCCGTCCGGAGCTCCCGCATCGCGGGCCCCAGAGTCGTCTCCGGCGGTCGTGTCCCGGTGTACGCGTGGACCGACACCGCGTCGACCGTCGCCGGACCACCTGCGGCGAGCCACTGCCGGAGCCACGGGTGCAGGCCGTCCGCCCCGAGCAGGCTCATGGCGGGACCCGCCACCACGGAGCCCGGCGCCGCGGCGTGGACGGCCGCGGACGCCGCCCGGGTCAGTGCGACGTAGCGTGCAGCACTGCTGGCCTCCGGCGCGACGGTGTTCGGCCACTCGTTCCAGATCTCGTACCCCGCCACGTCCGGGCCGAACGTCGCGGCGACGAACCCCGCGTACCGCGCGAACGCGGCGATGCCGGCGGCTGTGGTCGGACCACCACCGCCGTCGTGGTGGGGATTGCCGTAGTCGAGGACGATGAGCGGTCGGATCCCCGCCGCGCGGAGACGGTCGACGGACTTCCGGTACGACGCGGGCATGACGAGTTCGTCCCGGGCTTTCTCGACGCCCGTCCACCACAGGTCGACCCGAGCGGTCCCCACGCCGAGCCCCGCCGCGAGGGCCACCTTCGCGCCGTCCGCCGTGGTGTCGATGCCGGAACCGATCCCGAACCGAGCCGAACCGGTCGCGGCCGCAGCCGGCACCGGCGGGGACATCGGCAGGAGCAGCGCGGCCACACCGACGAAGGCGGTCGCGACTTTCTCGAAGGTATTCACGGATTGCACCCTACGAGCATTTCCGATCAATGCAAACAATTGCATTCGTGCGGCATTTGCGTATTTCCGCCGAAAGAATTCCCCATCCAGCATTCCCGCGGTCGACTCCGGGTCTCCGGTACCGGGTAACCTTGGGACACCACGCACCAGGCGTGGACACTCAGGCACCTCATCACGGACTCGGTGCCGCACACACGCACGGAAGGCGCAGCCATGACCAAGCCCATGCCCGAGAAGCCCAGCGTCGACGGACTCGAGCAGGTCTGGGGGCCGGTCTGGGAGCAGGACGGCACCTACCGCTTCGACCGTGACGCCGCCGGCCACCGCGACGCCGTCTACTCGATCGACACCCCGCCGCCGACCGCCTCCGGGTCGCTGCACATCGGGCACGTCTTCTCGTACACGCACACCGACCTCAAGGCGCGGTTCGAGCGCATGCGGGGCAAGCACGTCTTCTACCCGATGGGCTGGGACGACAACGGCCTGCCGACCGAGCGCCGCGTGCAGAACTACTACGGCGTCCGCTGCGACCCGACGCTCCCCTACGACCCCGACTTCACGCCGCCGTTCGAGGGCGGCGACGGCAAGTCGTCGAAGGCCGCCGACCAGCTGCCGATCTCGCGCCGCAACTTCATCGCGCTGTGCGACCAGCTGACCGTGCAGGACGAGCAGCAGTTCGAGGAGCTCTTCCGCACCCTCGGGCTGTCGGTGGACTGGACGCAGTCGTACCGCACCATCGACGACACCTCGCGGGCCAGCGCCCAGCGTGCCTTCCTCCGCAACCTCGAGCGCGGCGAGGCCTACCAGGCCGACGCCCCGACCCTGTGGGACGTCACGTTCCGCACCGCGGTCGCGCAGGCCGAGCTCGAGGACAAGGAGATGCCCGGCGCGTACCACGGCATCGCGTTCCACCGTGCGGACGGCGGCGACGACGTCGTGATCCAGACGACCCGTCCCGAGCTGCTGCCGGCGTGCGTCGCCCTCGTCGCGCACCCGGACGACGAGCGGTTCCAGGACCTGTTCGGCACCACGGTCCGCTCCCCCCTGTTCGACGTCGAGGTCCCGGTGCTCGCACACCACCTGGCGCAGAAGGACAAGGGTGCCGGCATCGCGATGGTCAGCACCTTCGGCGACACCACCGACGTGGTCTGGTGGCGCGAGCTGCAGCTGCCGAACCGCGCGATCCTCGGCTTCGACGGCCGTGTCCGTTCCGACGAGCCCGCGTGGATCGAGTCGGCGACCGGCAAGGCGCTCTACGCCGAGATGGCCGGCAAGACCGTGTTCTCGGCGAAGAAGGTCGTCGTGGACGCCCTGACCGAGTCCGGCGAGCTCGTCGGCGACGTCAAGACGATCAACCACCCGGTGAAGTTCTTCGAGAAGGGCGACAAGCCCCTCGAGATCGTCTCGACCCGCCAGTGGTACATCGTCAACGGTGCCCGCGACGAAGCCCTGAAGACGACGCTCCGCGCCCGCGGCGAGGAGATCGCGTTCCACCCGGACTTCATGCGCGTCCGCTACGACAACTGGGTCGGTGGCCTGTCCGGCGACTGGCTCATCTCGCGCCAGCGGTTCTTCGGCGTGCCGATCCCGGTCTGGTACCCGCTCGACGCCGATGGCAACCCGGTGTTCGACCAGCCGATCGTCCCGACCGAGGCGCAGCTGCCCGTCGACCCGTCGTCCGACCCGGCACCCGGCTACTCCGAGGACCAGCGCGGCGTCGCTAGCGGGTTCCAGGGCGAACTCGACGTCATGGACACCTGGGCCACCTCGTCGCTCACCCCGCAGCTCGCGGGCAAGTGGGAGACCGACCCGGCGCTGTACGACCTGGTGTACCCGTACGACGTCCGCCCGCAGGCACAGGACATCATCCGCACGTGGCTCTTCACGACGGTGCTCCGCAGCCAGCTCGAAGCGGACACCGTGCCGTGGAAGCACGCGAGCATCTCCGGCTTCATCGTCGACCCCGACCGCAAGAAGATGTCGAAGTCGAAGGGCAACGTCGTCACGCCGCTGTCGATCCTCGAGCAGCACGGTGCCGACGCGGTCCGCTACTGGGCGGCCTCGTCCAAGCTCGGCACCGATGCGGCCTTCGACCCGCAGAACCCGAAGCAGATCAAGGTCGGCCGTCGTCTGGCGATCAAGGTCCTGAACGCCGCCAAGTTCGTCTACGGCTTCCCGCTTCCCGAGGGCGCCACGAGCGTGACCGAAGCACTCGACGTCGACATGCTCGCCGAGCTCGGTGCGGTCGTCGAGCAGGCCACCGCCGCGTTCAACGGCTTCGACCACGCCCGCGCGCTCGAGATCACGGAGCGGTTCTTCTGGACCTTCTGCGACGACTACCTCGAGCTCGTGAAGGAACGTGCCTACGGCACGGCGGCCGACGCGACGCACGAGACCCAGGCGAGCGCGGTCCTGGCGCTGCGCGGCGCGATCGACGTGCTGCTCCGACTGCTGGCACCGTTCCTCCCGTACGCGACGGAAGAGGTGTGGGCCTGGACCCACGAGACCAGCGTGCACCGGGCCTCCTGGCCGACCGCTGCTGACCTGCCCACCGACGCGGCCCCCACCGGGCTGCTCGCGGCCGTCGGACAGGCGCTCATCGGGATCCGCGGCGCGAAGACGTCGGCGAAGGCGTCCCAGAAGACGCCCGTCACGCGTGCCGTCGTCGCCGCGCCGGCCGAGACGCGGGCGCTCATCGAGCGCGCGGCGGTCGACCTGGCGGCCGTCGGCCGCATCGAGAACCTGTCGTTCGTCGACGGCGACGAGCTCGCCGTCACCGAGATCGAGCTGGCGGAACAGCAGGCGTAACGTCGGTCGTCCGGGCCGGGTCGCGTCGGCGACCCGGCCCGTCCACCACCGGACAGGAGGCACGGATGCAGTTGGGCACACGATGGAGCGTGGGTGGGGAGCCGCCTGCGCGACTGCCCGAGGCGATGGTCGTCGCCGTGCGCGGGGTCGAGGACGAGCTGGCGGCCGAGTCGGTCGACACGGGGACCTGGGGCTGGACCCTGACGTTCCTCGAGGGCAAGCCGATCGTCGAGCTCGACGACGGCACCTCGATCCACCTCGACGATGCCGGGCACGCCCAGGTCACGAACCCCGACGACGCCGCGGAAGAGGACTAGCGCGGGGCGAGGTTGCTTGGTGAGCAGAAATGGTCGGGTCCCCGGTGGGAACCCGACCATTTCTGCTCACGATGCGAGCGGCTACTCGGCGAGCCAGGTGAGCAGGACCTCGTTCACCTCGGCGGTGTGCGTGGTGAGCAGGCCGTGCGGGGCGCCCTCGATCTCGACGTACTTCGCGGCCGGCAGGGCCTTGGTGAAGCGGCGACCGGTGGCGTCGATCGGCAGGATGTTGTCCGCCGTGCCGTGCACGATGAGCGCCGGGACGGTGACCTTCGGGATGTCCTGACGGAAGTCGGTCGGCCACGTCAGAGGTGCTGCGGCGGACGCGATCGCACCCGAGCCGGCGGCGATGTTCCAGGCGTTGCGGACGGCCTCTTCCGAGATGCGCGAGCCGAGGTTCTCCGACAGGTTGAAGAAGTCCTGGTAGAAGTTCGTGAAGTACGCGTACCGGTCCTTCTTGACGTCGGCGGCGATGCCCTCGAAGAACGACATCGGGCCGGCGCCGTCGGGGTTGTCGTCGGTGATGGCCAGGAAGGGCTCGAGCGAGGCGAGGAACGCGACCTTGGCGATCCGGTCCTGTCCGTGGCGGCCGATGTAGCGGGCGATCTCACCGGTGCCCATCGAGAAACCGACCAGGATCACCTCGCGCAGGTCGAGGGTCTCGAGGACGGTGTGCAGGTCGTCGGCGAAGGTGTCGTAGTCGTAGCCGGTGCTCGGCTGCGAGGACTGCCCGAAGCCGCGGCGGTCGTACGTGATCACGCGGTAGCCGGCCTCGAGCAGGGCCGGGGTCTGGCCCTCCCACGAGTTGCCGTCGAGGGGGAAGCCGTGGATCAGCACGATCGGCTGACCGGTTCCCTTGTCCTCGTAGTGGAGTTCGATGTCGACGCTGTTCTCGGTTCCGACGGTGATGGCACCCATGATCGTTTCCTTCCCTGAGCCTCGCGGAGAACGTTCGTTCTCTGTCGATGTGCCTTACACTAGAGAACGATCGTTCCCGGCGCAACTCGGGAACGGTGAACACGCAGCGAACGGGGTACGTCATGGCAACCAGCACCATCAGCACGGTCGACGCCGACGTCCGCGCACACATCGTGGACGTCGCCGACCAGCTGTTCTACGCGCGCGGCATCCAGTCCGTCGGCATGGACGAGATCCGCACGGGCGCAGGCGTCTCGCTGAAGAAGCTCTACGCGGCGTTCCCCGGCAAGGAGCAGCTCATCGCGGCCGTCCTGTCCGGGCGGCACGACCTGTGGGAGCGCGGCGTGCACGGCGCGGTCGAGGCGGCCACGACCCCGCGCGACAAGCTGCTCGCCGTGTACGACTTCCTCGAGTCGTGGTTCGGCGACGACACGTTCCGCGGCTGCGGGTTCATCAACGCCTTCGGGGAGCTCGGTGCGACCTCGCCCGCGGTCGCCGAGATCGCCCGCGACCACAAGGACTCGTTCCAACGGTTCGTGCAGGAGCTCACCGCCGAGGTCGTCACCGATCCGGACCGTGCCGAGGAACTCGCCGCACAGCTCGCCCTGCTCGCCGAGGGCGCGCAGACCACTGCTGCCATCGCCGGCACCACGGAACCTGCAGCGCACGCCCGCCGTGCCGCGTCGACGCTGATCGACGCCGCGACGGGGCCGTCCCGCTGACCTGGTCGTTCCGGGCGTACCTGGTCGTTCCGGGCGTACCTGGCCGTTCCGGGCGTACCTGGTCGTTCCGGGCGTACCTGGTCGGTTCTTCCGACCAGGTACGCCCGATTCCGCTTTCCAGTCCGGTCGCGATGGGAAGGAACGCGACCACAGGGCGGTCGGGAGGCGCGGGGCCAGGCCGCCACGGGCCTCCCGTCCGCCCCGTCGCGGCGCGACGTCCGTAGGGTGGTTGCCATGGCAACCCCGTTCGACGTCCCGAGCACCCTCCTCTACGCCCTGCCGCCCTTCGGCGACGTGCGACTCGAGCACTACCGACCGGCCTTCGAGGCCGGCATGGCCGAGCAGCGCGCCGAGGTCGAGGCCATCGCCACCGATCCGCACGCACCGACGGTCGAGAACACCCTCATCGCCCTCGAGCGCTCCGGGCAGCTGCTGACCCGTGTCAGCCACGTGTTCTTCACGCTGTCGTCGGCGGACTCGACGCCGGAGCTGCACGACCTCGAGGCCGAGGTCTCGCCGTTGCTCGCCGCCCACCGCGACGCGATCACGCTGGACTCCCGGCTCTACGCCCGCGTGCAGTCCGTGCTCGACGGCGCCGCAGCCGCCGGGCTCGAGGGCGAAGCGCTCCGCCTGGTCGAGCGCACCCACGCGGAGATGACCCTGGCGGGCGCCGGGCTCGACGACGCCGGCAAGGAGCGCCTGACCGCGATCAACCAGGAGCTGTCCACGCTCACCACCACCTTCGAGCGCAACCTGCTCGAGGACACCAACGACTCCGCCGTGCACGTCACCGACGAAGCCGAGCTCGAGGGGCTCGACGGGGGTGCGAAGTCCGCCGCTGCCGGGTCCGCTGCGGACCGCGGCCTCGAGGGCTGGCTCATCACCCTGCCGCTCTACACCGGCCACCCGTGGCTGCCGTCGCTCGCGAACCGCGACCTGCGCGAGCGGATCATGCGCGCCTCGCTCGCCCGCGGCCGCCGCGGCAACCAGTACGACAACCGCGAGGTCCTGCTGCGCATCGTGCGGCTCCGTGCCGAGCGCGCCGAACTGCTCGGGTTCCCGAACCACGCCGCCGTCGTCACCGCCGACGAGACGGCGAAGACCCCCGAAGCCGTCGACGGCCTGCTGTCGTCGCTCGTCGGCGCTGCGGCACGGAACGCCGACGACGAGCGGGCCGTCCGGTCCCGCACGGTCGGGTTCGACATCGAGTCGTGGGACTGGGCGTACGCCACCGAGATCCTGCGCGGCGAGCAGTTCGCCGCGGACAGCTCGGCGCTCCGACCGTACTTCGAGGCCGACCGGGTCCTGCACGACGGTGTCTTCCACGCCGCGGGTGCCCTCTACGGCCTGACCTTCACCGAGCGCCCGGACCTGCACGGCTACAACGACGAGGTCCGTGTCTTCGAGGTCACCGGCGAGGACGACGAACCGGTCGGGCTCTACCTGCTCGACCTGTACACGCGCGACGGCAAGCGCGGCGGCGCGTGGATGAACCCCGTGGTCGAGCAGTCCGAGCTGCTCGGCACGCTGCCCGTCGTGGTGAACAACCTCAACGTCGCGAAGCCGGCACCCGGGTCGCCGACGCTGCTCATCCAGGACGAGGTCGAGACGCTCTTCCACGAGTTCGGCCACGCGCTGCACGGCCTCATCGCCCGCACCACGTACCCCCGGTTCTCGGGCACGAACGTCGAGCGCGACTTCGTCGAGTTCCCGAGCCAGGTGAACGAGATGTGGGTGTCGTGGCCGTCGGTCCTGGCGAACTACGCGAAGCACCACGAGACCGGTGCCCCGCTGCCGCCCGAGCTCGTCCTGGGCCTGAGCGAGTCCGAGGGCTTCAACGAGGGCTTCGGCACGACGGAGTACCTGGCCGCGGCGCTCCTCGACCAGGCGTGGCACCGGCTGTCCTCCGCCGACGCCGCTGCGGTCACGTCCGTCGAGGACTTCGAGCGGAACGCCCTCGCCGCCGCCGGCATCGCCGTCGAGGCCGTGCCCCCGCGCTACTCGTCGACGTACTTCGCGCACACGTTCTCGGGCGGGTACGACGCCGGGTACTACGGCTACATCTGGTCGGAGGTGCTCGACGCCGACACGGTCGAGTGGTTCCGTGACAACGGCGGGCTGGACCGCGCGGCCGGTCGGCGCTTCGCGGAACGGCTGCTGGGTGTCGGCGGCGCGAAGGACCCGCTCGAGGCGTACCGCGACTTCCGGGGCCGCGACGCCGAGGTCGGCCCGCTGCTGCGGCGCCGCGGGCTCGAGTAGGGCGCTGCGGGACCGGGCGCTTCCGGGCGTACCGCGTCGAATCGGGCGTACCTGGTCGGAACTTCCGACCAGGTACGCCCGATCTCACCTTCCATCGCAGCCGTCATGGGAAGAACCAGACGTCGTCCGCCGCGCCGACCGCCCCACCACGACGAAGCCCCGCACCGATCCGGTGCGGGGCTTCGTCGCGAGCGGAGCGCTACGCCGACTTCTCGACGCGCTTCGCCCGCGGCCGGGGCACGATGGTCGGCGCCGCGTTCTCGAGCACGGACTCGCGGGTGATCACCACGCGGGCGACGTCGTCGTCGGACGGGACGTCGAACATGACCGGGCCGAGCACCTCTTCGAGGATGGCGCGCAGACCACGGGCTCCGGTCTGGCGCAGCACAGCCAGGTCGGCGATCGCCTCGAGCGCACCCTGGTCGAACTCGAGCTCGACGCCGTCGATCTGGAACATCCGCTGGTACTGCTTGACCAGGGCGTTCTTCGGCTCGGTCAGGATCTGCATGAGCGCTGCCTGGTCGAGCTGCGACACCGTGGTGACGACGGGCAGACGACCGATGAACTCGGGGATCAGGCCGAACTTGTGCAGGTCTTCCGGCAGGACCTCGGAGTACAGGTCCTGGTGGTCGGTCGCACTGTGCAGCGGCGCCCCGAAGCCGATCCCCCGCTTGCCGACGCGCGAGGACACGATGTCCTCGAGCCCGGCGAACGCACCGGCCACGATGAAAAGGACGTTCGTCGTGTCGATCTGGATGAACTCCTGGTGCGGGTGCTTGCGGCCACCCTGCGGCGGGACCGACGCGACCGTGCCCTCGAGGATCTTGAGCAGTGCCTGCTGCACGCCTTCGCCGGAGACGTCGCGCGTGATCGACGGGTTCTCGGCCTTGCGGGCGATCTTGTCGACCTCGTCGATGTAGATGATGCCGGTCTCGGCGCGCTTGACGTCGTAATCAGCGGCCTGGATCAGCTTGAGCAGGATGTTCTCGACGTCTTCACCGACGTAGCCGGCCTCGGTCAGGGCGGTGGCGTCGGCGACGGCGAACGGCACGTTGAGGCGCTTCGCCAGGGTCTGCGCCAGGTAGGTCTTGCCGCAGCCGGTCGGGCCGATGAGCAGGATGTTCGACTTCGCGATCTCGATGTCGTCGCGGTCTTCGGCAGCGGTGATCTGCCCCTGCGCACGGATGCGCTTGTAGTGGTTGTAGACGGCCACGGCGAGGGCACGCTTCGCCGGGTCCTGCCCGATGACGTACTCCTGCAGGAAGTCGAAGATCTCGCGGGGCTTCGGCAGTTCGAAGTCACCGCTCGAGGTGTCCTCGCCGGCTTCTGCCAGACGCTCCTCGATGATCTCGTTGCACAGCTCGACGCACTCGTCGCAGATGTAGACACCCGGACCGGCGATCAACTGCTGGACCTGCTTCTGGCTCTTGCCGCAGAAGGAGCACTTGAGGAGGTCCCCGCTCTCTCCGATGCGTGCCATTGCCGTGCCTCCCTGGTTGGACGTGCCGGCCCGCGCACTCGCACCGGCCGCTGGTGCACCGCTGCTGGTGGGCACCTCGTCGTGGACACGAGCCTAACCGCAACCGGTGACACCGACCGTGCGGCGCCGCGGGATTTCGCGCGCGCGTTCGCCCAGGGCGTTCGGGCCTGCTACCGTGATCCAGTCTTCTCTACAAGTTGTAGAAACACCGTCCCGACCATCGAAGGATCCCCATGCAGAAGCGTCTCGCCGCCGGCGGCGCCGTCACCCTCGGCGCCGTGGCCGTCATCGTCCTCGGCACCGCCGGCGCAGCCAGCGCGCACGTGTCCGCGACGGCCACCTCGACCGCCGCGAACTCGTACACCACGGCGACCTTCTCGGTCCCGCACGGCTGCGACGGCTCCCCCACCACGAAGATCGAGTTCCAGGTGCCGGAGTCCGTCATCGAGGTCACCCCCACCGTGAACCCGAACTGGAAGATCACGAAGGCGACCGAGCCGTACACGAGCCCCTCCGCCGCGGCCGACGGTGAGCACGCCGAGGACGCCGCCGAGCGCGTCACGAGCATCACCTACACCGCGAAGACCCCGCTCCCCGCCGACGAGCGCGACACCTTCGCCCTCTCCTTCTCGCTGCCGGACGGCAAGGCCGGTGACCTCGTCGAGTTCCCCGCGATCCAGACCTGCGAGAAGGGCTCGGTCGAGTGGAACCAGGAGCAGCAGGCCGGCGAGGCCGAGCCCGAGCACCCGGCCCCCTCGATCACGCTGACCGCGGCCGAGGCCACGGACGACGACGGTGACCCGGTCGCCACCACCCCGACCGCCGAGGCCGCATCCGGCTCGACGACCCCCGCGGACCCCGACCTGGTCGGCCGCTTCCTCGGCCTGGGCGGTCTGGTGCTCGGCGCCGTCGCCCTGGTCGTCGCCGTCGCCGGCACGCGTCGTCGGAGCTCCGCCAAGTGACGCAGCGCGGCTCGCGTCGGACTCGGCTGCGGTCCTCTGCCTGGAGGCTCGTGGCCGGGTCCGCCGCGGCCGTCGCGATCGCGGGCGGTGCGGTCCTCGGGCTCGCGGGTCCCGCCAGCGCGCACAACTACCTGATCGCGTCCACGCCGGAGGTCGGCGGCACGCTCACGAGCCTGCCGAAGGCGTTCGAGATCACCACGAACGACAAGCTGCTCGACATCGGCGACTCCGGGTCGGGCTTCGCCTTCCGGGTCGTGGGCCCGGACGGGAAGTACTACGAGGACGGCTGCGTCGACATCGACGGCCCCTCGATGACCACGCCCGCCGCACTCGGCGACTCGGGGAAGTACACCGTCGAGTGGCAGATCGTCTCCGCCGACGGCCACACCGTCTCCGACGAGTACGCCTTCACGTGGAAGGCCCCGTCCGGCTTCTCCGCGGCCTCGGGATCGGCCACGCCGCCGACCTGCGCCACCGCGGGAGACGACTCCACCGAGGCCGCCACCACCGGCACCGCCTCGGGTGACACCGACTCGGCCGCGACCGACGCGCTCTGGATCGGCGCCGGAGGCGTCGTCCTCGTCGCCGCGGTCGTCGCGGTCCTGCTGCTCCTGCGGCGCCGCCCCGCGCCCCAGACGGACGACACCGAAGACTGACACCGCCGCACGACGAAGGCCCCACACCGATCGGTGCGGGGCCTTCGTCGTTCCTGCTGGTGCTACTTGACGAGCGCCGGCAGGTTCTTGCGGCTGGTGAGGACCTGGTCGATCAGGCCGTACTCCACGGCTTCCTGCGCGGACATGATCTTGTCGCGCTCGATGTCGTGGTTGATCTCCGCCGGCGTCTTGTTGGAGTGCTTCGACAGCGTCTCCTCGAGCCAGGTGCGCATGCGGAGGATCTCGGCCGCCTGGATCTCGATGTCCGACGCCTGACCGCCACCCTGCTGGACAGCGGGCTGGTGGATGAGCACGCGGGCGTTCGGCAGGGCCAGACGCTTGCCCGGCGTGCCACCGGCGAGGAGCACCGACGCGGCCGAGGCGGCCTGACCGAGGCAGACCGTCTGGATCTGCGGACGGATGTACTGCATCGTGTCGTAGATCGCCGTCATCGCGGTGAACGAGCCACCGGGCGAGTTGATGTACATGACGATGTCGCGGTCGGGGTCCATCGACTCGAGCACGAGCAGCTGGGCCATGACGTCGTCAGCCGACGCGTCGTCGACCTGGACACCGAGGAACACGATGCGGTCCTCGAAGAGCTTCGCGTACGGGTCCTGGCGCTTGTAGCCGTAGGCCGTGCGCTCCTCGAAGCTCGGCAGGATGTACCGATCGGAGGGAGCCGGGACGTTCTGCGCGCCACCGAGCATTGGGAGATGCATTCTCGTTTCCTTTTCTTCGGTGGGGGTCAGGACTGGGCGTCGGGGTCGGCAGCCGCGGTCGGCGTCGCGCCGTCACCGACGGTGCCACCACCGCCGACGACCTCGGCCGACGAGGCACGCAGGTGGTCGACGAAGCCGTACTCGAGGGCTTCCTGCGCGCTGAACCAGTTGTCGCGGTCGTTGTCCTTGAGGACCTGCTCGATCGACTTGCCGGTCTGCTCGGCCGTGAGCTCCGCCATGCGCTGCTTCATGTCGAGGATGACCTTGGCCTGCGTCTGGATGTCGGCAGCGGTACCGCCGAACCCGCCGGACGGCTGGTGCAGCAGGACGCGGGCGTTCGGCGTGATGTAGCGCTTGCCCGGCGTGCCGGAGGACAGCAGGAACTGTCCCATCGACGCGGCCAGGCCGATGCCCACGGTGACGATGTCGTTCGGGACGAACTGCATCGTGTCGTAGATCGCCATGCCGGCGGTGATCGAGCCACCGGGCGAGTTGATGTAGAGGTAGATGTCCTTCTCAGGGTCCTCGGCGGCGAGCAGCAGCAGCTTGGCTGCGATCTCGTTCGAGTTGTCGTCGCGGACCTCGGAGCCGAGCCACACGATCCGGTCTCTCAGAAGGCGGTCAAAAACACTGGGGTTCAGTGTTGCTTCGGCCATGGAAAAGCTCCCGTTCAGTTGTCGCTTGTTGTCGAACTTATCGGTTGCAACGCACCACTTCGCGTGTGTTCGCCGACAGCAATGCGGTGGTGCGGAAAACACGAGACGGGAGGCACGGTGCCAGCTGGCACCGTGCCTCCCGTCTGTATCGCTGGTGGCGTCGAGTTCGTTACTCGGCGTCCTCAGCAGGGGCCTGCGCGACGCCCGCCGTGAAGGCGGACAGGTCGACTGCGTCGCCGTTGGTGTCCTTGACGGTCACCTTCGACAGGACGGTCGCGACCGCCTTCGAGCGGGCGACCTCGCCGACCATGCCCGGGATCTGGCCGTTCTGGTCGATGACCTTGATGAACTCGGCCGGCTCCATGCCGTACTGCGCAGCAGCCTGGATGAGGTACTGGGTCAGTTCCTCCTGGGAGACCTGGATCTCCTCCTTCTCTGCGATGGAGTCGAGGAGGATCTGCGAGCGGAAGGCCTTCTCGCTGGACTCGGAGACCTCCTTGCGGTGCTCGTCGTCCTCGAGGCGGTTCTCCTGCTCGAGGTGACGGTGCACCTCGTCCTCGATGAGCTGCTCCGAGATCGGGATGTTGACGTCCTCGATGAGCTTCTCGACGAGCTTGTCGCGAGCCGCGGCACCCTGACCGAAGGTCTTGGACTTCGCGATCTGCTCCTTCAGGTCCGCCTTGAGCTCGTCGATCGTGTCGAACTGGCTGGCGATCTGGGCGAACTCGTCGTCGGCCTCGGGGAGCTCGCGCTCCTTGACGGCGGTGACGGTGACGGCGATCTGGGCGGTCTCGCCCTCGCGGTCGCCACCGACGAGCTTCGACTCGAAGTTCGTCGACTCGCCGGCGGTCAGGGACTCGAGCGCCTCGTCGATGCCCTCGAGCAGGTCGCCGGAGCCGATCTCGTAGGAGACGCCGGTGGCCGAGTCGACCTCGTCGTCGCCGATGCTGGCGGTCAGGTCGATCTGCGCGAAGTCGCCGGTCTTCGCCGGACGGTCGACGGTCACGAGCGTGCCGAAGCGGGTGCGCAGGTTCTGCAGCTCCTCTTCGATCTCGTCGTCCGACACCTCGACGGCGTCGACGGTGAGCTCGTACGCGGAGTAGTCCGGCAGGTCGAACTCGGGACGGACGTCGACCTCGAAGGTGAGGACGAGGTCGCCCGCGAAGTCGGCGAGGTTCGGCAGCTCGGCGACGTCGGCCTCGGCACGGCCGAGGATGCGCAGCTCCTGCTCTTCGACCGCCTGGCGGTAGAAGTTGTCGATGGCGTCACCGACGGCGTGGTTCAGGACCTCGCCACGGCCGACGCGCTGGTCGACGATCGCCGGCGGGACCTTGCCCTTACGGAAGCCGGGGATGTTGATCTGCTCGGCGATGTGCTTGTACGCGTGGTCGATGCTCGGCTTGAGATCTTCCGGCGTCACGTTCACGGTGAGCTTGACGCGGGTGTCGCTCACCTTGTCGACGGTGCTGGTGGCCACGGGATGTTCTCCTGTTGGTTGACGTTCGTGTGGTCGATGGTTCTCGAGGACCTGGTCGGGGCGACAGGAGTTGAACCTGCGACCTCCCGCTCCCAAAGCGGGCGCTCTACCAAGCTGAGCTACGCCCCGTTTGACTGGGCCAGGGTGTCCGCGCGCGCCGAAGGGCGCATGCGACGCCGATGAGTCTAGCGGTCCCCCGGTGCGCGGTTCCCGGGAGGGACGTCACTCGTCCGCTGCGGCGCGTCGCAGGCCGTTGCGCCACCGCACGCCGACCACCACCTGGACCCCGAGCGCCGTGATCGCGAGCACGATGCCGACGACGATCCGCCACAGGTGCAGCAGGGCGTGCGCGGGCTGCGACTGCGGATCGCCGAACAGCTCCGGGCGCATCGAGAACACGATCGCGGCGAGGACCACCAGCGCGTAGGAGACCACCCGCGACCGCTTGATCCGCCGTGCATCGGCGTCGGTCGGCGGGAGCATCACACGGGGTGGCATGTCGGTACTCGTTCGTCCGCTACGATGGTCGGGCTGCGACACGTGCGCAGCGCGGGGATGTAGCTCAATGGTAGAGCCCCAGTCTTCCAAACTGGCCACGCGGGTTCGATTCCCGTCATCCCCTCTCTCGTTCCTCCCTCTGTCTACGGTCGCCGCACGGTGCAGTGTTCTCCGGCCCGTGCACGGTTGCTTGCTCAGTGCGAGGTTGTTCCGGCGCACCGAGCGATCAACGTCGCACGGGGCGAACACGCGCGCACCGTGCGTCGTCAGGGACTGCCGAGTTCGAGCGTGATCTGCGGGGCGTCGCCGAGTTCCACCCGGGCACGCTTGCGCTCCGCCGCACGCAACGGCACGAGGTACCCGCCGTCCTTCGGGAACAACGAGGTGGTCCAGGTCACGGCGCCGATCGTCACCCGGGCAGGGATCACACCCCAGCCGTAGGTGAGCATCGGCGCGAGGTCGGCGATGACCTCGGCGGCGTCCGGCGGCACGACGGCGAAGAAGAACGGTGACGGGCCGCGCCACTCGATCACCTCACCGCGGAACTCGAGCTCCATGTCGCGATCGTACGGCCGCGTCGTCGAGCGCGCCGGACCGGGTTCCGATCTCGGTCCGTGACGGTTCCGGTTCACGATCACCGGGATCTGCGAACCGGAACCGTCAAGCGCGAGGAGGAACTGGTGCCTCCTCGGAGCCAGCGGGACGTGGACGACGGACGCGCCCCGTGTTTCCAGGCCGGAACCGGGGAGCACGGGGCGCGAGCTGCCGTCAGCGCGAACGCGTCAGCGGTACGTCGCGGCCTGACCGTAGAGCTTCTGCGTCAGGGCGGAGACGTAGGCGGACTTGTCACCTCCCGGCAGGTTGTACGTCATGAAGACGCCGTACCCGTCCGCCTTCGAGCGCTGCGCGAGCGACACCGCCGTCGACTGCGAGGTGTTCTGGATGTCGACCGCGGCAGCGGACAACCGGTCCTTGCCGAGCCCCGGGATCGACGGCGCCGAGTACGTGCCGTAGTAGGGGTTCCAGGCGTAGTCGAGCTTCGAGCCGACGGTGCTGCTCGACGACGACAGCGAGGACGAGGCCGGGCCGATGTCGTAGAACGAGATGAGCTTGCCGGGCATCTGGGCACGCAGCGCGGTGATGAGCCAGCCGATGGACTGCTGGTTCGGCTGCGGGGTGCCGTTCGCGCCGTAGTCGGAGTACTCGTCGTCGAGGTCGACGCCGTCGAGTCCGTACTTCGACACGGTGGCGGCGATCTGGGACGCGAAGTCCGACGCGGCCGCCTGGGTCGGGAAGTTGGCGATGCCCGCACCCTGGTGGTTGCCGAGGACCGACAGCGACACCTTGATGCCCTTCGCCTGCAGCGGCTTGATCTGCGTGGCGGCGTTGTCGAGGGTCGCCTGCACCTTGTCGTTGTTGACCAGGACCGCCTTGGAGCCGTTCCAGTTGATGTTCGCCGCGAAGATGATCGCGACGTCGAAGGCGTTCGCCCCACCGGACAGCGTGTAGCGGCCGACGTTGGCGAGCTGGTCGTTGTTGACCTCGACGTACGCGATGCTCGTCGGCCCGGACTTCGTAGCGGCGGCAGTGCCGGCGGCGGCTGCAGCGGTCGGTGCTGCCGTCGCGGCGGACGGCACGAGCGGTGCCGCCACCATCGCGGCGATGGCCGCCACGATCCCGAACTTCATGGACTTCTTCATGACACTCCCCTTCGAGTGGTGAACCGGCCGGCGGTCGCCGACCGGGGTCTCAGACGCGCGGGTACCGGAAGGTCCGCACCTCGTACGCGTCGACGGCGAACGACGACGCATCCGCGTCGGTCAACGGCTCTTCGAGCAGGGTGACCTCGACAGCCGGTCCGAACGGCCCGTCGACCGCGATTCCCCCGGTCCCCCGGCGCCCCACCGGCTCGTACACCCGAACGACCAGGTCGCCGGAGCGGTCGTCGGCGAGCTTGACGCTCGACAGCACGACCCCGCCGGACACCCGCACGAGCGGCGCGAACCCGTGCGCCCCGATGACGGTCCGCGCGCCGGCGTTCATCCGGATGCCTGCCGCCGTGGCCCCGAGCTGGTCGGTCCCGATGACGATGCCGTACCGGTGCGTCTGCACGCCCTGGTCGGTCTCGGGGTCTGGGAACCGCGGTGCCCGCAGCAGGGACAGCCGCACGGTGGTGGTGACGTGCCCGTCAACGGCGTCGCGGGTGGTGTCGAACCCGTGGATCGAGTCGTTCACGAGCGCGACGCCGAAGCCCGGCTCGGACACGAGCACGTAGCGGTGCATCGAGGTCTCGAACTTCGCGGCCTCCCACGAGGTGTTCGTGTGCGTCACCCGCTTCTGCGCCCCGAACTGCGTCTCGGCGACGGTGTGCTCAGCGCGGACGTCGAGCGGGAACGCGACCTTGAGGAACTTCTCGGTCTCGTGCCAGTCGGTCGTCTGGTCGAACTCGAGCGTGCGGGAGTCCGGTGCGAGGACGATCTCCTGCCGCACGGTCGAGTCGCCGAAGGACCGCGACACGACGACCCGGGCGACACCGGCGTCGTCGACCGAGGCCTCGAGCGACGAGACGTCCACCAGGTCCTCGACCCGGTTCCGGTAGTACCGGTCGACGTCCCACGCGTCCCACATGTTCGGGAAGTCCTGGTGCAGCTGCAGCAGGTTCGCGGCCTGCCCGGCGGCGATCGCCTCGCGCCCGCTGGCCAGGTCGACGGCGCTCGTGACGAGTCCCTGGTCGGTGACGGTCACGCGCACCAGCTCGTTCGCCAACACGTACCCGCCGTCCTGCCCCGTCAGCGTGACAGCGGCCGGTTCCGCCACGTCGGTCGCCAGGACGGCGCCCTGCGCGGGTGCGCCGGCCTGGAGGAACGGGGCCGGGTTCACGACGACGGCCGCGTCTCCGGCACCGGCGAGCGCCGAGAGCGCGTGGTCGATGATCGCGGTCAGCGCCGCGGCCGTCTCCGCGTACTTCACCTCGGCCTCGCGGTGCACCCAGGCGATCGAGGTGCCCGGCAGGATGTCGTGGAACTGCTGGAGCAGCACCTGCTGCCACAGGGCGTCGAGCTCGTCGTACGGGTAGGCGAAGTCGCTGTGTGCGGCGGCGGTCGCGGCCCAGAGCTCGGCCTCGATGAGGAGCTGTTCGCACCGGCGGTTGCCCTGCTTGGTGCCGTGCTGGCTGGTCAGGGTGGCGCGGTGCAGTTCGAGGTACAGCTCCCCCACCCACACCGGCGGGTCCGGCAGTTCGGCCTTCGCGCGGTCGAAGAACGTGTCCGGGTGCTCCCACCGGACCTTCGCGCTGCCCTCGAGGTCGGCGAGACGTGAAGCCGTGCCGGTCATCTCGCGGGTGGTACCACCACCGCCGTCGCCCCAGCCGACCGGGGCGATCGACCCGGTGGCGAGCCGGTTCTCACGGAACTGGCGGGAGGCCTTGGCGACCTCGCTGCCGGACAGGCGCGAGTTGTAGGTGTCCATCGACGGGAAGTGCGAGAACACCCGTGAGCCGTCGATGCCCTCCCACAGGAACGTGTGGTGCGGGAACTTGTTGACCTGGTTCCACGAGATCTTCTGCGTGAAGAACCACTCGAACCCCGCGCGGCGCATGAGCTGCGGCAGTGCCGGCGAGTACCCGAAGCTGTCCGGCAGCCAGACGCCCTTGGGCCGGATGCCGAACTCGCGCTCGAAGAACCGCTGCCCCTGCGAGAACTGGCGGACGATGCTCTCACCGGTCGGCATCACGGTGTCGGACTCGACCCACATGCCGCCGATCGGCAGGAACCGACCGGCCTCGACGGCGGCCTGCACCCGGGCGTAGACCTCGGGGCGGTGTTCCTTGATCCAGGCGTACTGCTGCGCGCTCGACATGCCGTACAGGAAGTCGTCGGTCTGGTCGATGAGCTCGGTCATCGTCGAGGTGGTGCGGGCGACCTTGCGGATCGTCTCGCGGACCGGCCAGAGCCACGCGGAGTCGATGTGGGCGTGCCCGACGGCCGAGATCGTGTGCGCGGAGGCCTCGGCGGGAGCGGCGAGCACCTCGGCGAGCGCCGCACGGGCGTCCCCGGCGGTCTCCGGGATGTGCTGCAGGTCGAGCGCGTCGAGGGCGTCGTCGAGGGCCTGCAGGATCCGCATCCGTCGTGGCCCCTCGGGCAGCTCGGCCTGCAGTTCGAGCAGGACGTCGATGTCGAGCGCGAGTTCGTGCACCTCGGACTCGAACACGGCGAGGTCCATCCGGCGCGAGGTGTAGAGCCGCTTCGACGACGAGGTCTGGACGTCGCCCTCGTGCGTGACGAGGAAGGGGTGGTAGTCGAGCAGGACCGGGTTCGACGCCGCCTCGACGAAGAGCTCGATCGTCTCGCCGCCCTCGGCCCGTTCCGTCAGCAGCACCCACTGGTTGCGCGGGTTGATCGACTTCACCGGCGTGCCGTCGGCCAGGTACACGAGGCCCTCGCACTGGAACCCCGGCATGTTCTTGTCGAAGCCGAGGTCGACGACGGCTTCCACCCGGCGTCCGGCCCACTCGCTCGGCACCGTCCCGGTCAGCCGGAACCAGGTCGTCCCCCAGGCCGCACCCCAGGGTGTGCCGACCTCGTACGGCGTGAACTCGAGCGCGAGTCCCTGCGCCGGCGGGATCGGCTCCCCCGGCAGCTCGTGCCAGGCGGTCTCGAGCGGCGTCGCGGTGGCGTGCACCGCCGGCGTGATGCGCTCGTCGAGGACCCGGCGGACCCGTCCGGTGGTGAGGGGGATGTCGTCGTGCATGGGGCCTTCCAGGGTCGGGCGCGGGTCAGTGCGTGGTCGAGGGTCAGCGCGTGGTCGCGGGGTGCGCGACGCGGATGGAGGTGGAGTCGAGCTCGGCGGGCACGTCGACGCACCGGTCGATGCCACGGGCGGCGAGCATCCCGGTGTCGCCGAGCCGGGACCGCAGGACGACCTGCGGGCCGCGACCGTCCGGTTCGGCCGACGCGACCGCGAGCCAGGCGGCGGCGAACCGTCCGCCGGGGGCGCAGTCGGCACGCATCCCGTGTCGGTCCGAGCCGTCGGGCAGCACGTCGTCGAGCACGAGCGCCGTGGCCGGCGGCGCAGCAGCGGTGTCGGTGGCGCCGGACCGTGCGACGGCCGCGAAGGCCTCTCCCGCGGGCTTGATCCGGCCGTCGTTGGTGAAGAGCCCGAGGTCGTACTCGAGCTCCGGGAAGTCGGCGAGCGACCTGGCGACGTCGTGCGAGCACCACCACGTGACACCGAGCACCTGCTGCGCCCCGAGCACGTGCCGGATGGTCTGCTCGGTGAACGAGGCGGCGTCCTCCGGGGCGACGACGTTGGTGGGCGCCCCGACTTCCTGCAGCCAGTTCGGCCGTGCGGGGTCGCGGTTCCACGCGGCGGCGAGCTGGAGCAGGTACTCGCCGTGCCGCACCGATCCCGGTCCGAGTGCGCCGTGCAGGGCCGCCGAGCCGTTGAACACCCACGAGTGCGTGACGGTGGCGTCACCGTGGTCCGCCGCGTGCTCCGGTCCGAACGGCTGCGCGTCGTCGTACCAGGCCGCGTCGTACTGCGCGACGGTGACCAGCGGCCGTGGACGCGACCCACTGCCGGACGGAGCCGACGCGGACGAGTCGACCCGGGCCTCCAGGCCGGACGAACCTGCCGAACCTGCCGAACCTGCCGAACCGGACGGACCGGACGCGAGCCCGGACCGTGCCGCCGCGACCATCGCCGCCGCCCACGCGTGCCCCTGCTCCGCCGTGATGTCGTGCGGGGCGGGGTGCGGCGCGTGCGCGAACTGGTTCACCTCGTTGCCGATGGTGATGCCGAGGAGGTTCGGCTTGTCCGCGACCGCTGCGGCGAGCGCCCGGACGTACGCCGCGGTCGACGCGACGACGTCCGGGTCGGTGAACATGTTCCGACGGTGCCAGCTGTCCAGCCACGACGGCACGAAGTCGAAGCTCGACAGGTGCCCCTGCAGGGCGTCGACGTTGACGTCGAGTCCGAACGAGCCGGCGATGTCCACGACCGTCGCGACGTCCTGCAGTGCCGACGCCCGGATGAGGGTGCGGTTCGGATGCACCACCGGCCAGAGCGGGAAGATCCGCACGTGGTCGGCGCCGAGCGAGGCGATCGCCTCGAGGTCTCTGGCGGTGTCCGACGGTGAGAAGTCGAGCCACGAGTGGAACCAGCCGACCGAGGGCGTGTAGTTGACCCCGAAGCGCATCAGCCCTTCACACCGCCCTCTTCGACGCCCTTGAAGAAGAAGCGCTGCAGGACGGCGAAGATCACGGCGATCGGGATGAACGCGATCATGGTGCCGGCGGCGATCATGCGCTGGTCGGTCGCGAACGTGCCCTGCAGGTACTGCAACCCGACGGTCAGGGTGAGGTTCTCCGGCGACTGCAGCACGATGAGTGGCCACAGGAAGTCGTCCCACGCCCCGATGAACGAGAAGATCGCGATGACGGCGATCGTCCCCTGCACGGCGGGCAACGAGATGTACCGCAGCCGCTGCATCGCGTTCGCACCGTCCATCACCGCGGCCTGGTCGATCTCCTCGGGGATCTGCCGGAACGCGTTGAACATGAGCAGCACGTTGAGTGCGGCGATCATGCCGGGTAGGGCGACGCCGACCAGGTTGTCGGCGAGGCCGAGGTCCTTGACGGTGACGAACTGCGAGATGATCGTCGCCTCGCCGGGCAGGACGAGGGTGGCGAGGAACAGTCCGAGCACGAGCTTGCGGTGCCGCCACTGCAGCCGCGCGAGGGCGAAGCCGGCGAGCGTCGCGAAGACGATGTTGCCGAACACGTCGATCGCGGCGACGAGCAGCGAGTTGCCGATGTAGCGCCAGACCGGGATCGCGGCGGCCACCTTGAGGTAGTTCTCGATGGTCGGCTCGGTCGGGATGAACGACGGGTTCGCGGTGTAGATGTCCTCGCCGGCGCCCTTGAGCGAGGTGGACAGCTGCCACAGGAACGGGCCGATCGTGATGAAGAGCACCACGATGAGCAGGACGTAGCGCACGACCTTCTCGCGGGTGGACATGACACCCCAGACCGCGCGGCGGCGCTTGCGTCCGTCTCGTCCGTTCGGCCGGGAGGCCCGTCCCGCGTCCGTCGCGCCCGTCACGTCCGGCGTCGGGCTGGCTGCACCGCGCGCCCCGCCCAGGGCGGGTTCGGTGGTCGTCGTGTTCGTCACTTGTCCGCCTTGCTGTTCATCCGCGCGAGGGCGAGCATCGGGATCAGCGTCACGACGAAGAGCAGGAGGCTCAGGGCGGACGCGTAGCCGAGGTTGCCGGTGAAGCCGCGGGCGTACTGCTGGATGAGCATGACGAGCGAGTTGTCCTGCCCGCCGGGTCCACCGGTGCCGTTGGTGAGGATGTAGAGCTCGCTGAACACCCGGAGCGCGGAGACGCACACCAGGATCCCGACGAGCGTCATGGTGCCGCGGACCCCCGGCATGGTGACCGACCAGAACCGGCGCACCGATCCGGCGCCGTCGAGGGCGGCCGCTTCGTGCAGGTCCTTGCCGACGTTCCCGAGGGCCGCGAGGAAGATGATCATGTAGTAGCCGAGGCCCTTCCAGACCGTCAGGCTGATCGCGCTGAGGAGCAGCAGCCACCGGTCGGTCAGGAACGGGACGCTGCCCTGCACGACGCCGAGCGCCTGCGCCATCTCGTTGATGACGCCGCGGTCGTCGAGGATCCAGGTCCAGATGAGCCCGACGACCACGGCCGACGCGATGACCGGCGTGTAGAACGCCGTGCGGAAGAACGCGATCCCCGGCAGCTTCTGCTGGACGAGCACCGCGATGAGCAGCGGCAGCACGGTCAGCAGGGGCAGGCAGATCGCCATGTAGATGACGCTGTTGAGCAGCGCCTCCCACACCTGCGGATCGGCGAGCAGGGTCTCGAAGTTCTTGAGCCCGACCCACTGGCTCACGCCCCCCAGCGGGCTGGCGTTCGTGAACGACAGCCGGACGGTGTTGATCGACGGCCAGAGGCTGAACGCGACGAGCCAGACGAGGGCCGGCAGGACGAGCAGCCAGGGCGTGAACCAGCGGTTGGCGCGCATCAGCCGTTGGCCAGCAGGCTGTTCATCTTGGTCTGGGCCGTCTGCAGCGCCTTCTCCGGCGCGACCTGGCCCTTCATGGCGAGGGCGATCTGCTGGTCGAGGAAGTCCGTCATCGCGGAGTTCGCCTCGACCGGGTTGAGGACCTTCGCGGTCTTCAGGGCCTCGTTCGCCAGGACACGGGCCTCGCCGTTGACGGTGCCGTCGTCCTTCGAGAAGTACGGGTCGGACTGCGACGACGTGGTCGACGGGAAGATGTTGACCTTGTGCGCGAACGCCTCTTGGTTCTCCGCGTTCGTCATGAACTTCGCGAACGCCTCGGCGGTGGCGAGGTGCTTCGACTTGGCGGACACCGACAGGCCCTGCACGTAGAGCGGCGGGGTGTCGAGGGCCGGGCTGACGGTGACCTTGCCCTTGAGCGACGGGTTGTTCTTCTCGAAGTCGGCGAGCGAGGTGGCGCCGCCCGTGGTCCAGGCGACCTTCTGCTGCGTGAACAGGGTGGAGTTGCCGAGGTAGTCGCTGTTCAGCACGTTCGAGGGCATGTAGCCGTCCTGGTATGCGTCCTTGTAGCGCTCGATCAGGTCGGCGGCCTTCGACGAGTCGGCGAAGGTGAACTTCGTGCCGTCCGCGTTGAGGACCTTCACGCCGGCCAGGGTGAAGTCGCCGAGACCGGGCTTCCGGCTCATCAGGTAGTCGGTCGGGCAGTTCTCGTGCATGGTCTTCGCCTGCGTGAACAGCTCGTCGGTGGTCTTCGGCGGGTTCTTCGCGTCGAGGCCGCACTTCGCGAACATCGTCGCGTTCCAGTAGTCGACGTCGGTGTTGAGGTACCAGGGGTAGCCGAACGTTCCGTCGACGCCCTTGTACTTGTAGGAATCGAGCGCGCCGGCGACGTACGTGCTCGCGAGCTTCGTGTCGTCCTTCGCGACGTCCTGCAGGAACCCACGCTTCGCGAGCGGCAGGGCGATGTCCGGCGGCAGGTTGATGACGTCGGGCAGCGAGTTCGACGACGCCTGGCTGAGCACCTTGTCGGCGTAGCCGTCGCCTGGCTGGTCCTGCAGCTTGACCTTCGCGTCGGGGTGGGCCTTCTCGAAGTCGGCGATCACCCCGTTCAGGTAGCCCGTGTACGTCGGCGTGAGCGCCCACGTCTGCAGCGTGATCGACCCGCTGATCTCCCCGCTGCCGGTGTCGGCCGCGTTGCCGCCGCTCGAGCAGCCCGTCAGGACGAGTGCCGTGGCGGCAGCTCCTGCGAGCAGCGCTGCGGCGCGGCTCCTCGTCGCACGTGTGGTGGTCCTCATGGCGTCTGACTCCCTCGTCATCCTGCGTGGTCATCGTGCTGAACCGGTTCAGTTCCTGTCCCTGAACCCGCTTGTGGCAGTGACTATGAACGACTAAAACGCTATAGTCAAGCCCGTGGCCACGAACCGTCGAACGACGATCTCCGACATCGCCGCGCGTGCCGGCGTGTCCGTCAGCGCGGTCTCCTTCGCCCTCAACGACCGCCCCGGCGTGTCCGACGAGACCCGCGAACGCGTCCGCGCGATCGCCCGCGAACTCGACTGGCAACCACACACCGCAGCACGCGCCCTGGGCGGCGCGAAGGCCGGCTCGATCGGCTTCGTGCTGAACCGGCCGGCCCGCACACTCGGCACCGAGTCGTTCTTCGGCGACCTGATCTCCGGCATCCAGCTCGGGCTCGCCGGCACCCACGTCGGGATGAACCTGCTCGTGGCGCGCGACGCGGCCGAGGAACTCGAGACCTACCGGGCGTGGTGGCGTGGGCACCGGGTCGACGGCGTCGTCCTCATCGACCCGCGGCGCGACGACGACCGGCTCACCCTGCTCGCCGAACTCGGCATGCCCGCGGTCGTCGTCGGCTCTCACCCCTCACCCGAGGGCTCCGCACCGAGCGTGTGGATCGACGACGGCGACGCGACCGACACGGTCCTGCGGTACCTGCACGCGCTCGGGCACCGGCGGATTGCGCACGTCGCCGGGCGCCCCGAGTTCGAGCACACCGCCATGCGGATCGGCCGGGTCCGGGCCTTCGCGGCGGCCGAGGGGCTCACGGACGCCGTGTCGATCCCGACCGACTACTCGGCCGAGGCCGGCGCGAGTGCGACCCGGACCCTGCTGTCCCGCAGCAGCCGACCGACGGCGATCGTGTACGACAACGACGTCCTGGCGGTCGCCGGGCTCGGGGTCGCGAGCGAGATGGGCGTCGCGGTGCCGACCGACGTCTCGATCGTGTCCTTCGACGACTCGGCGATGATCCAGCTCGTCCGGCCGTCCATCACCTCGCTGACCCGCGACACCGTGGAGCTCGGACAGCGCGCGGCGACGCTCCTGCGCGCGCAGATCGACGCCGATGCCCCGTTGCCGTCACGCCCCGGGCCACCACTGACCCTCAGCGTCCGGGAGTCGACGGCACGCGCGGGGTCCTGACCCGCCGTCGACACCATCCGACACGCCCAGCAGGTGTCCGGCCGAGGTCAACGGCGCGCGGCGGACTTGACTCCCGTTCGAACACACGTTCGAATACCGTCGTGGGACGGCGTCGCGAGAACCGGTGGCAGCCCCCGGAACACCCGGAGGTCGAACGTCCGCGCGCCTACTCGCTGTCCGAGGACGCCCGCGGGCCCGACGTCTGCCACGCCGTCACGCCCGTGCCGGTCTGGGCGTGGATCCAGTTCCCGACCTTCCACGTCCGGGTGAAGGCCTTCGCGAAGAGCTGGACCCGTGATGCCGTCATGGTCGAGTGGGCGCAGTTCGGACAGCAGGCGGACGCCTGGGTGTGGCGGTCGGCCGTGAAGCACCGCACCCTGCGTGCCGACCAGGCGGAACGCGCGATGCGGAGTCCGCAGAACGCAGCGCGTTGACTTCTACTCGCACCCCGAGGATGGTTTGTCGAACACCGGTTCGGCAAGTAACTCACTGATCGAGGCATTCGTTCGAGTGCCGCTCCGGGACGAGGAGGCACCATGAAGAACACAGCGGTGCCGTCCTGGGTCGCCCACGTGCTCACCCCGCCCGAGGTCATCAGCGCCTACGTCGAGGCCCGGGTCAACGATCCGGCCCTGCTGTCGGGTGAGCGCACGGAACCCACGTACGCCGACTTCCTCGGCGACGAGTAGACGGTCGTTCAGCGGCGTCGGCGGCGCGCGGACAGCGTGACGCCGACGCTGGCAGCGGTGACGCACACCAGCGCCACCGTCTCCAGCGCGGACAGCCCCTCACTGAGCACCACGAGGCCGGCCAGCGCGGCGATCGCCGGGCCGAGACTCTGCAGCACGCCGAACACCCGCGTCGGCATCCGCCGCAACGCCAGCATCTCGAGGGCGTAGGGCAGCACGCTCGACAGCACGGCGACGGCGCCGAAGACGAGCAGGAGCACGGGTTCGCGGACCACGCCGTCGATCGCGGACGGGAGCCCGAACGGCAGCGACACGAGCATCGCGACCACCATCGACACCACCAGGCCGTCGACACCCGGGATCGCGGCGCCGACGTGCCGGTTCATCACGATGTAGCCCGCCCAGCACGCCGCCGCGAGCACGGCCCAGACCACGCCGCCGACCTCGGTCACGGCGCTCGGGCCGACCCCGAGCAGCACGACGCCGGCGAGCGCCAGGGCGGCCCAGAGCGCGTCCCGCCACCGCCGGGTGTGCACGAGGGACAGGGCGAGCGGGCCGAGGAACTCGATCGTCACCGCGACGCCGATCGGGATGCTCGCGAACGACAGGTAGATGAAGACGTTCATCCCGCCGAGCGCCAGCCCGAGGCCGACCGCGCCGAGCCACTGCGCGCGGGTCCAGTGCCCGATGCGAGGACGGACGACCAGCGCGAGCACCACCGCGCCGATGACGAGCCGGAGCGTCGCGGCCCCGACCGCGCCGACGTCGTCGAAGTGGGTCTTCGCGATCGCGGCCCCGAGCTGGACGGACACCATCGCGGTGAGGGCGAGCAGCGGAGCCGGGATCCGGTCGGTGCCGCGGGCCTGGTTCATCCGCGGGACCGGCTCATCCGAGGTAGGCGAGCACGGCGAGGACGCGGCGGTGGTCCTCGCCGGTGTCCTCGAGCGCGAGCTTGCCGAAGATGCTCGACACGTGCTTCTCGACGGCGCCGGTGCCGATGACGAGGGCGCGGGCGATGGCTGCGTTCGTGCGACCCTCGGCCATCAGGCCGAGCACGTCGCGTTCGCGCGGGGTGAGCGCGGCGAGTGGGTCGCGCCGCCGGCTCATCAGCTGCGTGACGACCTCGGGGTCGAGCACGGTGCCACCGGCCGCGATCCGACGAACGGCGTCGTCGATCTCCTCGAGCCGGGTGACGCGGTCCTTGAGCAGGTAGCCGATGCCCGTCGCACCGGCGGCGAGGACGTCTTCGGCGTAGGTGGCCTCGACGTACTGCGAGAGGAGCAGGACCCCGGTGCGCGGGGCGATCCGGCGGGTCTCGACGGCGGCGCGGACGCCTTCGTCGGTGAAGGTCGGCGGCATCCGGACGTCCATGACAACGACGTCGGGAGCGCCGTCCGGCAGCGTCGCGAGGAACGCACGGGCGTCGGCGTACTGACCGATGACGTCGATGCCGGCTTCGTCGAGCACGCGGGCCAGGCCCTCGCGCAGCAGGACGGCGTCGTCGACGACGACGGCCCGGATGCGTGCTGCATCCGGGCCGTCTGTCATGCCGACCAGCCTAGTGGGAGCGCAGGCGCTCCCGTGGGGTCACGACCGCGGGTTCGCCGTCGTGGGGACGCCGTTCAGGGCACCGAGCGGGATCCGCGCCGTGGCCTCGGTCGGGCCGCCCTCGGGGCTCGCGACGACCAGGTCGCCGTCGAGCGCGCGCATCCGGCCGATCAGGCCCTCGATGCCGTGGCCCTGCTGGGGTCGTGCTCCGCCGCGGCCGTCGTCGGTCACGCTGACGGTCAGGTACCAGAGCCCGGAGGCGTCGACCACGAGGCCGAGGTACACCCCGGCGGTCGTGGCACCGGCGTGCTTCATGGTGTTCGTCAGGAGCTCGCTCACCGTGAAGTACACGTTGCGCTGGATCTCCGTCGCGAGCTCGAGGCCCTCGGGCAGGCGGACGTCGAGGCCGACCGGGATCGGGGTGCGGGCGACGAGCGCTTCGAGGGCCGCCACGAGCCCGCGGTCGAGCAGGATCGGCGGGGCGAACCCGCGGGACAGCGCACGCAGTTCGTCGAGGGCGTCCTGCGCGTGCTCGGAGGCCTCGCCGATCAGCTGCTTCGCCTTCTGCGGGTCCTTCTCGAACGCGCGTTCCGCTGCCGACAGGTCCATCCGGAGCCGCACCAGGCGCTGCTGGGGGCCGTCGTGCAGGTCGCGCTCGATCTGGCGCAGGGCCTGACCCTCGGCGGTCACGGCACCGGCACGGGAGGCCTGGAGTCCGGCGACGCGCTGCTCGAGCTGCTCGGCACGGAACCCGCCGAGCAGACCGAAGTCCACCCAGTAGTGCGCGATGACTGAGCCACGGGCCCAGAGCGGGAACAGCACGACCGAGGCGGCCATCGACAGCAGTCCGAGGAACCCGAACCCGACGACGGAGGTCATGTCCCACCCGAAGTACTGCGCGCTCAGGCCGTTCGCGAACGCGACCACCGCGAGTCCGACGGGCCAGAGGAACCCGGCGAGCAGCAGGACGCCGGCGCCCACGGTGAAGAGCGCGACGAGCGGGTAGACGACCGCTGCGTGCAGCAGGTAGAGCCAGTAGTGCGGGTTGGCGACCGCGGAACCGGTGCGCGTCCACCAGTTCTGCTGCCAGCGGGGCGTCCAGTCCACCGGGCGGATCGGACGCCGGTCTGCCCATCCGATGCGGAGCTTCTCGAACTGTCCGAGCCACCGCGCCACGAACAGCGCGATGAAGAACATCAGCAGCACGAACGGGTTGAACAGGTCGCGGAAGCCGCCGCCGAAGATCGCCGCGGGGAACGCGAAGTAGAGCGTGCAGAGCAGCACCCCGGTCAGGGCCATGTAGCCGAAGTCGCGCGGCAGGCGCTTCCACGACTCGCGGTAGAACGCGCCGGCGGTCATGCCGGAGCCCGCGCTGCCGCCCCGGCCGCCACCCGGTGCCGATCCGTTCGGCGGGGTCGCTCCCCACGACGCCGGCGGCGTCTGCTGGTCGTGCTGTCGCGGGTACTGCGGCATCGGCTTGGTGGCTCCAGGTGGGACGGAGTCGCCCAGCGGGACGGTCTGGGCCTGGTCGGGCGAGGGCGTGACGTCGTCCAGCGGGACGGTTCGCGCCTGGTCGAGGCGGTCGGTGTCGGTCATGACTCCAGCCTCGCGATCACGGGGCCGTTCCCCCATCCTGCCCCCTCCCCACCCCGGGTGGGGTTATCCCCCCTCTCCACAGATCTCCCGAGGCCGATCGTCGCGGGACGGCCCGCAGGACATGCTCGTGGTGATGGGCGACGCACTCCGAGCACTGATCGACGCCGTCGGCCTCGAGGTCGGCCCCGGCGAGGAGATCCGATCCGACGACGACCGCTGGACGCTCGATCTCGATCCGGACGGTACGCACGCCTGGGTCGCGACCCGGCACCGGCCGGTCTGGCTCCACCGCGACGACACACTCGTGTTCGTCGAGGCTGGTGGAGCCGCACTGGTCGAGCAGCACCCGACGACGTCGATCGGCTCCGACCCCGAGCGGCACGGTCCGCCTCGAACTGCTCCTTCGTACGACTTCCCGCACGAGGCCCTGTTCGCCGACACCGGCGTCGTCGTCGGATCGGCGACGCTGGGGCCACTCGCTGCCGAGGTCCTCGCGCTCCCGTCGATCGCCACCACCCAGCCCGCGGGCTTCCCGTCGGCGGACGTCGTGCTGGCGCTGCGGCACGTCGGTCACCTCGACGGCGGCCGGTGGCACGGCGTGCAGCAGGATGCGCTCGCGCGACTCGTGGTCACGACCGTGCTCCACGACAACCCACCGCCCTTGCTCCGCGACAACAGTCTGGCGAGGGTCCTCGACCGGCTCTTCGAACCGGCGGGTGGACACTCGACCGCGGACCTGCTCGACGGCGTCCGGATGTCTCCGCGCACCCTCGAGCGTCGGTGCTTCGAGACGACGGGCTGCACGCCGGCCCAGCTCGGGCGGTGGTTCCGGAGCCTCGGCGTCCGGAGTGCACTCACCCGGGGTGACCCTCCCGCCGAGGTCGCTGCACGCTTCGGCTTCAGCACCACCGCCTCCATGCGGCGCGCGCTCCAGCGGGTCCACGCACCGGACACCGACCTCCCTCGGAGGTTCTGACGGTTCTGGTTCACGAGTCCCGCGGTTCGCGAACCAGGACCGTCAGCCGCCCGGACAGAACATGCTTTCCCCGCCGCGCGGGCTGCGCGTAGTGTGCGGGCATGCAGAACATCACGGGGGTTCGGGTGGTTTCGGCCGCGGCGGTCGTCGCAGCGATCGTGTTCGGGGCGCGTGGACTGGTGGGGACGATCTGGCTCGCGCCGTGGGACCTGCCGAACGGACTGCTCCTCGTCGCCACGGTGCTCGCCGGGCTGGCGGGTGCGGTCGTGCTCGTCGCCGCGGTGCGCGCTCAGGACCGTCGGGCGCTCGCGTTCGCGGTGTCGGTCCTGGCGTTCGCGCTTTTGTGGCCGGCGCCGGGCTGGGCCACCGCGGTGCTCGTCGTCGTCGCGCAGGGTGCACTCGTGGCGTTCGGCGTGCTGACCGTCCGGAACGAGGACGGCGTGCAGCGGGCCCTCGGCTGGGTCGTCACCGTGGCGGCGTCACTGTGGTTCGTCACCGCGCTGCTGTCGAACGCGGTGCTCCTCACGGCGCTGCCGCAGGAGGCACTCGGCATCGCGTTCTCCGTCCCGGGGCTGCTGCAGACCGTGGCCTACCTGGCGGCGACGGTGCTCGTCGCGGTCCCGCTCCTGCGTCCGGTGGGTCGGGGCGTGAACGCGCTCTGGGCCTCGGCCGAGGTGCGCTGACTCCGCAACGACGCTGAGACCGCAGGGCCGCTGCGGCCGCAGGGCACCAGGGCCGGCGAGCGCCCCTCAGCCGACCCGTGCCGCCAGGCGCTCGGATCGGCGCACTGCCTGCTCGTCCGGGTCGGGTACCGGCGCGGCCTGGATGAGTCGACGCGTGTAGGGGTCCTGCGGCGACCGGAGGATGGCGTCGCGGGTCCCCTGCTCGGCGACCTTACCGCCGTGCAGCACGACGACCCGGTCGCACAGCGTGTCGACCACGGCGAGGTCGTGGGTGACGAACAGGCACGCGAAGCCGAGGCGTTCCTGCAGCTCCCGGAAGACGTCGAGCACCCGCGCCTGCACCGAGACGTCGAGTGCGCTCGTCGGCTCGTCGGCGATGAGCAGTGCGGGGTCGAGCGCGACGGCGCGGGCGATCGCGACGCGCTGCCGTTGGCCGCCGGAGAGCTCGTGCGGGAAGCGTTCGCGGTACCCGCCGTCCAGGCCGACGTCGGCGAGCAGCCGGTCCACGCGTTCGTCGATCTGGGCAGACGGCAGGCGCAGGATCTGCCGGAGCGGCTCGGCGACGGTCTGTCCGACCGTGTAGCGCGGGTTGAGCGACCGGAGCGGGTTCTGGAAGACCACGCCGACGTGTCGCCGCATCTCGCGACGAGCTGCTCGCCGGGCGACCGCCACGTCGGTGCCCTCGACGACGATCGAACCGGACGTGATCGGTGCCAGCCCCACGGCGGCGCGGCCGATGGTGGTCTTGCCGCTGCCGGACTCGCCCACGAGTCCGACGATCTCACCGCGACCGACCGTGAACGACACGTCGTCGACCGCGCGGAACCGCCCGCGCAGTGCACCGCCGTACTCGACCACGAGGTGCCGGACGTCGAGGACGACCGACGGGGCCTCCGTGGCGGGGTCGACCCGCGCCTCCCGTCCGGTCTCGGTGCCCATGCGTGGGACCGCAGCGAGCAGATCGCGGGTGTAGTCGGCGGACGGTGCGGCGAAGACCGCGGCGACGGTGCCCGTCTCGACGACGCGACCGCGGCGCATGACGACCACGCGGTCGGCGATGTCGGCGACGACGCCCATGTCGTGGGTGATGAGGAGGATCGCGGTGCCGGTGCGTTCGCGCAGCGCACGCAGGACGTCGAGCACCTCGGCCTGCACCGTGACGTCGAGTGCGGTCGTCGGCTCGTCGGCGATGAGCAGGTCGGGGTCGGCGGCGAGCGCCATCGCGATCATCACCCGCTGCGCCTGACCGCCGGAGAGCTCGTGCGGGTACTGGCCCAGCCGGCGTTCGGGTTCCGGCACCTCGACGGCACGCAGGAGTTCGAGCGAGCGCGCACGGACGGCGGCGCGGTCGTGCGAGGCGTCGGCGCGGCGGACGGCCTCGGCCAGCTGGAACCCGACCGTGAACACGGGGTTGAGCGCGGCCGACGGGTCCTGGAAGATCATCGACACGCTGCGGCCGCGGACCCCGCGCAGGGTGCGTTCGTCGGTGCCGAGCACCTCGAGGTCGCCGAGCCGGATGCTGCCAGAGGAGCGCGCGCCGTCCGGCGCGATCCCCATCGCCGTCATCGCGGTCATGCTCTTGCCGGATCCGGACTCCCCGACGACGGCGACGACCTCGCCGCGGCCGACGGCGAACGAGGCGTCGTCGACCGCGCGGACCTCGGCGCCGTCGACGTCGAAGGTCACGGACAGGTGGTCGACGGTCAGGACGTCGGTCATGGGGTCTCCGAGCGGTCGGTGCGGTCGCGGGCGGCCTTGAACGCCTCCCAGTCCTCGAGCATCTTGTGGTGGTGGCCCTGCAACCACTGCATGTAGTCGCGGCCGTTGAGCAGGCGCTCGCGGACCTCGGCGTCGACGTCGCCCGCCCCGGTGCGGCCGGCGTGCTCGACCACCGCCAGGCCGTGTCCGATGATGTCGCGCTGCCGGTCGAGGTACTTCCGTTCGCCGGCGAGCCAGGAGCCCCAGACGTCGGCCTCGGCGCGGAAGTAGTGGCTGCGCTCGCCGGCGACGATCTGCCGCTTCACGAACCCGGAGTCGACGAGCCGGCGCGTCGCCATCGAGACCGAGCCCGAGCTGGCGCCGAGGGCACGTTGGAGATCGGCGGACGACGAGTGCGGCGCGCGGGTCATCATGAGGTAGCCGAGCACGCGGGCGTCGGTCAGGGGCATGCCGGCGCCGTCGTTGAGCATGAGGGCGAACTCCTCGACGAACGCCTGACGCTCGGGTTCGAGCACGACGTCGTCGGGCCCGACACCGTCGCCCCGACCGTCGACGTCGCTCACGGTGCCAGCCCTGCCGCGACCTCGGGCGACTCGGTCGGGATCGCCCACGGTTCCTCGGTCATGCCACCGCCGGCGCGGATCGACCGGACGGTACCGTCGGCGTCGCGCGTGAAGGTGATGTCCTCGTCGACCGAGCCGAAGCGGTTGCCGTGCGTCATCCGGAGCGTGTCCGCGTCGACGACCTCGAGCCGGGTGGGGGTGTCGAGCGGTTCGGGTCCGGACGGGTCGACCTCGACGAGCCGGTCGCCGATGCGGGCGATGTCACTGACGCCCCACGGGTTGGCGAAGCGTCCGGTGTACGCGGCGGTGTCGACGTCGTCGGGCACGGGAGTACCCGGCGCGGACGTGTCCGCCGCGGCGTCGAGCATCTGCACGACGGCGGTGGCGATGAGGGTGGCGGGCCCCGCGGCGGCGCTCGTCATGACCGACACGACGAGTCCGGATGCCGGGTCGAACAGCGACTGCGTGATGTGCCCGGGGAACCCGCCCGAGTGGCCGCGGACGTCGCGGCCTCCGATGCGGTCGACGATGAACCCGGCGCCGTAGCCGCGGGCGGCCGGGTCGTCGGTGGCGCTCCAGGCCTTGCGCTGCGCGAGTCGCTTCGAGTGGTCGTCGAGCAGGCTGCCGGCCCCGATGACGTGCTGGGAGAAGTACTTGACCAGGTCGGAGGCGGTGCCGTGGAACCCGGTGGCGGCGGCCATGGCGTGGGTGTCCACGTGGTCGATGCGCTGCCGCTGCCGCGCGGTGTGGAACCCGGTGTACCCGACCACGAAGTCGTCGGCGCGCGTGGGGTCCCAGTCCGGGCCGGTGTTCCGCAGGCCCAGGGGTTCGGTGATCGACTCGCGGACGAAGTCGTTGTAGGACTGTCCGGAGACCGCGGCGATGACGAGCCCGAGCAGCGAGTAGCCGAGGTTCGAGTAGTTGAACGACGACCCGGTGGGGACCTTCTGCCCGCGGTCGAGCACGAGTGCCAGCAGCTCCTGCTCGTCGGGGAACGGGCGCAGAAGCGACCAGTAGTCGCCGTCGTGGCCGTCGCGGATGACCCCGGCACCCATCTCCATGAGCTCACGGATCGTGGCGTCGGCGAGCGGGGAGCCGCCGTCGACCAGCGCCGGGACGTACGTGCCGACGGTGTCGTCGAGCCGGAGCGACCCGCGCTCGGCGAGCTGGAGCAGTGCCGTCGCGGTGAAGGTCTTCGAGTGCGAGGCGATGCGGAACAGGTCGGTGGTGGTCAGGCGGCGCCCGGCCTCGACGTCGGCGTAGCCCCAGGCTTCGTCGAACAGCACCTCGCCGCCGAACCCGATGGCGACCTGCACGCCCGGCACCCGCAGCTGCCAGACCTTGTACGACACCCACTCGTGGATGTAGGGCAGGGTCTTCCGGTACGCGGAGAGGGTGTCGGTCACGGTGGTCCTTTCGAAGGGCGGTGGTTCGAGTCTGGCGCGTCGGTCGCGACGGTGCCCACCGCGACGCGGCGTGCACCGTGCAGGTCAGCGCCGACGCGGGTCGAGCGCGGCGCGCAGCGTGTCGCCGAGCGCGATGACGGAGAGCACCGTGACGGCGAGGAACGCCGCGGGTGCGATGAGCATGTGCGGGGCGCGGAGGAACTGCGACGTCGCGGCGGAGAGCTGCAGCCCCCACGAGATCGCCGGGCTCTCGAGCCCGATGCCGAGGTAGGTCAGCGACGACTCGGACACGATGACGCCGCCGACGGTGATGGTCGCGAGCACGAGCAGCGGCGAGATCGACGACGGCAGCACGTACCGGGTGGTGATCCGCCAGGTCGACAGCCCCATCGTGCGGGCGGCGAGCACGAACTCGGCGTTCCGCACGCTGCGGACGCTCGACCGCACGAGCCGGGCCATCGTCGGCCACCCGAACAGCGCGAGCACGAGCGACACCGTCAGCACGGACCGCTCCCCCACGCTGTTGAGCACCACGACGGCGCCGAGCAGGAACGGGAAGCCGAGGAACACGTCGGTCAGGCGGGCGAGCACGGCGTCGACCCAGCCGCCGACCATGCCGGCGATCGTCCCGACGACGACGGCGACCATGCCGGCGAGCACGGTGGTGAGCACCGCGACGGCGATCGACGACCGGGTGCCGTACACGACGTTGGCGTACACGTCGCAGCCCTGCAGATCGAAGCCGAACGGGTGTCCGCTGGTCGGCGAGGCGCCGCTCTGCCCGAGGTCGCACACCCGGGGGTCGCCGTGGCCGAACAGTCCGGCGAACAGCTGCGGGAACGACGCGATGAGCAGCACGACGACCAGGACCGACGCGGGCACCCAGAAGCCCGGGGTACGGGCCGCGGCCAGCAGTGGTCGTCGTCGGCCGCCGACGACGGGTTCGACGGTGGCGCTGAGCGCTGAGGTGGTCATGCGGCTGCTCCGGTCCGGACGCGGGGGTCGAGGGCGGCGTGCAGCAGGTCGACGAGCACACTCGTGACGAGGAACACCAGGATGAGCGCGGTCGAGATGCCGACGACGACGGCGCCCTCGTGCGACCGGATGCCCTGGAACAGCAGGTTCCCGACGCCGGGCAGGTTGAAGATGCCCTCGATGATCACGGTGCCGCCCATCAGGTACCCGAGGTCGGTCGCCAGGTAGGTGGCGGTGGGGATGAGCGAGTTCCGCATCACGTGCACGCCGACGATCCGACCGGGTGCGAGCCCCTTGGCCCGTGCGGTCCGGACGTAGTCGGCGTCGAGGGTCTCGATCATCGAAGTACGGGTGAGCCGGGACACCGCGGCGAGCCCGAACAGCGCGATGACGAACGCCGGCAGGATGTACGCCGTCGGCCAGCCTGCGGTGACGCCGGCGACCGGGAACCAGTGCAGCCGCACCGAGAACACCAGCTGCAGGGCGACGCCGAGGACGAACACGGGGATCGCACCGACAACGATGGTGCCGACCAGCACCGTCTTGTCGAGGGCGGTCCCGCGCTTCAGGGCGGAGAGCACCCCGAGCCCGATGCCCAGGACGATCTCGAGGGCCCACGCGGTGAGCGCCAGGGTGATCGTGACGGGCCACCGCGAGGCCATCTGCTCGCCGACGGACTGCCCGTTGAAGTCGGTGCCGAAGTCGCCGCGGAACAGCCCGCCGACGTACTGCACGTACTGCAGCCAGAGCGGCTGGTCCAGGTGGTACTCGGCCCGGAGCGTGCGGACGACCGCGTCGCTGAGCGGCCGGTCGCCGCCGAGCGCCCGGATCGGGTCACCGGGCAGCGCGAACGTCATCGCGTAGATGAGGAACGTCACCCCGAGGAACACGATGGCCAGGCCGCCGAGCCGGCGACCGACGGCGAGCGTCGGACGCATCACGCGCCTCCCGACACGGCCGCCGACACCGGACGGGAGGCACGGGTCGGGTCCGCACTGTGCCTTCCGTCGTCGCCTTCGGCGACGTGGCTCGCGCAGGCGAGGATCGCCCCGTACTGCACCCCCACCAGTTTCCGCACCGGGATCGGGTCCGCCTCGGTGGCGGCGTCGGCCTGCCAGTGCGCGTAGCGCTCCGCCAGGCGGTCGCGCAGGCGCCGGAGCGGCGCGGACGCCGTACCGGCGGTGGTCTCCGCCTCGAACGCGCGCAGCAGCATGCCGCCGTAGCGCAGCCGGAAGCAGCGGACCAGGTCCTCGCAGCCGAAGCGCTCCGCGACGGTGGCCCGCCGGTCGGCCGGCTCGCGGTCGGCCCGGCGGCGGTCGGTGTCCGCCGTGCCGACGAGCATCGGCACGAAGGCCCGCGACGCCTCGAGGAACGGCGACTCGATCGACAGCATCGGCGACGCCTCGTCGAGCAGCTGCTGGAGTTCCTCGCCCGAGGCACCGAGCTCGGCGGAGCAGCGGCGCAGCAGGTCGGCGTACGACTCGTCGGTCGGGGTCTGGTCGTCGGCGTCCGGGTGGCTCCAGTACGGCAGTTCGGCGACCATGCACAGTGCTCCGTGCCGCATCGCCCACGCCGCGCTCGACGCACCGTGGATGTGCTCGCCCGGGTCGACCCCGAGTCCTTCGAGGTAGTCGTACGCGGTCTCGATCCCGTCCATCGCGAACACCGCGGGGGCGAGTTCGCGCAGGAACGGTGACTCGGGCTCCCCGGTGTCGAGCGGCAGCCCGAGCGCGGCGGGGACTGCGTGCAGGGTGTCGACGACGTCGGGCAGGTCCTCGGACAGGTAGTAGTAGACCCCGCCCATCTCGCCGTTGTGCAGCGACACCAGCAGGTCCGGCTCGGTGTCGTCGATGAGCCGCATGAACGCGAGCGTCTCCGGCAGCACCTGGTCGAAGTACACCGACTTGTGGCTGTTCGGGAACGTCCACTCCACCTGGCTGTCCGGTGCCGGGCGGTAGAAGTGCCGCGAGTAGAACACCCGGTCGTGCGGGTCGTTGAGCCACGCCTCGTTGAGCCGCATGCCGTCCGGGTCGATCGTCGGGACGATGTGCCAGGTGACGTCGAGCGCACGAACGTCGTCGTCGGTGAGCACCGTCTCGGCGAGGTGCAGGGCCGTCCACGAACCGATCGGTTCGTTCGGGTGCACGCCGCCGACCACGACGGCGGCGTGCGACCCGGTGCCGATCCGGTAGGAGTGCAGTGGTTCGCCGAGCCGGCTGGTGCCGATCCGGGTGACCGTGACCTGGTCCGGGTGGGACGCTGCGAGCGCGTCGAACCGGGCGTGCAGGTCGTCGACGAGCGGGAAGCCGTCGTGGTCGGGGACCTCGGCCGCCAGGCGGAGGATGGTGCGCTGGTCCATGTGGTGGTGCCCTACTTCACGGCGATCTGCGCGACGACCGGGCTGCCGGCGACCGCGGGGAGCTTCGTGACCTTGTCACTCGTGACGTACGAGTACTTGTCGAAGAAGGTCGGGACGACGGGGAAGTCCTCGAGCACGGCCTCCTGCGTCTTCGTGTAGTACTCGTTCGCCTCGTCCTGCGAGCCGGCCGAGTCGGCCTTCGCCAGCAGCGCGTCGACGGTGTCGGACTGGTAGTACCCGGTGCAGGGCGAGCAGCCGCCGGCCAGGGTGAACAGGGCGCGGAGGGTGTTCTGCTGGCTGATGTACAGCGCACCCCAGTGACCGAAGTGCGGGCCGGCGACCTTCTTGTCCGTCAGCTCGGAGTAGTACGAGGCCCAGTCGGTGGTGGCCTTCGCGACGGTGTCGACGCCCAGGTTCTGCCGGATCTGGTTGGCGTACGCCTCGTAGAGCGAGTCGAGGCCGCTGCCGCCGGGGTAGACGAGCGTGATCGTGCCGTCGAAGCCGCCGGACTTCGCCAGGAGCTGCTTCGCCGCCGCGGGGTCGAACTCGCACGCGTCGCCGCAGATGCCCTCTTCGGTGCCGGACATCGACGGGGGCGTGAGTGCGGTGGCGGGTTCGTACAGGCCGCCGTAGATGGCGGTGTTCACCTCGTCGCGGTCGATCGACATCGAGATCGCGCGACGGACGTCGGGGTCGGAGTACCGGTCGTCCCAGAGCGGGAAGCCGAGGTAGTCGATGCCCGGGGCGTCGAAGGAGTGCAGGCGGTCACCGAAGTCGGCCTTCGCGCTCGTCATCTTGTCGGTCGGCAGGAACAGCACGTCGGCGTTGCCCGCGAGGACGTCGGTGTAGGCGGTGTTCATGTCGGAGTAGCTCCGGAACGTGACGTCCTTGGTGACCGGCTTCGTGCCCTCGTAGTCCTTCCACGCGGTGACGGTGAACTCCTTGTCCGCCTTCCACGCCGACTGCATCTCGTAGGGGCCGTTCCCGATCGGCTTCTCGTCGTACGCCTTCAGGTCCTCGTAGGCGGCCGACGGCATCGGGTAGAACGCCGTCTGGGCCTGGCTGAGCTGCAGCGGGAACTGGCTGTCGGCGTGGGTGAGCGTCACCGTGAAGGTGTCCTTGCCGGTGACCTGCAGCCCCGACATCTCCTTCGTCTTCGGGGTGCCCTTCGCCGGGTTGAGGTCCGTGTACCCGACGATCGCGGCGAGCTGCCCGCTGTTCTCCCACGCGTTGGGGCCGTAGGCGACGTGGTTCCAGGCCTTCACGTAGCTCTCCGGGGTGACGGCCTCGCCGTTCTGGAACGTCCAGCCGTCCCGGAGGGTGATGGTCCACGTGGTGGCGTCGTCGCTCTCGACGCTCTTCGCGGCGACGTCGTGGAGCTCGCCCTTCGCGTCGGTCTGCGTCAGCGGCGCGAACAGGCTCTGCACCTGGTCGAACGCGACGGTCTGTCGTCCGGGCGTCAGGTGGTCGGGCTCGCCGGTGGCGTACACCAGGCTCGATCCGCCGGCGGAGTCGGCCGTGCCGCTCGCCGAACAGCCGGTCACCACGAGCGCCAGTGTGGCTGCCGTGGCCAGGGCGGCGATGGTCCTGCGTCGCATGGGGGTCTCCTCGGGTCGTCGTTGATGAGTGAAGCTAGGCCCGTTCGAGCACCCGGCACAATGCTTCTTTCAATGAACTCTGAAACTTTTACCGTTCTGAAACACTCGCGAAACGACAGGTGTCGCGTTCAACCGGGGCTGTGTGCCACGCTCGGACCATGCGGCACACACCCCACTTCCTGATGACGGACGTCGACGAGGTCAAGCGCCTCGTCGCCGGCAACCCGTGGGCCACGATCGTGTCGCACACCGACGCCGGGATCGTCGCGTCGCACTACCCGTTCCTGCTCGAGATGCCCGGGCCGGACGACGACCCCGACCAGGTCGTCCTCGTCTCGCACGTCGGCCGCCCCGACGAACTCGCGCACGAACTCGGCCGCCACGAGGTCCTGGTCGTGGTGCAGGGTCCGCACGGCTACGTCTCCCCCGCCTGGTACCCACCCGAGCAGTTCGTGCCGACCTGGAACCACGTCACCGCCCACCTGTGGGGCACGCCGGAGCTGCTGTCCGACGACGAGAACTTCCGGGTACTCGGCGAGCTCGTCGACCACTTCGAGCGCGTCATGCCCGAGCCGGTGTCCCTCGAGATCGACGAGGAGACCGCACGCCGGATGGCGAAGGGCACCGTGGGCATCCGCATCCGGGTCACCCGGTTCGACGCCCGCGCGAAGCTCTCCCAGAACAAGGCACCCGAGGTCGTCGACCGGATCATCGCCGGCCTGCGCGGCGACGGCCCCTACGCGTCGCCGGCGCTCGCCGACGAGATGGAGCGGGTCCGGTCCGTCGGGTCCACGACGGACAGCCGGGAGGCGCGATGAGCGAGATCCTGCTCCGCACCGTCCGCAGGGTGGGCACCTCCGGGGCCCCTGCCGACGTCCGCATCGTCGACGGCCTGGTCACCGAGATCGCGCCGGCCGGCACGCTCGACCCCGCCGGCCCCGACACCGAGGTCGTCGAGGCGGCCGGCGCCTGGCTCGGCCCCGGCCTCCGCGACCACCACACGCACTTCGACCAGTGGGCCCTGGTGCGCCGCCGCGTCGACGTCTCCGGCTGCGACTCCGCGGAGTCGACCGCCGACCTCCTCGCCGCGGTCGCGCGGACCGGGGTGCCGGACCGCGTGCTGATCGGACACGGCTACCGCGACGGGTTGTGGCCGACCCCCGCACGACGCGAGCTGCTCGACCAGGCCGCACCGGGCCTCCCGACCGTCGTCATCAGCGGTGACCTGCACGCCGTCTGGTGCAACGCCCTCGCGCTCGCGCACTTCTCCGCACTCGTCGGCCGCTCGCTCGAGGCGGGTGACGACGGGATCCTGCGCGAGCAGGACGCCTTCGACGTGACCGGTGCGCTCTCGCAGGTGCCGGACGACCTGCTCGACGGGTACGTCGCCGACGCCGCGGAGGCCGCTGCCGCCCGCGGTGTGACGGGCATCGTCGACCTCGAGATGCGCTTCGGCCTCGACCGCTGGGCGCGCCGGATCCACGCCGGCACCGACGCCCTCCGGGTGTCGTCGGGCGTCTACCCGGCGGAACTCGACGCCGTGATCGACCGCGGACTCCGCACCGGCGACGTCGTCGACCGGACCCGCGGCCTGCTCACGATGGGGCCGTTCAAGGTCGTCACCGACGGCTCGCTCGGCACCCGGACCGCGGCCATGGCCGACGGCTCCGGCGTGCTGGCGTGGGAGTTCGACGACCTCGTCGCGATCACCCGCCGAGCCGTCGACGCCGGACTCGTCCCCGCGATCCACGCCATCGGCGACCGGGCGAACACCCTCGCGCTCGACGTCTTCGAAGCCGTCGGCGCCCGCGGCACCATCGAGCACGCGCAACTGCTCGTCGACACCGACGTCGACCGGTTCGCCAGGCTCGGGGTGGCCGCCTCGGTGCAGCCCGAGCACGCCATGGACGACCGCGACATCGCCGACCGGCACTGGGCGGGCCGCACCGACCGCGCCTTCGCGTTCGCGTCGCTCGCCCGAGCCGGAGCGCGCCTGCTGCTCGGTTCGGACGCCCCCGTCGCGCCGCTCGACCCGTGGATCTCGATGGCCGCGGCCGTGGGACGCGACCGGGACGGCCGCGACCCGTGGCACCCCGCCGAACGACTCTCGGCGCTCGCCGCGTGGCAGGGGTCCACGGACGGTCGGGTCAGCGTCGCGGTCGGCGACGTCGCGGACCTGGTGCTCGTCGAGTCGGACCCGCTGGCGGCGTCGTCGTCCTCGTTGCGGTCGATGCGGGTGCTCGCGACCGCGATCGCCGGACGGTTCACGTACTCAGAGCTCTGAAGCGCGCTACTTCTGGTCCTTCGGGCACCAGTAGAGCTTCCGACCGGCCATGTCGGCCACCCGGATCTCGGTGCCGCACACCCGGCAGGGCTCACCCTGGCGGTGGTAGACCCAGTGCCGGTCCTTGCGCGACCGCTGCGCCTTCTTGTACTCGGCGTCGGACAGGCCGTCCATCGTCATCATCAGGCCGTCGCGGACGCCGTCGTGCAGCAGCTTCGACCAGTCCGCCCACAGCGCCTTCGCCTGCTTGACGGTGATCTTCTTGCCGACCTTGTACGGGTCGATGCGCTGCCGGAACAGCAGTTCGGCCCGGTAGATGTTGCCGATGCCGCTCACCACGGACTGGTCCATGAGCAGCTGGCCGATGGCGACGTTCCGCTTCCGGACGTTGTCCACGAACGTCTTCTCGGCCTCGGGACCGTCGTCGTTCATCGGGTCGGGGCCGAGCTTGTCGAGGGCACGCTGCACCTCGGCCGGGGTCTCCACCACGCAGGCCGTCGGGCCGCGCAGGTCGGCGACGGTGTCCTCGGTCAGGATCCGGACGCGCACCTGGCCGACGGGGTCCGGCGGGAAGGACTCGATCGGGTCCTCGACCTTCTCCTGCTCGGCCATCCGGTACCGCGCCAGTCGGGGTGCGCCGATCGACGTGAGGGACTCCTCGCCGTCGTCGTCGGCGGACAGCGCCGTGGCGGTCGACAGGTCGCCGGCGAAGTCCCACGCGCCGTAGAGCCCGAGGTGGACGCGCAGGAACAGGTCGCCCTCGAACTCGAGGAACATCTGCTTCGCCACGGCACGGGCGGCGATCATCCGCTTGCCGTCGAGCTGAGCGGCCCCGGCGGCGAACCGCCCCTGCGGACTGGACACCTCGCAGCGCTTGCCGACGAAGTGCCGGGTGAACTGGTTGGCGATTCGGTGGACGGAGTGACCCTCGGGCATGGGACCTGTCTACTCGGCCGAGCCGTCGATCTGCTTGCCGGCGATGTGCCCCGTCTGCTCGTACTCGGCCAGCTGCGCGATGCGGCGCGCGTGACGCTCCTCGCCCGAGAACGGCTCGGCGATGAACAGGTCGACGAAGCGGATCGCTTCGTCCTCGGTGTGCTGGCGCGCACCGATCGAGATGACGTTGGCGTCGTTGTGCTGGCGTGCGAGGAGTGCGGTCGACTCGTTCCAGACGAGCGCTGCGCGGACGCCCTCGACCTTGTTCGCGGCGATCTGCTCACCGTTGCCGGAGCCGCCGAACACGACGCCGAGCGCCTGGACGCCGGCTCGCTGGTCCTGCACCACGGCGTGCGCGGCGTTGATGCAGAACGAGGGGTAGTCGTCGAGCGCGTCGTACTCGGTCGGTCCGTGGTCCACGACCTCGTGACCGGCTTCGGTCAGGTGCGTTGCGAGGGTCTGGTTGAACTCGAGGCCGGCGTGGTCCGTTCCGAGGTGGATGCGCATGGAACCGATCCTATTCCTGCGACTACTGCCCCCGGACCACCACGACGACGTACCGCGTGGGCCCCTCGCCCGGGTTCCGGTAGACCACGTCGGCGGGGTCACCGAGCTCGATCCGGTCCCCCGCGGCGAGCCGCGTCGGCTCGCCGCCGACGACGAGCTCGAGCACGCCGTCGACCACCCAGATGCAGTGCCGCAGGAACGCGTAGGCGGACGCCGGGTAGGCCACTTCGCGGCCGGCCGGGAGGCGCACCTCAGTGACGTCCGCGGGGAACGCCGCACTCGAGACCGGACGGCGGCGGTACCCGGTGTCGGGATCGGTCCAGGACTCCGCGGTCGCGCCGCGTTGGATGCCGCGTGCGTCGTCGGGGTCGGTCGCCCTGGGCACCTCGTGCTCGAGGGCCTCGTCGAGGAGCTGCGAGATCGTCAGGCCGAAGGCGCCGGAGAGCCGGCCGAGGATCGTCGCGGTGGGGCTCGACACCCCGCGCTCGACGCGGTTGATCATCGCGCGGGAGACACCGGACTCCTCGGCGAGCTCGGTGAGGCTCCACTTGCGTTCGGTGCGCAGGCGCTGGAGGCGCTCGCCGAGGGCACGTTCCGCGAGACCCGGCTCGTCGTCTACGATGTGAGACATGACGACAGCATATGCGACGAGCGGGACGGATCCGGTCGTGGTGCGCGATTGCGGACCCGGCGACCTCGACGTCGTGCACGCCCTGCACGTCGACGCCGTGCTGCACTCCACCGCCATCTGGCAGGAGACCCCGCACCCCCGCGCCTACTTCGACGGCTGGCTGGCCGAGCGGCAGGGCGACGGGTACCCGGTGCTCGTCGCCGAGGTCGGCGGCACCGTGGCCGGGTACGCCACGTACTCGCAGTGGCGGCCGCACCACGGGTACCGGCTGACCGTCGAGCACAGCGTCTACGTGGTCGAGTCGTTCCGCGGTCGGGGCATCGCCTCGACCCTGATGCGGTCGCTCGTCGAGCGGGCGACCGCCGAGGGCCGGCACGTCATGATGGCCGGGATCTGCAGCACGAACACCGGGTCGATCGCGCTGCACGAGAAGCTCGGGTTCAGCACGGTCGCGGTCGTGCCCGAGGTCGGACGCAAGTTCGACCGCTGGCTGGACCTGACGCTCATGCGCCTGCCCCTCGCCTGACGCGAGCCGAGGGGCGGGGGCGAGCCGCGCCTCCCGTCCGCTTGCCGGAGCGTCAGGCGGTGGTGTCGAAGATCGGGCCGACGGTGCGCGAGCGCTTGAGCTCGAAGAAGCCGGGGTACTTCGCCACGGCGACGACGCCGTCCCACAGGTCGAGCGCTTCCTGGCCCTTGGGTGCCGGGGAGATGACCGGGCCGAAGAACGCGGTGCCGGCGACGGCGATGACGGGCGTGCCGACGTCCTGTCCGACGCGGTCGATGCCGTCCTGGTGGCTGACGCGCACGGCGGCGTCGACCTCGTCCGTCCAGGCGTACTCGAGCAGGTCGGCGTCGAGGCCGAGCTCCGCGAGCACGGCGGGGACCACCTGGTCGGGGTCCTGCTCCTGGCGGTGGTGGATGTGCTCACCGAGGGCGTCGTAGAGCGGCTTCACGATGTCCTGGCCGAGCCGGAGCCGCGCCGCCGTGACGATGCGCGGGTAGAGCTGCCCCTTGTGGATGCGCTCGCGGTACTCGTCGGGGATGTCCTGGTCCTCGTTCAGGACGAACAGGCTCATCACCTTCCACGTGACGTCGAGGTCGCGGTGCTCGGCGACCTCGCCCACCCAGCGGCTCGTCATCCAGGCCCAGGGGCAGTTCGGGTCGAACCAGAACTCCACGGTGGTGCGTTCGGTCGGGTGTTCCGTCGTGTGTTCCGTCGTCTTGTCCACAGTCGTCTCGCTCACGCTCCGAGCGTACGCGGCGTCGCTAGGCTGGGGATGACCGTCCCGCCGGTGCACGACGCCGTGCCGGGACTCCCCCTCGCGGACCACGATCGTCCGCGTCCTCAGCGAAGATGGAGCGTTGCGTGCCCGGAGAGAACCTCACCAGAACCGAAGCCCAGGAACGTGCCGGCATCGTCAGCGTGCAGACGTACGACGTCGAGCTCGACCTGACCCGCGGCGCCGAGACGTTCGGCAGCACCACCCGCGTGCGCTTCACCGCGACCGCCGGTGCGTCCACGTTCATCGACGCGATCACGAAGACCGTGCACTCCGTCACCCTGAACGGCACCGCGCTCGACGTCGCCGCGGTGAACGACGGCGTCCGCATCCAGCTCGACGACCTGCAGGAGCAGAACGAGCTCGTGGTCGTCAGCGACGCGCTGTACACGAACACCGGCGAGGGCCTGCACCGCTTCGTCGACCCCGTGGACGACGAGGTGTACCTGTACTCCCAGTTCGAGGTCCCCGACTCGCGCCGCATGTTCGCGGTGTTCGAGCAGCCCGACCTCAAGGCACAGTTCTCCTTCACCGTGACGGCGCCGTCACGGTGGCAGGTCGTGTCGAACTCCCCGACGCCCGAGCCCCACGTCGACGGTGAGAACGCGACCTGGGCCTTCCCGCCCACCGCGACCATCTCGAGCTACATCACGGCGCTCATCGCCGGCCCGTACGAGGTCGTCCGCGACGAACTCACGAGCAGCGACGGCCGGACCATCCCGCTCGGCGTCTTCGCGCGCAAGTCGCTGGCCGAGTACCTCGACCCCGAGTACGTGTTCGAGACCACCAAGAAGGGCTTCGCCTACTACGAGGAGAAGTTCGACGTCCCGTACCCGTTCGAGAAGTACGACCAGCTCTTCGTGCCGGAGTTCAACGCCGGCGCGATGGAGAACGCGGGCGCCGTCACGTTCACCGAGACCTACGTCTTCCGCTCGAAGGTGACCGACGCCATCAAGGAGCGCCGGGTCGTCACGATCCTGCACGAGCTCGCCCACATGTGGTTCGGCGACCTCGTCACCATGAAGTGGTGGAACGACCTGTGGTTGAACGAGTCGTTCGCCGAGTGGGCCTCCACGATCGCCACCGCCGAGGCCACCGAGTGGACCGAGGCCTGGACCACGTTCCAGGCGATGGAGAAGTCCTGGGCCTACCGCCAGGACCAGCTGCCCTCGACCCACCCGATCGTCGCGACGATCAACGACCTCGAGGACGTCCAGGTCAACTTCGACGGCATCACGTACGCCAAGGGCGGCTCCGTCCTGAAGCAGCTCGTGGCGTGGGTCGGCATCGACGCGTTCTTCGCCGGCGTCTCGGCCTACTTCAAGAAGCACCACCACTCGAACACCGAGCTGCGTGACCTGCTCGTCGAGCTCGAGGCCACCAGCGGCCGTGACCTGTCCGAGTGGTCGAAGCTCTGGCTCGAGACCGCGGGCGTCAACACGCTCCGCCCGGAGATCGAGGTCGACGCGTCCGGCGCGATCACCGCGTTCGCCGTCCTGCAGGAAGCGCCGGCCGACTACCCGACGCTCCGCCCGCACCGCCTGGCCATCGGCGTCTACTCCTTCGGGACGGACGACTCCGCGCCGTTCGGTGCCGACACCGCGTCGTCCGGCGGCAAGCTCGAGCGCGTGCACCGCGTCGAGATCGACGTCGACGGCGCACGCACCGAGGTCCCCGAGCTCGTCGGCGTGCAGCGCGGCGACCTCGTGCTCCTCAACGACGACGACCTGGCCTACGCCAAGATCCGTCTCGACGAGCAGTCCCGCACGACGGCGATCGAGCACCTCGCGGCCATCGCGAACCCGCTCGCGCGCTCGATCGTGTGGGGTGCGATGTGGGACGCCACGCGCGACGCCGAATCGCCCGCCAGCGACTACGTCCGGCTCGCGCTCGGCAACATCGCGACCGAATCCGAGTCGACGACCATCCGCACGACCCTGTCGCAGCTCCTCCTGACGACGCGCAACTACGTGGCGCCGTCGAAGGTCGACGCCACGGTCCGCACGGTGGGCGAGACGCTCTGGCAGCTCGCGGCCTCGGCCGAGGCCGGGTCGGACGCCCAGTTCCAGTTCGTGAAGTTCTTCGCACAGATCGCGTCGACGCCCGAGCACGTCGCCACCCTGCAGGGGCTGCGCGACGGTTCGGTCACACTGAACGGGCTCGAGATCGACACCGACCTGCGCTGGGAGCTGCTCGAGGGCCTCGTGCTCGCCGGTGCCGCCTCCGATGCCGAGGTCGACGCCGAACTCGCGGCCGACAAGACCGCGTCGGGTGAGCAGGCCGCGGCCCGCGCCCGTGCGACGATCCCGACCGCCGAGGGCAAGCTGGCCGCCTTCGCGTCGCTCGTCGACTCCTCCGAGCTGCCGAACGCGATCGTGCGCCAGACCACGGTCGGGTTCCAACACGTGAACAGCCCCGTCGTGCTCGAAGGCCTCGTGCCGAAGTACTTCGAGGTGCTCACCCGCATCTGGGCCGAGCGCAGCTACCACATGGCCGACACCATCGTCTCGGGCCTCTACCCGGCGCCGCTCGCGTCGGCCGAGCTCCGCGACGCCGCCCACGCGTGGCTCGAGGCGCACCCGGAGACCCCGGCGCTGCGGCGCATCGTGTCCGAGAGCGTCGCGGGCACGGAGCGTGCGCTCCGGGTGCAGGCTGCCGACGCCTGAGCTCGAGTGACTGATCGGCGGGGTCTTGGCGTTCCTCATGGAACGCCGAGGCCCCGCCCTCTAGCATCGACCGGATCATGAGCCTCGCTGCAACCACCGATGAGACCACGAAGGCCGTCTCCAACGCCTTCACCGACTTCGTCACCACCTGGCACGACGCGATCGTCATCGTGATCACGATCCTCGTCGCGATCATCCTCCGGCTGATCCTGCGCCGAGTGATTCGTCAGGTCGTCGACCGCGTCGTCTCCGGCGTCAAGAAGCGACAGGGAGCGACCGACACGCAGGCGCTCATCGCGTCGCCGGTGCAGACCGCACGCGTCGTGCAGCGCACCCGCACACTCGGGAGCGTCCTGCAGAACCTGGCCACGGTCATCGTCGTGGTGATCGCCCTGGTCGTGATCATCCCGCTCCTGGTGCCGAACGCCGCCGTCGGCATCGTCGGTGGCGCGTCGCTCGTCGCCGCGGGCCTCGCCGTCGGCGCACAGTCGATCGTGAAGGACCTGCTGTCCGGCATCTTCATGATCCTCGAGGACCAGGCCGGCGTCGGCGACGTCGTCGACACCGGGCAGGCCACCGGCGTCGTCGAGAACGTCGGACTCCGTGTCATGCAGGTGCGTGACGTCAACGGGATCCTGTGGTTCGTGCCGAACGGGCAGATCCTGCGCGTCGGCAACCTGTCCCAGGGCTGGTCGCGCGTCCTCGTCGACATCACCGTCCCCTACGACACTGACATCGACGCCGTGCAGGACGCCCTGCTCGCGGCCGCCGTCACCATGTCGCAGGAGCCCCGCTGGCGCCAGCGCATCGTCGAGAAGCCCGAGATCTGGGGGCTGCAGTCGGTCTCCCCCGACGGCATGGTGTTCCGCCTCGTCGTGAAGACCCGCGCCTCCGAACTCGACGTCGTCGGCCGCGAACTCCGCGCCCGCCTGAAGCACGCCGTCGACGAGATCGGAGTCACCCTGCCGGCGATGGCGATGATCATGCCCGAGGGCTGGGAGAACGCGACCTCGATCAACGGGCTGCGGTCGGTGCAGACGCGTCCCACCCCGGCGCCGACCAAGCCGCGCCGCCCCAAGCGCAACGTGCTCGGGCAACCCATCCGGACCGACGACCACCACGACGGCGGGAAGGACCCCCAGTGACCGATCCCACACCTCCGAGCAGCGGTCCCGGCGGGGCTGGTCTCGGCGTGCCCGGCGTGCCGGGTGTTCCGGCACAGCCGATCACGCTGCGGGTCGGCGAGCACGGGGTCTCGGCCACCGGATCGCTCTTCGACCGCATCGGTGGCGCCCCGACCTTCGACCGGCTCGTGCGCCGCTTCTACGAGGGCGTGCAGCAGGACGACGTCATCTGGCCGATGTACCCGGCCGACGACCTCGAGGGCGCGATCTGGCGCCTGTCGGCCTTCCTGCAGCAGTACTGGGGCGGGCCGGGCACCTACAGCGAGGAACGCGGACACCCCCGGCTCCGGATGCGGCACAACCCGTTCCGCATCACGTCCGAGGCCCGCGAGCGCTGGCTGCACCACATGCGCGAGGCCGTCGAGTCCCTGCAGCTCGCACCCCTCGACGAGGCCGAGCTCTGGGCGTACCTCGACCGCGCCGCGCACGCCATGACGAACACCTTCGACTGACGCCTGCTCTTCAGCCGCCCAGGTTCCGACTGCCGTCCAGGTTCCGACTGCCGCCCAGGTTCCGAAATCTGCACATCTCGGCGGCGCTTCGTCCCGTTCGTGGAACCTCGGCGAACGGCGTGCGGCGTGTTGTGGAACCTCGACGGCGCTGACGCCGTCGTCAAGGGCCGTTCGTCCGCCTTCAGCGCGCGTACGAGCCGGTGGCGAGGTCATGGACCGGGGCCGGGTGCGTCGGGTTCCAGCCGAAGGCGGAGCGGGCGTGGGCTCCGGACGCCTCCTGGTGCAGGAGCAGCGCGTCGGCGAAGGCCCCGCCAAGTCGCTCGCGCGAAGCATCGACGCTCTCGGCGACGACCGGTGCGCCGTGCGCCCCCGCTTCGGCGAGTTCGCGCACCGTCGGGTTGTCCCCCGTCGCGGCGACGATGTACCCGTCCTGCTCGGCACGCTCCAGCGCGAGGACGTAGAGCTCGCCGAGGTCGTCGACGTGCACCGTGGTCCAGCGCTGCGAGCCGTCACCGACCAGCGTGACCGGCTGTGTGCCGTCGCTGACGAACATCGTGGGGATGCCGGCACCTCGCCCGTACACGATGCCCGGGGCGACGATCGTGGTCCGCACGTCACTCGCCCGCACGGCAGCCTCGTTCGCCGTGCGCCACGACGTCAGCTCGGGCGGATCGATCGGCGACTGCTCGGAGATGTCCGTCGAGTTGCCGAAGGTGAAGATGCCGCCGGTGTGCACGAACGGCTTCGGTGTGCCGGCGGACGCGCGCAGGACCGTCGCGGTGAAGTCCGGGTCGACGTCGGGCGCGGACGCCGTGTGGACGACGCCGTCGGTCTCGTGCACCAGTCGTTCGACGACCTCGGTGTCGGTGACGTCCCCGACGAGGGCGTGCCCACCGGCGTCACGCACGTGCTGCGCCTTCTCGTCGGAGCGGACGATGGCGGTCACCTCGTGCCCGTGGGCGACGAGGGCGCGGAGGACGGAAGAGCCGATGTACCCGGACGCACCGGTGAGCAAGACGTGCATGCGGCCAGCCAACCACCTAGCCAGGACGGGACGTTCGCTACAGGTTCAGGGTCCAGGCGCGGCGTTTGACGAGCACGTGCCCGCGCGACGTCGTCAGACGGCTCCACGGACCGGTCTCGAACAGGCGGACCGGGTCGTGCCCGAGGAAGCCGAGGCTCTCCCCCGCGAAGCCTGCACCAGCGGGCAGGTGCTCGATGCCCGGCACCGGACGGCCCCAGACCTCGGATCGCACCTTGCGGATGATCGCCTCACCCGCGTTGGTCGGGACGGCGTCGGCGACCTCGGCGATGCCGTCACGGGTGGCGCGGCGCAGCAGCTCCGGCGAGACGTCGGGCAGCGGCACCCATCCGCCACGGGGCGGGGAGATCGCCGCCCACGTCACGGTGTGGACCTCGTGCGGGAGCTCGACCTCGATCGGTGTGGCCCGCGTCGGGTCGGCGCCGTCGGCGTGCTCGGCGTCCTGTTCCTCGGCGAGGAGCCGGAGCCGCTCGAGCAGGGACTGCAGCGGCACCACGGCGTCGATCGTCGCGGGCTCGGTGAGCGAGAACGTGCGGAGGCCGAGCACCGTCGGCAGCTCGTCGAGGAGTCCGAGGGGGTACAGGATCGCCGTGTAGACCGCGAGGACACCGGAGTCGGCGATGAACCGGACCGAACCGTCCTCGATCCGAGCGGCACGTCCGAGGTACGTGCGGAGGTCCCCGAGGGAGGCGGCGTCGGGAAGCGTGAACGAGGTGCCCATGTCGAACCGATCCTACCGGCGCACCCTGTGTTCGTAGACTGCACCACGTGAACGGCGAACCCGACTTCCTGCGGACACTCCGACTCGAGGACACCGGTGCGAGCACGGGTGAGACGATCCTCACCGGCGCGAACCACTGGTCCCCCGGCGGGCGGGTGTTCGGCGGCCAGGTGCTCGCCCAGTGCATCGTCGCTGCGCAGGCCACCATCGAGGGGCGTGACATCCACTCGATGCACGGGTACTTCCTGCGTCCCGGCGACATCGACGTGCCGATCACCTTCGGCGTCGAACGCATCCACGACGGTCGGTCCTTCGCGACACGGCGCGTGCAGGCCTACCAGCGCGGAGTTCCGATCTTCTCGATGATCGCGTCGTTCCAGGTGCCGGACACCGGGGTCGAGCACCAGGACCCGTACCCGGTGGACACGCCGTCACCGGAGTCGCTGCCGTCCGCCGCGTCGATCCTGTCCACCATCGACCACCCCGTCGCCAAGGCCTGGGCCGAGCGCTCGATCGACCTGCGGCACGTCGAGGGACCGGTGTTCGTCGACGTGCAGGGCGAGCACGTGCCGCACCAGGCGGTCTGGTTCCGTGTGCAGGGCGACCTGCCGGACGACCCGGCGCTGCACCGTGCGGTCCTCGGGTACGCCAGCGACCTGTCGATCCTCGAACCGATCATGCGGCGGCACGGCGTCGCCTGGGGCACGCCCGGCGTGAAGAGCGCCAGCCTCGACCACGCGATGTGGTGGCACCGCGACGGTCGGGCCGACGAGTGGATCCTGTACACGCAGGAGTCCCCCAGCGCGCAGGGCGGCCGGGGGCTCGCGTTCGGCCGGATGTTCTCCCGCGACGGACGCCTGCTGGCGACCGTGGCGCAGGAGGGCATGATGCGGGTCCCTACGGGCGGCTGAACTCCACCGGGGCCTCGAGGTACTGCTCGCACGCCGCACGCTCGGCCGCGGTCAGCCGCCGAGGACGGTTCGTGGCGGCGTCCACCATGACGAGCGCGGTCGTCGCCCGGGTGTAGAGCTCGGCCGGCTGCTGCCCGACCGGCGACCAGACCTCGTACGACACGTCGACGCTCGCCCCACCGAGCCGCCCGATCCACATCTGGATGTCGAGCGGCTGGCGCAGGTACGGGATCGACGCGAGGTACTCGAGGCGCTGTCCGGCGATCACCGTCATCGTGCCGGAGCCCGGCCGACCGTCGATGATCGGCTCGGGCAGGCTGCCGTCCGCCGTCAGCTCACCCGCGTCCGGACCCCAGAACCCCACGATGCGCGCCTCTTCGAGCAGGCGCAGCATCGCGGAGTTGTTGACGTGGCCGTAGGCGTCGATGTCGCTCCACCGCATGCGGATGGGAGCGTGCAGTCTCGCCACGCGGGTCAGTCGCGGGTGAGCTTGCGGTACGTCGCGCGCCCGGGCTTCGCGGCATCGGCACCGAGGCGCTCGATCTTGTTCTCCTCGTACGCCTCGAAGTTGCCCTCGAACCAGTACCAGTTCGGCGTGCCGTCCTCGTTGAGGCCTTCCCACGCCAGGATGTGGGTCGCGATGCGGTCGAGGAACCACCGGTCGTGAGTGATGACAACGGCGCAACCGGGGTACTCGAGCAGGGCGTTCTCGAGGCTGCCGAGGGTCTCGACGTCCAGGTCGTTCGTCGGCTCGTCGAGGAGCAGCAGGTTGCCGCCCTGCTTGAGCGTCAGCGCGAGGTTCAGGCGGTTGCGCTCACCACCGGACAGGATGCCGGCACGCTTCTGCTGGTCCGGGCCCTTGAACCCGAACTGCGAGACGTAGGCGCGGGACGGGATCTCGGTCTTGCCGACCTGGATGTAGTCGAGCCCGTCGGACACGACCTCCCACAGGTTCTTGTTCGGGTCGATGCCGCCACGGCTCTGGTCGACGTACGAGATGTCGACGGTGTCGCCGATCTTCAGCGTGCCGCCGTCGAGGGGTTCGAGCCCGACGATCGTCTTGAACAGCGTCGTCTTGCCGACACCGTTCGGGCCGATGACGCCGACGATGCCGTTGCGGGGCAGCGTGAACGACAGGTCACCGATGATGACGCGCTCACCGAACTGCTTGTGCAGCTTCTCGGCGTCGATGACCTGCGAGCCCAGACGCGGGCCCACGGGGATCACGATCTCCTCGAAGTCGAGCTTCCGGGTGCGCTCGGCCTCGGTGACCATCTCTTCGTACCGGGCGAGACGGGCCTTCGACTTCGCCTGACGACCCTTGGTGTTGCTGCGGACCCAGTCGAGCTCGGAGGACAGGCGCTTCGCGAGCTTCGCGTCCTTCTTGCCCTGCACCTCGAGGCGCGCACGCTTCTTCTCGAGGTACGTCGAGTAGTTGCCCTCGTACGGGTAGAGGCGACCACGGTCGACCTCGGCGATCCACTGGGCGACGTGGTCCAGGAAGTACCGGTCGTGGGTCACGGCGAGGACGGCACCGTGGTACTGCTGCAGGTGCTGCTCGAGCCACTGCACGCTCTCGGCGTCCAGGTGGTTGGTGGGCTCGTCGAGCAAGAGCAGGTCGGGCTTCTGGAGCAGGAGCTTGCAGAGCGCGACGCGACGCTTCTCACCGCCGGACAGGTGCGTGACGAGCTCGTCCCCCGGGGGGCACTGGAGCGCGGCCATGGCCTGCTCGAGCTGCGAATCGAGGTCCCACGCGTCGGCGGCGTCGATCTCTTCCTGCAGCGTGCCCATCTCGGCGAGGAGCGCGTCGAAGTCGGCGTCGGGCTCGGCCATCAGCGCGGAGATCTCGTTGAAGCGGGCGAGCTTCGCGTGGATCTCGCCGACGCCTTCCTGGACGTTCTCGAGGACGGTCTTCGTCTCGTCGAGCTCCGGCTCCTGCATGAGGATGCCGACGGTGAAGCCCGGCGTGAGCTTCGCCTCACCGTTCGACGGCTGGTCGAGACCGGCCATGATCTTCAGGATCGTCGACTTGCCCGCACCGTTCGGTCCCACGACGCCGATCTTGGCGCCGGGGAGGAACGACATCGTGACGTCGTCGAGGATCAGCTTGTCGCCGACCGCCTTGCGGGCGCGGACCATCTGGTAGATGTACTCAGCCATATCGGCCCCAAGTGTAGTGACCCCGTCGGTGCGTCGCGCGCCCGGGACGGGATCGCCGCTTCGCGCACCCGGCGGGACGGGGGTCTGTCGGGATCCCTGGCGACGACGTAGGTTGTCCTCGCCAACCACCTCGGGGACCGTCGCTCACCACGACGCGGACCGATTCAGGATCACGGACGGGATGACAACCATGACCAGGCACGCCACACGACTGCGCCGACTCGCGCTCCCCTTCGTCGGAGCGATCGCGCTCACCGTCGCCCTCGTCGCACCGGCCGCGCCGGCATCGGCCGCCGGTGCCGTCCCGAAGGGCGACCCGTACCTGCTCTACACGGCGAGCATCAGCGCCAACGGATCCGGCACGGGCTACTCGTCGTACATCAACGTCCACGACGCCCACAACAACGCCTACTCCTTCGGCATCCAGTCGGACAAGGGGTCCCCCGAGAGCAAGGGCAAGCCGCGCTACATCTGGGAGCGCGTACAGAACGGCAAGTTCACCTACGGTTACCTCGGTCCGGCGACGAACAAGCTCACGCCGATCGGGATGCGCTGGTACAAGAACGACGTCGCGACGATGATCGTGAACCACAAGACGATCGGCACCCTCAAGCTCAACCTGGACGGCCGGCTGTTCTTCAACGCCGAAGCGAACGCCCGACTCAACGGCGACGTCGTGCACTCGACCGTGCAGAACACGCGCATCACCGTCGGCGACCGGAAGGGCCAGACCGGCCTGAACGGCACGTGGAACACGAGCTTCTCGTTCCGCGGGCTGAAGGCGACGCAGACGAACAAGCCGCGGATCCAGGGCGCGACCTTCAAGATCGACGGCCGGGTCGCCGGGCTGCCGCGCGGTGGGAACTGGGACACCGAGCAGGTGTCCGGCATCGCGATGATCGCGCAGAAGTGGTGACCGTCCGGCGGGTCTGACCGGACTCACGCGGCGACCCGGGCGAGGGGTCCGTCGTCATCCGGCGACTCGGGGTCGAACGCGGCACCGTCCTGTTCGAGCATGCGCTCCGACGGCCCGACCGGGTCGGCTTCGTCGAGTCCGTCGTCGATCCCGGCCCCGGTCCCGTGGTCGGTCCCGGGTGCGTCCTCGTCCTCGCGGTGGGCCCCGGCACCAGCCTCGGCCTCGTGCTCGGTGTCGTGCTCGTGCCGCGGACCGTCGAGCGCAGGAGCAGCGCCCAGCCCGCCGCCGTGCACCTCGCCGGTCCGGGGATCGACGCCCCGCACCCCGCCGTGCCCCGACGTCGTGTCGTTCACCTGCCGCGGCACCCGGACCCAGTTGCTGATGCCCCACGCCAGGTCGTGCCCGATGCCGTCGGCGTCGATCTCGACCGACGTTCCACCCCGGCCGTCGCGCTCCCAGGTGCGGATCCGGACGCGGCCGGAGACGACGATGCGGTCGCCCTTCTTCAGGGACTTGAACACGTTCGACGCGAGGGAGCGGAACGCGGTGACGGTGTACCAGTTGGTCGCACCGTTGACCCAGGCCGCGCTGGCCCGGTCCCATCGACGTGACGGTGAGGCGAGCCGGAGGCTCGTGATGGCGATGCCGGTCTCGGTGACGAGGTGACGGGGTTCCGTGGCGACGATTCCGCAGACGGTGATGATGTCGTTCATGCGTCGATCGTCATCGATCCCGGGGCTGCGGAAGCAGCCCCGGGCTCGATCTGTGGCGTGTGGACCCGATCAGGCGACCTGTGGAGGACGAGTCCCCCGGGCCTCCTGTCCGGCCCTGGACCGCTAGTGCGCTCGGAACTCGGGCCGCGCCGCGAGCGGGCCGAGCGCAGCGTGGACCGCGCCCTTCGCCGACTCGAGCGACGGGTAGAGCCCGCCGGCGCGCCCTCGTCCGTAGAGCTCGACCTGGAAGCCGTCCGCGGCACGGTGGATGCTGCCCACCGCACCCGCCGGACCGATCGCGACCCAGGTCCCGGTGTTGTTCGTCATCGTTCGACCACCTCCTCGTGGCCCCGACGCCCGAGGATCAGGACGCCAGGATGTACTGACTGTATGCCTTGCGGACCTTGTTCACCTTCGGCAGCGCCACTGCGAGGCAGTAGCCCTGACCGGGGTTCTTCGCGAAGAAGTCCTGGTGGTACTCCTCCGCCGCGTAGAACGTCGTGAGCGGCTCGATCGTGGTGACGATCCCGCCGTCCCAGATGTCGGATGCGCGCTGGATCGCCTGCTCGAAGAGCGCGCGCTGCGCGTCGTCCGCCGGGAACATCGCCGAGCGGTACTGCGTGCCGACGTCAGCGCCCTGCCGGTTCAGCTGCCGCGGGTCGTGCAGCGTGAAGAAGACGTCGAGGATGACCTCGGCCGGGATCACCGTCTCGTCGAAGGTGACCGCGACGGCCTCGGCGTGACCGGTCGAGCCCGTGCACACCAACTCGTACGACGGGTTCTCCACCCGACCGCCGATGTAGCCGGACTCCACGTCCTGCACGCCCTGGAGCGTGCGGTACACGGCATCGAGACACCAGAAACACCCACCTGCGAGCACGAATGTGGTCATGGCCACAACCTACCTCCCCGACATCCGTGCGGGGTTGGACAGGGGACACCCCCTCCACAGCACGCACCGCTCGTCCCGCCGTCCACGATGCGTCGACAGAGCCCCGGCGTGTCGGTGGTGGCCCGTAGCGTCGAGACCACACCGACCAGGAGGCCACGATGCAGACCACGACCGAACCCGCACTGCGGATCCGCACCGTCCCGCTCTCCCGGTCGCGCGGCGACTACCGCATCCTCGACGTCCGCGATGACCTGAGCCGCGTGACCCGCGCCAACGGCGAGATCGTCGGCTACGTCGACCGCATCGACGTCGCCGGTGACACCGCCTACCGCGCCCGTCGCTACGTCGCCACCGAGTGTCGGTTCGTCGAGCTGCCGAACGTGTGGTCCGCCGACGACGCCGTGGACTGCCTCCGTTGGTCATGATGTTCCAGATTGGAATCATCTCGGGTCGGATGCGCGGAACGCCGTTCGTCCTCCCCGGGGCCTGACCGTTTCGTGAGTATGGTGCGCGCATGGACTGGTGGAACGACCTGACCGACTGGACTTCGTCCGACGACGGGTGGCGGGTGATCTCGGGTGCCGTGATCCCCTTCGTCGCCATCGTCGTCGCCGGCGTCATAGCGGCACTCATCGGACGGGGTGCGACCAAGCGGGTCGTTGCCCTGCAGGAGCGCGAGTCGAAGAACGCCGCCGTCGCCGCGATCATCTCCGCGGCGCGCAAGGCCGCTGCCTGGGGTTCGCTCGGGCACGACGAACGCGGGTACGCGGACCACCTGGCAGAGGACGCCGACATCCGGCTCCGGCTGCTCCCCGTGCAGGGTGCGCCCCTCGCCGCCAGCTGGGCGCAACACGAGATCGCCGACATCAAGAAGAACTCGTCGACCTTCAGCTTCCAGGCCGACCAGTCGCTCGCCGAGTTCCGCGACCGCCTGCTCGAGTGGCAGGCCCGTCCGGGCCGCGCTCGCAAGCTCTTCAAGGCCGACCTCGAGCGCTGGAAGTTCGAGTCCCCCGACCCGGACGCCGACCTGATCAAGCGCCAGCAGGACTGGAACGCCGACCAGAACGGCGCCGCCCGACCGCAGACCCCGACCCAGGCTGCTCCCGCCCCGGCGGCTCCCGTCGAGCGCCCGACGCCGACGACGACTTCCTTGCGTCCGGCACAGCGTCCGGGAACCACGCCCGCCTCCGCGCCGTCGGCTCCGGCGAACGCCGGGTCGGCGCCCGCCGGTGGCGCCCCCGCTGCCGCAGCTGCCGCCGCCGGGTCCGCCCCCACTGCCGCCGCTCCTACCGCAGGGCCCGGGTTCTCGGTGAACCGCGGTGGCTCGGACGCCAACGCCACCCGCTCGTACGGCGAGAACACCACCCGCGTCTACGGTGACGACGCCGCACCGCCCGTGCGCCCGGCACTCGGAACCCCCACGTCACCCGCACGCTCGATCCCGAGCCGCGGCACCGACGACACCGAGGTGGTGGACGACGACACCGTCACCAAGGCCTTCGGCGACACCGACCGGCTGACCCCGGCCCGCGGCACCGACCGTCCCGCGTCGTCCACCGTCGCGACGCCGGCGCCCACCTCGGCCGACGCCCACGTCAACCGGACGCCCGCCAACGACGTCCCGACCACCCCGGGCGCACCGACGACCCCGGCGTCCGCTCCTGCTCCGAGGGTCGAGACCCCGGGCACGACGAACACGACGTCGATCCCGACCCGCATCACCCAGGCGCCGGCAGAGCCCACGGACGCGGACGAGACGTCCGAGGCGACGCACACTCAGCCGATCAGCGCCTCCGAACTCCGCCGCCGCGCCGCGGACGACGACGAGTAGCGGGCGCGGACACGCAGCACGCAGCACGCAGCGTCCGACACCCCCACGAACGAGCAACGGGCCGCCATCCGATCGGATGGCGGCCCGTTCGCGTCGTGCCCCCGGCAGGAATCGAACCCGCGGCACGGTGGGTAGAAACCACCTGCTCTATCCACTGAGCTACGGAGGCGAGCGACGTCGATTCTAACCGGGACCCGCCGCTCGAGCGGTTCCGGAACGGTTCGGCCGTCGTCTGCCCGCAGTTCGCCTCCGGGACACCCGCGCTTCGTACCGTCCGGGGGATGCACTCCTCTGCCACCGTCCTCGCCGTCATCCCCGCACGCGCCGGCTCGAAAGGCATCCCGGGCAAGAACCTCCGGACGGTCGGAGGTCGGTCGCTCGTCCGTCGGGCCGTGGAGTCGGCACGCAGCGCAGCACTGATCGACGCCGTGGTCGTCACGACCGACGGTGACGCCATCGCCGCCGAGGCCCGCGCCGCCGGCGCCGACGTGGTCCGACGGCCGGCCGACCTCGCGGGCGACCAGGCATCGTCGGAGTCCGCGCTGCTCCACGTGCTCGACGAACTCGAGGCCGCCGGCGATGCGCTGCCCGAGGTCCTGGTGTTCCTGCAGGCGACCTCGCCGTTCATCGACCCGGACGACCTCGACACGGCGATCCGGCGCGTCTCAGAGGGGCACGCCGACGTCGTGTTCGCCGCAGCGCCGTCGCACGCGTTCCTGTGGCGCATCGCCGACGACGGTTCCGCCGTCGCCGTGAACCACGACGCGGCCACCCGTCCGCGTCGCCAGGACCGCGCGGCCGAGTACCGCGAGACCGGCGCCTCGTACGTCATGCGGACCGACGGCTTCCGGCAGCACCGGCACCGCTTCCACGGCCGCGTCGAACTCATCGCCGTCGACCCCGCCGGCGCGATCGACATCGACGACGAGACCGACCTGATCGCGGCCGACGCCACAGCCGAAATCGCGGCCGACGCCACAGCCGATGCCACGGCCGCAACCGAAGACGACGCCACGACCGAAGTCACAGCCGACGCCGTCGCTCCCCAGATCCCGGACCACGACCCATCCCCGACGCGGGCAGCCCCCGCACTGAACGGAGCACCATGACCGTCACCATCGGCACGTCCACGATCGGCGCGGGCCACCCCGCGTACCTCATCGGCGAGATCGGCCTCAACCACAACGGGGACGTCGACATCGCCAAGCAGCTCATCGACGTCGCCGCCGACGCCGGACTGCAGGCCGTCAAGTTCCAGAAGCGCACCCCGGCCATCTCCACGCCCGAGCACATGAAGAACACGCCCCGCAGCACCCCCTGGGGCGAGATGACCTACCTGGAGTACCGCTACCGCGTCGAGTTCGACCGCGACCAGTACATCGAGATCGGCGACCACGCGACGCTGCGCGGCCTAGACTGGTTCGCCTCGCCCTGGGACGAGCCGTCGGTGGACTTCCTCGAGGACCTCAACGTCGTCGCGTACAAGATCGCCTCGGCGTCGGTGACCGACCTCGGGATGCTCGCCGCCGTCGCCGCGACCGGCAAGCCCGTCATCCTGTCGACGGGCATGTCGACGCTCGAGCAGATCGACGCCGCCGTGGACGCCCTCGGAACCGACCGCCTCGTGCTCATGCACGCCACGTCGACGTACCCGCTCCCCGCCGAGGAGGCGAACCTGCGCATGATCGACACCCTCGCGCACCGCTACTCGGGCGTGCCCGTCGGGTACTCCGGCCACGAGCCGGGCCTGCAGATCTCGATCGCCGCCGTCGCCCTCGGCGCCACCGCGGTCGAACGGCACATCACGCTCGACCGCACGATGTGGGGCTCGGACCACGCGGCCTCGCTCGAGCCGCACGGCCTGAAGACCCTGGCGCGGGACATCCGCATCATCGAGACCGCGCTCGGCGACGGGGTGAAGCGGATCTTCCCCGGCGAGCGGGCGCCGCTCGCGAAGCTGCGCCGCGTCGGCGCGTGAGCGGAGACCACGTGAGCGGAGACCGCGTGAGCGGAGACCACGTGAGCAGAGGGCACGTGAGCGGCCCGGTCGACGAGACCGGCGCCCTGGACGTGCCGGCTGGCGGGGGTGCGTCGACCGTCGGACGGGAGGCGCGCCTCCCGTCCGGCCCGTCACCCCGCGGCCGACGTGTGGTCGCCCTGGTCGACACCGACTCGTTCGCCAAGTGGGGCGCCCACCTGCTCGCGGCGGCACCGGCCGGCTGGGACCTCGACCTGCGGACCGTCGCGACGCCGCGTTCGGCCAGCGCGAAGCAGCTGCGCTCGGCGTTCCGCGGGCTCGACGCACGACTCGCGCACCTGCGGACGGCTCCGCCGTCGCCGAAGGACGTCGATGCCGTCGTCGAGGAGCTCCGCGTCGATCCGCCCGACGCCGTCCTCGTGTCCCTGATCGGCCCGGTCGCCGAACTCGTCATCGACGAGGTGCACCGCCGGATCCCGGACCGGCCGGTGCTGGTGTCCGGCCTGCCGGGCATCTCGTTCCCGGCGAAGTGGAAGGGCATCTTCTTCCGTGCGCGGGCCGACCTGTTCGTGCTGCACAGCCACCGCGAGGTGCGGGCGTACGAGGAGATGGCGATCGAGGGCGGTGTCGAGCCGCACTTCGCGCTCGCCACCCTGCCCTTCGCCCGGAGCGCGAGCGCCAGCGCCAGCACGGGCGCGACTGCGAGCGCCAGCACGGGCGCGCCCGCCAGCGCCAGCACCGGCGCGCCCGATGAGCCCGTCCGCGACGCCGTCGTCTTCGCCGCCCAGCCGAGCGTCCCGCTGGAGCGCGTCGACCGGGCCCTCGTCGTGCAGTGGCTCGTCGCGACCGCACGGCAGCACCCGGAGTGGCGCATCGTGGTCAAGACCCGCGCGGCCGCCGGCGAACACCAGACGCACCGCGAGGAACACCCCTACCCCGACCTCGTGCCGGCCGACGCACCGGCGAACCTGGTGGTCGAGAGCGGGCCGATGGCCGAACACCTCGACCGTGCGGTGGCCCTCGTGACGATCAGCTCGACGGCGGTGCTCGAAGCGGCCGCACGTGGTGTGCCCGCGCTGACGTTGACAGACTTCGGCATCGGCCGCCACCTCATCAACGAGGTGTTCGTGTCGAGCGGCCTCGAGGGCGACTCGGTCGACCTGGTGGACGGCCGGTTCGGGACGGTCCGACCGAGCTGGATGCAGGACAACTACTTCCACCCGGCGTCGGACGACGACTGGCAGCGCCGGCTCACCGAGCTCATGGCGCAGCGCGACGCTGGGACGCTCGTCGACCGGGAACCCGCACGCCGCAGCCGAGGCGGGGTGCTGCGCCGGGCCTGGGAGCGGAAGAACGCCCTGGGCGGAGCGGACCGTTCGGCGCTGGGCTGGCTCGCGCTCGTGATCGGGGCGCCGATCCGGACGACGAAGCGGCTGGCGCGGAAGGCCAGGGCGCTGGTCGACCCGCCGGAGCCGGTCGTGGTGGCGGCGCCGACGTCGCAGCGGGCGGCGGGCGGCGCGGTCGGCGAGCGCGTGGCGGCCGCCGGCAGCGCTGCGGGCGCAGCCGGGTCAGAGGGCCTTGGCGATCGCCAGCAGGAGCTGGTCGCGGGTGGGGACCCCGGGTGAACGGAAGACCTCGGCACCGTCCTCCCGCCGCACGATGATCGTGGGCGTGGAACGGATGCCGAGGTCCTCTGCGTCGTCGGGGTACGACGCCACGTCGCGTTCGGTCACGGCGAGCCCGGGGACGAGCGCCGACGCCTCGGCCGACACCCGGCGGGCGGCGGCGCACGGCGCACAGAAGGCGGACGTCCAGAGGTCGAGCTGCATGTGACCGTGCAACGCGGCGGGGCGGGGTTCTACTCCCGGTCGAACTCGCCGCTGCGGTCGCCACGGTCGGCGAGGTCGTCCACCGGGTCGGACTCCCCCGGCTCGTAGGTGTACTCGACCGAGGTCTGGTCGAGGACCTGACGGGACTTGGTGGCGCGGTAGGTGAAGGCCGTCTGCAGGCCCTCGACGTCGGCGAACACCGTGACCTCGTCGTCCAGCGCGTCGCTCGTCGCGGTGCGGGTGTCGGTCGTGCCGTCGAAGGGTCCGCCGTGGAAGATCGCGGTGTACTCGTCGCCTTCGTGGATGGTGATGTCGCTCATGCGTCCCTTCTACCAGGCGGTGCCTGTTGCGGCCTGGTGCGGCCTGTTGCGCAATGCATAGCATCGCTATATAGTTCAGCTATGGAAACAACGCGTGCGCAGACGATCGAGACGCTCCTCGTCTCCGTCAACCGCCTGATCCGCAGCGCCGCGCAGTCGACGGGCAACACCACGTCGGCCGCGGTCTGGCGCACGCTCGGCATCCTCGAGTCCGACGAGCCGCTCCGGCTCGGGGAACTCGCGGCAGCCTCGCGCGTGGCGCAGCCCACGATGACCCGGCTCGTCACGGGCATGCTCGCCGACGGCCTGGTCACGCGGAGCGTCGATCCCGACGACTCCCGCGGCCAGCTCATCGAGATCACCGACGCGGGCCGCGCCCGGCTCACCGCCTGGCGCGCCACGCTCACCGACACGGTCGGCCCGTTGTTCGCCGACCTCACCGACGACGACTGGGACGTGCTGCACCACGCGTCCGTCCTGATCGCCCAGCGCACGACCACCAGAACGGAGACCACCGCGTGAACGCCCACGCACCTGCCGGCCAGTCCGGCTCCATCCTCAAGCAGTCCTCAGCGGTCTGGGCGATCGCCTTCGCCTGCGTCGTCGCCTTCATGGGCATCGGCCTCGTCGACCCGATCCTCCCCGCGATCGCTGGATCGCTCAAGGCGACCCCGGCGCAGACCGAACTGCTCTTCACGAGCTACCTGGCCGTCACCGGCGTCGCGATGTTCTTCACGAGCTGGGTCTCGAGCCGCATCGGCGCGAAGCGCACCCTGCTCATCGGTCTGGCGCTCATCGTCCTGTTCTCGGTCCTCGCCGCGACGTCGAACAGCGTGTGGAGCATCATCGACTTCCGTGCCGGCTGGGGCCTCGGCAACGCGCTCTTCATCTCCACCGCCCTGGCGACCATCGTCGGTGCAGCGTCGGGCGGGACCGCCTCGGCGATCATCCTGTACGAGGCAGCACTCGGCCTCGGCATCGCCGTCGGCCCGCTCGTCGGCGGCCTGCTCGGGTCGGTGAGCTGGCGCGGCCCGTTCTTCGGTGTCACCACGCTGATGGCCGTCGCGTTCATCGCCATCGTGGCCCTCCTCAAGACCGGCAGCCTCGAGAAGCCCACGCCCACGAAGCTCTCGGCGCCGTTCCGCGCCCTCGGCCGTCCCGCACTCGCCGCACTCGCCGCGACCGCGCTGTTCTACAACATCGGCTTCTTCGTCCTGCTCGCCTACACGCCGTTCCCGCTCGGCTTCGGTGCGCTCGGCATCGGCTTCACGTTCTTCGGCTGGGGCCTCGGTCTCGCGATCACCTCCGTCTGGGTCGCCCCGATGCTCACCGCCCGTCTCCGCAGGACGACGGTGCTGAAGATCGCGCTGCCCCTGCTGGCACTCGACCTCTTCGCCGCGGCCGTCGTCGTGGACTCGCAGGTCGGCCTCATCATCTGCGTCATCATCGGTGGACTCGTGCTCGGTGTGCTGAACACAGTGCTCACGGAGTGCGTCATGGAGGCCACGGACCTGCCCCGCTCGGTCGCCTCGAGCGCCTACTCGGCCGTCCGCTTCATCGGCGGCGCCATCGCCCCGCCCGTCGCGACCCTGCTCGCCGACGCGTACGCACCCTCGGCCGCCTACGTCTTCGCCGGAGCGTCCGTCGCCGTCGCGTTCGTCGTGATCCTCTGCACCACGAAGGTCCTGCGCCGCGTGGACGACGGCGCCGAGCCGGAGCGAGTCGAGGCCGAGGCCATCGGCGCCGGCGAGATGTCCTAGCCCCCCTCGACCTTCCCTTCCCCGCCCCGCCCCCTCCTGCGCGAGCGGGCGAAACACCCGGGTGTCTCCAGACGCGGCCCGGGCATTTCGCCCGCTCGCGCTGTGCGCACTGGGCGCGACCACGTCCGCTTGCCGTCGTCCGCCCAGCTGTCCGCGAGCGGGCGAAACACCCGGGTGTCTCCGGACGCGTCCCGGGTATTTCGCCCGCTCGCGCTCTGCGCACTGGGCGCGACCAGCCTGGAGGCGCGGCGCCAGTCCGACGGACCGCCACCGGGCCTCCAGGCAGTCACCACCCGGCGTGCGCCCGCCTCCGCCTCCGCCTCCGCCTCCGCCTCCGCGAGCGGGCGAAATGCCCGGGTGCCTCCCGCCGTGGCCGTGGCATTCCGCCCGCTCGCGGAAGCGCGGAGTGGCCGGAGCGCAGCCCCCTCCCGAGCGTCTCGCCGAGCGGGCGAAATACCCCGCCACCCCGCCGCGCAACCCCGGCATTTCGCCCGCTCACGGTGCGCGCGCTGGACGCGACCAGCCGGGAGGCCCGACACCCGCCCGACGGACCGCCATCGGGCCTCCAGGCCGTCACCACCACCGCCCCACGCGCCTCCGGCACGGCCGCGCCCGCGAGCGGGCGAAACACCAGGGTGCCTCGCGACGCGGCCCGGGCATTTCGCCCGCTCGCGGGTTCGGGGACGCGACCGCGCACCAGCCGCGGACGCAGCCGCGGACGCGCCCCCGCACCGGCCGCGCACCACCTGCGCACGGGGCGCGCGCGGGCCGGGAATAGGATCGTGCACATGGCAACCGCGAATGACCGCCTCGTCTGGATCGACTGCGAGATGACCGGCCTCGACCTCGAGGTCGACGAACTCGTCGAGGTGGCCGTGGTCATCACCGACTTCGACCTCGAGCCCGTGCACCCCGGATTCGACATCGTGATCAAGCCGGACCAGTCCGCGCTCGACAACATGAACGAGTTCGTGACGAACATGCACGTCACGTCGGGGCTCATCGAGGAGATCCCGAACGGCGTCAGCCTGGCGGACGCCGAGTACCAGGTGCTCGAGTACATCCTCGAGCACGTCCCGGCCGAGGGCACCGCTCCCCTGGCCGGCAACACCATCGGCACCGACCGTGCGTTCCTGTCCAAGTACATGCCCCGCGTCGACGGCCACCTGCACTACCGCAGCGTCGACGTGTCGAGCATCAAGGAGCTCTGCCGCCGCTGGTTCCCGCGCGTGTACTTCAACTCTCCGGAGAAGCACGGTGGGCACCGTGCCCTCGCGGACATCCTCGAGTCGATCCGCGAGCTCGAGTACTACCGCCGCGCGGGCTTCGTCGCCGAGCCGGGGCCGACCACCGACGAGGTGCGTGCCGTCCAGGCCGAGGTCGTCGAGAAGTGGGAACCGCGCCTGGCGCAGCCCGCAGCCGAGTGACGACACGGGTGGTCGGCACCGCCCGCAGCATGTACTACTATTGAGTGGTCGCGCCGGTCCGCCGGTGTGTGCATGGTGGATATAGCTCAGTTGGTAGAGCGCCTGGTTGTGGTCTAGGAGGTCGCGGGTTCGAGACCCGTTATTCACCCCAGTCGAGGGAGAGCCCCAGTTGCGTGTGACGCAACCGGGGCTCTCCCTCTGTGTTTGTCTGGGCGCCTCCGGCGCCGTGCGGCTTCGCCGCGAGTGGTCAGGGCGGTGTGGGACGATCCCTGCGTGATGGAGATGTCCGCCGACGACTTCGAGCAGCTCGTGACCGACGAACTCGACCTGCTCCCCGACGAGATGGTCGACGGGCTCGACAACGTGGTGTTCGTGGTCGAGGACGAGCCGGAGAACGGCGAAGAGCTCTTCGGCGTGTACGACGGCATCGCGGCGACCGAGCGCGGGCAGTACGGCTTCGGTGAGCTACCCGATCGGATCGTCGTCTTCCGCAATCAGCACCTGGCCGAGTGCGACACCGTCGAGGAGCTCAAGGACGAGGTGCACACCACCCTCGTGCACGAGATCGGGCACTTCTACGGCATCGACGACGAGCGGCTGCACGAGCTCGGCTGGGCGTAGGCGCCCACCCGGCGCACCCGGCGCCCGGCACCCGGCGCCCGAATTTCGGGCTCAGCGACACTCCTCGGGCGCACGAGCGCGAGAACTGTCGCTCACCGCGAGAGTTCGCGCCGCGCCCGCGCCGCGCCCGGCAGCGCCCCCTCAGAACCGCGTCGGCCCCACCTCGTGGTACTTCTCCCACGCGTCCACCGGCCCCCGCCCGTGCAGCGCGTACTCCCCCACGAGCCGCTCCTTGTAGACGGCCGGGTTGTGCGACGCCACGACGCGGGCGTTCCGCCAGTGCCGGTCCAGCGCGCGCGTCCGGTCGGCAGCGGACGCCCCGCCGACCTCGAACAGCTCGGAGCACGACCGCAGTACCCGCGGCCCGATCTCGACCTGCGCCTGGTAGACCGCGTTCTCGGCGGCGTCCAGCAGTGCGTGTTCGACCCCGACCCCCGGCTCGTTCGTCGCGACGACCTGGTCGAGCAGCCCCGCGGCAGCGACGACGAGCGACCGCGCGGTGAACGCCCCCGCGGACAACCGACCGAGGATCGCCAGCACCTGCGGGTCCTCGCCCGGCGTTGCCGCGTTCGCGTGGATGTACGTCCGGGTCCGCGGTCGCACGAAGGCGACCGCGTCGTCAGACACCGCCTGTCCGATCCCGGCCAGCACGGCCAGCAGGTACAGCTGGAAGAAGGCCTGGATGTGCGACAGCGGCGCGTCCTTGTACGCCGACACCACGGCGGGGTCGACCGGCACACCCTCGAAGACCGTGGTGCCGGACGCAGTCAGCCGCTGGCCGAACCCGTCCCAGTCGTCGACGCTCGTCACACCTGGCGCGTCGACCGGAACGGCGAACGTCACGCGGTCGCCCGAGCGGTCCGCGGCCAGGTAGATCCAGTCGGCGTAGAGCGTGCCGGTCGAGTAGAACTTCCGCCCGTCGAGACGGAGGGAATCACCAACAGGCGTCACCGTCGTCGAGATGTCGGCCAGGGTCGTGCCGGTCCGCTCCGAGGTCGCGTTCCCCACGATCGCCCCGTCGACGATGCGCTGGCGCCACTCGTCCCGTCCGGCCGACGATGGCCGCAGCAGCACGAGTTCGGTGAACCCGAAGTGCCCTCGCCACAGGTGCGCGATGTTCGAGTCCGCGGCCGCCAGGTCCGCCACCAGCTGCACGAGTTCGACCAGGGTCACGCCGAACCCGCCGCGGTCCTCGGGGACGCGCAGCCGGCCGAATCCGGCGTCGGCGAGTGCGCGGACCTCGGCGTGCGGCAACGGCCGGTCGCCGGGGGTGCCGGAGGCGAGCTCGCGCTCGACCGCGCCCTCGCGGATGGTCGCGAACACGGGTGCGAAGCGTTCGCGCAGGGTCGCCAGACGATCGGCCGGGAGGCTCCTCACCCGTCCGTCGGTCGTCGTCGCGTCCGTCATGCGGTCACCTCCACGGCACGTGCCGCGTCCGCAGGCGCCGTCCCGGTCGCGCTCGCGCCGCCCGTGAACGCGCCGCGCCACTGCCGGGCGGGGTGCGAGTCCGGCAGCTGTGCGTGCCCGAAGAGCTTCTCGCGCAGGGTGCCCTCGCGGTACTCGGACTGCATCAGGCCACGCTCCTGCAGGGTGGGCGCGATGCGGTCGACGAACTCCTCGTACGAACCGGGCAGCGTCCAGTTGATGACGTTCACCCCGTCGACGCCGACGCGCTGCCAGTCCGCGAGTTCGTCGGCGATCTGGTCGGGCGTGCCGACGACCCGCGCACGGAGCTTGGCGGACAGGCGGGCGAGGTCGGCGATCGTGGGTTCGCGGTCGCCGGCGGCCTCGCGGAGCCACTGCAGGTGCGACTGCCCGGCGTGGGTGCGGACCTCGGACAGCGGGGTGTCCGGGTCGAGGGCCTCGCCGGTGTCCGGGTCGAAGCCGAGGTTCGAGTGCACCAGGAAGCCGTCGGCCGCCAGGTACTCGTCGATCTCCGCTTCCTTCGCCTTCGCCTCGGCCTCGGTGGACCCGGTGACGAAGGTCAGCCCGAGGAAGAACGCGATGTCCTCCCGCCGACGCCCGGCTGCCTGGGCGAGGTCGCGGGTCTCGCGGATGAGCTGCTCGGTGGCGTCGCGGTTCGAGGTCAGGATGAACTGAGCCTCGGCGTTCCGTGCCGCGAAGGCCCGACCGGCTGGCGAAGAGCCGGCCTGGAACAGCACCGGCGTCCGCTGCGGGCTCGGCGCGCTCAGGTGCGGCCCCTGCACGTCGTAGCGCTTCCCGTGGTGGTCGATGCGGTGCACCTTGTCGGGGTCGGCGTAGCCACGCACCGGGTCCTTCAGGACGGCGCCGTCCTCCCACGAGCCCTCCCAGAGCTTCGCGCAGACCTCGAGGTACTCCTCGGCCCAGACGTAGCGCTCGTCGTGCTCCTCGAGCCGGTCGGCGCCGAAGTTCCGGGCGGCGCTGTCGAGCGCGCTCGTGACGACGTTCCAGCCGATCCGTCCCCGGGTGATGTGGTCGAGGGTGGAGACCTTGCGGGCGAAGTCGAACGGGTGCGACTGGATGACGCTCGACGTGAACGCCAGGCCCAGGTGCTCGGTCGACACGGCGAGCGCGGAGAGCAGCACCGAGGGGTCGTTCGAGGGGATCTGCAGCCCCTCGCGCAGGTTGGTCGAGTAGTCGCCGCGTCCCGGTCCGTAGGTCCCGACGACGTCGGCGAAGAACATCGCGTCGAACTTGCCGCGCTCGAGGGTCCTCGCCAGGTCGGTCCAGAGCGTGACGTCGTCGAAGTCGGCCTGACGGGCGTCCGGGTGTCGCCAGAGGCCGTGCTGGATGTGCGACGTCGTGTTCATGACGAAGGCCGCGAAGCGCAGCGGGCGGTTCGGTGCATCGCTCATGCACCCCATGTTCCCCGTGGTGCCGTCACGAGGGGCAGTGAGGTGACACCGCGTTACGCGGCTGGTTCCACCGGACGTCGGAGCCGACCATGCTGCTGAGGCATGCCGACCCCGACCACTGCTGCCGCGCCTCCCGTCCGCCGTGCCGAACCGACGACGGGCTCGACCCGCCGTCGCGTCGCTCTCGCCTCGTTCGTGGGCACGACGGTCGAGTACTACGACTTCTACCTGTACGCGACGGCGTCCGCCCTGGTGTTCGCGCCCACGTTCTTCCCGTCGGTGACGCCGGCGATCGGCGTGATCGCGTCGTTCGCGACCTACGGGGTCGGCTTCGTCGCGCGGCCGCTCGGCGGGGTGATCGCCGGACACCTGGGCGACCGCATCGGACGGAAGAAGCTGCTCGTCGCGTCCCTGGTGCTGATGGGCATCGCGTCGACCCTGATCGGGGTCGTGCCGTCGGCGGCGACCATCGGGGTCGGTGCCGTCGTCGCGCTGGTGTTCCTGCGGCTGCTGCAGGGCGTCGCCGCCGGCGCGGAGTGGGGCGGGTCCGCGCTGCTGTCCGTCGAGCACGCGCCCGAACGGCACCGCGGGCTGTTCGGGGCGTTCACGCAGATGGGGTCGGCGGGCGGGATGCTGCTCGCGACCGGCGTGTTCACCCTGGTGCGGTCCCTGCTCGGCAACGAGGTGTTCCTGGCCTGGGGCTGGCGGCTGCCGTTCCTGTTCTCCGCGGTGATCGTGGCCGTCGGCCTGGTGATCCGGCTCGGCGTGCAGGACGCTCCGGTGTTCCAGGAGCTGCGGGCCTCCGGCGGGGTCGAGCGGTTCCCGGTCTGGCAGGCGATCCGACACCACCCGCGCGCGATCCTGGTGACCGCCGGGCTGCGCCTGGTGCAGCCCGCGCTGTACTCGATCCTGACGACGTACTCGCTGACCTACCTCGCAGCCGTACGGGGACCGGCGGGCTCGGACGCCGGTCTGCAGGCGGTGCTCGTCATCTCGGCGGTGTCGCTCGTGTCGACGCCGTTCTGGGGGTGGCTGTCCGACCGGGTGGGACGCCGCGTGCTCACGATCTGGTCGGCCGTCGGCATCGCCGTGCTCATCTGGCCGTTCTTCGCGTTCCTCGACGCCGGGCCGCTCGTGCTGCTGCCGCTCGTGGCGCTGATCGGGATGTGCGTCTTCCACGACAGCATCTACGGGCCGCAGGCGGCCTGGTTCGCGGAGCAGTTCCCGACCGGTCGGCGGTACTCGGGGATGTCGCTCGGGTACCAGATCGGGTCGATCTTCTCGGTGGGGCTGACGCCGCTGCTCGCTGCGGTGTTCGTGGAGCTCGGTGGGGGCTCGCCGTGGATCCTGTGCGGGTACCTCGGGGTGTACGCGGTGCTGACCATCGTGGCGGCGGTGTTCGCGGTGGACCCGGTCGCGCGGGCGCGGGGCGCGGGGCGGGGCGGTGCGCGGGGCCGAGTCTCGCGGTGAGCGACAGTTCTCGCGCTCGGGCGTCCGTGAACTGTCGCTCAGCCCGAGACTCGGCGCGGCCAGCTGGTCGCGCCGGCCGATCCGCTACGTCCGCAGCACCACGTCGGCCAGGGACGCCGGGTCCTCGGAGGCGATGAAGTCCTGCTCCTGCGCCGCCCACCGGTCCCACTCGCGCGCGAAGGTGTCGCCGTCGCGGCCGATCGCCCGGTCCCAGCGGACTGCGTCGTCGGCCTCGAGCCACACCGCCAACGAAGCCAGCGGCGCCGACGCCCGGGACACCGCCCCGCAGCCCTCGATCACGATCGGCAGGTCGGGGTCGACCGCGGTCCACTCCGCCGGGCCGTCGGCCACCCAGTCCCACCGGCGGTACCCGCTGGGAGGCCCGAGCACGTCGCGGACCACGGCGTCGGCCGCCGCGCGGAGTCCGTCCCACCCCGGGTAGACGTCGTCGAGGTGCACGACCTGCGCCCCCAGCGCCTGCGCGAGCTGGTTGCCGAGGGTCGTCTTGCCGGTGCCGGAGCGGCCGTCGACGAGGACCACGAGGCGCCCGCCCGATGCCGCAGCAACACCGGCCGCGGCTGCGGCGACACCCGCGGCGAGACCGTCGCCGCCCGCCCGGTCCGCCGGGTCCGCCGGGTCCGCCGGGTCCGCCGGGTCCGCCGGGTCCGCCGACTCACGCACGCCAGGTCCCCGCTGCCACGGCGACCGCGATCGACGCGACACCGATCCCGACGAGCACCGCGACCATCGCCCACTCCGGCCACGCGAACCGGGCGACCCGGGCCCACGTGCGTCGCCCGGGAGCCCCGAACCCGCGCGACTCCATCGCCACCGCCAACGTCGTCGCCCGTCGCAGCGCCAGGACCAGCAGCGCGAACGCCATCGACGCCCCGCGCCGCAGCCGTCCGGTGTCGGCAAGACCCCGCGCACGCCGCGCCATCGCGAGCTGCCGCCAGTCGTCCACCAGCAGCGTCATCATCCGGATGGCCGCGAGGGCCCCGAGCACGAACCGCGCCGGTAACCGCAGCACCTGCGCGAGCCCGTCGGCCAGGTCGGTGGGGTCGACGCGGATGAACAACGCGACCGCGGGCAGCCCCACCGCGAGCACGCGGAGCGCCGTCGCCAGGGCGAGCGTCAGCGACCCGTCGGTGACGTGGGCGAAGCCGAAGTCGAACCACTCCCGTCCGGAGGGTCGCCCGTACAGCGCGATGCTCACCGCCGTGAGCGGCACGGCCACCAGGACCGGTGACACCCGCAGCAGCAGGGTCCGCACCGGCAGCCGCAGGAGGGGCAGCAGCGCGAGCTCGACCGCGAGGGCGACGGCTGCGGACATGACGTCCAGGCTCAGCACGAGGCACACGCCGAGCGCGAGGACGCCGACGAGCGAGGCCACCGGTTGGACGGCGGCTCGGTCGGTTCGGCCTGGAGGCGCGGCTCGGCCCGCCGTCGTCGGCACCGTCTCCGGGGTGGTCGCCGTCGCACCCCCCTGGTCGCGTTCCACGCGCCCTTGGTCGCGGTCCACGCGCCGGGCGCCGTCCGCCGCGAGCACGACCTCGTCGGCGTCGAGCGCCCGGATCAGGTCGCGGTCGTGCGTGACGGCGACGACGGTGGTGCCGTCGTCGGCGAGTGCTCCGAGGTGCCGGACGACGGCGTCCCACGTGGACCGGTCCTGCCCGGAGGTCGGTTCGTCGAGCACGACGACCGGCGGCCGCGCGGCGACGACCGCGGCGATGGCGAGCCGTCGCTGCTCGCCGCCGGACAGCGTGAACGGGTTGGCTTCGGCGAGGTGGGCGAGGCCGAACTCGCCGAGGAGCACGTCCGCCCGACCCGCGGCGTCCGGAGCACCGATCGCGCGTGGGCCCGCCTCGACCTCCTCGCGGACGGAGCCGGCGACGAACTGGTGCTCGGGGTCCTGGAAGACGGTGCCGATGCGGGCGGCGAGTCCGCGGCTCGACCACGTGTGCGGCGCCGGCGGGAGGCCAGCGGCGAGGTCCGTCGTGGCCGCGAGCTCCCCCGCGACCGGAGGCAGGAGCCCCGCGAGCGTGAGGCCGAGCGTCGACTTGCCGATCCCGTTCGGCCCCGTGATCGCCAGGACCTGTCCGGCTCGGAGTTCGAGGTCGATCCCGCTGCCCACCCGCTGTCGCTTGCCCCGGGCGGTCCCGAGGTCCCGCGCTTCGAGCAGCGCGCCCGCTCCCGCCCCCGCCCCCTCGCCGCCGCCCGAGCCCGCCCCCGCGCCGAGCGGGCGAAATGCCGCGGTCCCCTCGGCAGCCGACCCGGGTATTTCGCCCGTTCGCGCAGCCGCACGGAACTCGTCGCCCGCCACCTCTCCGGCCGTTTCGCCGAGCGGGCGAAATGCCGCGGTCCCCTCGGCGGCCGACCCGGGCATTTCGCCCGTTCGCGCAGCCGCAGCCGCAGCCACAGCAGGCCGCCCGCGGGCCGCGCCACGCTCCGGCTCGGCGCCGGGCACCCACACCCCGGCCGCGGTGAGCGCGGCGCCGTGGCGCGCGAGCACCTCGGCAGGCGCGCCGTCCGCGACGACCCCGCCGCCGGGCTCGAGCAGCACGAGGCGGTCGACCAGGTCGAGCCAGGTGCCGATCCGGTGCTCCACCACGAGCAGGGTCGCCCCCGTCTCGTCGAGCAGTGCGCGGACGGCGTCGTGCACCTGGGCCACGCCGGCCGGGTCGAGGTTCGCGCAGGGTTCGTCGAGCACGAGGGCTCCCGGACGCATCGCGAGTACCCCGGCGAGCGCCAGTCGTTGCCGCTGGCCGCCGGAGAGCATCGCGGTCGAACGGTCGAGCGCCAGGTCGAGCCCGACGACCGCGAGCGCCGACCGCACCCGTGCCCAGGTCTCGTCGCGCGGGACGCCGAGGTTCTCGCACCCGAAGGCCACGTCGTCGCCGATCCGCGACATCACGGTGTGCGCCTCGGGGTCCTGCATGACGAGGCCGACACGCCCGCGGACCGCGCGGGGGTCGGCGCCGTCGACCAGGACCGAGCCCTGCACGGACGCAGCGGTGTCGTCGGTGGGGTCGGGTTCGTCGGGCAGCACGGCGGCCACTGCCCGGAGCAGCGTCGACTTGCCGGAGCCGGACGGCCCGACGATCGCGACCCGCTCCCCGGCCTCGACGGTCAGGTCGACGCCGCGGACGGCCCACTCGGCACGTTCGGGGTAACGCCATCCCCAGTCGCGGAACGCGATGCGCGCGGCGCGCACGCCGACGACGTCCGGGGACGTCGACGACGGAGCGGACACCGTCACACCAGTTCGCGCGGCCGACGCCGGCTGTGCTCCCGGCCGGCCGCGAACGACGAGAGCACGCCGGTGCGTGCGAGCGCCCGGACGACCAGCCATGAGCCGGCGCCCGCGATGACGGCACCCGACACGATCGCGCACACGACGTAGACGACCTTGAACGCGGCGTCGAGACCCGGGTACCACAGCACGGCGTCGTTGATGCCGAGCGCGAGACCGGCTGCGGCCCCCGCCAGGACGACGACCGGCAGCCGGTACACGCGGTACAGGAAGAGTGCGAGGACGATCTCGGCGCCGAGTCCCTGGACCAGTCCGGCCTCGAGCGTCAGCCACCCCCACTGCGTGCCGAACAGTGCCTCGACGGACGCGGCGACCATCTCGCCGTAGAGCGCGGCGCCGGGCTTGCGGACGACGATCGCGACGAGCGGCCCGGCGAGCAACCAGACTCCGCCGAACAGGGCCTTCGTGCCCGGGAGGACGAGGTCCATGACGGCGCTGATGGGTTCGTAGCCGAACTCCCACAGCCGGAAGACGACGCCGAGTGCCACCGCGAGCACGCTCGCGACGACGATGTCGACGACCCGCCAGCGCAGCGATCGCCGCGGGGCGGTGTGGACGGTTGATGACGTGCCAGAAGACATGGTGCTGGACTCCTCCCTGCGCCGGCATGATCCGGATCAGGTTCGACGGTCGGAGCGCCACTCGCTCCCTCTCAGCCCGGCGGTCCCGGACTCCCGTGTGTGTCCCAGCAGTCTAGACGTGGTCGCGACCACGTGACGGGTCGCGACCACACATCGGACGGGAGGCCCGTTGCGGGTCCGCCACGGGCCTCCCGTCCGGTGTGTCGCTACTTCTTCAGGACGCGCACCAGTTTGCGGAGCACGGTGCCGGTCACCCAGACGAGCGGGATGCTCACGGCGACGAGCGAGATGAGGTTCGGCTCGAACTCGAGGTCCTTGCCGGGGCGACGGATGTACGCGCCGACCGGGATCGACGCGCCGCCGCCACCGCCGCCGCCGTTCTCGTCGTCCCCGCCGCCCCCGAAGCCGAACCAGCCGAGGGACACCGGGATGAGGGTCTGGTCGCCGACCTCGACGGGGTCTCCGTAGTTCGTGGAGACGCCGATCGGGCGTACCTTGTCTGCGATCTGCGTGACGATGCTGGCCATGCGCGCGACGCTACTCGTCCGTTCCTCCACAGGGCGGGCCACGCGCGCACGGGTACACAGCTGGTGCTTGTCTGCGGACGCGGACGGGTGTCACCGATATGTTGGCGCGACCATCACCTGGAGGACCGTTTGCACACCTGGCCCGGCAACCCGTACCCGCTCGGGGCGACCTACGACGGAAGCGGCACGAACTTCGCGCTCTTCAGTGAGGTCGCCGAGCGCGTCGAACTCTGTCTGTTCGACACCGACGGCAACGAAGAGTGCATCCCCCTCGTCGAGGTCGACGCCTACGTCTGGCACGCGTACCTGCCGAACGTCGGCCCCGGCCAGGAGTACGGCTTCCGTGTCCACGGCCCGTACGACCCCGACAACGGTGCACGCTGCAACCCGTCGAAGCTCCTGCTCGACCCCTACGCCAAGGCGACGAGCGGCGAGATCGACTGGGACCAGTCGCTCTTCGCCTACACGTTCGGCGACCCGGACTCGACGAACGACGACGACTCCGCGGCGCACATGATGAAGGGCGTCGTGATCAACCCGTTCTTCGACTGGCAGGGCGACCGCGCACCGCGCACGCCCTACGGCGAGACGGTCATCTACGAAGCGCACGTCAAGGGCCTCACCGAGACCCACCCCGACGTGCCCGAAGAGCAGCGCGGCACCTACGCCGGCGTCTCGCACCCCGCGGTCATCGAGCACCTGAAGCGACTCGGCATCACGACGCTCGAGCTCATGCCGGTGCACCAGTTCGTGAACGACTCGACCCTGCAGGACAAGGGGCTGTCGAACTACTGGGGCTACAACACCATCGGCTTCTTCGCGCCGCACTCCTCGTACTCGTCCTCGGGCGACCAGGGGCAGCAGGTGCAGGAGTTCAAGACGATGGTGCGGGAGCTCCACCGCGCCGGCATCGAGGTCGTGCTCGACGTCGTCTACAACCACACCGCCGAGGGCAACCACCTCGGGCCGACGCTGTCGTTCCGCGGCATCGACAACGCGGCGTACTACCGCCTGGTCGACGACGACAAGAAGTTCTACATGGACTACACGGGCACCGGGAACTCGCTCAACGTCGGGCACCCGCACTCGCTGCAGCTCATCCTCGACTCGCTGCGCTACTGGGTGACCGAGATGCACGTCGACGGCTTCCGATTCGACCTCGCCTCGGCGCTCGCCCGCGAGTTCTACGAGGTGGACCGACTGTCCGCGTTCTTCGAGCTCGTGCAGCAGGACCCGATCGTGTCGCAGGTCAAGCTCATCGCCGAGCCGTGGGACGTCGGCCCCGGTGGCTACCAGGTCGGCAACTTCCCGCCCCAGTGGTCCGAGTGGAACGGCAAGTACCGCGACACCGTGCGCGACTTCTGGCGCGGCGAGTCGTCGACCCTCGGTGAGTTCGCGTCGCGCATCTCCGGCTCGGCCGACCTCTACGAGCACGACGGCCGGACGCCCAAGGCGAGCATCAACTTCATCACCGCGCACGACGGCTTCACGCTGTACGACCTCGTCGCCTACAACGAGAAGCACAACGACGCCAACGGCGAGGACAACAACGACGGCGAGAGCCACAACCGGTCCTGGAACTCCGGCGCCGAGGGTCCGACGGACGACGAGTCCGTGAACGCCCTGCGGCTCCAGCGCCGCCGGAACTTCCTGGCGACCCTGCTCCTCAGCCAGGGCGTGCCGATGATCGCCCACGGTGACGAGCTCGGCCGTTCGCAGTCCGGCAACAACAACGTCTACGCACAGGACTCCGAGCTCAGCTGGATCGACTGGGACACCGCGGACGACGACCTCGTCCAGTTCACGGCCGACGTGGTCAAGCTGCGCCACGACCACCCGACGTTCCGTCGCACCCGGTACTTCAACGGGCGCCCGGTGCGCCGTGGTCAGGACGAGCCGCTGCCCGACGTCGTCTGGCTCACGCCCGAGGGCGACGCGATGTCGCCGGAGGACTGGGACTCCGGTTTCGGCAAGAGCGTCGGCATGTACCTGAACGGCGACGGCATCCGCGGGCGCGACTCCCGCGGCGAGCGCGTCACCGACGTGGCGTTCATCACGTACTTCAACGCCCACGACGACGTCGTGACGTTCACGTTGCCGCCCGAGGAGTACGCACCCGGCTGGACGGTCCGCATCGACACCGCCGAGCCCGGTGCCCGTGACGAGATCGTCGAGGCGGGCACACCGCTCGACGTGCCCGCGCGCTCGATGATCGTCCTGCGTGCCGAGCCGAACCACGAGGTCTCGGTCACCCCGGTCGAGGTCCAGCACCACGACGGCGCCCCCGAGCCCCGGTCCCCGCAGGACGCCGTCACCCCGGCCAACCCGGCCGGTTCCACCGCACCGAGCGGCACCGCGCGATGACGACCGGCACGACGGGGGCCGGACGTCGCGTTCCCGTATCGACGTACCGGCTGCAGGTCTCGGCGGACTTCGACCTGGCCGCCGCACGCGACCTCGTCGACTACGTGCACGACCTCGGGGCCGACTGGCTGTACCTGTCGCCGGTCCTGCAGTCGGAGCCCGGCTCGAACCACGGCTACGACGTCGTCGACCACACGCACGTCGACACCGACCGCGGCGGTGACGAGGCCCTCCGGGTCCTCGCCGAGGCCGCGCACGCGGTCGGGCTCGGCGTGCTGGTCGACGTCGTCCCGAACCACGTCGGGGTCGCCACCCCGGCGGTCAACCCGTGGTGGTGGTCCCTGCTCGAACTCGGCCAGGGCTCCCCCGTCGCCTGGGCGTTCGACGTCGACTGGGACGCCGGCGACGGCAAGGTCCGGGTGCCGGTCCTCGACGACCGGCTGCTCGACGCGGTCACACTCGACACGTCCGACGCCGAGCACCCGGTGCTCCGGGTCGGCGACACCGCGTACCCGACCGCGCCGGGCACCGCCCACCCGGGCGACTCGGTCGAGGCCGTGCACGCGCTGCAGCACTACGCGTTCGTGCACTGGAAGCGTGCGGATCACGAGCTCAACTACCGCCGGTTCTTCGCGGTGAACACGCTCGCGGCCATCCGGGTCGAGGAACCCGAGGTGTTCGCGGCGTCGCACGGCGTCATCGGCGGCTGGTTCCGCGACGGCCTCGTCGACGGCCTGCGCATCGACCACCCGGACGGACTGTACGACCCCGCCGGGTACCTGCAGGACCTCGCCGAGCTGACCGGTGGTGCGTACACCCTCGTCGAGAAGATCCTCGAACCCGGCGAGGAACTCCCGAGCTCGTGGCCGGTCGACGGCACGACCGGGTACGACGCCCTCGGTGTCCTGGACCGCGTTCTCGTCGACCCCGCGGGCGAACCCTCGCTGACCGCGGCATCGGGCGCGGAGCCCGCCGACTGGCAGCAGCTCACGCACGACACCCGCCGCGGCATCGCCGACGGGATCCTCGGCAGCGAGGTCGAGCGACTCGCCCGACTGCTCGCGCCGGTCACCGCCGGAGCGGACGCGATCACGCACGAACGGCTCGTCGACGCCCTCGCCGAGGTCGTGGCGTCGTTCGACGTGTACCGCACCTACCTGCCCGAGGGCGCGCACCACCTCATCGCGGCGCTCGAACGCGCGGCAGAGGCCCGTCCCGACCTCGACGACGTCATCGACCGGGTCGCCCCGGCGCTCGTCGACCCGGACAACGCCGCCGCGATCCGCCTGCAGCAGACGAGCGGCATGGTGATGGCCAAGGGCGTCGAGGACACCGCGTTCTACCGCACGTCCCGCTTGACGTCCCTGAGCGAGGTCGGTGGTGACCCGAGCGTGTTCGCAGTGTCCGTGGCCGACTTCCACCAGGCGCAGCGCGACCGGCTCGGCAGCTGGCCGCACACCATGACGACGCTCACCACCCACGACACGAAGCGCAGCGAGGACACCCGCGCACGCATCGCGGTCCTGGCCGAGCTCGGCAGCGAGTGGGCCGAAACGCTCGACCGGTTGCAGTCCCTCGTCCCGCTCGAGGACCGCGTGTTCGCCGACCTCCTCTGGCAGGCGATCGTCGGTGCCCGTCCCGCCAGTCGTGAGCGGCTGCACGCCTACGCCGAGAAGGCATCACGCGAAGCCGGCGACAGCACCACCTGGACGGAGCCGGACACGGCGTTCGAGGAGCGCATGCACGCCCTCGTCGACGCGGCGTTCGACGAGCCCGCCGTCGTGGCCGTGCTCGATGCCCTCGACGAACGGATCGACGCGGCTGGGTGGTCGAACGGGCTCGCGCAGAAGCTCGTGCAGCTCACGGCTCCCGGCGTCCCCGACGTCTACCAGGGCACCGAGTTCTGGGACCGGTCCCTCGTCGACCCCGACAACCGCCGGGCCGTGGACTACGCCGAACGGCGCCACGTCCTCGCCGAGATCGACGGTCCGGACGACGACGGCCCCGAGGACCTCCCGGCGATCGGGATCGACGGCGCCGCGAAGCTCCTCGTGACCGCCCGTGCACTCCGTCTCCGGCGCGACCACCCGGAGCTCTTCGCGCGGTACCTCGCGCTCGAGGCGACGGGCAGCGCGGCGGACCACGTCGTCGCGTTCGACCGCGGCGGTGCCGTCACGATCGCCACGCGACTGCCGATCGGCCTCGAACAGGTCGGTGGCTGGGGTGACACCCTCGTGCACGCCGTCCCCGTCGACCGGGTCGACCTGCTCACCGGCAGGACCTTCGCGGCCAGCCGGGGCATCGCCCTCGCGGACCTGCTCACCACCTACCCGGTCGCGCTGCTCGTACCGGCCGCCACGGTCGGGGAACCCGGCCACGCCGACACGGTGACCGACGCGTCCGGCGCGGAACGGGCCTCCCGGTCGACCGCCCGGACCACCCCGGCGACCGAGTCCGACGCGCAAGCGGAGATCGACATCCTGGAGGGTCACGCATGACCGCACCCGACCGTTACGCCGTCTGGGCGCCCGAGCCGGACCGCGTCCGGCTGGTCGTCGACGACGTCGAGTACCCGCTGACCCGGGGCGACGACGACTGGTGGTCGACCGACGCGATCATGCCGGTCGTCGGTGCCCGCTACGGGTTCCGCCTCGGCGACGACGACGCGGTGCGACCCGACCCCCGCAGTCGCTTCCAACCGGACGGCGTGCACGGCACCTCGGCAGTGGTCGACCCGGCGCGCTTCGCGTGGACCGACGAGTCGTGGACCGGACGCCCGGCCCGCGGTGCCGTCATCTACGAGATGCACGTCGGTACCTACACGCCGGAGGGAACCCTCGACGCGGCGGCGCAGAAGCTCGACCACCTGGTCGAGCTCGGCGTCGAGTTCGTCGAGCTCTTGCCCGTGAACGGGGTGAACGGCGAGTGGAACTGGGGCTACGACGGGGTCGCCTGGTACGCGGTGCACGCCCCGTACGGCGGTCCCGACGCCTACGACCGCTTCGTCGACACGGCGCACTCACTCGGCCTGGGCGTCATCCAGGACGTCGTCTACAACCACCTCGGGCCGAGCGGCAACTACCTGCCGCTGTTCGGGCCGTACCTGGTGCAGGGGCTCGCGAACACGTGGGGCGACTCGGTGAACGTCGAGCACCCCGAGGTCCGTCGGTACGTGCTCGACAACGTGCGCATGTGGTTCCGCGACCACCACGTCGACGGGCTCCGGCTCGACGCCGTGCACGCGATCCGCGACACCACGCGGCCGCACGTCCTGGCCGAGATGGCCGACGAGACGGACGCCTACGGTTCCTTCGTCGGTCGTCCGCTGTCGCTGATCGCCGAGTCGGACCTCAACGACCCGGTGATGTTCCGCCCGCGGGAAGCCGCCGGGTACGGGCTCGCCGGACAGTGGTCCGACGACTTCCACCACGCCGTGCACGTGGCGCTGACGGGCGAGACGAACGGCTACTACGCCGACTTCGCACCGCTGTCGGCGCTCGCGAAGGTGCTCGACCACGGGTTCTTCCACGACGGCACGTGGTCGTCGTTCCGTGGCCGGCGCCACGGGCAACCGATCGACCGCGGGACTTCCCCGGCGACGGCCCTGGTCGTCACGAACCAGAACCACGACCAGATCGGCAACCGCGCGGCGGGCGACCGTCTGGCGGCGACGCTCGACGACGAAGGCCTCGTCATCGCCGCGGCACTGACGCTGCTGGGCCCGTTCACGCCGATGCTGTTCATGGGCGAGGAGTTCGCCGCGACGACACCGTGGCAGTTCTTCACGTCGCACCCGGAGCCGGAGCTCGGCAAGGCGACGGCCGAGGGCCGCATCCGCGAGTTCGCGGAGCACGGCTGGGACGAGTCGGCCGTGCCGGACCCGCAGGACCCGACGACGTTCACGAACTCGAAGCTCGACTGGGCCGACGTCAGTTCCGAGCGGGGTGCGGCGATCCTGCGTGCCTACCGGGTGCTCGTCGCCCTGCGCCGGACCGACCAGGCCTTCGTCGACCACCGGTACGAGGCGAACGCCGTGCGGTTCAGCGAGGACCGCCGGTGGCTGGTGCTCACGCGTGGGCTGCTCGGACCGGACGTGGCACCCGTGCACGTCGTGGTGAACTTCCTCGACGACGCTGCCGAGGTGCCGGTCCCCGGTGCCACCGGCGAAGAGCTCTACCGGTTCGGAGCGGCCGAGGTGGCGACGGACTGCGTGCGGTTCCGCGGGCGGGGCGTGGTGGTGCTGCGCTAGTCGCTGCGCTGTCGTCCGGGCGGGCCGGGCTTGCCCACGGGCGGGCCCGGGCTTGCCCACGGGCGGCCGATCCGCGAAAGCGACAGTGTCCCGCGAACAGTTCGCGGGACACTGTCGCTTTCGCGGTACCGCTGCCGGGGGCCGACGGCGTGCGCCGACGCCGACGCCGACCCAGCTGGTCAGGCCGCGTGGTCGGCCACGGCGTGCGCGTTCGTGCGCACGGACGGCAGCTTCCGGTGGTCCTTGACCAGGGAACGGGTCTCGCGGATGCGGCGGTCGATGCCCCACTTCGTCACGAGGGCCAGGCTCTCGCGCACGATGTTGCCGCTCATCTTCGAGACGCCGAACTCCCGCTCGGTGAACGTGATCGGGGTCTCGACGACGCGCAGACCGGCCTCGAGGGCACGCCAGCACAGGTCGACCTGGAAGCAGTAGCCCTTCGACGCGACGCCGGCCAGGTCGATCCGCTCGAACGCCCGCGAGGTGAAGACCCGGAACCCGCCTGTGGCGTCGCGGACGGCGATGCCGAGGGCCAGGCGCGTGTAGAGGTTGCCGCCACGGGAGAGCAGTTCGCGGTACCAGGGCCAGTTCTCGACCTTGCCGCCCTTGATCCAGCGGGACCCGAGCACGAGGTCGTTCGTGTCCGCGAGCTCGAGCATCCACGGCAGGTACTCGGGGTGGTGCGAGCCGTCGGCGTCCATCTCGACGAGCTTGGCGTAGCCGTGCTCGAGGCCCCAGGCGAACCCGGACAGGTACGCGCCGCCGAGACCGTCCTTCACCGTGCGGTGCATGACGTGCACGCGGTCGGTCTCGCGGGCGATGGCGTCGGCGATGTCACCGGTGCCGTCGGGCGAGTTGTCGTCGACGACCAGCACGTGGACGTTCTCGTCGGTGGCGGCGAGCGTGCGCTCGACGATGGGACGGACGTTCTCCGCCTCGTCGTAGGTCGGGATGATGACCAGGGTCTCGCTCATGGTGCTCCTCGTGCTCCACATCGAATGTATCGGTCGGTGTTTGGGTCAGTCCGACGAGAGGTCTGCGAACACGATCAGATTGTCCGTGTAGTGCCCGGTGGCGGTGTCGAACACGCCGTCGCAGGTGATCAGTCGGAGCTGGGGGGTCGGGGTGGTGCCGTAGACGTCGCTCGTCGGGAACGCCGACTTGGCGGCGCGTTCCGAGCGGTCGACGGTGAAGGTGCGGGTGCTGCCGTCGGACATCGCGACGTGGATCTCGTCGCCAGCGACCAGTTCGTCGAGCCGGAAAAACACGGCGGCGCTCGTCGGGCTGTCGACGTGGCCGGCGATGACTGCCGGGCCGACCTCACCGGGGACGATGCCGTCACTGAACCACCCGGCGCTGTCCCAGTCGACGGGCGGGTCGAGTTCGCCGGCCGTGCCGCGGTGCAGGTCCTCGAGGTTCGACTGCACGCCGATCGCGGGGATCGAGACGCTGACCGGGGTCGCCGCGGATCGGGCAGCGGGTACGGCCGGGTCCTGGAACCCCTCGATGCCCGACCCTGCAGAAGCAGAAGCCGAAGCCGACGCCGAACTCGACGGCGCCGAACCGGCCCGCCCGTCCGACCCGTCGCTGCCGACGGTCGACGCGAGCGCCACACCGGTGACGCCGCCGCCCACGACGACCGCGGCGAGCACGGCCCCGATCACCACGCCACGACGTCCGAACACCGTCCCACGCCCGGCGGACCGTCGGCCGGTCACGATGCTCCTCCGGCCGTCGTCGCGCAGCCGCCGAGCACGTCCGAGGTGAGCATGGTCGAACCGAGGGCGGCCCAGGCGTCCCCGTAGTAGGTCGGCGTGGTGGCAGCCGTCCGGTCGGCCCGCTCGAGGTCGTCGGCGGCCGCACCGGAGGAACCGGCCGCGTACTCGGCGGCGGCCCGGGCGGTGTACGCCAGGGCGTTCGTGTCCCCGGTCACGGCGGTGCCGCCCAGGTCGAGCTGCGCCGCGAGCTGCGTCGTCCGACGCAGGGTCGGGGCGAGCGACCCGGCCAGGGCGCGGTCGTCGGCGGAGCAGGCCTCGGCGTAGCGGACGGGCGTCCGCATCGCGTCGTAGCCGTACAGCACGCGCTGGTCTCCCCCGGTGGCGGGCATCGGGTCGACGGTGCCGTCGGCGTGCACCTGCGACCAGTCGCTCGGCAGCTGCGACTCGTCGAGCACCGCCGCGGTCGCCGCGCGGGACCCACGGTTCAGCGCGGTCCAGCGGTCGTCGCCCGTGGCCTTCGCCAGCACCGCGAAGGCGGCCGGCGACGCGTACGAGGCGTTGTACCGGTACGGCTCGGAGTCCGCCCACGGCCCGGGCAGCAGGATCGTGCCGAGCTCCGTGGTCGCGGTCTCGTGTTCCAGGATCGCCGAGGCGATGCGCTTGCCGGCTGTCGTGTACCGGTCCTCGCCCCACGCGTCGCCGGCGAGCACCAGGGCCCGCGCGGCGTCGAGGTCGGCGTCACTGGCCGGCTGCTCGTCGGCGACACCGTCGTCGGGCGTCCAACGCCAGGCGAGCAGGTCGTCGTCGGTCAGCATGTGCGTCTTCGTCCACTTCCAGATGTCGTCGAACCGGTCGCGGTCGCCGTTCGCGAAGGCGATGAGCAGCCCGTAAGCCTGTCCCTCGCTGACGGTGTCGTCGCCCTGGTCGGTGCGGACGACGCGGCCGTCCTGCACGTACCGGTCGAGGAACTCCGTGCGGAGCTCCTTCGGGGAGCGTGCCGCGTCGGGCGCGCTGGTCGAGGTCGGGGTGGCGACCGAGCCGCTCGAGGCCTCGGTGTCCTGCCCCCACGGGCGAACCGCGATGAGCGCGACGCCGACGGCGACGACCACCGCCGCTGCGGCGGTGACGGGTATCCAGGTCCTGCGGGTCATGCTGGCCTGCCTTTCCGTGGATGGTGACGATGGATCTGGACGGGAGGGGCGGATCACGTGAGCGTGTCGGCGCACGTGATCCGTGCCTCCCGGCCAGGGCGTCAGCGGTACAGCGAGCGGAGCGCTGCGATGGCCGTGTGGACGGCCTCCGTCATCGGGCGGTCGGCGGCTGCGCCGCCGCCACCCGTCTGCACGCCGCCGGTCGGCGTCGCGGCGGTGGCTGCGGCGTCCGTGACCGGCACGACCGTCAGGTCGCCCTTGCTGTCGTCGAGGACGAACAGGGTGGAGACCGTGTTGCCCGCGAGGTCGACACTGGCGGTGCCCTGCTGGCCGCTGCCGGAGACGTCGAGCGTCCACTTGCCGGAGTCGACGGTGGCGTACTTGGTGGCGGTGCCGAACTTCGCGCCCTCGGCGATGGCGGTGCCCTCGGAGGTGCTCACGTCGACCTGCTTCGCCGTGGTGGCGGCCTGGACCAGCCGGAGCTTCGCCTTGCCGTCACCGGGCTGCTGCAGGTCGTCGGTGAACGCCGTCGTCTTGAGGTCGGTGTTCTTGCCGTACGCGACGACCGTGCTCGCGTCGCCCTTGTCGACCTTGACGTCGGTGGAGATCACGGGCGTGGAGTCCGGGGCGTCCGAGGCCCGCATCGACAGCACGTAGGTGCCGACCGGGAGCTCCTGGTACTTGCTGACCTGGCCGTACGTGACGTCGTCGAGTTCGAAGACCGTCTTGCCGCCGGACAGGCTGGACAATTCGACGTCGACGCCCTTGGTGTCGGGCGAGAGGTGGCCGACGCGGAGCCAGCCCTCGTCGGCGGTGGCGGCGGAGGCGGTCTGGGGTGCTGCGAGTCCGACGGTCGCGGCGACCAGGGTCGCTGCGAGTGCGCCGACGACGACGCTGCGGCGTCGCTGGGTGTGTGCGGTCATGGTCGTGCTCCTTCGGGTCGTGGTGCTGGTCGAGTTGTGTGCGGTGGTGCTGCGGGCCGTGCTGGGGCCGTGGATGCGAGCGCCCCCGCGAGCGGGCGAAATGCCGGGGTCGGCGCCCGGAGCACCCGGGTGTTTCGCCCGCTCGGCGATCCGGGCAGCGCTCTGCTCGGCGGGGCGGCGGGTCACGAGGCGCTCGTCGCGGTCGTGGTCGGGTCCGCCGGGGTGTACGTGACGGTGAGGCGTTCGCCCTCACGCTCGACCGACGCCGGCCGGAACGAATCGGGCATCGCCTCGAGGGTGGCGGCCACGCGCTCCGCCGAGGCAGCGTCGCTCGTGTGCAGGACGGCGGTGCGGAACGGCTGGCCGGTCTCGCCCGTGAGCGGGGTGAACCGGTCGACGCGGACGTCCTGGTCGGCGAGCACCTGGCCGAGCGCGATCATCGCTCGCGAGTCGACCTGACCCGCACGGAACTGCGACTTCGTGCCGTCGTCGGCCCGGAGCGCCGGGTTCGACGCCAGCTCGGTGCCCATGGTCTTCCGCAGGTCGCTGGCCCGGGTGATCGCGGTCTGTGCGGCCGTCGATCCCTCGGCGTGGATGCGTCGGACCTCGACCTGCTGGTCACCGGACCCGAAGGTCGCGACGGCCGTCGAGTTCTCGATCGCCTGGCGGATGTCGGACGACGAGTTGCCGCCGGTCCGCATGGAGTCCGTCGTGATGACGTAGTCCGAGTCCTTCCAGCCGTTGGGCGACTGCCGCTCCACGGCTCCGTCGGTGTCGAGCTTGTAGTACCAGACCACGTTGTTCCGGGCGAAGCCGTCCTCGACGAGGTCGACCCACATGGCGTCGTCCACCAGCAGTCGGGAGGACTTCGAGACGTTGTCCCCGACCCACTGCTCGGCCTGCTGCATCGGCAGGTCGAGGTTGCCCAGGACGAAGCCGCGCAGCTGTGTTCCCCAGAGCGGCACCGCCACGACGAGTGCGACAGCAGTCGTGACGGCCCAGGTGATGCCGAGACCACGACGGGTCCCGGCGCCGAGGCGGGTCCGGGTGCGGACCCGACCGGCGATCGCCAGGACGGCACGCTCGGCCGTGTAGGCGACCAGCAGGGCGGCGAAGGGGATGAGCATGATGACGTACGGCACCGGCAGGTACCCGTTCGGGCGGAACATCATCGCGAGCAGGAAGACGAGCATCGCGGCGATCGGACGGACCCGTCGCATGAAGAGCCCGACGACCGCGGCGGCCGAGCCGAGCACGATGAACACCGGGTCGAGCGCCCACCACTGCGACGCGGCGGCGTTGGCCAGGCTGCCCGGGTCGAACAGCGAACCCGATGCCGAGCGCGAGCCGAGCTGGTAGGTGATGCCCTCGAACAGGCTGACCCGACCGCTGCTCGGCAGCAGCTCGCCCTTGACCGCGGCGAGCAGCAGGTACCCGCCGCCGATGATGACGAGGACGGCGCCGGCGACGCTCAGCGTGTACCGGCGGGTGCTCTTGTCGGCGCGACGGATCGCCATCCAGATGAGGAACGGCAGGGCGAGCAGGTACGTCTCCTTGGAGAGCACCGCGATGCCGAGGCACGCAGCGGCGCCGGCGAACCCGGCGAGCTGCTGGCGACGGCTCAGGACGAGGACGAACGCGGCGAGCAACCACGGCGTCGCGACGTTGTCGATGTAGACCGTGCGGTGGTACTGCAGGGCGAGCGGCGACAGCGCGAAGACGAGTCCGGCTGCGGCAGCGGTGATCCGGCCGGCACCGAGGCGGCGGGCGAGGACGAACAGCAGGATGCTCGAGACGGCGGAGAAGAAGACCATCGCCTCGCGGCCGGCCTCGACGGCGAACGGGTAGCGCGCGAACGCCCCGGTCAGACCGGTGTAGCCGGCGATCTGGATCCAGCCGAGTGGCGGGTGGTCGTACCAGTACGTGTAGTGCGTGATCTCGCCGAGGTGCATGATCGCCCAGGCCTGCGCCGTGTACGTGCCCTCGTCGTCGATCCGCTGCGGGGTGCCGGACATGTTCCACGCCTGCACGATGACGGTGACGGCGACGACGGGCAGCAGCCACGTCAGGCTCGCGGCGTGCCGGCGGAACCAAGCGCCGATGCCGGTGTGGTTCCCCGCGACGGCACCGCGGATCGGGATGCCGGTGGTGTTCGTGATGCTGGCGGTCATCGGGTCCCTCCTGTGGTCGTGCCGGCGAGCTCACGCTCGGAAGACGAAGACGAAGAAGGCGTCGCGCCCGCGGACCCGGACCCGGTCAACTCCGACGCGAAGCCGACGACCTCGGCGGGCTGCTCGGCGTTCCGGTGCTGGCCCGTGTGCTCCGTCTTCTCCCAGCCGTTCTGCCCCTTGGCGTGGCGGACGACGGCTCGGACGGCTGCTGCGGCGAGGAAGATCTGGTACGGCACGAGACCGAGCACGAGCTTCACGTAGTCGCGGAACCGGACCTTCTCCTTGTAGATGCGACCGAACTCGTTGAGGCCGACGACCTCGACGGCCAGCAGCATGAGCGTCGGTGCCACCGGGATGAACGACACCAGGGCGATCGCCGTCGGCACCTTGACGAACAGGATCATCAGGACGCTGAGCGGGATGAGCAGACCGGTGGCCGCCTGGATGAACGGCATGGTCAGCATGTACCGGGCGAAGAAGCGCTGACGGAACGACGGCAGCTTCTTCCACTCCCCCTTGCCGAGCACCTGCAGGAAGCCCTGGTTCCAGCGCGTCCGCTGCTTGAGCAGCGAGGCGAAGGTCGGCGGGGTCTCCTCGCGGGTGACGGCCTCGGGGCTGTACGCGACGACGACCTTCGCGCCGTCGGCGGACAGCCGGACGCCGAGCTCGCAGTCTTCGGCGAGGCAGTGCGCGTCCCAGCCGTTCGACCAGTCGAGGCGTTCCTTCGTCACGAAGACGGTGTTGCCGCCGAGCGGGATGAACTTCGAGCCGGCGTGGAAGTGCAGGCGCGAGCGGAACCAGAAGTAGTACTCCAGGACGTTCCGCAGCGACCACCAGCTGGACTTGAAGTTCATCAGCTGCACGCCGCCCTGCACGACGTCGGCGCCGGTCTCCTGGAACCGCGAGTCCACCAGGGTGAGCAGGTGCGGGTAGACCTCGTCCTCGGCGTCGAACACGCCGACGACGTCACCGGTCGCGTACTGCAGCGCCAGGTTCATCGCCTTCGGCTTGTTCTTCGGCAGGGTGTCGTCGACGACCACCCGGATCAGCTCGGGGTGGCGGGCTGCGGCGGCGCGCACGACGGCGTCCGTCTCCGGGTCGTCCTCGCCGACGATCGCGATGATCTCGAAGTTGGGGTGGTCCTGCTTCGCGAGCATGTCGAGCGTCTGGCCCATGACCTCCTGCTCGTGCCGCCCGGGCACCAGCAGGGTGAAGCGGTGCGCGGCCGGGCGCGGGGTCTGGCTGAAGCTCGTCGACTTCAGCGCGTCCCGCGAGCGCCATGCGTGCAGCATCCACCACAGCGTGGTGAGCGCGACGATCGTGAGCAGCACGGAGATCGCGATGAGCGCGGAGTAGCCGATCCACTCGCCCAGCGACCACGCGGCCTGCTGGACGGCACCGGAGCCTCCGGTCGGGACGTCGGTGGTCCCTCGGTTCGGGACGCTCGACGGAGCGGTCCCCTCGTTCGGCTGGAGCAGCGGCCCTGCGGCCGTTAGCAGCGTGGCGGAGATGGTCATGCGGCGAGCCCCTTCGTGCGACGAGCATCGGTGGAACGGAAGACGAGGGCCTTGTACGCGGCGAACCGGAAGGCGGTTCCGAGCACGAGGCCGACGCCGTTGCCGGCGACGTTGTCGGCGAAGGTCGAGGTGAACCCGAGGACGTAGTGCGAGACGAACAGGCAGGCCGCGGCGATGCCGAGCCCGATCAGGTTCGTGGCAGCGAAGAGCAGCCCCTCGCGCACGGTCTCGCGGCGGCCGGTCTGGCGCTCGGCGCGGAACGTGATGAAGCGGTTGCCGATCCACGCCACGGCGGTCGCCACGACGGCCGACACGATCTTCGCGGCGATGGGACCGTCGGGCATGACGGTGGCGCGCAGCAGGTTGTAGATGCCCAGGTCGATGACGAAGCAGACGGCACCGATCGTGCCGAACGACGCGAGTTGCCTCGCGGTGGCGAGCAGGCGCGAGACCGTGCCGGGTCGCACGGTCGGCACCGTACCGGTGTCGGGTGACACCAGAACGGGGGTATCAGTTCGGGTCATGCCCCCGATTCGGGGGTAACGCGACTGCGGTTTGGGTGGGGTACGGGCTTACCCAGGCCTCTGCCAGTTCCACGACACGTGCCGTTCATCCGGGGTACGGACGGCCGATCTGTGCAGACCGGACCGGTCTGTGCAGGCCAACAGGGCTGTGCGGCCGACCGAAAAGCGGACGGGAGGCCCGTGGCGGCGTCGCCACGGGCCTCCCGTCCGATGGTGGGTCGCGTCTCAGGCGGGACGCTGCGCCGGGGACACGGTCTTGGCCGCGTCGCGCTCCGGGAGGTCACCCAGCGCCTCGTCGATGGCGGCGAGCGCGTCGGCGTCGAGCGTGACGCCCGCTGCCTTCACGTTGTCCGTGACCTGCTCCGGACGCGAGGCACCGACGATTGCGCTGGCGACGTTGTCGTTCTGCAGCGTCCACGCGATCGCGAGCTGCGCGAGCGTGAGGCCGGCCTGGTCGGCGACGGGCTGCAGGCGCTGCACGGCCTCGAGGACCTCGTCGCGCATGAACCGCTTGATCATGTCGGCGCCGCCCTTCTCGTCCGTGGCCCGTGAGCCCTCGGGCAGCGGCTGACCCGGCTTGTACTTGCCGGTCAGCACGCCCTGCGCGATGGGCGACCAGACGATCTGCGACAGGCCGAGCTGCTTCGAGGCGGGGACGACCTCGCCCTCGATGACCCGCCACAGCATCGAGTACTGCGGCTGGTTCGAGATGAGCTGGAAGCCGAGCTCCTTCGCGAGCGCGGCGCCGGCGCGGATCTGCTCGGCGTTCCACTCGCTGACGCCGATGTAGAGCGCCTTGCCCTGGCGGACGACGTCCGCGAAGGCCTGCATGGTCTCTTCGAGGGGGGTCTCGTGGTCGTAGCGGTGCGCCTGGTAGAGGTCGACGTAGTCGGTCTGCAGTCGCGTCAGCGAGCCGTTGATCGACTCGAGGATGTGCTTGCGGGAGAGTCCGACGTCGTTGTGCTGCTTGGGGCCGGTGGGCCAGTAGACCTTCGTGAAGACCTCGAGCCCCGCACGCCGCTCGCCCTTGAGTGCTTCGCCGAGGACGGTCTCGGCGGCGGTGTTGGCGTACGTGTCCGCGGTGTCGAACGTGGTGATGCCGGCGTCGAGCGCTGCCCGCACGCACTGGGAGGCGACGTCGTTCTCGACCTGCGAGCCGTGCGTCAGCCAGTTGCCGTAGGTGATCTCGGAGATCTTGAGTCCGGAGTTGCCCAGGTACCTGAATTCCATGGTCCCGACGCTACTGGAGCCCGCCGACACGTGAGGGGCCCCGCGAGTGCCTGCCGCCCGCCGCGGGGCGGGGCGGGGCGGGGGTGGGGGGGCGTGCGGTGCGGTCGGCCGCCGCGAGCGCGGATCTCGCGAGGGTGGATCCCGTCCCGCGAGCGGGCGAAATGCCGGCGTGCCCGACGGCGACACCCTGGCAATACGCCCGTTCGCGCCGTCGACGATGTCGCGACCGCGGCAACCTCCCCCCGACGGACGGGCTGACGCCGTCGCCGCGGTCCCGACCGCTGCGCGGACCAGCCGGGCGGGCAGCGCTGCGGTCCGCGCCGGCGGGCGCCCCCGCGAGCGGGCGAAATGCCGCGGTCGCCACGCAGCCGGACCCCGGTGTTTCGCCCGCTCGACCGCGGCGCGATTCCTCCACAGGGGCGCCAGGATCGCGGGCCGTCCACACTGGAGGCACGACTCGCCACCGTCGCGCCCGCTCGGCTCCACGATGTGGAGATGACCGCCAGACGCCGACTCCCGTTGGCGCTGCGGGACGCCTCGTTCCGCGTCCGTGACGCACTGCGTCGAGGGGTGTCCCGCGGCCGCCTCGAGGCACGTGACCTCGTCCGCCCGTTCCACGGCACCCGATCCGCGGTTCCACCGCGAACCGTCGACGAACGCGCCCGCGCACTGGCTCCCCGGCTGCGCCCCGACCAGGTGTTCAGCCACGTCACGGCCGCCGCGATCCTCGGCATCCCGCTCCCCCGCCGGCTCGAGGGCTCGCCGCGGCTCCACGTCACGACGATCGGGGTCGATCAGGCGCTTCGCGTCCGCGGCGCCGTCGGACACCGCGCCCACCTCGGCAGGGTCCGTGCGACCACCTGCCGAGGTGTGCGTCTGACGACGCCAGCGGACACGTTCGTCGCGCTGAGCACGATGTTGACGCTCGACGAACTGATCATCGCGGGTGACGCCCTCGTCGGGTGGCTCGGATGGGCGACCCTCGACGAGCTGCTCCTGGCAGTCGGCCGGCGGCGCGGGCTCCGGGGCGTCGTGAAGCTGCGCCACGCTCTCGCCGAGATCAGGCCGGGTTCTCGTTCCCCGGGTGAGACCAGGGCACGGCTGACCCTCGTCCGCCAGGGACTCCCGGAACCCGCCCTGAACCACGACGTGATCGTGGACGGCAGGTGGATCGCGTGCGTGGACCTCGCCTACCCCGCAGCACGGGTGGCGATCGAGTACGAGAGCGATCTCCACCGCACCGACCCGGCCACCTTCCGGAAGGACCTCACCCGCGGTGAGCACTTGAAGGACGTGGACTGGTGGTTGGTCCGGGCCACGGCGGACGACGTCGGCCGAGGTGTCGATCGATTCGTACAGCGTGTGAGACGCCTCCTGCAGGCCGGGCTCAGCGCACCGCACGACCACCGCTTCGCGACGCTTCGGTGAACAATGGTTGACGCTTCAACCAAAAGGGTGCACACTGGCGTAGTATCAGGTTGATGCAGGCGCATGGATCGCGTCGCACCACAGACTCTCGTTCGGAAGAAGGACCACCATGACGCTCACCGCCACGACCATCCCCGGCTACCAGACCGGCACCTGGAAGATCGACCCCACCCACTCCGAGGTCACCTTCTCGGTCCGCCACCTCGCCATCAGCAAGGTCAAGGGCAAGTTCGAGACGTTCGACGCCACCGTCGTCACCGCCGAGAACCCCCTCGAGTCGACCGTCGAGGCGAACATCGACGTCGCGTCGATCAACACCGGCCAGGAGCAGCGCGACCAGCACCTGAAGACGAGCGACTTCTTCCTCACCGAGGAGCACCCGCAGCTCACCTTCCGCTCGACGAGCATCGAGGCCAAGGGCGACGACCTGCACATCGCTGGCGACCTGACCCTGCGCGGCGTCACCAAGCCCGTCGTCCTCAAGGCCGAGCTCGGTGGCTTCACGACCGACGGCTACGGCCAGGTCAAGTTCGGCGCCGAGGCGACCACGAAGATCGACCGCACCGAGTTCGGCGTGAACTGGAACGCAGCGCTCGAGGCCGGTGGCTTCACCCTCGGCAACGACGTGACGATCAACCTCGACGTCCAGTTCGTGCTCCAGGCGGCCTGAGTCCCTTCGGACTCGCTGCCTGACTGAGGGCACCGAACAGCACCACCCGAACCCGAGACACGCGCCCCGGCTCCCCACGGAGCCGGGGCGTTCGTCGTCCCCGCGGCGCTTCGGGGGTGCGTCCGTGCCCGCCGCCCGCCGCCCGCCGCTCGCCGCTCGCCGCCGCTCGCCGCTCGCGAGCGGGTGCTCCATGCGAGCGCAACCGGGCGAACGGGCGAAATGCCGGCCTCATCTCGAACTCGACCCCGGCATTCCGCCCGCTCGCTCAGGGACCACGCGCTGGCACGCCCCTCCGGTGTCAGCGGGTGCAGTGCGCACCGACCCCGCGCCGGCGTGAACGGGCGGAAACGTCCGGTGGGTACGCGCACGACCGCGGCATTTCGCCCGCTCGGCCGGGGTCCTCGGCGTAGCGTTGGGCAGCGGACAGGGGCACGCCCGCACGCGCGGGAATCCGCACACCGGCCCCCGAGTTACAACGACACACGCACGACACGCACCACACGCACGACACGCACCACCCGCACACACCACCCGCACACACCACCCGCACCACGCACCACCCGCACGAAGCACCGCACGCCAGCCCGACGAACAGGAGCACCACCATGGCCACCGACTGGATCGCGATGCAGGCCCTCGCGGCAGCCGAGTTCGGCCGCCGCGTCGCCGCCGTGACGGACTGGGACGCCGCCACCCCCGACTCCGAGTGGACCACCCGCGACCTCGTGACCCACGTGGTCGACGAGCAGCGCTGGATCCCGAAGCTCCTCACCGGGTGCGACTACGCCCAGGCCGAGGCCGACCTCGAGTCCATCGGCGACGACCTCGTGTCCGAGTGGCAGCGCTTCGCGACCGCGGCGACCGATGCCTGGCGGAACGCCCCGCAGGACACCCCCGTCCACCTCAGCACCGACGTCGTTCCGGCCGGCCAGTACCTCACCGAGCAGACCAGCGACATCACCATCCACACGTGGGACCTGGCGCGGGCGACCGGTACGGACGAGTCCCTGCCGGACGAGCTCGTGCAGGCGGTGTGGGAGTACTTCGAGCCGCAGATCGAGGACCTCGCGGCCACCGGCTTGTACGCCGCCCCGGTCGACGTCGACGAGGACGCCCCACTCCAGGTCCGCCTGCTCGCCGTCACAGGCCGCGATGCCAAGGTGAGCGCATGACCAACGCAGCGCCGAGCAACGCAGCACCGAGCACCGCAGCGACGACCGACACCACTCGCCTCGGCGCCTCCGGCCTCGAGATCAGCACCGTGATCCTCGGCATGATGTCCTACGGCGCCCCCGACCGTGGCTCGCACGCGTGGAGCGTCGGCATCGACGAGGCCCGCCCCTTCGTCCGTCGCGCGTTCGACGCCGGCATCACCACCTTCGACACGGCGAACGTGTACTCCGACGGCTCCAGCGAGGAGATCACCGGCACGCTCCTCAAGGAGCTCGCTCCGCGCGAGGACGTCCAGGTCCTCACCAAGGTGTTCAACCGGATGCGCCCCGGTCGGAACGGCGCCGGGCTCTCCCGTGCCGCGATCCTGCACGAGATCGACGCCTCGCTGACCCGGCTCGGCACCGACTACGTCGACCTGTACCAGATCCACCGCTTCGACCCGGTGACCCCGATCGAGGAGACGATGGAGGCGCTGCACGACGTCGTCAAGGCCGGCAAGGCCCGCTACCTCGGCGCGAGCAGCATGTGGACGTGGCAGTTCGCGCAGATGCAGCACGTCGCCGACCTGCACGGTTGGACGCGCTTCGTCAGCATGCAGGACCAGTACAACCTGCTCGAACGCGAAGAAGAACGCGAGATGCACCCCTTCGCGCACGCGACCGGCGTCGGCGTGATCCCGTGGAGCCCCCTCGCCCGCGGCAAGGTCACCCGCCCGTGGGACGCCGACGGCTCCGGTTCGCGCGCGAGCACCGACGAGTTCGGCAAGACGCTCTACCGCCAGGACGAGGACGCGAACCGCGCGATCGTGGGCGCCGTCGAGTCCATCGCGAGTGAACGCGGCGTGAGCATGGCGCAGATCGCCCTCGCCTGGGTCGCGGGCAAGCCCGCGGTGAGCGCGCCGATCGTCGGTGCGACGAAGGAGCACCACATCGACGACGCGGTCGCGGCCGCCGCGATCACGCTGACCGACGACGAGGTGACGCGACTCGAGTCCGCGTACACGCCCCGGGTGCCGTCCGGTTTCTGACGCCCCCACGAGCGGACGGGAGGCCCGTGGCCAGCTGGCCACGGGCCTCCCGTCCGTCTCCGGTCCCGTCCACGACACGTGACACGCCGTCGTTTCAGGCGACGGCGCCGCGCTCGCGTTCGAGGCGCGCGATGCGCACGAGCGCAGCGCGCTCGGTGCCCGTCTGGTTGCCGAGCACCCCACCGATCCCGTCGAGCACGAGTCCGGTCGCCCGGCCGACGGGCAGTTCGACGGGGCCGATCGCGGGTGCTCGCAGGCCGAGCATCGAGCGGTGGCGGGGGTCGAGCGTCGAGACGGCCCCCTGGAACAGCGCCTGGTAGCCGGGCCGCAGCATCAGCGCGAGCGGTGGGTTCTTGATGAACTTGACGACGTCGCGGGTGCGGGCCGTGACGGCCAGTTCGCCGCGGTCGAGGTACCCGTCCATCTGGGCGCGGAGCTCGGCCTCGGACTCCGGGGCGTCCTCGACGCGCATGAGCCGGCCGGCGGTCGCCCACTCGCGGACGTAGGCGTCGGCGCCGCCGGGGATCGGGCCACCCCAGCGCTGCGCGGCCCGGAGGAACGCGTCGGTGAAGGCCAGGTGCACCCAGCGGGCCAGGTCGGGGTCGTTCGCCGCGTAGTCGCGTGCGACGCCGTGGCCGTCGACGTACTGGCCGCGAACGCGCTCGTGCAGGCGCAGCACCCACTCGCTCGCTCCGCGGGCGGTCGCGGTGTCGCCGTGCGAGACCGTGTAGATCCACCGGATGGTGCCGGCGAGTCGGCCGAACGGGTCCTCGCGGTAGCGCGAGTGGTCGGCGACGCCGGCGAGGGCTCCCGGGTGCAGGGCCTGCACGAGGAGTGCGCGGACGCCGGCGACGATCGTCTGCTTGCCGCCGTGCACCGCCCACGTCGCGGAACCGGGGCCGAAGAAGCCGGCGTCGGTGCCGGCCTCGAGTTCGTCGATCCACTCCGGCTTGCTCGTCGCCCCACCGGTGAACGTGTCGTTGAGGCGGGAGCGGAAGGCATCGGAGACGGAGGGCATGGCGTCATCGTCCGTCCGCCCCCTGGGAGCGCGCTCGGCTTCGTGCACCCCGATGGCGCCCGATGCCGGCCGATGCCGCCCGATGCTTCCCAGCGGGCGCCGGGGTGGCCCGCTAGGTTGGGACGCGTGAGCATCGACACGCCTCGTCCCTGGCTTGCCTCGTACGCCCCGGGGGTCCCGCACGACATCGAGGAACAGCACGGTTCCCTGATCGACCTGGTCGAGGAATCGGCGCGACGGTTCCCGGGCAGGGTCGCGCTCGAGTTCTTCAAGCGGACGACCAGCTACGCCGACCTGCAGGAGCAGATCCTCCGCGCGGCGAACGGCCTCCGCAAACTCGGCGTCGGTGCCGGCGACCGGGTGGCGATCGTGCTGCCGAACTGCCCGCAGCACATCGTGGCGTTCTACGCGGTCCTGCGCCTCGGCGCGATCGTGGTCGAGCACAACCCGCTGTACACGCCGCGCGAGCTCCGCCACCAGTTCGAGGACCACGGCGCCAAGGTCGCGATCGCCTGGGACAAGTCCGTCGCGACGCTGCAGGACTTCCCCGCCGACGTGAAGCTCGACGCGATCGTGTCGGTCGACCTGACCCGCGCGATGCCCCGCAGCACCCGGCTCGCTCTGGCCCTGCCGGTGGCGAAGGCCCGCGAGTCCCGCGCGAAGCTCACCACCGCAGTGCGCGGCACGACGAAGTGGGACGACCTGGTCCACACCCGCAAGCTGTCGAAGCGGCACCCGCGCCCGTCGACGGACGACATCGCCCTGATCCAGTACACCTCGGGCACCACCGGCACGCCGAAGGGCGCGGTCCTCACGCACCGGAACCTGCTGGCCAACGCCGCGCAGGCCCGCGCCTGGGTGCCGCAGATCCGTCGGGGCGACAACGTCGTGTACGCGGTGCTGCCGATGTTCCACGCCTACGGCCTCACGCTGTGCCTGACCTTCGCGATGAGCATGGCCTCGCGGCTCGTGCTGTTCCCGACGTTCGACCCGGCGCTCGTGCTCACCGCGATCAAGAAGCACCCGCCGACGTTCCTGCCGGCCGTCCCGCCGATCTACGCCCGACTGCAGCACGCCGCCGACTCGGCGAAGGTCTCGCTCGAGGGCATCGAGATCGGCATCTCGGGCGCCATGCCGCTGTCGCAGGACATCGTCGAGCCGTGGGAAGCCCGGACCGGCGGGTACCTGGTCGAGGGCTACGGGCTGTCCGAGTGCTCCCCCGTGCTGATGGCGAACCCGGTGTCCCCGGAGCGTCGCCTCGGCTCCATCGGGCTGCCGTTGTCCTCCACCGAGGCCCGCGTGGTCGACCCCGACGACAGCACGAAGGTGCTCGGCGTCGACGAGCCCGGTGAACTGCAGGTCCGCGGGCCGCAGGTGTTCCGCGGCTACTGGGGCAAGGCCGAGGCCACGGACGAGGTCTTCACCCCCGACGGCTGGTTCCGCACCGGCGACATCGTGGCCATCGGCGCCGACGGGTACGTCCGGATCGTCGACCGCCTGAAGGAGCTCATCATCACGGGCGGCTTCAACGTGTCGCCGTCCGAGGTCGAGGACGCCCTGCTCAAGCACCCGAGCGTCAAGGAGGTCGCGGTCGTCGGCATCACGCAGGGCGGCAACGAGCAGGTCGTCGCCGCCGTCGTGCCGAAGGACCCGTCCTCGTTCGACGCCGCGGCGCTGCGGGCGTGGGCGCGTGACCAGCTGGCGGCGTACAAGGTGCCGCGTCGGGTCGTCGTGGTCGAGGACCTGCCGCGCTCGATGATCGGCAAGGTGCTGCGGCGGAAGGTGCGGGACCAGATCCTCGCCGAGGACTGACGGCTGACGGCTGACGTCGTCAGTGCCCGACGCGCGTCAGCGCAGGCGTCGCCCCGGCACCGCGAGCACGGCGAGCCCGGCCACCACGAGTGCGATGCCGAGCCATCCCGTCGCGCCGAGGTGCTCCCCGACGACGAGCACGGCGAGCACCGCTGCGACCACGGGCTCGAGCAACGACACCAGGGTCGCGACCGAGGCACCGACGGACCGCAACCCCACGGCGTACAGCGAGTGCCCGAGGACCGTCGGCACCAGGGCCAGGTACAGGAACACCGGCCAGTTGTCGCCCTCGCCGAGGTAGGGCGCGCCGGCGACGACCACCAGCACGACGAGCGGCACGGCAGCGATGCCGAACACGGCGCCGACGAGCCCGCGGCCGTTCGGCAGCCCCGCCACGACGGCTTCGACCCCGGGCCCGCCGGGCACCGACACCGCCCCGGCCGCCGCGTGCAGTCCCCGCGCCACCGCCCACGAGTACAGCGCGTAGGTGAGTCCGGCGAGCAGGGCACTGGCGATCCCGAGCGCGAGTGCACCACCACCGCCGTCGTGCTCTGACCGCGCCAGGGTCACGACGACCATGCCGGCCACGCTCACCAGCGTGGCGACGATCCACCTGCCGGTGACGGGCCTCCTGTCCGACACCCACTCCACGAGCCCGGCGAACACGGGTGACGACCCGATGGCGATGGTGGTGCCGAGGGCGACGCCCGCGTCGGCGAGGGCCGCGTAGAAGGCGACCGCGTAGACGACGAGCGCCCCTGCGCCGAGCAGCGCCCACCCCCGCGTGCGACGCTCGGCGACGGCGCGGAGCGTGCCACGTCCGGCGACGGCGGCGAGCACGAGTCCACCGATCCCGAAGGTGACCGCGCCGAAGACGAAGGCGGGGACGCCCGGGGCGAAGTGCGTCGCGGTGCCGGTGGTCCCCCAGACCGCGGCGGCGACGACCACCGCGGCGAGCCCACCGGCGGGCGTCGGGACCCGGCGCGCGCTGGCGGGACCCGTCACGAGACGTGGATGGACGGCCGGCGGTGGACGTCCGGCTCGGCTTCGCGCAGGACCTCGCGCGTGACGGGCGCGACGTCACCGGCACCGGTGAACACGAACCGGAGGGCGTTCCGGATCGGGCTGCCCTCGTTCCACTCGAAGTAGATGCTCGGGACGACCCCGGCGGTGTCGCGGATCGCGAGCAGGGTCGAGGCGATGGTGTTCGGCACGTTGCCGGACCGGACCCGGAGCACACGGTGTCCGTGCACGACGTGCCCCTCGACCAGCAGGTCCTCTTCGAAGTCGGACGAGTCGGCGGGCAGCACCTCGAGGAACATCGTCGGGACGCGCGCCGGGATGCCGGAGTCGCGCCGTTCCTCGCGTCCCTTCGCCCGGTACGCCTCGGCGGTGCCAGCACCCGGCTCGTTCGCGATGATGCAGACCGCGCTGAACTGGTCGGCGTCGGCCTCGACGAACTGCCGGGCCGTGGCGTCCAGCTCGATCGACGACGCGCGGAGCTCGAACGACCGGCGCACCCGCGAGACGAGCGACACCACGACGATGGCGATGATGAAGATCGCCGCGATCCGGACGCCGTCGGGCCGCTCGATGACGTTCGCGACCGTCGTGTAGACGAACACGACCGAGATGACGCCGAACGCGATGGTGCGCTTCTTCTGCTGCCGGCGACGAGCCGACAGGGTGACCGCGACCGCGGCGCTCGTGATCAGGACGAGCACACCGGTGGCGTAGGCCCCGCCCTGGGCGTCGACGTTCGCGCGGAACACGACCGTGATCAGGAAGGCGATGAGCGTGAAGATGATGACGAGCGGCCGCGTCGCCCGCGCCCACTGCGGCGCCATGCCGTAGCGCGGCAGGAACCGCGGCACCAGGTTGAGCAGGCCGGCCATCGCGCTCGCGCCGGCGAACCACAGGATCGCGACGGTCGAGAAGTCGTAGATCGATCCGAACACCCCACCGAGGTACTGGTGCGCCAGGAAGGCCAGGGCCCGCCCGTTCGCACCGCCGCCGGGCTGGAACTCGTGCTGCGGGATGAGGAACGTCGTCGCGATCGACGAGGTGATCAGGAACGAGCTCATGATCACGGCCGCGACGGTCAGGAGCCGCTTCGTGCCGCGGATCCGACCCTCGGGCCGGGCACTCGTGTCGTCCGACGCGTCACCGCGCACCTGCGGCATCACCGCGACGCCGGTCTCGAACCCGGACAGGCCGAGCGCGAGCTTCGGGAACACGACGAGCGCGATGCCGACCATGACGAGGGGGTTGCTGTGCTGCGCGGTGAGCCCCGACCACCAGTCGCTGGCGACCATCGGGTGCTCGAAGACGTGCCAGAGCGCGACCACCACGACGACGGCGTTCAGCGCGAGGAACACCGCGACGAGTCCGACCGCGATGCCGATCGCCTCCTTGAAGCCGCGGAGGAACACGACGCCGAGCAACAGCAGCAGCGCGAGGGTGAGCGGGACGGGGATCTCGGTGAACCAGTGCGGCGTGTACGGGTTCTCGGCGATGTGCGCCGTGGCGTCCGCCGCCGACAGCGTCATCGTGATCATGAAGTCGGTGACGGCGAACCCGAGCAGGACGAGCACCAGGAGCTTGCCGGCCCACCACGGCAGGAGCTTCTCGAGCATCATGATCGACCCGGCACCGCGGAAGCTGTCGCTCGCGACCCGGCGGTACACCGGCAGCGCGCCGAACAGCGTGACGAGCACGAGCACGATCGTGGCGATCGGCGACAGCAGACCGGCGGCGAGCGCCGCGATCGCCGGCTGGTACCCGAGGGTCGAGAAGTAGTCGACGCCGGTCAGGCACATGACCCGCCACCACGGGTGGGTCTTCTCGACCTCGACCTGGTGCGGACCCTGGTGGGATGCCCCTTGGTGGGCGCCCTGCAGCATCCAGCGACGCAGTCGGGTGCTGCGGTCGAGGGGTGGCTCCGTGGCGTCGCGCTGGGCGGCCCGCTCGGCGTCTGTCGCGGTCACGTGGACGATGCTAAGCCGTCCGGGTGACGCACGCGCGCACCCGGACGGCCCCTGTGGACAACCCGGTCCGGCTACCGCGCGGGCCGGGTGAACACCGCCACCAGCCCCGCCACCACCAGCAGGGCCCCGGCCGCCAGGCAGGCCGCCAGCAACAGGGTGGTCGGGTCGACCGAGAACACCGGGATCGCGCTCACGGCCATCGCGATCGCGAACACGAGCAGCACCACACCCCAGAAGATCGTGCCGAAGCGTGCACCACGGCGCGCCCGCGCAGGTTCCGGTGCCGGTGCCGGTACCGGCGCCGCAGGTGGGAACGTCTGGGTCGTCTCGTCGTCGTTCGTCATCGTCTCGTCCTTCACTCGTTGACGGTCAGCGCACGGGGCACGTCGGCGGCGCCCCCGAGGATCCACAGGTGCACGGTCGTCGTCCCGACCGCATCGGTACCGGCGGACCGTGCCGCCCGGTTCTCGACGGTGGTCGTGCCGAACAGCCCGCCGCTGCCGTCGTCGCCGGAGTCGCCGTCGGTGTCGGTGTCGACGCCGTACCCAACGCCGCTCACCTCGACCCGGACCGGCACGTCGGTCGGCAGCAGCACCTCGGCCCCGCCGGCGCCGAGCCACAGGTTCACGTCCCCGCCGGCGTCGGTCTCGTCGAGGCCGCGCAGGTCGAGGGTCGGCCCGCCGACGAGCATCGCGTAGTTCCGTTCCGACCCGGCGGCGACGCTGTCGACCCGCCAGGTGGTCCCGCCGATCAGCGAGACCTGCGTGCCGGCGGGCAGCACCCCGGTGACGACCAGGGCGACGACCCCGATCGTCGAGAACAGGCCGAGGGCACCGTCGTCGCGTCCCCGGATCCCGGCGACGATGGTCGCGATCGCCAGCACGGCGACCGCCGCGGCGATGCCGAGCACCGCCACCGGCCAGGCCTCCGCCTGCGCCCAGACCGCGACGCCGGCCCCGGCGACGAGCGCCAGCCCGAGCGACACGGCGACGTACGCCGCGCTCGACCGTCGCTCGGCGCGGGTCGCGCGCCACGCGGCCGCCCGCTCCCGTTCGGCGCGCATCCGCTCGTCGTGTCGTCGCTGTCGGTCCTGCGGGGTACCGGGGGCGTTCCACTGCCAGGAGGCCCGGCCCGCGTCCGACGCCTCCCCCGCGTCCGCCGTCCACGCGGCTCCACCGGCCGGGCGCGGGTCGTCGGGGCTCGTCCAGAAGTCGCGCCGTGTCCCCGCTGCCGCGGCGGCGTCAGCGTCGGGCGCCGGCCCGTCGGTGCGACGACGCGCGACCACCACGGCCAGCCAGACGATCCCGCCGACGAGCGCGATGCTCCACGCCGTGCGCAGGGTCGCCTCGAGCCAGCCGGGCATCCCCCACGCCGAGGGCACGCCCTGCCACCAGATCCCCTGGACCGCGGGCACGAAGGTCAGCACCACGAAGACGCCGATCCCGATGAGCGCCGGGTCGAGCACGCCGCGGATCATCCGCTCGACGTGGATCCGTCCCGTGGTGTCCGGCAGCAGCGCCCACCCGACGGCGTACGCCAGGAAGACCGGACCGCCGAGCAGGGCGACGACGATCGCGACGCCGCGGACCACGAGCGGGTCGAGTCCGGTGCGTCGGGCCACGGCACCGCAGACGCCGGCGAGCCAGCGGTCGTCGGTGCGGGCGACGTCGAGTCCGCGGATCCAGTCGAAGAACCGGGCCGTCGAGTCGGCGTTCCCGGCAGCCGGGCCGGGAGCCGTGTCGTGCTGGTGATCGGTCATGGTCTCCAGCATCCCGGCCCGCGGTGGCCGACACCATCGGGGTTCCCCCTGACCGGTCCCTGATCCCTGCCCCGATCCCTGCTGGTGCGGGCGCCCGAGTGCCAGGATTGGCCCATGGCCACCGCTCGGATGACCCGCCCGACCCCCAGGGTCCTCGGCGGTGTCTGCAGCGGGTTCGCGACGCACACCGGTCTGCCACTCGGGGCCGTCCGGGCGGCGACGGCGGTCCTGGCCGTGTGCGGCGGGGCCGGGGTCCTGCTCTACGCGTGGCTGTGGGCCACCACTCCGAGCGCGACGTCGGCCGCGACGTCACCGCTCAAGGCCGTCCTCACGGCGCCCCGTGCGAACGGCGACGGCGACGCCGACGGCGACGGCGACGGCGACGCGACCGTGACCGTGAGCCGTCGAGCACCCGTCGTGGAGATCCTGCTCGGACTCGCACTGCTCGCCGCCGGGGGCGCGATCGTCGCTGTGCGCCTCGGCGCCCAGGTCCCGCTCGAGGTCGTAGTGCCCGGCGTCGTGGTCGCCACCGGTGCTGCCCTGGCCTGGCGGCAGTTCGACGCCCTGCGCACCGTCCGGGCCGCGGCGTCGTCGACCCTGGTCGTCCGGGCGCTCGGTGCACTGGTGCTCGTCGTGCTCGGCATCCTGCTGTTCTTCACCACGAGCGACCGGCCGAACGTGTGGACGGTGCTCAGCGCAGCGGTCGCGGTGCTGCTCGGCGTCGCCGTGGTCGTCGCGCCCTGGGTCGTCCGGCTCGTCCGGGACCTCGCCGACGAGCGCGCGGCACGGGTCCGCGACCTCGAGCGCGCCGAACTCGCCGCGCACCTGCACGACTCGGTGCTGCAGACGCTCGCGCTCATCCAGCAGAAGGCCGAGCCCGGCTCCGATGCCGCACGGCTCGCCCGGGCGCAGGAACGCGAACTGCGGTCGTGGTTGTTCGCCGAGCAGACCGAGCCGGCCCGTGACCTCGGCGCCGAACTGCGCGACGCCGCCGCCGACATCGAGGCCGAGTACCCGGTCCGCATCGACGTCATCGCGGTCGGCCCGTCGCGCACCGACCTGCCCGACGGTGTCGTCGCCGCTGCCCGCGAGGCGATGCTCAACGCCGCCCGGCACGCCGGCGGCACGATCAGCGTGTACGCCGAGACCGCGCAGGACGTCGTCGAGGTCAGCATCCGCGACCGTGGGCCGGGCTTCGACCCCGACGCCGTGCCCGAGGGACGGTACGGCGTGCGCGAGTCGATCACCGGGCGGCTGCACCGGCTCGGCGGCCGGGCGACCATCGCCCCGGGGCCCGGTCGCACCGGGACCGAGGTCCGGCTCCGGCTGCCGCTCGCGCCCACCGCCCCCCACCACGAGGAGGACGCATGACCGAGCCCGACCTGCTCACCGTCGCCGTCGTCGACGACCACTCCATCTTCCGAGCCGGCGTGCGCGCCGGACTGCCACCGGGCCTCCAGGTCGTGGGTGAAGCCGCCACCGTCGACGAAGCCGTGACGCTCGTGGCGACCACCGCACCCCGTGTCGTCCTGCTCGACGTCCACCTGCCCGGCGGAGCCGGCGGTGGCGGCGCCGAGGTGATCACGCAGTCCGCTGCCGAGCACCCGGGCACGCTGTTCCTCGCGCTGAGCGTGTCCGACGCGGCCGACGACGTCGTGCGGGTGATCCGGGCCGGGGCCCGCGGGTACATCACGAAGAGTTCGTCGAGCGCCGAGGTGGCCGAGGCCGTCCGACGGGTGGCGGAGGGCGACGCGGTGTTCTCGCCCCGCCTGGCCGGCTTCGTGCTCGACGCCTTCGGTGCGGTGAGCGGCGAGACCGCGCAGCACGACGCGGAACTCGACCGGTTGTCGGCGCGCGAGCAGGAGGTGATGCGCCTCATCGCGCGTGGGTACGCCTACAAGGAGGTGGCGGCGGAGCTCTTCATCTCGGTGAAGACCGTCGAGACCCACGTGTCGAGCGTGCTGCGGAAGCTGCAGCTGTCGAACCGGCACGAGCTGACGGCGTGGGCGCTGCAGCGCAAGCTGCTCTGAGCGCCCACGCGGTCACTTCGCGCTGATCCTGGCTGTGGATGGTGCAGTCTTGTTCACCGCCCCGACGGTCTCACTTCGCGCTGATGCGGGTGTACTTGTTGACCGCCCAAGGCACGAACACGACGAGCATCACGGCGATCCCGATCAGCACCGTCACGATCGGGTGCTGCATCGTCCAGATGTCCGGCACCGGCGCCGACCCGACGTTGCCGAAGAGTTCACGGGCCGCCTGCACGAGCGACGACACCGGGTTCCACTCCGCGAACACCCGCAGCACCAGGGGCAGCGTGTCGCTCGGCACGAAGGCGTTCGAGATGAACGTCAGCGGGAACAGGATCATGAACGAGGCGTTGTTGATGACCTCCGGCGTCTTGACGCTCATGCCGAGCAGCGCCATCACCCAGCTGAACGCGTAGCTGAACAGCAGCAGCAGGGCGATGCCGGCCAGGAACTCGAGCGGCGACGAGTTCACCCGCCACCCGACGGCCAACCCGGTGAGCATCATGATCGCCATCGAGATCGAGTTGAGCACGAGGTCGGAGTTGGTCCGGCCGACGAGCACCGCGGACGCCGACATCGGCAGCGTGCGGAACCGGTCGATCAGGCCTTCCTTCAGGTCCTGCGCCATCGCCGACCCCGAGAAGGTCGCCCCGAAGACGACGGTCTGCGCGAAGATCCCCGCCATCAGGAACTGCGTGTAGTCGGTGCCCTCGACCGCGATCGCGCCGCCGTAGACCTGGCTGAAGAGCAGGACGAACATGATCGGCTGGAGCACGGCGAAGACGAGCATGTCCGGCGACCGCTTGATCTTGATGAGGTTCCGCTTGGTGACGGTCCAGCCGTCCTCGAACCAGATGGCGACCGGCGAGGTGACGACGACGGGCAGCTGCCGACCCGGCGCGATGGTGGTGGCGGTCATCGGGCCGTCTCCTTCTGCTTGGTGGCGGCGGCTTCGTCGGCCTCGTCCTCCGTCGCGGCGTGGCCGGTGAGCCGCAGGAACACGTCGTCGAGCGTCGGTCGGCGCATGCCCGCGTCGTGCAGCTCGATACCGGCGTCGCCGAGGTCGGCGAGCACCCGCTGCAGCGCGGTGGGGCCGGCCTCGACCGCGATGGCGTGGGTGCGGCCGTCACCAGAGGCCTCGACGTCGCCGACACCGTAGCGCCGCAGGACGGTCGTCACGGCGTCACCGTCGGTCTCGTCCACCAGGGTCACGACCACCCGGTGGCCGCCGACCTGCGCCTTGAGGTGGTCGGCGGTGCCCTCGGCGATGACCCGGCCGTCGTCGATGACCGCGATGTCGTCGGCCAGCCGGTCGGCTTCTTCGAGGTACTGCGTGGTGAGCAGGACCGTGGCGCCCTCGGCCACCAGGTCCTCGATGATGCCCCAGAGCGCCAGCCGGCTGCGGGGGTCGAGGCCCGTGGTCGGCTCGTCGAGGAACAGCACGCGCGGGTTCATCACGAGGGCCCCGGCGAGGTCGATCCGTCGCCGCATGCCACCGGAGAAGCCCTTCACCGGGCGGTCCCCGGCCTCGGCCAGGTCGAACACGTCGATGAGCTCACGGGCACGCTCCCGCGACGTCTTCCGGCCCAGGTGGTAGAGCCGCCCGATCATCTCGAGGTTCTCGAAGCCGGTCAGGTTCTCGTCGACCGCGGCGTACTGCCCGGACACCCCGATGGACCGCCGGGTGGCCTGCGGGTCGGCGATCACGTCGATGCCGTCGATCGTAGCCGTCCCGGAGTCCGGGGTGATGAGGGTGGTGAGCACCTTCACGGTCGTGGTCTTGCCCGCGCCGTTCGGCCCGAGCAGCGCCTTCACGGTGCCCTGCGGCACGGACAGGTCGAGTCCGGCCAGTGCGTGCACCGGCCCGGACTTCGACCGGTAGGTCTTGGTCAGCCCGGAGGCTTCGATGATGGCCATGCCGCTCCCTTGTCGACCACGGAGAATATCAGTGGGTCGGTGGGAACTCGTGACCGGTCACTCAGATGCCGAAGTCACCACCGAAGTCACTGGAGCCACCGCCGAAGTCGGATCCGCTGTCACCCCAGCCCGCACTCTCGAACCCGCCGCCGTCGGACGCGCCACCGTCGGACGCACCGCCGTCACCGGAGTCGGCTCCAGTGTCCTCCGAACCACCGTCACCCGCAGCGTCAGTACCGCCATCGAACGATCCGGGGTCCGGCAGGAAGGCGCTCATGATCGCCGAACCGATGACGTAGCCGGCCACGGTGCCGAGGACCGAGGCACCGATCATGCTGCCGAACGACGGTCCGCCGCGCTGCCCACCGAAGCGGCCACCGCCGCCGACGCCACCGAGCGAGCGCTCCATGAAGCCCGGTTGGCGGATCTCGGACCGCGTCGCCGACTGCGCGAGCGAGCGGGGGTCGTCGCCGCGCGGGGCCTCGCCGGGAGGCGCCGTGCGGGTGAACTCGTCGTAGACCATGCGGCGCTGTTCGTCGGTCAGCTTCGCGAACGCCTCGGCGTGCACCTCTTCGATGCGCTCGGGCGGCGCCGTGCGGAGCAGGTAGCGGTACCGCTCCACCGCGCGCTCGTCGTCGGTCGCCGCGCCCTGCTGCTGCGCGGGTGCACCGCCCCACTGCGGCACGCCGTACTGGCCGCCCTGCTGCTGCCCGGCCGGCACCCCCGTCGGCGCGGGCTGGTGGTACGACTGCTGGCCGTACCGGTAGCCCTGCTGCTGCGGTTGCTGCGGCTGCCCCCACTGGTTCTGCTGCGCGTCGTACTGCTGCGCGTCACCGGTGCGGTCGCGGTCCGGACGTCCGAGCAGGCGGTCGAGGAATCCCATGGTCGATGCTCCTTCGGGTGCACGGGTGATCCGGTCGGACCGCCCGTGGCCTGCCACCCTATGGAGCGCGGTCGGCCGCTGACTGAGCGCCCGCTCAGAGTCAGCCGTGCGCCGCCGCGCCCGCAGGCGCACCGTGCGCACCTGCACGACCCGTGCCGGGTCGGCAGCACCGTGCGCGCCTACAGCACCGCACCCAGCGGCCGACCCCGCACCAGAACGCGGACCCCGCACCGTGCGCACCACCCACCCGACGGGAGGGCCGTACCCGACCCGCCCCGCGCCTCCAGTCCGCACCGTGCGCACCTGCACGACCCGTGCCGGGTCGGCAGCACCGTGCGCGCCTACAGCACAGCACCCAGCGGCCAACCCCGCACCAGAACGCGGACCCCGCACCGTGCGCCGGCCACACCTGCCGCGCGCACGCGCCGGCTCAGCCCGCCGCGGCGCCCACGGCGAGCGCGGCCGTCCACACCCCGTGCAGCTCGTCGGCGGCCCCGGGGTGCGCCACCAGGAACGGCTCCCCCACGGGCGGGAAGCCCTCGACCGGACCGGAGCGGGTCAGCACGATCCCGCCGGCCTCGTGCACGAGCAGCACGGCGGCCCCGTGGTCGACCGGGTTGAACGCCGACACGCACCCACCGATCCCCCGCCCGGCCGCGACCTGCGCGATGGTCAGCGTGCCGGAGCCCTGCAGCCGCAGCGTGCACGACCGGTCGGCCAGGGCGTCGAGGAACGCACCGAACCCGGGCCACGGCCGGTGCCCGTCGAGCTCGGTGCCGACAACCGCCCCGGCGAGCGGCCGCGGGGTGTCGTCCAGCTGGAGCGGACGGTCGCGCAGGGTGGCACCGCGTCCGCGCCGAGCCTCGAGGACCTCGCCCCGCCACGGGTCGGCCACGACGCCGACGAGCGGCCGGCCACCGCGGGTCAGGCAGAGCGACATCGACGTCCAGGGCACGCCGTTCGCCAGGTTCGTGGTGCCGTCGACGGGGTCCAGGTACCAGCGGTGCCGGTCGCCGGGTGCGTCGCCGTACTCCTCGCCGGTGAAGCCGTGCGTCGGGAACGCCATCCGGACGCGGGACCGGACGTGCTGTTCGACCAGTCGGTCCACGTCGGTGACGAGGTCTGCGGGGTTCGCCTTGGTCCGTACCTCGCTGACGGGGTGCTCGCGGGTGAAGGCGATGACCTCGTGCGCGATGCGGTGTGCCAGGGCTTGGGCGCGCGAGGCGACCTCGGTCTCGGTCGGTTCGCGGTCCCGTTCCGGCCAGCCGTCCCGCTCCGCCGACGACAGTGCGGCGCCGATCGCGCCGACGTCGTTCGTGGTGATCGAGTCGACGCCGAGCCGTGCCGCCCAGAGCGCCGGTTCGGCCTCGTCGACGGTCCAGACGGCGACCCGCAGCCCCAGGGCGTGCGCGACCTCGATCGTGCGCGGGGTGAGGAACGCGATGTCGAGGTTCAGGGTGGACGGGGTCAAGGCCTCCAGGTCGGCCGGAGCGGGCGGGTCGAGCGACTCCCACGCGAGCCAGACGTCGGCGTCGGGCAGCACCGAGCGGACCGCGGCCATCGCCGCCGGCGCTCCGCACCACGCCACGGTGGTGGACGCGGTGGAACCCACGACGGTGCGGGCGGCGACGAGTCCGTCGGCCGCGTCCGTCAGGTCGACCAGCAGCACCGAGTGGCAGCCGTCGAGCCGTTCGAGGGCGGCGTCGAGCCGCGGGATCCGGTCGAGGCCGTTGCCGAGCCGGGCGACGTCGCACCAGGCGACGTCGGACACCCGGCGGGCATCGCCCCACATCCGGCCGAGGGTCTCGTCGTGCAGCAGGACGGCGACATCGTCGGCCGTGCGACGGACGTCGACCTCGATGACCTCGGCGCCGAGCGCCTCGGCGACCGCGATGGCGGGCAGGGTGTTCTCGCGCCGGACGCGCGGCGCACCGCGGTGGGCGACGAGCCGTGGCGGACGCACGCCGGGCCTCCCGGTCGGGCTGGTGGCGACCACCTGGTCGGCGGGCGCCGACACCGGGGCGCTCATCGGGTGCCCTCGAGCAGGGCGCCGTCGCGGTACACGAGCACCTCGCCGAGGCGGACCCCGGTCTCGGTGCCGACCGTCGGGGGTGCTCCGGTGACGAACGCGCGGAGCTCGGCGCCGTCGGCGGCCAGCACGACCTCGGCGAAGTGCCCGCGCATCAGCACGCGGGCGACGGTCGCACGGATCGGCGAGTCGTCGGTGAGCACGACCTGCTCGGGTCGGATCAAGACCGTGTCCGCCACGGTGGGGCTGACCGACGTGCCGGCCAGGAACCGGCCGGTGACGGGGCTCGTCGACCCGATGAACGACGCGACGAACCCGGTCGCGGGGCGGGCGTACAGCTCGGTGGGCGTCGCGATCTGCTCGATGCGGCCGTCGTGCATGACCGCGATCCGGTCCGAGATGCTGAGCGCCTCGTCCTGGTCGTGCGTCACGATCACGGTCGTGATGCCGAGACGCTGCTGGATGCGCCGGATCTCGTCGCGGACACTCACCCGGAGCTTCGCGTCGAGGTTCGACAGAGGCTCGTCGAGGAGCAGCACGTCGGGCTCCTGCACGATCGCCCGCGCCAGGGCGACCCGCTGCTGCTCACCGCCCGAGATCGCGGTCGGTTTCGACCCGGCGTGGTGGCTCAGACCGACGAGGTCGAGCGCCTCCCGCACCCGCTCCGCCACCCGCTGCTTCGGCACGCGTCGGGTCCGCAGCGGGAACGCGACGTTCTGCGTCACCGTCATGTGCGGCCACAGTGCGTAGTTCTGGAACACCATCGCGCTCGGCCGACGCTCCGGACCGATCGACGTGACGTCGCGGTCCCCCATCGTCACGACGCCGCCGTCGGCGGGCAGGAACCCCGCCACCATCCGGAGCGTCGTCGTCTTGCCGCACCCGGACGGGCCGAGCAGCGAGACGAGCTCGCCCTTCGCGACGTCGAGGTCGATGCCGGCGACGACGTCGCGTCCGCCGAGCGTCTTGCGCAGTCCGCGGATGCTGAGTCCGCCGGATCGGGTCCGGTCCGTCGTGCTGCCATCGGCCGGGAGGCCCGTGGTGCGTTCCGCGACGAGCGTTGCGTCCGTCATCTGGTCGCCTTTCGTGCTGGTGGTGGTCATCGGATCTGGAAGCCGTCCGCCAGGCGGCCGCCCATGATGTGCTTCCGGGCGAGCAGCAGCAGGACCACGGACGGGATGCTCAACGCGATCGCGAACACGGCCGAGACCTGACGTGGGGAGTTGAGGACGAGCGAGTACACCGCCGTCGGCATCGTCATGTACGTCGGGGCTCCGACCAGGTACGTGCCCTGCGCCTCGTCGAACGACGCGAGGAAGGACATCACCATCGCGACGAGGATCCCCGGCCACGCGATCGGGAACGTCACCCGCCAGAAGGTCCGCCAGCGGCTCGCTCCGGCGTCGCGTGCTGCCTCCTCGAGGGACCGCGGCACGGCCGAGAACGCGGCGGCGGGCAGCCACGTCATGAACACGACGCAGCCCAGGACGTGCACGATCAGGATCCCGGTCACGGTGTTCATGAGGTTCAGCGCGGTGAACATGGCCGACATCGTGACGAAGAGGCCCATCTTCGGGAACGCGTTCGTGGCGAACAGCCCGACCAGGACGAGCCGTCGCCCGGGGAACTCGATGCGGCTGATCGCCCACGCGGCCGGCAGGCAGACCACCGCGGCGATGAGCACGGTCAGCGGGGCGAGGACGAGCGAGTTCTGGACGGCGACCGCCAGGCTCCGGTCCTCGAACACGGTGCCCCACCACTGCAGCGTCCAGCCGTCGGGCAACAGGTTCGGGTACGTCCAGGTCGTGGCGAAGGCACGAGCCGCCAGCCAGAGGAGCGGACCGAGCACGAAGACGGCCAGCACGACGGCGGTCGCCCAGACGAGGGTGTTCCCGGTGAGTCGCTTGATCACGGCTGCTCCTGCTTCTGCTGCTGCTTCCGCAGCTCGCCGGCGTTCGCCCGGACCGTCGAGCGCAGGTAGAACACGCTCGCGGCCGCGGCGAAGGCGAACACGATGAACGCCATCGCCGTCGACTGCTGCGGACGGTTGTAGGCCTGGAAGTACTTCGAGATGTCGACGCCGAGCATCGTCGGGGCGTTCGGACCGGTGAAGTACGGCACCGTGAACGACCCGAGGACCCCGATGACGGTGAACGTCGTCGCGATGACGAGCGGGGTCGCCGCCATCGGCAGGAGCACCTGCCAGACCACCCGCCACGTGCTCGCGCCGGCGTCCTTCGCGGCCTCGACCAGGGCGTCCGGAGTTCCCTGCAGCGCGCCGGCGATCATCAGCACCGCGAACGGCAGGCTCGTCCAGACGCTGCCGAACACCACGGCGACGAGGGTGTAGCCCCACACCGGGACGTCGAGGCCGAACTGGGCACCGAGGCTGCGGAGGAAGCCCTGCGCATCGGTGAACGTCAGGACCGACCAGCTCGCGATGACCACCGGCACGAAGAGCGGGACCACGGCCAGGACGCTGAGGCTCTTGCCGAGGAAACCACCGCGGAGCCGGAGGATCACCGCCACCGCCACGGCGAGCGCCACGGTCAGACCGGTCGACAACGCGGTGACCCCGAGCGTCGCGACGAGGTCGCGCAGGAACGTGGCGTTGCCGAGCAGGGTGCCGTACACCGCGAACGAGAAGCCGCGCACGGTGTCGCCGCCGATGTCCGCGAGTGCCTGGTTCAGGCCGCCGGTGAACCCGAGGCTGAACAGCGCGGCGTTCACCACCGGTACGCCGACGAACAGGACCACGACGAGGACGGGCGCCGCGACGAGGGCGAGGCCCTGCCACCGCCGACGGCGGTCGAGCCGCTCCTGGACGGACAGCCGACCTGCGGGGTCCGCGGTGCCGTGGGAGGGCGACGGGACGGGCGGGAGGCCCGTGGCGGAGTCGCCACGGGCCTCCCGGTCAGTTGCCGGGCCGTCCTGGACGGTCTGGGTCACTGCGGGACCTTCGCGTCCCACGCCGCGTTCATGTCGGCGGCGAAGTCGCTCTGGAACCCGAGGCGGAGCTGCGAGGGGTTCGCGTCGGCGAACTGCTCCGCGACCGACGCCGGCAGGCTGTCGAGCGGGATGACCGGGTAGCCGGAGACGGCGCTCGCGACGAGTTGCTGCCCCTTGGAGCTCAGGACGAAGTCGGCGAGCTGTTCGGCGGCGGCCTTCTTGGCCTTCGGCTCGGTCTTCGGGATGCCGAGGAAGCTCGCGCTGCCGGTGAACGACGGGTCGGTGATCTGGATCGCCTTGACGGTCTTCGGGATCACGCCGGTCTTCTGCGAGGTGATGAACTGGTCGCTCCACACCGGCGCCATCGCGATCTGGCCGCTGCCGAGCAGCTGCACGACCTGGTCGTTGCCGTTCGGGTAGACCCCCTTCTGGTACGTCGAGGGGCCGAGGTCCTTGAGCGCTGCGAAGCCCTTGTCCCACTTCGACTCGAGCGACTTGTCGTACGTCGTCTGCATCGTCGCCTGCTCCTCCGCGGTCAGGTACTTCGCGAGCACCGTGGCGACGAACGAGCCGCCGGAGCCGCCGGACGACGGGGAGTTGTACGCGAACTGACCGGGGTTGGCCTTGATCCAGGCGAGGAGGTCGTCGAGGCTCTCCGGCGGGTCCGTCACCTTGCTCGAGTCGTAGGCGAGCAGGACGCTCGAGGCGCGGTACGGGATCGCGCTGTCGCCGCCCTGCTGCTTCGTGGCCTCGGGGACGTCCTTCAGGTTCGGGATCGTGCTGTCGCTGACCGTGCTGAGCAGTCCGGCCTTGCCCGCGGTGCTGACGAAGCCGGCGTCGACCAGGTCGTACGCGACGGACTTGCCGGCCTTGACCGCGGTGGCCAGGTTCGCCTGGGTCTGCGCGTCGTGCTCGCCGTGCAGGTCGATGCTCGTGCTGACGTGGATCTTCGGGTTCGCCTTCTCGAAGGCGGGGATGAGCGACTTGTCCCAGAGGTCCTGGACGTTCGTGTCGCCGCTGATGAACACGGTGAGGTTCGTGGTGCCGCCGCTCGTGTCCGCGGCGTTCGAGGCGTTGGCGCTCTGGACGCAGCCGGACAGTGCGACGGTCGCGGCCGCCGCGATGGCGAGGCCGGCGAGGACTCGGGTCTTCACGTCGATGATCTCCCTGTTCCGTGGGGTGGGGTCGTCCGGGGTGGGGTGGTGCGGGGTGGGGGGGGTTGTGCGGGTCGTGCGGGGTGGTGTGGCGCGGGCCGTGTGGGAACGTTCCCGCGCCGAGGTCGAGTGTGGCGCTGCCGGGTGAACGCCGGGTGCCGCGGGCGTCGCCGCCGGGTGAACTCCGGGGGCCGCGGCCGGCGCAGCGCCTGCTCTGGTGCGAGGTTGATCACCCCGTGCGCCGCAACAACCTCGCACCGAGTGGCGAACTTCGCACGGCGCGCTCAGCGTCGCATCCGAACGCCTGCCCGCCGCAGCTTCGCGCGCAACGTCGCCTCGTCCCAGAGATCAGCCCATCGCAACCGCACGACGTGCCGGACGCCGGGCAAGGACCGCAGCCGGTCCTCCCGGTACTTCTCGGCGATGACCACGTCCTCCGCCGAACGCCCGTTCCGCATCGTCGGGTCCCGGTACTTCACCTCGCCGTCGAACTCGACCACGACGCCGGCCGAGGGGAACCAGAAGTCCACCACGATGTCCGGTTGCCCGGACGACCGGAAACGGTGCTGCAGGACGGGCTCCTCCGTGCCGAACTGATCGAACCGGGTGCGCGCGATCGACTCACCCGGCGAGTCCGACGCGGAGTCGGCGAAGTCCACCGCACGGAGCGCGCGACGGCGCCCCTTGGGGCCACGTCGCGCGATCGTGTCGCGCACGGCTGCTCGGGGAAGACCCCGACGGAGCAGGTCGTCAAGCGCCACGACGGCGTCCATGAACGGGAGCGTGAGGGCCACGTCGGCAGCGATCCGAACAGGTCCGCTCAGCTGCAGGCCTTCCGGCGTGCTGATCCGGTTCGGGTCTGGTACCGGGTCGAGGTCGGCGTGGACGACGAAGGAAGCATTCGTGGTCCGCCGATCACTCCCGACCGAGGTCACGTGCACTCGATCGGGCGGCGGCGACACCGTCGGCACACCGAGTACGACCGCCGCCGAGACGTGTGAGACGACCTGGTCGGGTCCGATGCGATCGGCGGACGCACCGACGCGGACCAGGTGCTGTTCCGCTGGCCGGAGGGCTGCCCAAGCGGCAGCGTCGACGAACTTCCCTCGCCCGATGCGGACGAGCTCCTGCGCGTCCGCCCGCCTCCTGATCACCTCGGACTCGGCTGGATGGTGCGCCGAGGTCCGGAGGACGGTGACGGCGGGAAGTGGGGCGAGGGCGATCTGACGGTTCACCCCGACGATGGTGATGGTCGGGGAACGGGAGCCGTCGGGACGGCGGCGGATCTGTGGACAAGACGAGGGCGACGCCCGCCTGTGGAGAGGCCGGAGCCGTCCGGGCTGCGAGACTGTCCGGGTGAACACACGCACCTGGGGTTGGCTCGCAGCCGTCATCGACGTCGTCCTCATCGTCGTCTTCGCGCTCATCGGCCGTTCCTCCCACGGCGAGGGCAACACCGCACTGGGGATCTGGACCACCGTCTACCCGTTCCTGGCGGGCTGGGCGATCGGGTACGTGACGAGTGGAGCCTGGGCCCGCCCGCTGCGCTTCTGGCCGACCGGCGTCGTCGTATGGATCCTCACGGTGTTCGTCGGCATGGCGATCCGCGTCGCCACGGGTCAGGGCGACGTCGACGGCAACCCGCTGCCGATCTCCTTCGTCATCGTCGCCACGATCGTGCTCGGGGTGTTCCTGCTCGGTTGGCGCGCGATCGCCCGCGGGGTGCTGCGCTTCACCGCGTCGCGGTCCCGGCAGGACGCCGCCGCGACCGAGGCGTGAACGCCAGCCGCGGGTCCCAGCCGACCATCCTCGACGTCGCCGCACGAGCAGGCGTCTCGAAGTCCGCGGTGAGCCGTGTCCTCTCCGGCACCGGACGGTTCTCCGATGAGACTCGCGAGCGGGTCGAGCGCGCCGCAGCCGAGCTCGGGTACGTCGCCAACGCCATGGCACGCGGGCTCGTCAGCGGTCGGACGCACACCATCGGCATGCTCGTCCGCGATGCGTCGTCGATGGTCTACACCGCACTGCACGCCGTGATGGAGCGCCGCGCGTCCGAGCTGGGCTACCGCGTCGTCACCACCACGGGTGTCGGCCGTGTCGAGGACGAGAAGTCCGCACTCGCCGCACTCGTGTCGATGCGGGTGGACGGCCTCGTGGTCTGCAGCGGCTTGATGCCGTCGGCCGACATCGCCGAGTTCGCCCCGCGGATCGCCACCGTGGTCGCCGGCCGGCCCGAACTCCACCCGGCACTGTCCAGCGTGTACTGCGACGAGGTGGACGGTGGCGCGACCATCGCCGACACCGTCGCCGACGCCGGCCATAGCACGGTCGCCGTACTCACCGTCCCACTCGACAACGCGATCACGCAGCACGCCCGCTCGACGGCGATGGTCGAACGGCTCCGCGCACGTGGTGTCCGGGTCATCGACATCGACGCCAGCTTCGTGCGACCACCGGACGACCTCGCCGCCGACCTGGTCGACGCGATGCACGAGTCGGACGTGACCGCGGTGATGTGCCCGACGGACCGGCTCATGCTCGACGTGTGCGAGGCGCTCGCACGCCGCGGTGTCCGGGTCCCGCACGATCTGTCGGTCACCGGGTTCGACGGCGTGTACCCCCTCGCGAGCGACTGGATCGGGTTCACGACGCTCGAGCAGCCGATCGAACGCATCGGCCGCGAGGCGATCGACCTCGTCATCGGCCGGATCGACGACCCGACGCGTGCCGTCGAGCACCGCTCACTCCGGGGCACCGTCGTGCCCGGTCGCACGCTGCTCCCCCGCTGACCGACGGACCGCGCACGGTGCGAGGTTGACCACTCGGTGCAGCGCAACAAGCGCGCACGGCGTGGTCAACCTCGCACCGGGCGAAGCCCGCGCCCGCGCGCGTCGCCGCTAGAACAGCCCGCTGCGCGGCCCCTCGTCCGGTCCGTCGAACCCGCGGAACATGTCGGACACGAGCGCCTCGATCTGCGGTTCGACCAGACGCTCGACCGCCTCGGCGATGCGCGGCCGGTGGTCGATGAGCGCCAGGCACACCGCCGTCCCGGTCGAGCGAGCGCACTCGTCGGACAGCTCGATCTCGTGCCGGAGCGCCGCCTTCGCCTCGTCCGACAGCGGCTCCCGCGGTGCCTGCTCCCCCGCGCCCGTCCCCGCCAGCTCCCCGAGCGTGAAGAGGAACGGCGAACCCGGCGAGGGCTCGGGATCGACGTCGAGGCCCTGGAACTCGGGCGACAGCCCCTCGGCCGGCTGGTACCCGGCGTGCCGCTTCCGCGCCGCGGCCCGCTCGAGCTCCCGCTGCAGCAGCGGCAGGTTCTTGGCGGTGTAGTCGTCGACCTCGTCCTCGACGATGGTCGAGATCCGGCCGATCAGCGCGTGCTGGACGGCGTGCGGGACGTCCTGCCCGAAGCCGGCGGCACTCGCGATCGGGGATCCGGTGCACTTCCGGCAGATGCGGGTGCGCGGGCGGGCGGTGCCGATCTGCCAGCGCGGCAGCCAGCGCAGCCAGACGTCGACAGCGCTGCGCACGCGTCCGTCGATGCCGTCCATGCCCCAACGATACGGAGCGGAGGCGCGGATCACCCGCTCATTCCGCGCGCCTGCCCAGAACGGCCGGGTTCTCAGGCCTTCGGTTCCGTCACGAAGTCGATGAGCTCCTCGACACGGCCGAGCAGCTGCGGCTCGAGATCGGCGAAGGTGCGCACCTGCCCGAGGATCCGCTGCCACGCCCGGGCAATGTCGGCCTGCTCGGCGTTCGGCCACCCGAGCGCCTGGCAGATGCCCTTCTTCCACTCGATCGACCGCGGGATCGTCGGCCAGGCCTGCAGTCCGACGCGGGCGGGCTTCACGGATTGCCAGACGTCGACGAACGGGTGGCCGACGACGAGCACGTGCGCGCCCCACTTGCCGCGCATCACGGCCTCGGCGAAGCGGGACTCCTTCGACCCGGGCACCAGGTGGTCGACGAGCACGCCGACGCGACGGTCTCGCGAGGGCTGGAACTCATCGAGCACCGAAGCCAGGTTGTCGACGCCGGAGAGCTCCTCGACGACGACGCCCTCGACGCGCAGGTCGGTTCCCCAGACCTTCTCGACCAGTTCGGCGTCGTGCTTTCCCTCGACCATGATGCGCGAGGGCAGAGCCACCCGGGCACGCTGCGACTCCACCGCGAAGGATCCGGACGCGGTGCGGAGGCGACCACCGTCGGACGCCTGCCGCACGGCGGGCGCGGCCCCGGGCCTCCAGTCCGAGTGAACGGAACCCAGCGAGCCCGGCGAGCCGGCAGCGGCTGCGGCAGACCGGCCGACCGGCGCCTGCGGGCGGCCCAGCGTCACGAGCTCGCCCTCGAGCAGGAACTGCCCGGTGAAGGGGAAGGAACGGGTGCGGCCCTTCCAGTCCTCGAGCGCGATGTTGCCCGCCTCGAGTCCGACGACGGCGCCGGCCCACCCGGAGTCCGGGTCCTCGAGCACCATGTCGCGTTCGAGCGGCACCTGCCGCACCTTCTTCACCCCGCGGGAGCGCCAGTCTCCCGAGAGCACGTCCCCGCCGTACCGGTCGTCGTCCACCCGCACGAGGGTACTGTCGACGTCGGCCCGGACGACGTCGACCGCGCCGACACCCACCATCTCGACGGAAGGCCTCCCGTGCGCGCAGCGATCATCCACGCCCCCAACGACATCCGCGTCGAGGAGCGCGACCGCCCCTCGGTCCTCACCCCGAAGGACGTCGTCGTCAAGGTCGTCGCCGCGTGCGTGTGCGGCTCGGACCTGTGGCCGTACCGCGGCGTCACGAAGACGAAGGAGCCCCGGCCGATCGGGCACGAACTCGTCGGCGAGGTCGTCGCCGTCGGCGACGCGGTCACCGACCTGCACGAGGGCGACTTCGTGATCTCCCCCTTCACCATGAACGACGGCACCTGCCAGGCCTGCCGCCACGGGATGACCAGCGGCTGCGACCACCTGTCCGGATTCGGCGGGAAGGACGCGTACGGCGACCCGGTCGGCGGCGCGCAGGCCGAGTACGTCCGCATCCCGGATGCGTCCGCGACGCTGGTCGCGGTGCCCGGCCCCGTCGACCCGGCGCTCGTGCCGTCGCTGCTGACCCTGTCCGACGTCTTCTCCACCGGGCACCACGCCGCGGTGTCGGCGGCGGTCGGTCCGGGCAAGACCGTCGTCGTGGTCGGCGACGGCGCGGTCGGCCTGTCCGCGGTGCTCGCGTCGAAGCGACTCGGAGCCGAGCGCATCATCGCCATGAGCCGGCACGCCGATCGCCAGGCACTGGCACGCGAGTTCGGCGCGACGGACATCGTGTCCGAGCGCGGCGAGGAGGGCGTCGCGGCGATCCGCGAGCTGCTCGGCGGCGACCTGGCCGACTGCGCGGTCGAGGCCGTCGGCACCGAGGAGAGCATGGACCAGGCGCTGCACTCGGTGCGCGCGGGCGGCAACCTCGGCTTCGTCGGGGTCCCGCACGGCGTGCCGACGATCGGTACGCGCTACCTCTTCGACACGAACATCGCCGTCGCGGGCGGCATGGCGCCGGCACGGAAGTACATCCCGGAACTGCTGCCCGACGTGCTGTCCGGAGCGATCGACCCCGGGCGCGTGTTCGACCTGGAGCTGCCGCTCGACGAGGCCGCCGAGGCGTACCGGGCGATGGACGAGCGTCGGGCGATCAAGGTGCTGCTGCGGCCGTAGGCGCCGGTCGCTCGCGGGCACCCGGCCGGCGCTCGGCGGGCCTCCGTCGGGGCGGCACGTTTCGCGCAGCAGAACGCGTGTTTCGAATCGGTAAACAAACCTTTCAGTAAAGAAGGTTGTCCGTTACAGTCCTCGACATGACCACACGAGGACGCACCCCCGGCCAACCCGGTCTGCTGCGCGTCCTGAACGACCGCGCGGCGCTCGAGCTGCTGCTCGACGACGGCCCGCTCACCCGCAACGAGATCGCCCAGCGCACCGGGCTCAGCAAGCCCACCGCAGCCGAGATCATCCGCCGGCTCGAGTCGGCCGACCTCATCCGCCAGGCCGGCACGGACACCCAAGCCGGACGCCGCGGGCCGAGCGCCGTCGTGTACGAAGCGATCACCGACCGCGACCTCGGTGTCGCGGTGGACGTCCAGCTCGTCGACGTCCGGTCGACCGTGGTGGACGCCGCCGGTCGCACGTTCCCGGTCGCCACCCACCGGATGTCCGAGGCCGAGGTGCGCTCCCCCGGCGCCGACATCGTCGCCGCAGCGATCTCCCGCGCAGCCGCCGCGGCCGATGTGGACCCCGAGCTCGTCACCGCGGTCGCGGTGGGTGTGCAGGCGAGTGTCGACCACGCCACCGACACCCTCATCTTCACCGACGGACTGCCCGGCTGGCCCCGCGAGCAGGTCAGCGCGACCCTCTCCGCCGAGCTCGGGGTCCACGTCGTCGTCGAGAACGACGCCAACCTCGCCGCCATCGCCGAACGCAACATGGGGGCCGGTCGAGCACCCGGGTCGTTCGCGCTCTTCTGGATGGCCGAGGGCCTCGGCATGGCCCTCGACCTGCACGGTCACCTGCACACCGGCGCTTCCGGTGCCGCGGGTGAGATCGGCTACCTCAGCGTGCCCGCCGACGCACGCTCCATCGACCCGACGGCCACGATCGTCGCGGACCTCATCTCCGAGTCCGCGATCATCGCCCTGGCCGCCGAGCACGGGATCACGGCACCGGGCGGCACCGCAGCCGACTGGCGCCAGGTGCTCCCGCAACTGCCCGGCCTGCCCGAGCAGCACCCCTTCACCGTCGCCCTCGGCGAGCGCGTCGGGCACAACGTGCTCCCAGCCCTCGCCGTGGCCGATCCCGAGACGGTCGTCCTGCACGGCCCGACCGGGATCGCCGGTGGCCCCGCCCTGGCCGCCGCCGTGACCGCCTGGCTCCGGACCCGCTCGCGCTGGTCCACCGCCGTGGTCGCGCCCGGCGTCCCCGACACCCCCGTCCTGCACGGTGCGCGGCACGTCCTCATCGACGTCGTCCGCACCGCGCTCGCGGACCGGCTCGAGCGCATCAGTGACGATGCCCCGACGCCGGACCCCGTCGAGCGCCCCTGAACGTTCCACCCGCACCACTCGAGGCACCATCACCCAGCCCTGTCACAGGGCTCTTCGTCGCGCCCGGAAACGGGCAGCGCCCGGAAACGGGCGGCGCCCGGAAACGGACGGCGACGGAGCGAGACCAGAGAGCGAGTACCGCCTTGTCCCTCCCCGAACCGAACGTCCCGCGCCGCCGGGTGTTCCGCCGCATCGCCACCGCCACGGCTGTCGCCGCCGCCGGTGCCCTCGTCGTCGCCGGCTGCAGCTCCGGCAGCAGCGCCGACTCGATCGAGAAGAGCGCCCCGAAGGAGCTCAAGGGCACCGTGTCCCTGTGGCACTTCTTCACCGGCCGTGAAGCCGGCGTCGTGAAGACCGCCGTCGAGGGCTTCGAGAAGGCCAACCCCGACGTCACCGTCGACATCCACGCCGGTCAGGACGACGAGAAGCTGCAGAAGGCGATCTCGTCCGGCCAGAACATCGACGTGGGCCTGTCGTACTCGACCGCCATCGTCGGCAGCTTCTGCTCCTCGGGTGCCTTCCGCGACCTGTCGCCGTACATCAAGCGCGACAAGGTCGACCTGTCCGACATCCCGAAGGCGGTGCAGTCGTACACGCAGTACAAGGGCACGCGCTGCACCCTGCCGGCCCTCGCCGACGTCAGCGCGCTCATGTACAACAAGCCGCTCCTCGAGAAGGCGGGCATCACGACTCCACCGAAGACCCTGGACGAGCTGAAGACCGACGCACTGAAGCTGACGACGTACAACGCCGACGGCTCCATCAAGCAGCTCGGCTTCAACCCGCTCATCGACTTCTACGAGAACTCGCCCGAGCACTGGGCGCCGATGGTCGACGGCTCGTGGCTCGACAAGGACGGCAACAGCGTGATCGGCACGTCCGACGCGTGGAAGAAGCTCATCACCTGGCAGAAGGGCTTCGTCGACGAGATCGGCTACGACAAGCTCAAGGCCTTCACGTCCGGCCTCGGGCAGGAGTTCGCGGCCGACAACGCGTTCCAGACCGGTCAGGTCGCGATGCAGATCGACGGCGGGTACCGCACGGCGTTCCTCAAGGACCAGAAGCCGGACCTCGACTACGGCACGTCCCCGACCCCGGTGATGGACGGCCTCGGCAACTACGGCTCGACGTACATCGCGGGCAACGTCGCGGGCATCGCGAAGGGGTCCAAGAACCCCGAGCTGTCGTGGGCGCTCCTGAAGTACCTGTCCACCAACACCGACGCGCAGGTCACGATGGGCAACGGTCTGAAGAACATCCCGACGCTCACCTCGGCGCTGGAGTCCCCCGACCTCGAGGTCGACGAGAACTACAAGACCTTCGTCGACGTCGCGGGCAACAAGGACACCATGACCTCGCCGGGCACCGCGGACGGTGCCGCCTACATCGGCACCTTCACGAAGTTCTGGCAGGCCTACCAGCAGAACGGCGGCGACCTCGACGCGAAGCTGAAGAAGCTGGATTCCGACATCGACAACGCGAACCAGCTGGCTGGTCCGTGATGAGCCTCACCACCAAGACGACCGGCCGGGAGGCGCGGCTCGCCCGCGCAGCCCGGCCCACGGGCCCGACGGGGTCCGGTCCGGTGCCCCCGACGGCTCCGCGACGTCGGCCCCGTTCCGCAGAGTCCCGGCGCCGCCTCGTCGCCCTGACGATGCTCGCGCCGGCCCTGGCGGGCCTGGTGATCTTCTTCGCCTACCCGCTCGTCGCGTCGATCTTCTACTCGTTCACGCGCTACAACCAGCTGCAGGAGCCCGAGTTCGTCGGGTTCCTGAACTACAAGTTCCTGTTCACCCAGGACCCGCAGATCGGGCCCGCGGTGGTGAACACGCTGTGGTTCGTCGTCATCCTGGTGCCGGTCCGGATCGTGTGCGGACTCCTGGTGGCCGGGCTGCTCAGCCGGGCCAAGACGGCCACCGGGTTCTGGCGGACGCTGTTCTACCTGCCCGCCCTGGTCCCGCCGGTCGCGAGCGTCGTGGCGTTCGTGTTCCTCTTCAACCCGGGCACCGGGCCGGTGAACCAGATCCTCCGGGTCTTCGGCATCGACGGCCCCCTGTGGTTCAACGACCCGGCGTGGTCGAAGCCGTCGCTCGTGATCCTGGGCGTCTGGGTGATGGGCGACATCATGATCATCTTCCTGGCGTCACTGCTCGACGTGCCGCGCGACCTGTACGAGGCCGCGTCGCTCGACGGTGCGAACGGCGTCCAGCAGGTCCGGCACATCACCCTGCCGACGATCGCCCCGGTGATCGGGTTCGCCGCCGTGACGGGGGTGATCGCCGCGCTGCAGTACTTCACCGAGGCGGCCGTCGCCTCGGGCGTCGCGAGCGGCAAGGCGACGATCGGTGGCGGGACCGCCGCCCAGCTCGGCTACCCGGGCACCTCGCTGCTCACCTACACCGAGCTGCTCTACCAGCACGGGTTCGCGAACTTCCAGTTCGGCTACGCGTCCGCCATGGCCGTGGTCCTGTTCGTGATCACCGCCGTGGTGCTCGTCTTCACGATGCGTCGGATCAGTGTGTTCCGGCCGGAGGAGTCCTGATGACCGCCGTCTCCCAGTCCCCGCTCGCCCGGGCGCCACGGGGTCCAGCGCCCCGCACCGGCAGGCCGCGTGGTCGCTCCCTGGTGTGGATCGCCGAGCACGCCGCTCTGGTGGCCCTCGGCGTCCTGACCATCGCCCCGATCGTGTTCGTGGTCCTGACCTCGCTGATGTCGAGCAACCAGGCCCTCACGGCGTCGATCGTGCCCCGGCCGTTCGACTTCTCGAACTACGCGCGGGTGTTCACCGAGCTGCCGCTCACGCAGTGGTTCGGCAACTCGTCGATGTACGCCGTCCTCGCCACCGCGTTCATGCTCCTCAGCTCGGTGCCCGCGGCCTACGCGCTCGCCCAGATCAAGTTCAGGGGCGCGAACCTGATCTTCACGGTGATCATCGTCGCGATGCTCCTGCCCCCGCAGGTCACCGCGGTGCCGGTCTACGTGATGTGGTCGCACCTGCACCTGACCGGCACCCTGTGGCCGCTCATCCTGCCGAACCTGCTCGGCGACGCGTTCAGCATCTTCCTGCTCCGCCAGTTCTTCATGACCATCCCGAAGGAGTACGGCGACGCCGCCCGCATGGACGGCTGCAGCGAGTGGGGCGTGCTCTGGCGCGTGGTCGTCCCGATGGCCCGCCCGGGCATCGCGTCGGCGGCGATCTTCATGTTCTTCCACTCGTGGAACGACTACTACGGCCCGCTCCTGTACGCATCCGAGAACCAGGCCGCCTGGCCGGTGGCGTACGGACTCGCCACGTTCCGCGGACAGCACGGCACCGACTGGTCGATGACGATGGCGATGACCGTCGTCGTCATGGTCCCCGTCGTCATCATCTTCTTCTTCGCACAGAAGGCATTCGTCGAGGGCATCGCGCTCACCGGCGTGAAGGGATAGCAGCTCCAGTGAAACTCACAGTCGTCGGTGGCGGATCCACCTACACCCCCGAACTCGTGGACGGCTTCGCCCGGCTCCGCGACCAGCTCCCCATCGACGAGCTCTGGCTCGTCGACCCCGACCCGGTGCGCCGTGAACTCGTCGGCGGTGTCGCCAAGCGGATGTTCGCGCACGCCGGACACCCCGGCACGATCCACGTCACCGACGACGTCGTCGCCGGGGTCACCGACGCCGATGCCGTCATGTTCCAGCTCCGCATCGGCGGGCAGGCCGCACGGCAGCAGGACGAGACGTGGCCGCACGAAGCGTGCTGCATCGGGCAGGAGACCACCGGTCCGGGCGGGTTCGCGAAGGCGCTCCGCACCGTGCCCGTGGTCCTGGAGTACGCCGAACTCGTCCGGAAGCACGCCAAGCCGGACGCCTGGATCGTCGACTTCACCAACCCCGTCGGCATCGTCACCCGCGCCCTGCTCGAGGCCGGACACCGCGCCGTCGGACTGTGCAACGTCGCGATCGGGTTCCAGCGCCGCTTCGCGAAGGAGTTCGGCGTCGCCCCCGACCACGTCCGGCTCGACCACGTCGGCCTGAACCACCTGACGTGGGAGCGCGGCGTGCACGTCACGGGCGCGGACGGCGTCGAGCGCGACGTCATGGCGGACCTGCTCGCCGAGTCGGACGGTGCCCTCGGCCGGACGGCGGAGAGCGTGCACATGCACCCGGACCTCCTCCGCCTGCAGCACGCGATCCCCTCGTACTACCTGCGGTACTTCTACTCGCACGACATCGTGCTGCAGGAGCAGCTGCACGAGCCCACCCGTGCCGAGGCCGTCATGGAGACCGAGCGGGCCCTGCTCGCGAAGTACGCCGACGAGTCCGTCGTGACGAAGCCCGCCGAACTCGAGCAGCGCGGCGGCGCCTACTACTCCGAGGCGGCGATCGACGTGCTGTCCTCGATCCTCGGCGACCGCGGCGACGTGCAGGTCCTCAACGTGCGGAACGACGGCACGTTCCCGTTCCTGCCGGACGACCACGTCATCGAGGTGCCGTCGCGCGTCACCCGCCAGGCGATCACGCCGTTGCCGGTCTCCCCGCTCGACCCGGACATGGTCGGTCTCGTGTCGCACGTCGCCGGGTACGAGCGGCTCGCGCTCGACGCCGCGGTGCACGGTGGCCGCGACCGGGTGCTCCGTGCGATGTGGGCGCACCCGCTCGTCGGGCAGGTGGACAAGGCGGAGCAGCTCACCGACCTGCTCCTGGCCGCGAACGCGGAACACATCCCGTGGGCGCGATCGGAGCAGGTGACGTGGGCGGGCTGAGCCGGACCGGCGCGGCGGGCCCGGCCCGAGCCTCCCGTCCGCCCGCGCCGGTCCCACCGGACGCGACCGACGTCGTGCTCGCCGTCGACGGCGGCGGGAGCAAGACCGACGTCGTCGCGATCGCGCTCGACGGGACCATCGTCGGGCACGCGCGCGGTCCGGGGTCGAACCCGCAGACGCGGGGCTGGGACCTCGCCGGCCCGATCCTCGACGACGTCCGTGCGCGGGTGGTCAGCGAGCTGGGTGACCGCCGCATCCGCACGACGCACGTGTACCTGGCCGGGCTCGACCTGCACGACGAGCTCGTCGCGGCGACCGCGGCCCTCGCGCACTGGGCCGATGACGGCGGCGAACCGCATGTCCTGGACAACGACCTGTTCGCGCTGCTGCGGGCCGGCACCCTGTCCCCCGACGCCGCGGCCGTGGTGTGCGGCACCGGGATCAACGCCCTCGCGGTGCGGGCTGACGGCACGACCGCACGGTTCCCGGCCATCGGGGACGTCTCCGGCGACTGGGGTGGCGGCGCGTGGCTCGGCAACCGGGCGCTCTGGCACGCGGCTCGGGCCGACGACGGGCGCGGCCCGGCGACGGCGCTGGTCGGCGCGGTGCCGGCGGCGGTGGGCCTGCGCAGCGTCCGCGAGGTCACCGAGGCCATCCACTTCGGCCGCTTGGACCAGCGCGTGTTCAACCGGCTCTGCCCGGTGCTGTTCGACGTGGCCGGAGCCGGCGACGCGGTGGCCCGGGGCGTCGTGGAGCGGCAGGCGGAGGAGATCGTCCTGCTCGCCGCGGTCGCGCTCGAGCGGTTGGGCCTCGGAGGTTCGGTGGCCGACCCGGTGCCCGTCGTGCTCGGGGGCGGGGTGCTCGCTGCTCGGCACCCGTTGCTCGTGGACGGTGTCGTCGACGGGCTCGCTGCCCGGGTCCCCGGAGCGGTGCCGACCTGGGTGACCGATCCCCCGGTGCTCGGCGCGGGGCTGGCGGCGCTGGAGTCGGTCGGTGCCGACGACGCGGCGCTCGAGCGGTACCGCGAGGCCGTGCGCTCCCGTGCCTTCGCGAGCACGACCGCGCTGATCCGCTGACGCGCGCGCGGCCCGGCGCGGCCGCCCGCGCCGCGCACATTTCGCGCTGAGCGACACTTCACGCGGCGATGAGCCCGTGAAGTGTCGCTCAGCGCGAAACCCGGCGGCGCCAGCCCAGCGCCAGCCCAGCGCCGGCCCAGCGCCCGCCCGCCGGCCCAGCGCCGACCGGCCCGCGGCCTACGCGCGCGCCAGCATCCCGAGCGTGTCGACCACGCGGTTCGAGAAGCCCCACTCGTTGTCGTACCAGGCGACGACCTTCACGTGCCGGCCCTCGTCGACGCGGGTGAGCAGCGAGTCGAAGATGCTCGACTCCGGCCGCCCGGTGATGTCCGTCGACACGAGCGGGTCCACCGTGAACGCCAGGACCCCGGCGAGCGGACCGGCAGCCGCGGCGCGGTAGGCCTCGTTCACCTCGTCCACGGTCACGTCCCGCGACACGACGGTGTTCAGCTCGACGATCGACCCGACGGGCACCGGCACGCGGATGGCGTCACCGGACAGCTTGCCCTCCAGGCGGGGCAGCACCAGCCCGATGGCCTTGGCCGCCCCGGTCGTCGTCGGCACGATGTTCACGCCGGCAGCGCGGGCCCGACGCAGATCACGGTGCGGCCCGTCCTGCAGGTTCTGCTCCTGCGTGTACGCGTGCACGGTGGTCATGAACCCGTGCTCGATGCCCGCCAGGTCGTCGAGCACCGACGCCAGGGGTGCGAGCGCGTTGGTCGTGCACGACGCGTTCGAGATCACCGTGTGCACGGCCGGGTCGAACGTGTCCGAGTTCACGCCGTACGCGATGGTGGCGTCCGCTCCGGTGGCCGGCGCACTGATGAGGACCCGTCGGGCGCCGGCGGTCAGGTGCCCGGCTGCCGCGTCGCGTGCGGTGAAGCGTCCGGTGGACTCGAGGACGACCTCGACGCCGAGTTCGGCCCACGGCAGGTCCGCGGGCGACGTCGACGCGAGCACGCGGACGCGGCGGCCGTCGATGACGAGCGTGTCGCCGTCGACCTCCACGGTGCCGTCGAACGGCCCGAGGGCGGAGTCGTAGCGGAACAGGTGCGCGAGCGTTTCGGGGGCGGTCAGGTCGTTCACGGCGACGACCTCGAGGTCGTCACCGCCCCGTGCGAGCAGGGCGCGGAGCGTGTTGCGGCCGATGCGGCCGAAGCCGTTGATGGCGATGCGGGTCATGTGGAGTTCCTTTCGTTCCGTGGTCCATGCTCACGGGCCGGGAGGCACGGCTCCAGTGGCAGGGAAGCCAGCGTCCGAAAGGATCTCGCCACCACCGCCGCGACGGCGCGGTCAGTCCTGGAACGTCCGGCGGTACTCGGTGGGCGAGGTCCCGAGGATCCGCCGGAAGTGCATCCGCAGGTTCGCGTCGGAACCGAGGCCCGCGCGCTCGGCCACCTGGTCGACGCCGAGGTCGGACTGCTCCAGGAGCTCCCGGGCGAGGTCGACGCGCGCCCGCAGCACCCACTGCATCGGCGTGTACCCGGTGTCCTCCACGAACCGGCGTGAGAACGTCCGGGTCGACACCGTGGCATTGCGCGCGAGCGCTTCGAGCGTGAGCGGCTCGGCGAGGTGCCGGAGCGCCCACTCCCGGGTGTCGGCGAACACGTCGCCGAGCGGCTCGGGCACGCTCCGCGGGACATACTGCGCCTGGCCGCCGCTGCGGTACGGGGCACTGACGAGCCGTCGCGCGACGTGGTTCGACAGCGCCACGCCGTGGTCCTGTCGGACGATGTGCAGGCACAGGTCGATCCCGCTCGCGGCGCCGGCACTGGTCAGCACCGAGCCCGCGTCGACGAACAGCACGTCCTCGTCGACGTCCACCTCGGGGTACCGCTCACGGAGCACCCGCGTGTAGTGCCAGTGCGTCGTCGCCCGGCGGCCGTCGAGCAGCCCGGCTGCCGCGAGCGCGAACGCCCCGGTGGAGATCGCCGCGATGCGGACGCCGCGGTCGTGCGCCCGCGCGAGTGCCGCGACGACGTCGGCCGGGGGCGCCGAGTCCGACGGGCGGCGGTAGCCGGGCACGAAGACGGTCTCCGCCCAGTCCAGTGCCTCCAGCCCGTGGTCGACCGCGTAGGCCAACCCGTCGCCGCCGGTGATCCGACCGACCCGGGGGCCGCAGACCCGCACCTCGTAGGGCATGCTCGGCCGGTTCGAGAACACCTGCGCGGGGATCCCGACGTCGAGCGGTTTCGCGCCGTCGAGCACCAGGACCGCGACGCGGTGCAGTGGGGTCCGGGCCATACCGGCGACGCTAGCCGAACACGTCACCCTCGCGTTCTCCACAGATCTGTCAGCCCCCTCCCCTAGGATCAGCACACCACGTACGCTCCGTACGTGCCGTACTCACCGGAGGCCCTCGTGCCCATCGCAGCCGACTACCCCACGTACTCGCGCGCCCGCGAGCACTTCAAGGACATGCTCGACGCCACGGCGACCGGCCGCACCGTGACGGTCGCCCGCGACGGCGCCGTCTCCGCGATGCTGCCCGTCGACCGGCTTCGCGACCACTTCTTCCGGACCGTCTCCCCGCGGATCAGTGTCTTCCGCGAGGCCGGCGCGGTCGTCGCCCTCATGGAGGGGCGCCCGTTCGTCGCCCAGGGGACGGACGTCGACGACGCACTCGACGACCTCGCCCTGTCGCTGCGGGAGTACGCGGTCGACTGGGAAGACCGTCTCCAGCACGCCCCGAACCACCACGACGCGTGGGCGCTCGTCCAACTGGTCAAGCTGTCCACGGACGCCGAACTGCGCGACTGGTTGGAGCGCGGCGGTGAGTAGCCCGAGGCACCCTGCTCCGAACCGCGAGCACCACGACACGTTCTGCACGACCGAGCGCTGGACACTGGTGCGCGGCGCCACCGGTCAGCCCGTCCGGCACCATCGCACCTACGAGCTCGTGCTCTGGGACGCACGCGTCCTGCGCACCCGGATCTCGAAGCCCGTCGACCGGTCGACCTACGGTGCGCGCATGTGGGCGCACGTCCTGCGCCACCAGCTGCAGGTCGATGCACCGGCCTTCTGGCGCTGCGTCGACGACGGCACGCTGCCGGACCGGGGCAGCCCCGTGCACCCGGCGCCCGCGAACGCCCTCCCGCTGTACCTGGTGCGGGCACTCCACGACCTCGGTGTGCCCGAGTCGGAGATCCTCGACCTCGGACCCGCCGGCGCTGCCGAACTCCACGCCGAGCTCCTGCGCCGGGCGGCCGAGCAGTCCTGATCGTCAGGCGTCGCGGACGGCCAGCACCCGGTGCGGCGATGCCCGTTCCGCTCGCCACCCGGTCGGCAGCGTGTCCCGCAGTTCCGCCAGGGTGAAGGACCGACGGATCGACCGCAGGCCGTCGACCCGGACGAAGGTCCCCGCGGTCACCAGCGGCGACGCCAGCGCGTACGCCCGGTAGGCCTCGCGTGACCGACGGATGTCCGAGTGCACGCTGCGACCCGACGCGAGCGCCTCCGAGTCCGCCAGGAACCCGTTCCGCTCGTCGTCGCCCAGGTGGTGCAGGACGTGGTTCGACACCACGACGTCGAACCGCTCGCCCGCCGTGACCAGGTCACCGCTCGACTGCTGCCGGAAGGTGACACCCCGCGGTGCCCGTCGGTTCGCCGCGTCGATCGCCCGCGGGTCCGGGTCGACCCCGACGACCTCGACGTCGAACCCGTCGCTCGCCGCCCACCGCACGACGGCCCGGGCCAGGTCGCCGCCGCCGCACCCGAGGTCGAGGACCCGGGCGCGGCCGTGCACCGGCAGGGCCGGTACGACGTGGGTCCGCCACGCCGAACGCCAGCCGCTGACCAGGGCGTTGACGAGCGCGAAGCGCCGGAAGGTCCGCGCGAGCGCGCGCGGGTCGCAGTCCGGGTCGTCCATGAGTTCGGTCAGGTCGACCGCGCGCGTGCGCAGGTCGAGGACCGGGAGGCCCGTGGAGCCGCCGTCGGGACGGCTCACGTGCGCACCATGGTCAGTCGCGCACTCTCGACCGTGAGACCGGGGCCGAAGGCGAGCGCCACGACGGCAGCACCGTCCGGGATCCCGGCGTCGAGGGCCTCGCGGAGCACGAACAGCACGGTCGCGCTCGACATGTTCCCGTGGTCGCGCAGCACCGTCCGGCTCGCCGCGATCGCCGCGTCCGGCAGGTCGAGCGCCTGCTGCGTGCGGTCGAGGATCGCACGCCCACCGGGGTGCACGGCCCACACCGGCACGTCGGCGGCCGGTCCGTCGAGCAGCGACGCGACGGCCTCGGCGACGCTGCTGCCGACGAGCTTGGGCACGGCGGTGCTCAGGACCATCTCGAAGCCCTCGTCGCCGATGTTCCACGCCATCTCGCCGGCGCTCTCGGGCACGACGGCGGTGGCGAACGCGTCGAGGCGCAGGCCGGGGCCGTCGGCGGTGACCACGACGGCGGCGGCACCGTCCCCGAAGACGCTGTTCGCGACGATCTGGTCCGGGTCGTCGCTGGCGCGGACGTGCAGGGTGCAGAGCTCGGCGCAGACGACCAACACGACGGCGCCCGGGTCCGCCTCGGCGAACGCGGCCGCGATCCGGAGTGCCGGGAACGCCGCGCAGCACCCCATGAAGCCGATGTGGTGGCGGAAGACGTCACGGCGCAGGCGGAGCTCGATCACGATGTCCAGGTCCGGGCCGGGCTGCGTGAACCCGGTGCACGACACCGTGACGACGTGCGTGACCGAGGCCGCGTCGACGTCTGCGCGGGCCAACGCGTCACGAGCAGCCTCGACGAAGAGCGGCGGCGCGAGCTCGCGGTAGCGGTCGTTGCGGGTGCCCGTCGAGGGCGAGTGCAGCGCGCCGTCCGTGTCGCGGAACGCGCCCGCTGGACGGCTCCGGTCGAGTTCGGCCAGCACGGTGTGCCGGTGCTCGACCGCCGAGGCGTCGAAGGCTGCGGGGACGAGCCGCCGGCCGAGACGACCGAGCTCGGGCTGCGCAGCGAAGAGGTCTCGCACGGCAGCCTGCTCGAGCGTCGTCTCCGGGACGGCGGTTCCGATGGCGCGGATCGTTGCGGACACGACTCATCCTGTCACCGGGTCGCTGACGCGTCCCCAGGTTCTCCCACACCGCGGAACGGACACAGCACCGTGGTTTCCCACGGTGCTGTGTCCGGAACCTGGTTCCGCGGAACGGAACTGCACGGAACGGCGACTACGCCTGCTGCGCGCGCTCCAGCACCAGCTCGCGGACGCGGGCGGCGTCCGCCTGGCCCTTCATGGCCTTCATGACGGCACCGATGATGGCGCCGGCGGCCTGGACCTTGCCGTCCTTGATCTTCGCGAGCACGTCCGGCTGGCCGGCGAGTGCTTCGTCGACCGCGGCGGTGAGCGCCGAGTCGTCGGACACGACCTTGAGCCCACGGGCCTCGACGACCTGGGCCGGCGAGCCCTCGCCGGCGATGACGCCCTCGAGCACCTGGCGGGCAAGGCGGTCGGTCAGGTCGCCGGACTCGACGAGGGCGATGACCTCGGCGACGTGCTGCGGCGACACGAGGTCGCCGGGCTCGGCGTCCTGGGCGTTCGCGACACGGCTGATCTCGCCGGTCCACCACTTGCGGGCCGCCTGCGGCGCGGCGCCGGCGGCGACGGTGCCCTCGACCTGGTCGAGCAGCCCACCGTTCACGACGTCCTGGAACTCCAGGTCGGCGAAGCCCCAGTCGCCCTTCAGGCGACGGCGGCGAGCCACCGGGGCCTCGGGCAGGGACGCACGGAGCTCCTCGACGACCGCGGGGTCCGGCACGACCGGCAGCAGGTCGGGCTCGGGGAAGTAGCGGTAGTCGTCGGCATCCGACTTCGGACGGCCGGCCGAGGTGCGGCCGGTGTCCTCGTGCCAGTGACGGGTCTCCTGCGTGATCGAGCCGCCGTCGGCCAGGATCGCGGCCTGGCGCTGGATCTCGTAGCGGATCGCACGCTCGACGGCACGGAACGAGTTGACGTTCTTCGTCTCGGTGCGGGTGCCGAGCTTCTCCTGGCCGCGGGGGCGCAGCGAGATGTTGGCGTCGCAGCGCAGGTTGCCGCGCTCCATGCGGGCCTCGGAGACACCGAGTGCGCGCACGAGGTCGCGGATGACCTGCACGTACGCGGCACCGAGCTCGGGGGCACGGTGCTCGGCACCGAAGATCGGCTTCGTGACGATCTCGACGAGCGGCACACCGGCGCGGTTGTAGTCGACGAGCGAGTACTCGGCACCCTGGATGCGGCCGGTGGCACCACCGACGTGCGTCAGCTTGCCGGCGTCCTCTTCCATGTGGGCGCGTTCGATCGGGATGTTGAAGATCGTGCCGTCGGCGAGTTCGACCTCGACCTCGCCCTCGAACGCGATCGGCTCGTCGAACTGCGAGACCTGGTAGTTCTTCGGGTTGTCCGGGTAGAAGTAGTTCTTCCGGGCGAACCGCGACGACTCGGCGATCGAGCAGCCGAGCGCGAGCCCGAGCTGGATCGAGTACCGGACGGCCTGCGCGTTGACGACGGGCAGCGACCCGGGCAGCCCGAGGTCGACCGGCGTCACGTTCGTGTTCGGCTCGCCACCGAAGAAGTTCGGCGCGTCCGAGAACATCTTGGTCTTCGTCGCGAGTTCGACGTGCACCTCGAAGCCGAGCACCGGCTCGTAGCGCTCCAGTGCCTCGTCGAAGTCCATGAGCGCGTCCTTCTGCGCCATCAGATCACACCTTCCTGCGCAGCCGACTGCTGACTCTGGTCGAGGTCCGGGATCCGGTCGATGAGCGGGGCTCCCCACTGCTGTTCGAGCAGACGCTCGAGCGCCGCACCGTAGCGGTACAGGCGGGCGTCCTCGCGCTGCGGGGCCATCAGCTGGACGCCGACGGGCAGGCCGTCCTCTGGCGCGAGGCCGTTCGGGATGCTCATGCCGGGCACGCCCGCCAGGTTCGCCGGGATCGTGGTGAGGTCGTTGAGGTACATCGCGAGCGGGTCGTCGATGCGCTCACCGATCGGGAACGCGGTCGTCGGGGCCGACGGGCTGATGAGCAGGTCGACCTGGTCGAACGCGGCCTGGAAGTCGCGCTGCACGAGCGTGCGGACCTTCTGCGCCGAGCCGTAGTAGGCGTCGTAGTACCCGGCGCTCAGGGCGTAGGTGCCGAGGATGATGCGACGCTTCACCTCGGGACCGAACCCGGCTTCGCGCGTGGCGGCCATGACGTCCTCGACCGTCGCACCGTTCTCCGGCGTGACGCGCAGGCCGAAGCGCACCGAGTCGAACTTCGCCAGGTTCGACGAGGCCTCGGCCGGCAGGATCAGGTAGTAGGCGCTGATCGCGTAGGCGAACGACGGGGCGTCGATCTCGACGACGACCGCACCGGCCGACTCGAGCAGCGCGACGGTCTCCTGGAAGCGCTGGGTGACCCCGGCCTGGAAGCCGTCGCCCCCGGCGAGTTCCTTCACCACGCCGACGCGCAGGCCGCGCAGCGTGTCCGCCTGCAGTCCTTCGCGGGCGGCGGCGGCCATCGAGGGCCAGGCGTCGGGGATCGAGGTGGAGTCGCGCGGGTCGTGCCCGCCGATGACGTCGTGCAGGAGCGCGGCGTCGAGGACGGTGCGGGCGACCGGGCCGATCTGGTCGAGGCTGGACGCCAGGGCGATCGCGCCGTAGCGGCTGACCCCGCCGTAGGTCGGCTTCACACCGACGGTGCCGGTGACGGCGCCGGGCTGACGGATCGAGCCACCGGTGTCGGAGCCGAGGGCGATGGGTGCCTCGTGCGCGGCGACGGCAGCGGCCGAGCCACCGCCGGACCCGCCGGGGATGCGGTCGAGGTCCCATGGGTTGTGGGTCGGTCCGTACGCTGAGAACTCGGTGGTCGAGCCCATCGCGAACTCGTCCATGTTGGTCTTGCCGAGCGGCACGAGGCCGGCGGCGCGGAGCTTCGCGACCGGGGTGGCGTCGTACGGCGGCATCCACCCTTCGAGGATCTTCGAGCCCGAGGTGGTCGGCATGTCCTGCGTGCACAGGACGTCCTTGATCGCGATCGGGACACCGGCGAGGGGCCCGAGGTCGTCGCCGGCCGAGCGACGCGAGTCGATCGACTTCGCGACGGCGATGGCGTTCTGGTTGACGTGCAGGAAGGCGTGCACGTCGCCGTCGACGGCGGCGATGCGGTCGAGGTGGGCCTGCGTGGCCTCGACGCTCGAGACGTCGCGCGCCACGAGGGCGTCGGCGAGCGCCGCGGCGCTCATCCGCGTGATGTCGGTCACTGTTCTTCTCCCAGGATGGCGGTCACTCGGAACCGTTCGCCGTCGGAGTCCGGCGCTCCGGAGAGCGCCTGCTCCTGCGTCAGCGTCTGGCCGACGACGTCGGGTCGGGTGACGTTGCCGAGCGGCACGGGGTGGCTCGTCAGCGGGACGTCGTCGGTCGCGACCTCGGCGACCTTGGCGACGCTCTCGACGATGTGCGACAGCTCCCCGGTCAGCTTCTCGATCTCATCGGGCGTGAGTGCGATACGTGCGAGGTTCGCCAGGTGCGCGACCTGCTCGCTCGTGATGTCAGGCATGGTGCTCCGTCGATCGGTTCGTGGACGTCCGACAGTCTATTGGCTGCGGTCGATCACGCAGGCGCGGCTGTGGACGGCTGCCTGGAGGCCCGTCACCGGTCCGGCGGACCGGTGACGGGCCTCCAGTCGGCGTGGACCCGAGCCGTCACTTCCCGTTCTGGTCACCCGCTGTCGGAGCCGCCGTGGCGGCGGGTGCCGCCGGTTCCGCCGGAGCAGCCGGTGCAGCGGGTGCAGCGGTCTGCGTCGGCGTGGTCGGCGTCGACTGGTCGGCCTGCGACGCGCCGGATCCCGACGACGCCGAGGACTGCGACTGCGACGACTGCGACGGGTGGCTCGCCTGCCCGATCATCGCCTGGCTCGGCGTGGGCAGGGCGTCCCCGCCGACCGTCTGGTCCAGGTAGGCCATCATCGACTTCCCGACCCCGAACTTCGCGCTGTACCCGGTGGTGCCCTGCAGGAACGGCCAGTTCGCCAGGCTCACGCTCCCCTGCACGTTCCCGATCCAGGTGGCGTTCGTGTACTTCGTCGACGACGCGACGAGCCAGTTCTGCACGTCGCCGTCGGTGGTGCCGGTCTTCGCGAACTTCGGCACGCTGTCGCCGGGGTTCGCACTGGCGGCGGTGCCGGAGCCGGACAGCACGCCCTGCAGCGCGTAGTCGACGGTGCCGGCGACGTCCGCCGATACCCCCTGCGTGCAGGACGACGGCGTCGGGGTGATCTTCGTGCCGTCCGACTCGGTGACCGAGTCGATCGCGGTCGGCGTGCAGACGACGCCGCCGTTCGCGAAGCCGGCGTAGGCCTCGGCCAGGTCGATCGGCGACAGCTCGTTGACGCCGAGGATCGACGAGGGGGTCTGCCCGAGGGCACCGCCGTCGGCGCGGTGGATCCCCATCGACTGTGCGAGCTGCGCGATCTTGCAGAGGTCGAGCTGCTTGCCCATCGCGCCGAAGGCGGTGTTGATCGACTCGACGGTGGCGGCCTGCACGGTCATCGACGCCGGCACGGACTCGGCGTTCGCGACCGGCCACGTCCCGCCGCTGACGTTCTGGCAGGAGTTCGTGAACTCCGAGTTCTGGAACGTGTGCTCGGTGGTCGACACCGACTCGGAGAGCGTGTGGCCGGTCGCGAGCCACTCGGCCAGGGTGAACACCTTGTAGGTGGAGCCGGTCTGGAACCCGCCGGAGTTGCCGTAGCCGGAGTCCGCGCTGTAGTCCACCGCGGTCGACCCCGCTGCGGCGTTGTCGCCCTGCGTGTACGACGTGTTCTGCACCATCGACATGATGCGTCCGGTGCCGGGCTCGACGGTGACGTTGGAACCGCCGACGTCGACGCCCGCCATCGTGGCGGGCACGTAGGTCGACAGTGCGGTCTGCGCCTGGCCCTGCAGGTCGAGGTCGAGCGAGGTGTGGATCTGCAGGCCCTTGGTGTCGAGCGTCGCGATGCGCGCCGCGGCGGTCTTGCCGAACGCCGGGTCCTGCAGCACCTGGTCGCGGACGTAGTCGCAGAAGTAGCCGGCGTCGTAGTTCGTCGCCGCGGTCGAGCAGCCGTTCGCGGTCTCGGTGATCTTCGGCGTGACCGGGGTCGCGATGGCCTTCGTCATCTCGGCCTTCGTGATCGACCCGTGCGCCTGCATGCGGCGGAGCACGTAGTCGCGTCGCTCCTTGGTGAGCGCGTAGCCGTTCGCCTGGCCGTTCGCCTTGTCACCGGGCACGTCGATGCGCAGGTTCGAGGGGTTGTTGAGGATCGCCACGAGCGTGGCCGACTGCACGAGCGACAGGTCCTTCGCGTGCACGCCGAAGTAGTACTCGGCACCGGCCTCGGCGCCGTACACCCGACCGCCGAGCCCGACGATGTTCAGGTACCCGGTCAGGATGTCGTCCTTCGAGTACTTCTTGTTCACCGCGATCGCGTACCGCATCTCCTGCAGCTTCCGCTGCGGGGTGACGCCGGCTGCGTCCTCGTAGCAGGCCTCCACCTTCTTCGCCGTGGCGGCCTGGTCCTTGCCGGTGAGCTCCTCGCACTGCTGCACGAGGACGTTCTTGACGTACTGCTGCGTGATGCTCGATCCGCCCTGGACGTCGCCGCCGACGACGGTGGCGGCGACTCCGCGCAGCGTGCCGAGGACGTCGATGCCGCCCTCGTCGTAGTAGCGGGGGTCCTCGGTGTCGATGGCGGCCTGCTTGAGCGTGTCCGCCATCTGGTCGGCCGTGACGTTCGTCCGGTTCTCGGCGTAGAACGACGCGATCTTGACCTGCTTGCCGCCCTTCGTCGCGTACACCGACGAGACCTGCTGCGGCGTCTGCACGTCGAGGTAGCTCGGGAGGTCCTCGAAGAACGCGACCGCACCCGAGGTGCCCTCACCCGCGACGGCGACCGCGGGCGTCACCGCGACGGCGACGAGCATGCCGGCGAGCACGGACATCACCACGAACATCAGGAGAGCACCAGGCCATCGCACCACACGCATGCCCCGAACCGTAGGGAGGCGGGCTGTACTGGTTCTGCCGTGGAACCGACTGAGGCTGCGCCGTCGCTCAGGTTGCCGCTCAGGCACCACCTGTCGCGGGTCGCGATCCGCGCGGGGTCGCGGATCCGGCCGGGAGGCCCGGTGCGGCCCCGGCACGTCGGCCGCCGGTCACGATCCGGTCACGCCCAGGGCCTCGCCCCGTCAGTCGCGCGGCTGCAGGTCCTGCGGACGGACCAGGTACATGTCGACCGACGCACCGACGACACCGTCGTCACCGGTGCTGCCGCGTCGGACCTGCTCGCGGACGAGGTCACCGCGGCCGATCCCGATCAGGGCGACGTCGTGCAGCGATGCGGTCCCCGGCTTGAGGTAGTCGTTGTGCCCGACCGGACGGCGGAACAGGTCGCCGGCGGCCAGCGCGTCGGCACCGCCGGCCAGGTTCATCACGGTGGCGCCGAACGACGAACCACCCGGGTCCGTGCCGTAGTACCCGGACCCCGCGATCGGGTCGCTGTGCGCGACACCGACGAACACCTCGTCCGAGGCGACGTCCAGGTCCGCCGCCGACCGGACGTCACTGCCCGGTGACCCGAGCACGGTGAGGGTGTCGGCGCTCATCCGTCCGGAGGCGAGCGCCATGAGCGCCGTCGTCGACCCGTACGAGTGCGCCACGATGTTCAGCCGGGGCTGGTCGCCGTCGCGGATCTGCCGCAGGCCGTCGACGGTGCGCTCGAGTCGCTGCGCCCCGGAGTCGGCGAGGCTGAGCGACATGATGTTCGACAGGTCGGGCGTGCGGTAGCCCATCCACGCCACGACGGCGACGCCCGTCCCGTCGCCGGAGCCACCGGCGGCCAGCGGCGCGAGGGTCGCTTGCTCGCTCGCCAGGTCGTTGGCGGTGTTCGTGAAGTCGGCCATCTGCCCGGTCACGGTGAAGAACATCCCGGGGACGATGACGGTGACGTCCGCCGCGGTGTCGAGGTCTCCGATGCTGATCGCCGCTCGGCCCGCCGCCCGGGTGTCGAGCGTGATGAGGAACCGCTGCGGGTCACCGGGTTCGCGCCGCAACGAGTCCCGGACCTGTCCGAGCATCGCGGCGTGCGCGGCTCCGGTGTCGGGGTCGGCGAGTCCCGTGGTCAGGGTCGACCGGTTCGCGCGGTCGCGGACGGCGTACGGCACGCCCTCGAGGTTGCCGATGATCGACGGCGCGTGGACCAGGAGCGTGCCCTGTTCGTCGGCGCCGAGTCCCGCCCACCACTGCGCGACGACGGCCGCCGCGGGCGGGTCGTCCTGCGCGGTCGCCACGACACGGCGGTCGTCGGCCGCGCGGCGCAGGTCACCGGCGCCGAGGACCCCGAGGTCGTCGAGGAACGCCCGACCGTGCGCGTCGGCGACGGTGTCGACGTCGATCTGTCCCCCGGTCATGACCGGCTGGGGCACCGCGTGGCGCTCGGAGACGAGCGCGACCGTCACGGTGGCCGTGGCGGCATGGGTCGGAGGCGCGACGGGGGCCTCGATCACTCCGAGCGAGTGCATCGAGGCGGTGAGCAGAGCCGCGGCGATGAGCAGCAATCGGGTCTCCCCCTGGAAGGCCGTCCCGCCGTCTCCCTGCAGACGACGGGTGATGCTCTGTCGAGTGTAAGGAGAATGCCCGAGGATCGGTCATGCGCGATGCAACTTGTCCCCCGAACTGGGTGCGTCGCGCGGCGCGCCGCGGTGTGCGCCCTTGTCGCCGGCGTGCTCGTTGCCCCGGCTCACCCCTCGGGCGCGGCGACCTCCGGCTCGGGGAGCGCGCTCGGCCCCTCGGTCACGAGCAGGTGGAACTGCTCGGCGTCGATGATCCGGAGCCCCAGCTGCTCGGCCTTCGTGAGCTTCGACCCGGCCCCGGGACCCGCGGCCACGAAGTCGGTCTTCTTGCTGACGCTCGACGCCGCCTTGCCGCCGGCGGTGATGATCGCCTCGAGCGCGCCCTCTCGCGTGTACCCCTCGAGGGACCCGGTCGCCACGACCGTGACGCCGCTCAGGACACCGCCCTCCACCGCCGCGCCCCCGGGGCCGGGGTGGTCCGGCGTGGTGAACTGCACGCCCGCCGTCGTCCAGCGGTCGATGATCTCGCGGTGCCAGTCGACCTCGAACCACGCGAGCAGGGCGTCGGCGATGATCCCGCCGACCCCGTCGACCGCCGCGAGCTCCTCGCGCGAGGCGCTGCGGATCCGGTCGAGCGACCCGAAGTGGTTCGCGAGCGCCCGCGCCGCGACCGGTCCGACGTGGCGGATGCTCAGCCCCACCATGATGCGCCAGAGCGGTTTCGTCTTCGCCGCGTCGATGTTCGCGAGCATCTCGAACGCGTTCTTCGACGGGAAGCGGCTCGGCTCGCCGGTGTAGTCCGCACCGCGCGCTTCGGGGTCGAACGGCGGGTCGGTCTTCTTGCGCGCGCGGCTGAACGGGGTCACGCGCTTCGGGGCACCGGCGTCGTCGACCTTCTCCATGCCGGTCTCGGCGTCGCGGACGATCACCTCGATCGGGACGATGTCCTGCATCGTCAGGTCGAACAACCCGGCCTCGGTCACGAGCGGCGGGGTCTCCGGGTGCAGCGGCTGCGTGAGCGCTGCGGCTGCGACCTCGCCGAGGCCCTCGATGTCGAGGGAACCGCGCGATGCGATGTGCTCGACACGACCGCGGACCTGCGCGGGGCAGCTCTTCGCGTTCGGGCAGCGGAGGTCGATGTCGCCTTCCTTCGCGGGGGCGAGCTCGGTGCCGCACTCCGGGCAGTGCGTCGGCATCACGAACTCGCGCTCCGTGCCGTCGCGCAGGTCGACGACCGGCCCCAGGACCTCGGGGATGACGTCGCCGGCCTTCCGCAGCACGACGGTGTCGCCGATCAGGACACCCTTCGCCTTGACCACCTGCTGGTTGTGCAGGGTGGCCTGGCGGACGACCGACCCGGCGACCTCGGCCGGGGCCATCACCGCGAACGGGGTCGCTCGCCCGGTCCGCCCGACGCTGACGACGATGTCGACGAGCTTGGTGTGGACTTCTTCCGGCGGGTACTTGTACGCGATCGCCCACCGGGGTGCACGAGACGTCGAGCCGAGCTCTTCGTGCAGGGCGAGGTCGTCGACCTTGATGACGACGCCGTCGATCTGGTGCTCGACCGAGGCACGGCGGTCGCCCGTGGAGCGGACGAAGGCGTTCACCTCGTCGATCGTGTCGAAGACCCGGTAGTGGCTGCTCGTCGGCAGGCCCCAGGTCTCGAGCAGCTCGTACACCTCGGACTGCGAGCGGACGTCGGTCTCCTGCTCGAGCTCGCGCACGGGCCACGCGCCGATGCCGTGCACGAGCATCCGCAAGCGCCGGAGGCGGTCGACCATGAGCGCGCGCTTCGCCTCGGACTTGCCCTCTTCCTTCTGGCGGAGGGACCCGGCGGCGGCGTTGCGCGGGTTGGCGAAGACGCGCTCCCCCGCCTCGCGCTGGTTCGCGTTGAGCTCGTCGAACTCGGCGACCGGGAAGAAGATCTCGCCGCGGACCTCGACCAGGGGCGGGTGGCCCGTCCCCGACAGCCGGTCCGGGATCGTGCCCATCGTCCGGACGTTGCCGGTGACGTCCTCGCCCACGACGCCGTCACCACGGGTCGCCGCCGACACCAACCGGCCGTGCTCGTAGCGCAGGTTGATCGCGAGGCCGTCGATCTTCAGCTCGGTCAGGAACCGGACACGCTCGGCACCGGCGTCGCGCTGCACCTTGACGGCCCACTCGGTGAGCTCGTCCGGGCTGAACACGTTGTCGAGCGACAGCATCCGCTCGGCGTGCTCGACCGGCGCGAACTGCGTGGTCTGCGCCTGCCCGCCGACGGTCTGGGTCGGGCTGTCCTCGGTCAGGAGCTCCGGGAACCGCTGCTCGATCGCGGCGAGCCGTCGGACCAGCACGTCGTAGTCGGCATCGGCTTCCGGTGATCCGTTGTCGCCCTGGTAGTACGCCTGTCGCAGCTCGTTGATGCGGGCCCGCAGCCGGTCGACCTCGCGCCCGGCCTGGGCGGCGTCGAGCCCGTCGGGGTCGATGGTCTCGAACGTGGCGTCGGTCTCGCTCATGCCATCAGTTCTACCGTGTGCCACCGACGGCGCGTGCAGCGGACCCACCGCCCGGGAGCGGCGGTCTCAGGCGTCGACGGGGACGGCGCTGACGGTGCTGTCGATCGTGCACTGTCCGAGCACCCGGGTGCCGACGTAGACCACGGCCGTCTGCCCTGGGGCGACCCCGTGCAGCGGCTCGTCGACGTCGATCACGAGCGCGTCGTCCTGCACCCGCGCGGTCGCCGGCACCGGGTCGGCGTGCGCCCGGATCTGCACGTCGCACGCGAACGGCGTCTGCGGCTCGGCCGGTGCGGTGCCGGCCCACGTGAAGCGGGAGCCCGACATCGACGACACGGCCAGGGCCTCCTTCGGACCGACCACGACGGTGTTGTCCTTCGGGCGGATCTCGAGCACGAACCGCGGCTTGCCGTCGGCGGCGGGGCGCCCGAGCGACAGTCCGCGGCGCTGCCCGACCGTGTAGCCGTGCGCGCCGTCGTGGGAACCGACCACGGTGCCGTCGCGCTCGACGACGTCGCCGGTCTCGCTGCCGACACGGTCGGCGAGCCAGCCGCGGGTGTCGCCGTCCGGGATGAAGCAGATGTCGTAGGAGTCGGGCTTCTGGGCGACCGTCAGCCCACGCTCGGCGGCCTCGGCCCGGACCTCGTCCTTCGACGGGGTCGCCCCGAGCGGGAACATCGCGTGCTGCAGCTGCTCGGCGGTCAGGACCCCGAGCACGTAGGACTGGTCCTTCGCCCACGCGGCCGATCGGTGGAGTTCGCGGGAGCCGTCCGGGCCGGTGACGATCGAGGCGTAGTGCCCGGTCGCGACGGCGTCGAAGCCCAGGGCCAGCGCCTTCTCGAGCAGCGCCGCGAACTTGATCCGCTCGTTGCACCGCATGCAGGGGTTCGGGGTGCGGCCGGCCTGGTACTCGGCGACGAAGTCGTCGACGACGTCCTCCTTGAACCGGGCCGAGAAGTCCCACACGTAGTAGGGGATGCCGAGGGCGGACGCGGCGCGCTGGGCGTCCATCGAGTCCTCGATCGTGCAGCACCCGCGACTGCCGGTGCGGAGCGTGCCCGGCATCCGGCTCAACGCCAGGTGCACACCGACCACGTCGTGCCCGGCGTCGACCGCCCGGGCAGCAGCCACCGCCGAGTCGACCCCACCGCTCATCGCCGCCAGAACACGCATGCCTCCAGGGTAACCCGCCGACGAACCCGTACCGCTGGCGTACCGTTGGTCGAGCGATGGCCACGACGGGGAACGACTCATTCGACTTCCGGTCCGTCCTGTTGTCCGGGTTCCTGCCCGCGGCACTGTTCGCCATCGGCGAGGGCGCGATCATCCCGATCATCCCGATCGCCGCGGACTCCCTCGGCGCGACCCTGGCGTTCGCGGGCTTCGTCGCGTCGCTGATCCTGGTCGGCGAACTCATCGGCGACGTGCCGTCCGGCATCGTCGTCGCGCGGATCGGCGAGCGGAACGCGATGATCGGCGCCGCCCTGGTGTCGGTCGGCGGCCTCGTCGTCTGCACGACCGCGGCGAACGCGTGGGTGCTCGCCCTCGGGGTGTTCCTGGTCGGCGTCTCGACCGCGGTGTTCGCCCTGGCGCGGCACGCGTACATGACCACCGCGATCCCCGTCCGCATCCGGGCCCGGGCGCTGTCGAGCCTGGGCGGGGTGTTCCGCTTCGGGTACTTCGTCGGGCCGTTCCTCGCCGCCGGCGTGATCCACCTGACCGGCACCACCGCGAGCGCCTTCTGGATCCACGTCGTGTGCTGCCTGGCGGCGGCGACCGTGCTCCTGGTGCTGCGCGACCCGGCGACGGGCGCACGCGGTCTGCGGTTGCCGCCACGGGCCTCCCGGTCGGGGTCGGACGCGACCGGCGTGACCGAGCCGTCCACCGACACCGGAGCGGTCTTCGTCGGCAAGGAGGCGCACGGCCTCTTCCGCACCCTGCGCACGAACCGGGCCGTGCTGCTGCGGCTCGGCAGCGGCGCCGCGCTCATCGGCGCGATGCGCGCCGGACGCCAGGTGATCCTGCCGCTGTGGGCGGTCAGTGTCGGGTTGAACGACTCGACGGCCGCTCTGATCATCGGCATCGCCGGTGCCGTCGACTTCGCGCTGTTCTACACGAGCGGCCAGATCATGGACCGCTGGGGGCGGTTGGCGAGCGCACTCCCCTGCATGCTCGGGCTGAGCATCAGCTACTTCCTGCTCGCCTGGAGCGGGCACCTCGACGCGCGGGTCGGCTGGTTCGTGGGGATCGCGATGGGGATGTCGCTCGCCAACGGCGTCGGCTCCGGCATCCTCATGACGCTCGGTGCCGACCTCGCCCCGCGCGACGACCCGGCGCCGTTCCTCGGAGCCTGGCGCTTCACCGGCGACTTCGGGTCCGCTGCTGCGCCGCTCGTGATCTCCGGGGTGACGGCCGTCGCGACGATCGCGGTGGCCAGCGGCGTGATGGGCGTGCTCGGCCTGATCGGTGCCGGTGTGCTGCTGCGGTACGTGCCGCGGTACCTGCCGCGCCAGCTCCGCTGACGCGCGCCGCGCGCTGCGCGCAGCCGTTTCCCACGACTCGGTGCGAGGTTGCCCACTCGGTGCGCGCTTTCTGCGCCGCACGGAGTGATCAACCTCGCACCACCGACGTCCACCGACGTCCGCCGACGCCGGCCGACGTCCGCCGACCAGGCGCCGCTCGGTAGACTGCCGCTGCTCGCGGGAGTGGTGGAATCGGTAGACACGCAGGATTTAGGTTCCTGTGCCCCAGGCGTGAGGGTTCGAGTCCCTCCTTCCGCACCGACCGTTGCGTGCTCGCGCATCTCATACCACCGAGGGACGTTCCGGTCACGCGCGGACGGTACCCTCGTCGTGCGGGTGACCCTCCCGTCACCGCATCTGCACGACCGGAAGAGACATGCACTCCGTCGCACTCGCCCTGATCCCATGGCTGGATCCGCAGTACATCCTCGACCACTTCGGGGCAGTCGCAGTGCTCGTCGTCTGTGCGATCGTCTTCGCCGAGACCGGTCTGCTGATCGGCTTCATCTTCCCGGGCGACAGCCTGCTCGTCATCACCGGCCTGTTCGCGTTCGACCGCGGCGGCGAGATCGGCGGCATCCCGATCTGGGTCGCGGCCCTGATGATCGGCGCTGCGGCGTTCCTCGGCGGGGAGCTCGGCTACTACATCGGCAAGAAGGCCGGCCCGCCGATCTTCGAGCGCAAGGAGAGCGGTCTGTTCTCCAAGGCGAACGTCGAGCGGACCAACGCGTTCTTCCACCGGTTCGGCCCGCTCGCGGTGATCCTGGCGCGCTTCGTGCCGGTCGTCCGCACCTTCGCGCCGATCGCTGCCGGCGTCGGCCGCATGGACTACAAGAAGTACTCGCTCTACAACGCGATCGGCGCCGTCGTCTGGGGCGTCGGTGTGACGTTCCTCGGGTACTTCATCGGGCACATCCCGTTCGTTGCCCACATCGTGCGCGAGTACATCGACATCATCCTGCTCGCCGCCGTCCTGGTCACCGTCGTGCCGATGGCGCTGACCTACATCCGGAACGCCCGCAAGGCGAAGAAGCGCGAGCACCAGGCCGAGTCGACGGCCGTCGACCCGCAGCTGTAGCCGGACCGAACACGACAGGCCCACACCGTTCGGTGTGGGCCTGTCGTCGTCGCAGGTGGGCAGTTCAGAGCCCGAAGTGCTCCCGCACGACCGGCGCGATGCCCCGGAACGCCTTGCTGCGGTGCGACAGCGCGTTCTTCTCCTCGCGGGTGAGCTCGGCCGACGAGCGGTCGGCGTCGTCCGGCCGGAACACCGGGTCGTAGCCGTGTCCGCCGTCGCCGACCGGCGCGGTCAGCACCTCGCCGCTCCACACCGCCTCGACCACGTGCTCGAACCCGTCGGGCGTGACGAACGCGGCCGCGCACACGAAGGCGGCGGTCCGCTCCACGACGCCGTCGAGGTTCTGCAGCAGCAGCGCGATGTTGTCGGCGTCCGACCGGGTGCCCGCGTACCGCGCCGAGTGGATGCCCGGGGCACCGTCGAGCGCGTCGACCGCGATGCCGGAGTCGTCGGCGAGCGCCGGCAGTCCGGTGTGGGCGACCGCGGCACGGGCCTTGATCAGGGCGTTCGCGGCGTAGGTGTCGCCGTCCTCGACCGGCTCGGGGCCGTCGTACCCGACCAGCTCGACACCCTCGCCAAGCGCCGACCCGAGGATCTCGCGGAGCTCGACGACCTTGCCCTGGTTGTGGGTGGCCAGGACGACGGTGCCGGTCACGCCAGCCCCAGCACGGTCTTCTGGATCGCCGCGAGCGACTGGTTGCCGGCCAGCCCCAGGTCGAGCAGGACGTTCAGCTCGTCGCGGTCGAAGGGCGCGTGCTCGGCGGTCCCCTGCACCTCGATGAACTTGCCCGACCCGGTCGTGACGATGTTCATGTCGGTGTCGGCGGCGGAGTCCTCGGTGTACGCCAGGTCGAGCATCGGTTCCCCCTTGACGATGCCGACCGAGATCGCCTGCACGCTGTCGGTGAGCGGGGTGGCCTTCTTGCCGATGAAGCCCTTGCCCCGGCCCCACTCGATCGCGTCGACCATGGCCACGTAGGCGCCGGTGATCGACGCCGTGCGGGTGCCGCCGTCGGCCTGCAGCACGTCGCAGTCGATGACCAGGGTGTTCTCGCCGAGGGCCTTCGTGTCGACCACGGCGCGGAGCGAACGCCCGATCAACCGGGAGATCTCGTGGGTGCGGCCGCCGACCTTGCCCTTGATCGACTCGCGCTGCATGCGCTCGTTCGTCGACCGCGGCAGCATCGAGTACTCGGCAGTGACCCAGCCGGTGCCCTTGCCGGCGAGCCAACGGGGCACGCCGTTCGTGAACGAGGCGGTGCAGAGCACCTTGGTGTTGCCGAACGAGATGAGCGCGCTGCCCTCGGCCTGCGTGCTCCACCCCCGCTCGATGGTGACGGGACGGTGTTCCTCGGCCTGGCGGCCGTCGATGCGGGTGGTCATGGTGTCCTTTCGGTCCGGCCTGGAGGCGCGGTGCGGGTCATCGGGGCGGGCGGCGGCTGGCGGCTGGTCGCCGCTCAGGCCCGCCCACGGGGCAGCGTGATGGCGCCGGTCTCGAGGTGGCCGACGCGGACGATCTCGGGGCCGAGGAACCGGCGGGCGAGCCGCAGGAACCCGTCCTCGTCGTCGCCGGTCGACTCGAACGAGTACGTCGGGGCGGTGGTGGAGGTGCGTTCGAGGCCGTGTTCGACGAGCCGCCGGTACACGTCGTTGGCGGTCTCCTCGGCACTCGACACCAGGGTGACGTCCGGGCCCATCACGTACTGGATGGCGGCGGACATCAGCGGGTAGTGGGTGCAGCCGAGCACGAGGGTGTCGACGTCGGCGGCGCGGATCGGGTCGAGGTAGCCGGCGGCGACCTCGCGCAGCTCCGGCGACGAGGTGTCCCCCGCCTCGACGAACTCGACGAACCGCGGGCACGCCGCCAGGGTCAGGCCGACGTCGGAGGCCACCGCGAAGGCGTCCTCGTAGGCGCGCGAGGTGATGGTGCCGACCGTGCCGATGACGCCGATGCGCCCGGTCCGGGTCTGCTTCACGGCGGCGCGGGCGGCGGGCTGGATGACCTCGACCACCGGGATGCCGTACGCCTGCTCGTACCGTTCACGGGCGTCGCGGAGCACGGCCGACGACGCCGTGTTGCAGGCGATGACGAGGGCCTTGACGCCGAGTTCGACCAGGTCGTCCATGACCTCGAGCGCGTAGCGGCGGACGTCGGCGATGGGCTTCGGGCCGTACGGCGAGTGCACGGTGTCGCCGACGTACCGGATGCTCTCGCGCGGCAGCTGGTCGATGATCGCGCGGGCCACCGTGAGCCCGCCGACCCCGCTGTCGAAGACTCCGATCGGTGCATCCGTCACGGTGACCAGCGTACCGACGCGCGCTGCGGACGTCGGGACCGACCGCCTGCGCGCCGCGGGCCGGGCGCCCGAGGCGATCCGGGCCTCCAGGAGGTCACGTCACTAGTGTCGACAGCGTGACCAGCGCGCTCCTGACGGACCAGTACGAACTCACCATGGTCGACGCGGCCCTGAAGGACGGGACCGCCCACCGGCGGTGCGTCTTCGAGGTGTTCGCCCGGCGACTGCCCGACGGTCGTCGCTACGGCGTCGCGGCCGGCCTCGGCCGGTTCCTGACCGCCCTCGGCGACTTCCGCTTCGGCGACGACGAGATCGGGTTCCTGCGCGACCGCGGGGTCATCGACGAGGGCACCGCAGCCTTCCTCGCCGACTACCGGTTCACCGGGGACGTCCGGGCGTACCGCGAGGGCGAGGTGTACTTCCCCAACTCCCCGATCCTGCAGGTCGAGGGCACGTTCGCCGAGGCCGTCGTGCTCGAGACGCTCGCCCTGTCGGTCTTCAACGCCGACTCCGCCATCGCCTCGGCCGCCGCGCGCATGGTCTCCGCCGCCGACGGTCGTCCGCTCGCCGAGATGGGCTCCCGCCGCACCGGCGAGTGGAACGCCGTCGCCGCAGCACGGGCCGCGTACATCGCCGGGTTCGGCGCGACGAGCAACCTCGAGGCCGGCCGCACCTGGGGCATCCCGACGATGGGCACCGCGGCGCACGCGTTCACCCTGCTGCACGACTCCGAGGAAGAGGCGTTCCGGTCGCAGCTCGACGCCCTCGGCAACGGCACGACGCTGCTCGTCGACACCTACGACATCGAGCAGGCCGTCGAGACCGCCGTCCGGCTGACCGACGGCAAGCTCGGCGGTGTCCGCATCGACAGCGGCGACCTGCCCTCGGTCGTCGCGGCCGTCCGGGCGCAGCTCGACCGGCTCGGCGCGACCGACACCAAGATCACGGTCACGAACGACCTGGACGAGTACACGATCGCGGCCCTCCGTGCGGCCCCGGTCGACTCGTACGGCGTCGGCACCTCGGTTGTCTCCGGCTCGGGGCACCCGGCCGCCGGCATGGTCTTCAAGCTCGTGGCGCACCAGTCCGCCGACGGCGACGACTGGGTCGCCGTGGCGAAGAAGTCGGCGGACAAGGCCTCGATCGGCGGGCGCAAGGAAGCCGGCCGACGCCTGCGCAACGGTGTCGCCACGGCCGAGGTCGTGCTCACCGCCGGACAGGTCGGCCCCGACGAGCGCCCGCTGCTCGTGCCCGTGGTCACCGGCGGCGAGGTCGATCCGGCGTTCCTCGGAGCACAGGGTGTCGAGGCCGCGCGGGCGCACCACAAGCGGGCGAAGGCCGAGCTGCCGGCGGACGCCGCGCGCATCGGTCGCGGCGACCCCGCGATCCCCACCCTGGTGATCTAGCGCGCCGCTGCGCGCCGCAGCGCATCGCTTGGTGAGCAGAAATGGTCGGGACCCCGAAGGTGACCCGACCATTTCTGCTCACCAAGCGCAGGCTGCGCCTACTCGGACTTCATCTTCTCGTAGATGGCCTTGCAGTCCGGGCACACCGGGAACTTCTCCGGGTCGCGGCCCGGGATCCACTTCTTGCCGCACAGCGCCTTGACCGGCTTGCCGGACAGGGCGGACTGCAGGATCTTGTCCTTCTTGACGTAGTGCGAGAACCGCTCGTGGTCGCCGGGTTCGATCGCTTCGTCTTCGAGGAGCTTCTCGAGCTCCCGGTCCATCACGTCGAGGCCGCCGCCTGGTTCCGTCATGCTCATGGGTCCAGGGTACGACGGTCTGCGCACGTTGGTCTGCGCACCTCGCGCTCGTTCCGGAACGCTAGTTGCGCTGCGCCGCGGCCAGCAGGTCCGGGCCGCGCCGGTCGAACAGCCGCCCGCCCGCGAAGATCCCGATGACGAGCACGACCACGCCGACCCCGATGCCCACCGCGAGCGTCAGCATCGACCACGGCTCGGCGCCGCGGACGAAGGCCAGCACCGCGAGCCACGCCGCCGGGACGGTGCAGAGCACGATGCCGATCACCATCATCGACTGCGCGACCGTCGCCGTCACACCCGCGGCCTGTGGCTGCTGGAACGGGTGGTCGCCCGGCCGCACGGTCGGGTAGGGCAGCAGGACGGACACGACGCTCGACAGCCCGAGTCCGGACAGCAGGGCGCTGGCGCTCACGCCGATCAGCAGCGGGAACACCGTCCAGTCGTCGAACAACCAGGCGGACACCGCCGAGCCGGCCACGATCGCCGGCGCACCGACGACGAGGACCGGGACGACACGGCCGAGACGGTCGCTCCACCCGGGAGCCCCGGAGGCGACGTGCAGCCACACCGCGGTGTTGTCGTACGAGACGTCGTTGTGCGGCAGGAACCCGGCGATCAGCGCCATGAGCGGCAACGGCACGAGCGCGGTCCAGTGCCACGGCACCCCGGCGACCCCGAGCGGGATGACGACGAGCGGGACGAACAGGATGATCAGGTACGAGGTGCGGTACCGCGGGTCGCGCACCCAGTAGGTCAGGGCGCGGGCGGCGACGGCGGCGACCGGTGTCGAGCCGAGCCGGTCGAACCAGCCGAGCCCCTGGTAGCGCCGGGTCCGGGTGCGACCGTCGACGGTGTCGAGCGCCCGACCGACGAGCGTCCACCACGCCCAGGTGAGCAGGGCGACGACGGCGATCGCGACGAGCAGCTTGAGGAACCCGGTGCCGACGTGGCCGCTGGCGACCTCGGCGGGCACGGCCCAGGCGGCGCCCCACGGTGTCCACCCCGCGACGTCCGCGACGCGTTGCATCTCGGTGCCCTCGGGGTCGAGCCAGTCGACGCGGAGCAGCAGCGAGACCGCCGGGATCGCGAGCACGATGATCACGAGCGCGACGAGCCACCCGGCGTCGCGGGACCGGTGCGGACCGATCAGCCGCGAGCCGACGGTGCAGCACACGCGGACCAGGAGCGCGCAGGTGGCGATCGCGAGCAAGCCGCCGATGACCGCGAGCACACCGGTGCCGGCGTCACGCGCCCAGGCGATCGACTGGGCGACGGCCACGACGACGACCCCGATCACCGGGACGCCGATCAGCCCGGCGACGACGAGGCCGATCGCGAGCCCGCGACGGCCGATGCCGAACACCGCGAAGCGCCGCGGGTCGAGCTGGTCGCTCCGTCCGACGACAAGCGGGACGACGGTGAACGCGAACGCGATGAGCGTGCCGACCGGCACGGTGACCGCACGGGCCGTGTCGGGGTCGGCGGAGCGCAGCGCGACCGTCTGCGTCGCGACGAACACGGCGGCGAGGAGCCCGACGAGGCTGCCGAGCACGACGAGCACGGACCGGCGGGCGCTGCCGCGGACCTCGCCCGCGAGCAGGTCGGCCCTCAGCCGGAGAAGCTGTGCAACCATTCCATGCTCTCTGCCACGACGCGGCCGCCCGCGAGTTCGACGAACTTGTCCTCGAGGCTCTTGCGACCGCGCACCTGGGCCATGGTCCCCGAGGCGAGGACCTTGCCGCCGACGATGATGGCGACGGAGTCGCAGGTGCGCTGCACGAGCTCCATGGAGTGGCTGGAGAGCACGACGGTGCCGCCACCGCGCGTGTAGCGGCGAAGGATGTCGGTGATGGTCGCAGCGCTGACGGGGTCGACCGACTCGAACGGTTCGTCGAGCACGAGGACCCGCGGCGAGTGGATGAGCGTGGCGGCAAGGGCGATCTTCTTCGCCATGCCCACCGAGTAGTCGGCGACCTGGCGACCGAGCGCCTCGCCGAGCCCGAACGCCTCGGCCAGGTCGGTGCTGCGCTCACGAGCCGTGGCACCGTCGAGACCGCGCAGGGTGGCCGAGTAGTAGAGCAGCTGCGCACCGGTGAGGCGGTCGAACAGCCGCAGGCGGTCCGGCAGCACGCCGAGGCTGCGCTTGGCGGCCGTGGGGTCGGCCCAGACGTCGTGGTCCAGGACCGTCACGGACCCGGCGTCGGGACGCAGCAGACCGGTGATCATCGACAGGGTGGTCGTCTTGCCGGCGCCGTTCGGGCCGACCACGCCGAAGATCGAGCCCTGGCGGATCTCGAGGTCGACCTCGTCGACGGCGAGGGTCTGCCCGTACCGCTTGACGAGGCCGTCGGCGGCGAGCACGACGGGCTGCAGCTTCTGCGGGGCCTTGGGCGCGGTGGCCCGGGGAGCACGCTTCTTCGCGGCGGGGCTCGTCGCGGCGTCCGCCTCCGGTGCGTCCGTCTCCGGTGCGCCCTGCGCTGCGTGCACGGTCGCGTCCGTCGCGGACGTCGCGTCGCTCGACGCGGGGCCGGGAGGCACGGTGCCGGTCGTGCCGGCGCCCTTCGCCGGTCGCTTGGTGCGTTGCTTCGTGGTGCGCGCCTTGGCGGGTCGGGCGCCGGTGGTCGTCGTCGGGGCCGCTGCCGCGGCACGGGCCGCGGGACCGGGCACTGCGGTACCGGGCACTGCGTCCGACTGCGGCTCGGTGACCGGATCGGTGTCGGCGGCCGTGGTGTCGGCAGCCGTGGTGTCGTCGGTCATCTCGTCATCAACGGAGGCGTCGCGCGCATCCGGTTCCCCCATGTCGTCGTCGTCGGCGTCGTCCCCCGCCGCGGCGTCCACCCGGTCGGCGGCACGCTCGTCGGCGTCCTGCTCGTCGGTGTCACTCGCTTCGGTCATCCAGGCAGCGTCGGTCGTGGCGTACACGTCCTCGTTCTCTGCTCTGGCGGCCATCGCCCAACCGTACCAACGCTCTCCGGACAGCGGGGAACCGCCCGCTCCAGTGTCACGAAATGAGTACGAAGCGCGGCGGACCTACCCCTTGAGCGGGTGTTTCCGTATCATTCACCAGGGCACGAAGAAGTGTTCACCACTTGGAAACCTGCTCCGGCGGGCTCTCCGACACCGTGCAGCGGCCGCCCTCGTGGCCCGCGGCGTCCGGTTCTCGGCGAACTCGGACGTTCCGCGAGCAGACTCGACGAGGCCCGCCCGTGCCCCAGGGCGCGCGGGCGGACACCAGAAGGGACCAGCATGACCACGCAGATCGTGATCCTCGCAGCGGGGATGGGCAGCCGGCTCGGCCGCAGCCTGCCGAAGCCGCTCACGGAGCTCAGTGACGGCCGCACCATCATGCAGCAGCAGTTCGACAACATCCGCGCCGCGTTCGGCTCGAGCGCCCGCGTGACGATCGTCGTCGGCTACAAGTCGGAGCACATCGTCGAGGCCTTCCCCGACGCGTCCTTCGTCTACAACGAGTCCTACGACTCCACCAACACCTCGAAGAGCCTGCTGCGCGCCCTCAAGGCGACCGGCAAGAGCGGTGTCCTCTGGATGAACGGCGACGTGGTCTTCGACCCGATGGCGCTCGTCCGAGCGGCCGACATGATCGACGAGGACCACTCGTTCGTCAGCGTCAACACCGACAAGGTCTCCGACGAAGAGGTCAAGTACACCGTCGACGCCGAGGGCTTCATCCACAAGCTCTCCAAGCAGGTCGTCGGCGGGCTCGGCGAAGCCGTCGGCATCAACTACGTGTCGGCGAACGACAAGCAGGCCCTCATCCGTCAGCTCGGTCGCGTCGACGACCAGGAGTACTTCGAGGGCGGCATCGAGGCTGCCATCGCCGAGGACGGGCTACGCTGGTCCCCGATCGACATCTCCGACCTGTACGCGGTCGAGATCGACTTCGCCGAGGACCTCGAGCGCGCGAACAACCTGTTCGCCTGAACCTCCGTCAGGACCCCTTCGGCGGTTCCGCCCGAAGGGAAACCGTGACCACAGCGAGCGCGCCGACCGTGCCCGCGGCTGCCGCACCAGCGGCGACCCGGAGCGCCGGTCGGCGCTACCGTCATGCCCTCTGGCTGCTGACCGTCCGCGACCTCCGGGTCCGGTACTCGACGTCGGCGCTCGGGTACGTCTGGTCGATCCTCGACCCGCTCGTGATGTCGGCGATCTACTGGTTCGTCTTCACCCAGGTGTTCCACCGCGGCTCGGTCGGTGAAGACCCGTACATCGTCTTCCTGCTCTCCGCGCTGCTGCCGTGGATGTGGTTCACCGGGGGCGTCTCGGACTCCACGCGGGCGTTCATCAAGGAGTCGAAGCTCATCCGCTCGACGACGATCCCCCGCACCATCTGGGTCGCGCGGATCGACGCGTCGAAGGGCATCGAGTTCCTGCTGAGCCTGCCGGTGCTGGCGGCGTTCGCGATCGCGACGGGTGCGCACCTGCACTGGCAGGTCGTCTTCTTCCCGCTGGCGATCGTGCTGCAGTGCGCGCTGGTGTACGGCCTCGGCCTGATCGTCGCGCCGCTCGTCGTCTTCTTCCGCGACCTCGAGCGGGCGACCAAGCTCGTCCTGCGCTTCCTGTTCTACGCATCGCCGATCATCTACGGCACGCACGCGCTGCCCGACGCCCTGCGCCCCATCGCCGCGGTCAACCCGCTCACCGGCATCTTCGGGATGTACCGCGCCGCGTTCTTCCCGAGCCAGCTCGACTGGCTCGAGGTCGGGGCGTCGGTGGTCATCACGGGCATCGTCCTGGTCATCGGCTTCGCGGTGTTCCGACGCAGCGAGCACCGCGTGCTGAAGGAGCTGTGATGACCGCCACCGACCAGACCCGACGTACCGAGACCGTCGCGCCGGTGATCACTGTGCGCGACGCCGGCATCTGCTTCAAACGCAACCGACGGGCGAGCCGCAACTTCAAGGACCTCTTCGGCGGACGCGGCCGCCGCAAGCGTGCCGACGAGTTCTGGGCGCTCCGCAACGTGTCGTTCGACGTCCGTCCGGGCGAGGCGATCGGCGTCGTCGGTCGCAACGGTCAGGGCAAGTCCACGCTCCTGAAGCTCGTGGCGCAGGTGATGCTGCCGGACGAGGGCCGGATCGACGTCGGGGCCGGCGTCGCGCCGCTCATCGAGATCACCGGTGGTTTCGTCGGCGACCTGTCCGTCCGCGACAACGTCTACCTGACCGCCGGCCTGCACGGCATGTCGCGCGCCGAGATCCGTGCCGCCTTCGACGAGATCATCGACTTCGCCGAGATCGCGGACTTCGTCGACACCCCGTACAAGCACCTGTCGAGCGGCATGAAGGTGCGCATCGCGTTCGCGGTGATCTCGCGGCTCGACGAGCCCGTCATCCTGGTGGACGAGGTCCTCGCCGTCGGTGACAAGGCCTTCCGCGAGAAGTGCTACAAGCGGATCGAGGAGCTCCTGGCCGGCGGTCGGACGCTCTTCTTCGTGTCCCACAGCGACAAGGACCTGCGCCGCTTCTGCGACCGCGGTCTGTACCTCGACAAGGGCCGGCTGCAGCTCGACGGCACCATCGAGGAAGCGCTGGCGCAGTACTCCGCCGACTACGGCGTCTGACCGGTCGGGTACTCCCCCTACACAACCAGGGCACCACGGTGCCCCCTCCACAGCGACGGGTTCCCGGGTGCTGCGCCGGGGCCCCACCGTCGGACCCTCCCCCTAGCGTTCCCCCCATGCACCACCCAGCACCCGCGTACGCCGTCCCGTTCACCATCGACCGCTCGCAGGCCCCGCGCCGGTACGACCTCGTCAACACCGGGGACGAACCGGTCGACGGCCTGACCCTCACCCACCTCGGCAACGGCTACAGCCCGCCGCTGGCGGTGCACCGGCTCGAACCGGGTCGACGTCTGTCCGTCGCCGTGTTCGGCGCGGATCCGCAGGACACCGGCGTCGTGATCGTCCGCTGGCGCCGTCCGGACCGCTCCGAGTACGTGTGGCGGATGTCACTGGTCGGTCAGGGGCTGCACCCGTGACCGTGTCCGGACGGGGCTCAGCGTTCGCCGCGCTCGGCAGCGACGGTGCGCCAGCGCTCCAGCAGCCACTCGACGGCAGCGTGGAACCGGGCCGTCGCGGCACCGGGCGTGGTGTCGCCGAAGTAGCGCGCCACCCACTGCTGCAGCTTGGCGAGCTCGGCGGCGTCCCCCACGGCGGCGTCGATCCGCGCGAGCACAGTCGGCGCGTCGGCCGCGGTCAGCCAGTTGGCGTCGCTCAGGTAGCCGCGTTCGTCCACATCGGCCTCCGGCGACACCGGGCGGGTCACGATGAGGGGCTTCCCGACCGCCAGGCGGTCGTAGATCATCGCGCTGATGTCGGTGATCGCCACGTCTGCGTCGGCCAGCTGCCAGCCGAGCTCGCCGCCCTCGTCGTGGACGTGGTGCGCGGTGGGGTCGGCCGCGTTCGCCGCCGTGATCGCCGCGACGATCCGCTCGTGTGCCGTTCGGTACGCCGGGTCGAGCACGCCGCTCCGCGGGTGCGGGCGGTACACCAGGCGGTGGCGGGGCGACGCGAGCACCTGCTCGGCGATGGTGGTGCCGTGGGACGCGATCGAGCCGTACGCTGCGGCGCCGCGGTCGCCCTCCCACGTCGGTGCGTACAGCACGACGGTCCGGTCGTCGGCGGGGTACGGTGCCGCGCCGGCGAAGTGGTCGGCCTGGGGGCGGCCGATCGCGATGGTCCTGGCGTCGAGGTCGTAGTCCCACAGCGCCTCGGCGAGCCGGCCACGTGCGGCGTCCCCGGCGATCAACGCGTAGTCGTACGCCTTGAACTGGTTCGTCGTCATGTACATCTTGTCGCTCTCGCCGTGGTTGACGAAGACGTGCCACATGCGCCCGTACCGCATCATCTGGAAGTTGCGGGCGTTCTGGTTGACGTAGAGCACCACCTTCGGCGCCTGGGTCTCGACGAACTGCTCCAGGTCGACCACCTGACGGGCGTACACGGCGGGGACCGGCGACTCGTCGATGAGCGTGGTCATCGTGCCCGGGCTGCGCGCGATGATCGCGACCGGGTGCGTCTTCGCCAGTTCGGCCAGCGGCGCGTACCACTGGCGCACCTGGTACATGTTCACGGGGCCGTCGGCGAAGTAGACCGCGATCTCGATCGTGCCGGGCGCCGGCGCCGCGACCGACGGCAGGCGACGGGCGAGCTCCCGGCGGCTCCGGCGCGAGGCGAGCAGGCGCTGGGCCAGGCGCACGGCGGTCCGCACGTCACTGGTGATCGGCATGGACTGTCTCCCGTTCTGCGGTGGCGGTGGCGGTGGCGGTGGGGTTCGGGGTGGTCAGACGACGGGCGGGCGCCCGGCGAGCGTCATCCGGGCGACGGTCAGCCAGCTCATCGGTCGGGTCGGTCCGCAGTCGGTGGTCCGTCCTTCGCGGATGCCGGCGAACCACGTCGTCAGGCGTCGCGGGTGTCGCCACCAGCGCGCGACCTGGATCGCGGCCCACGAACCGACGTAGAGCGGTCGGAGCGGTGCCGGCAGGTTCCGTCGGGCCAGCCACACCCGGTTGCGGGCGTTCAGGCGGTAGTACTCGGTGTGCCGCGCCGGGTCGATGGCCGGGTGGTGGGCGACCAGGTCGCCGGCGTACCAAGCACGTCGACCGGCGTCCCACACGCGCCACGCGAGTTCGATGCCCTCGTGCGCGTAGAAGTACTCCGCTCCCCAGCCCCCGACGATCCGGTACACGTCCATCGGCAGCACGACGGCGCCCTCCCACACCGAGAACACCGGCGACGAGTGGTCCGGCTCGCCCTTGCGGATGCGCGGGACCCAGCGCCGCGGGTTGGCAGCGCCGGTCGGGTCGACCACGCGGGGCTGGAGCAGTCCGAGCGAGGGGTCGCGTTCGAAGCGGCCGACGGCGTCCTGCAGGAACGTCACCGAGGGGATCGAGGCGTCGTCGTCCAGGAAGAACACGTAGTCCCCGTCGACGACCTCGGCACCGGCGTTGCGGCCGGCCGGGATCCCGAGGTTCTCCGGCAGCGCCAGCGTCCGCACCCCGTCCGGCAGGCCGGTCGGCTCCCAGCCGTTGCCGACGCAGACCACGTCGAGTTCGACGCCCTGCTGCGCGAGCACGCTGTCGAGCCCGCGGCGCAGGTCGTCGGGCCGGGTGCCCTGCGACAGGCTCACGACGGCGACACGGGGTCGCTTCGGGTGCGCGACCGCGTGGCGACGAACGGTGCTCGGGGTCACGGTGCCATCGGTCACCGCGCCGTCGGGCACCGCGTCGTGGGGCACCGCGTCGTGGGGCACCGCGTCGTCGGTCACGCCTTGACCCGCTTGGACGCGATGATCGCCAGGAAGTGTCCGACGGTCGCCAGCACGGCCAGCGGCAGCAGCGCCCCGACCAGGATCCGGCTGGCGAGCGTGTCGCCGATCGCCAGTCCGATGAGCGCGAACAGGAACGCGAGCATGCTCAGCTCGACCGAGTGGTACAGGCGGTGGAACGGCAGGAACCGCGCCAGGCGGCGGAGCGAGGCGAGCTTCCGGCCGGACGGCGCGGTCGAGGCGTCGCGTCGGTCGACGAGCTTGTCGAGCCCCGCGTTCGCCCGGGCGACGTGCACCATGTCGTTGAGGGCCTTGTTCAGCACGATCACCAGGCCGAGTGCGCAGCCGATCGTGGTCCACATCCAGTCGGCGCCGTGGATCGGCCAGGTGGCGGCTCGGATGCCCAGCGCCACCGGGATCAGTCCCTCGGTCGTGTAGTGCCCGACCTTGTCCAGGAACACCCCGGCGGGCGAGCGGGTGCCACGCCACCGTGCGACCTCGCCGTCGCAGCAGTCCACGAGCATCTGCAGCTGTCCGAGCACCAGGGCGAGCGCTGCGCCCCAGATGCCGGGGATGAGCAGGGCCGCGGCGATGCTCCACCCGACCAGGATCATCAGGCCGGTCACCTGGTTGGCGCTGACGCGGGTCTTCAGCAGCACCCAGGTCAGGTACGGCGAGACGTCGCGCAGGTACAGCGACGCCGTCCAGTGCTCGGCGTTGGCGCGGGCGCGGACCTCGTCCGGCTGGGCGACGGCCCGCAGCTCGGCGATCGACGTCGGGCGTGCGGATCCGCGGCCGTGGGTGGCGGGGTCGGTCATGGGGTCACCGTCCGGTGTGGGTGGTCAGCTCGGAGGTACGGGTGAGGAACCCGATGATGAAACCGAGCCCCCATCCCACGTGGATGCAGGGCAGCACCACGAGCAACCAGAGGAAGGTCGCCACCCCGGACCGGCGCGCGACGGCGACCGACCCGAGGACGACGAAGAGCAGGTACACGGCGGGCACGGCGAACCCGAGGAGCGCCCAGGCGACCGGGCTGCCGAGGGCTGCGCCGACGACACCGACGACGCCGGCGAGGATTCCGACGGCCATGGCGGCGACCATCGCGGGCGGCACGAAGTACCGCAGGCCGTTGTTCGCGGGGAACCGACGGGCGAGCTCGCCTCGCCACAACCCGGTGGCGACGAACTGCCGCACCAGGCGCTTCAGGCTCGGTCGCGGGCGGTAGGTGACGACCAGCTCGGGCGTGAACCACACCGTGCCGCCGGTCTGGCGCAGGCGTCGGTTCAGTTCCCAGTCCTGGCCGCGCTTGATGCCCTCGTCGAACAGGCCGACCTCGAACAGGCGGTCGCGGCGGAAGACGCCGAGGTACGCGGTCTCGGCCGGGCCGGCGGTCCCACCGACGTGGTGCGGGGTGCCGCCGAGGCCGACGCGGCTGCCGTACGCCAACGCGACGGCCCGCTCGAACGGGCTGCGGCCCTCGGCGCGCATGATGCCGCCGACGTTGTCCGCACCGGACTCGAGCAGGGTGCGGACGGCGATGCGCGTGTAGTCCGGTGGCAGCACCGAGTGCGCGTCGACGCGGACCACCACGGGGTGCACCGACGCCGTGATCGCGACGTTCAGGCCGGCCGGCGTGGACCCGACCGGGTTGTCGATCGCCCGGATGCGTGGGTCGGCCGCGCTCATCTCGGCCACGAGTTCGTTCGTGCCGTCGATCGAGGGGCCGAGCGCGAGGATGACCTCGAACACGCCGGTGTAGTCCTGGTCGAGCAGGCTGGCGACCGCAGCGCGGACCTCGGTGACCTCGTTGAGCACGGGCATCACGTACGAGACGCCCGGCAGGGGCTGTCCGTCTGTCTGCATGCGTACCTCGGGGTGCTGGCTGGGTGCACGGGACGCACCGGGGCGGTGCCGCCCCGCAGAGCGACCATGAGCCTATCAAGACCCGAACCCGGAACCTGCGGGGCGCCCGCGACGCGACCCGCAGACGGACGGGAGGCCCGGCGCACGTCGTGCACCGGGCCTCCCGTCCTGTCCGTGGTGGCGTCAGCCCTTGCTGTCGTACGTGCCCAGGGTCACGTCCGCCTCGCGGGACTGCCCGTTCCGGAGGTAGCTGATCGTCGTCGACGCACCGCCTGCGAAGTAGCGGACCTGCGCCGTCAGGTCGGTGGCGTCCGAGACGGTCGCCGAACCGATCTTCGTGACGACGTCACCCTTCTGCAGACCGGCCTTGGCCGCCGCACCGCCGGACGAGACCGACTTGATGAGCGCACCCATCTGGGTCGCGCTCGCGTTCTCCGAGGCGTCGCCGACCGTGGCACCGAGCAGGCCGTGCGTGGCCGAGCCCTTGTCCTTGATCTCGTTCGCGACGCGCTTCACCAGGTTCGACGGGATCGAGAAGCCGACGCCGATGCTGCCGGCCGCCGAGTCCGACGACGACGAGCTGCCGGCCGAGGCGATGGCCACGTTGATGCCGATCAGCTTGCCCTTCGCGTCGAGCAGGGCACCACCGGAGTTGCCCGGGTTGATCGACGCGTCGGTCTGGATGACGGGCAGCGAGACCGTGGTGTTCGCGGACGAGCTGCTGCCGTTGTCGCCGTTGCCCCAGAAGTCGAACGGGCCGCTGCCGCCGTTGCCGCCCTCGTTCGAGTCGCCGCCCTCGCTGGGAGCGCTCGACGTGACCTGGATGCTGCGGTTCAGGGTCGAGACGATGCCGTCCGTGACCGTGTTCGACAGGCCCAGGGGCGCACCGATCGCGACCGCGGTGTCACCGACGTTGAGCTTCGTGGAGTCGGCGAACTCCATCGGCTTGAGGTCGGTCGCGTCGATCTTGATGACCGCGAGGTCGACCGTCGGGTCGGTGCCGATGAGCTTGCCCTCGTAGATCTTGCCGTTCGAGGTCGTCACGGTGATCGAACCGTTCGAGCTGTCGCCGTCGAGCGTCACCACGTGGGTGTTCGTGACGATGTAGCCGTCCTTGCTCATCACGACACCCGAACCGGTGCCGGCCTCGTTGCTGGACGACACGTTGATCGTCACGACCGACGGCGTCGCCTGAGCAGCGACCGCGGTGACGACCGTCGCGGAGTCGTAGTCGTTGACCGTGAGGTTGCCGCCCTGCGACGAACCGGAGGACGACGTGACGGTGCCGCCCTGCGACGACCCGGCGAGCCACCCGGCGCCGCCGCCGACCAGACCCGCGACGACCAGTCCGGCGATGATCGGCAGGACGAGCTTGCTGCGCCCGGAACGGGTGGTGGTCGTGGTGGCAGCGGCACCCGCTGTTCCGTCGGCGAAGTAGTGGCCGTTGCGCTGGTTCGCGCCGTCCACGTCGCCGAAGGCGCTCGTGGCGGACTGCGGTGCCTGCGCCGACGCCGTCGCGTACTCCGACGAGGACGCGGGGGCAGCGGCGGAGGCCGGCTGGGCGTACTCGCCGTACCGCGGCTGGCCCGCGGTCGGCTGCTGGCCGTACGGCGGCTGCTGGGCCTGGCCGTACTGGCCCTGCTGGCCGTACTGCGACTGCTGACCGTACTGGGACTGCTGGTTCGGCTGGTTTTGACCGTACTGGGACTGCTGGCTCTGGCCGTACTGGGACTGCTGGCCCTGGCCGTACTGCGACTGCTGGCCGTACGGGCTCTGCTGGGCCTGCCCGTACTGCGGCTGCTGGTTCTGCCCGTACTGGCTCTGCTGGGCCTGCCCGTACTGGCTCGTCTGGTCTGCGGCGGGCTGCTGGCCGTACTGGGACGCCTGCCCGTACGGGGAGGTCTGCTGGCCGTACCCGGCCGGCTGCTGGCCGGCATCGCGCTGCTGGTCGCCCGAGAGCGTCGGGTACGGGGCCGTGTAGCGGTCCGTGGGGTGGTCGGTCGCCGACGGGATCACGTCGGTGTGGTCGGCGCTCGTGGCGTCGTCGGACCGCTCGGCGTTCTCGGGCTGCTCGGCGTCGTTGGACTGCTCGGAGTCGTTGAACTGCTCGGAGTCGTTCGGCATCGACGTGTTCCCCTTCGTGGCCGCTGCGGCGGCGTCCTCACTGGCGGCAGGCGATGCCGCATCGTCCGGACGGCGGTCGTCGCCCTGCCCGTTGGGCGTGGTGTCGGTCATGCTGGACGTGCTCCTTTCAAGCTCGTGCAGTCTGTCGCAACCACCTGAGCGGTGCTTCTGGCGACGCTGGAAGCATCCTCTGCCGATCTTATGCGTGGGCTGTGGGTCCGTCCCCGGATCGCCGTCGGACGGCCAGCTAGGTTGGGGTCCGTTCAGCGCGACACGTCGTCGCCGTCACCGGAGGGAACCACATGCGGCAGGCAGGACCCTGGTTGCGAGCAGCCGAGGGAGCGATGCTCCTGGGACCCGACGGCGTCCCGGCGCCCACCGTCTTCGCCGAGATGAGCGCCCTCGCCGCGAGCACCGGCGCGATCAACCTCGGGCAGGGCTTCCCCGACCAGGACGGCCCCGCCGAGGTGCTCGAAGCCGCGGTCCGCGCCATCCGGGACGGCGTCAACCAGTACCCGCCCGGACGCGGGACGGTCGACCTCCGCACCGCCGTGGCCGAACACCAGCAGCGGTGGTACGGCCTCGAGGTCGATCCCGACCGGCAGGTCCTGGTCACCGCCGGCGCCACCGAAGCGCTCTCCGCGACGCTCCTCGCCCTGGTCGAACCGGGCGACGAGGTCATCACGTTCGAACCGTTCTACGACGCCTACGGTGCGCTCGTCCGGCTCGCCGGCGGCACCCACGTCACCGTGCCCCTCACCGCTCCGGACTTCCTGCCGGACGAGGACACGCTGCGCGCCGCGTTCACCGACCGCACCCGCGTCGTGCTCGTCAACACGCCGCACAACCCGACCGGCCGGGTCCTGCCCGACGAGGTCCTGCGCACGATCGTGGAACTCGCGACGCAGTACGACGCCCTCATCGTCACCGACGAGGTCTACGAGCACCTGACGTTCACCGTCCCGCACACGCCGATCGCGACAATGCCCGGAGCCGCCGAGCGGACGGTCTCGATCTCGAGCGCCGGCAAGACCTTCAGCACCACCGGCTGGAAGATCGGCTGGCTCACCGCTCCCCCGACGCTCGTCGACGCGATCACGACGGTGAAGCAGTACCTGACCTTCGTCAACGGCGCACCGTTCCAGCCGGCCGTCGCCGTCGGACTGCGGTTGCCCGACGCCGTCTTCGCCGGGATCGCCGCCGAACTCGCCGCCAAGCACGAACTGCTCGCCTCGGGGCTCCGGTCAGCGGGCTTCGACGTCATGCGGCCGGACGGCGGGTACTTCGTCATCGCCGACACCGCGCCGCTCGGGTACGACGACGCACGGGCCTTCTGCCTCGAGCTGCCCACCCTGGCCGGGGTCGTCGGCGTGCCGGTGTCGGCCTTCGTCCGGCCGGAGCACGCCGCGGGCTACCGGTCCCTCGTGCGCTTCGCGTTCTGCAAGCGGCGTTCCGTCCTCGAGGACGCCGCCGGCCGCCTGGCACGCCTCCACGCGCCGTCCTGAGCCCGATCCCGCCACCGGCGCAGTCGCGACCACGGATCGGACGGGACCTGCCGGTCAGGGGCGAGCCGCGCCTCCAGGCCGGGCGCGCAGCGCGACGTCGTACCGGCGGAGTGCCAGCGACGGGTTGACCTGCCGGACCGCCTCGGTCACGGCGGTGTCGACCGTCGCGACGAGCGTGCCGGGCGCAGAGCCGGCCGACGCCACGGCGACACCGGAGGGGTCGAGCACCACCGAGGCGCCGATGCCGATCGGCGGCGTCTGGCCGACACCGACGACCCACACGGTGTTCTCGATCGCCCGCGCGGTGAGCAGGGTCCGCCAGTGGTGCTCCTTGCCGGGGCCGCGCACCCACTCGGCCGGCAGCACGACGACGTCGGCCGCACCGTGCTCGGGCGCTGCCAGCCGGCGGGTGACCTCGGGGAAACGCAGGTCGTAACAGGTCTCGAGCCCGATCCGGAGGCCTTCGAACTCGAAGACCGGCAGCTGCTCCGGGTCTCCGGACTCGATGCGGTCGGACTCCCGCGACCCGAAGGCGTCGTAGAGGTGCACCTTCCGGTAGGTCGCCGCGAGCTCGCCGGTGGGGAGCACTGCCACCAGGGTGTTGCGGAAGCGCGTGGGGCCTGCCGGGGTCGCTGCGTCGGACGTTGATACGTCGGTCGTCTCGGCGATCCCGACGACGAGCGCGAGTCCGGTGTCGCGGGCGATGTCCTGCAGCCCTGACACGAAGGGGCCGTCGAGCGGCTGCGCTGCGGCGACGAACCGGTCGTCGATGTCGGCGGTGAAGTACGACGAGTACTCCGGCGTGACGAGCAGCGCCGCTCCCCGCGCCGCTGCGTCGACCGCCGCGGTCCGGACGGTCTCGAGGTTGGCCACCGGGTCGTCCACGGGAGCGAACTGCGCGGCGGCGATCGTGAGGGTGCCCATCCGCCGAGCGTACCGGCGCACTGCGGAGCGTTCCGGCGTGGAGGATCCCGGGAACGAGGAAAGCCCCGGTCCTTCCGGACCGGGGCTTTCGTGTGACGCTTGGTTGCGGGGGCAGGATTTGAACCTACGACCTCTGGGTTATGAGCCCAGCGAGCTACCGAACTGCTCCACCCCGCGGCACATTGAATAGCCTACACACGGTCGTGGCGGGGCACAAATCGTGTGCCCCGCCACGGCGTGTCAGCTGCCGTCTTCGGCTGCGGTCGCGGCCTCGATCGCCTCTTGCAGGCGCTTGTCGGCCTCGGCTGCAGCGACCAGGTCGTTGTCGGCGTAGGCCTGCTGACGGTCCTGCAGGGCGTCGTTCGCGTCGGACAGCGCCTGCTGCAGTGCGTCGTTGTCCGTGGTGCCCGAACCGGTCGAGCCGTCGGTCGACCCGGAGCCCGAGTCGGAACCGGAGTCGGACGAGCCCGACCCAGACGAACCGGAGTCGCTCCCCGAACCACTGGCATCGGAGTCTCCGGCAGCAGCACCCGAGTCACCGCCGAACAGCGAGTTGAGTGCCTCGTCGAGGGTGTCCTCGAACGCGATCTTGTCGCCGAACGCGACGAGCACCTTCTGCAGCAGCGGGTACGAACCGCTCGACGTCGACTGCACGTACACGGGCTGCACGTACAGGAAGCCGCCGCCGACCGGAAGGGTGAGCAGGTTGCCCTGCTTCACCGTCGAGTTGCCGCGCTTCAGGATGTTCAGCTCCTGCGACACCGTGGTGTCCGAGTTGAACAGGTTCTGCACCTGCGCCGGGCCCGGGATGTTGTCGGTCTTCGGCATCGTCAACAACGTGAGCTTGCCGTAGCCCGACGCCTTCTTGCCCTTGCCCGCACCTCCCGCGTCGGAGTCGGCGGCCAGGTAGCCGGTCAGCACGTTGCGGTTGTTCGCACCGGCGGACTGCTGGGGGATGTAGGTCGTGTACAGGTTGTACGCGGTCTCCTGCCCCGGCACCTTCATCGTCAGGTAGTACGGATCCTGCAGGTTCGCCTTGCTCGCGGTCGTCGTCGTCTGCGCGCCCAGGGCGTTGGTGGTCGTCGACGTGTCGGCGGCGCTCGCATCCGTGTCGGTCGACCCCGTGGTGGTGGGCTCCTGTGGTGTGTTCCACGCGTCGTCACCCGAGTAGAACGAGTTCGCGTTCGTCACGTGGTAGGTGCCGAGGATCGACCGCTGCACCTTGAACAGGTCCGTCGGGTAGCGGACGTGGTCCAGCAGCTCGGCGCTCATGCTCGACACCGACTTGACCGACGTCGGGAAGATCTTCTCCCACGTCTTCAGCACCGGGTCCTTGGTGTCCCACGCGTAGAGGGTCACCTTGCCCGTGTAGGCGTCGACCGTGGCCTTCACCGAGTTGCGGATGTAGTTGACCTGGTCGGTGCGGTACGCCGAGGACTCCGAACCGGCGATGCTGTCCGACAGGCTCTGGCTCTGCGAGTACGGGTAGGCGTCGCTCGTCGTGTAGCCGTCGACGACCCACTGGATGCGGTGGTCGACGATCGCCGGGTAGGCGTCGCTGTCGACCGTCAGGTACGGCGCGACCTTCTGGACACGCGTGATCGGGTCGCGGTCGTAGAGGATCTGCGAGTCCTTGTTGACCGCGTCCGACAGCAGGACCTGCTCCGACTGGAACTTCGCCGCGTAGACGAGTCGGTTGAAGAAGTTGCCCACACTCGGTCCGCCGTCGCCGGAGTACGTCGTGGTGGCGTTGCCGCCGTTGTCGTCGTCGGATCCGGACGGGTAGTCGAGCTCGACGTCCTTCGAGCCCTTCGGCGCCCCGACGATCGAGTACGCCGGCGAGGTCTCGCCGAAGTACACGCGCTGCTGGAAGTCACCCAGCGCACCGTTCGAGGGGATGCCCGACTCGAGGAACACCGGCTTGCCGTCGCTCGCGCGCTGGTTGCCGAAGGCCGCGGTGACGCCGTAGCCGTGGGTGTACACGAACGCCCGGTTGTACTGGGTGTTCGCGGCCGAGCTCAGACCGTCGAGGTCGATGTCGCGCACCGCGATGACGGTGTCCTCGGTCTCGCCCTTGACGTCGTACCGGTCGACGTCGAGCTCGTCCGGGAACTGGTAGTACTGCCGGTACTGCTGCAGCTGGCTGAAGGTGTCGGAGACGATCTTCGGGTCGATGAGGCGGATGTTCGCCGTCGTCTGGGCGTCCTGCGCGAGGGCGCCGGAGCTGGCCTCGGTCGTGGCGTCGTAGTTCTGTTCCTTGACGTCGGAGACACCGTAGGCGTCACGCGTGGCCTTGATGTTCCGCTCGATGTACGCGGACTCGTAGGTACGCTCCGAGGGCTTGACCTGCAGGCGCTGGACGATCCAGGGGTAGATGCCCCCGATGACGATCGCGGCGACGAGCAGCAGGCCGGTGCCGACGATCGAGATGCGCCAGCGGCCGATCACCGCGGTGACGATGAACAGGATCGCGACGATCGCCGCGATGCCCGCCATGATCTCGCGACCCGGGATGACCGCGTTGACCTCGGTGTACTGCGCACCGGTGATGAGCGAGTTCGACTTGGTGAGCGCCGCGTACTGGTCGAGCCACAGGCTGACGGCCTGCAGCGCGATGTAGAGCGCAGCGGTGACGGCGAGCTGGATGCGCGCGGCACGGGAGATCCGGACTTCACGTCCCCCGAAGCGCAACGCGCCGTACAGGTAGCAGGCGGCGAGGGCGGCGAGCCCCGCGATCAGCACCACGGCCGACGAGTACGCCACGATCGAGCGCCAGAACGGCAGCTCGAAGACGTAGAAGCCGATGTCCAGGCCGAACTGCGGGTCCGTCTTGCCGAACGGGGTCCGGTTGAAGTACTCGAGCACCATGCTCCAGCGCCCCGAGGTCGACAGCCCGGCGAAGATGCCGAGCACCACCGGGATGCCGATCATGACGGCGCGGCGCAGCGGTTCGATGACCTGCTGGTACCGGTCCAGCTGCGAGTTGAGCTTCGCGTAGACCGGGCGGTACCGGAAGGCCAGTCCGATGCTCAGGAAGACCGGGATCGCCATTCCCAGGAAGCCCGCGAGGAACATCAGGGTCCCTGCGATCCACCGCGTCGTGAGGACCTGCTGGAACCCGAGCTGCGCGAACCACGCGTAGTCGGTGTACAGGCTGGCGAAGATGAAGAAGCCGATCACCAGTGCGGCCAGCACGATGATCGTGACCACGATCGGGACCCGCGGCGAACGCCGCCCCGAGGTGGACGAGGTTGTCGTCACTTGATGTGCTCCAGACGTGTCGGACCGGCGGGCCCGGCTCGCGGCGGGCCGTCAGTGCACTGATCCTATTGGACCGGGCGGACTGTGAAACTGTGCGAGGACTCAGGAACTCGGTCAGGAACCGCAGCGGGCGAGCTTCGCGGTGCTCTTCCCGTCGGCGATGGTCTGCAGGTCGGTGACGGCCTGGTCGAGCGTCGACACCTTGTAGACGTCGAGCCCGTCCGGCACGTGCCCGACGACCTCGCCGCAGTTGTCGGCCGGGGCGAGGAACACCGTCGCCCCCGCTTCCCGCGCGCCGTAGAGCTTCTGCCGGATGCCGCCGATGGCTCCGACCTCGCCGTCGGCGGTGATCGTGCCCGTCCCCGCGACGTGCTTGCCGCCGTTGAGCTTGCCTGGTGTGATCTCGTCGATGATCCCGAGCGCGAACATCATGCCGGCCGAGGGTCCACCGACGTCCTGCAGCTTGATCGAGACGTCGAACGGGAAGTCGTACTTCTCCGTGACGCCGACGCCCAGGAGCGCGGTGCCCTGCTCGTCGCGCGGGGTCACCCGGACGTCCTTCGTCGCACCGTCGCGCTCGATGGTGACGGTGGCCGGGGTCGACGTGCCGTGCTTCGCGACGAGCTCGCGCAGCGAGGTGGCGTCGGCGTTCGTCGTGAGCGGGGTGCCGTCGAAGGCCGTGATGACGTCGCCCTTCTCGATCGGACCGTCGGCAGCCGAGCCGGGCTGCACGGTTCCGACCTCGAGTTCGGTCGGCAGGTCGTTCCCCTGCTGGATCAGTGCTGCGGCCACCGCGGACTGCTGCGACGCCTGCATGTCGGCGGAGTCCTGCTGGTTCACCTGCTCGGTCGTGGTGCCGGTCGGGTAGATCGCCTCGACCGGGATCACGGCCTCGGACTTCGTGAAGATCGCCCGGACGACGCTGGTCCACGACGGACGGTTCGTCGCGTCGCCCTGGATGCCGACCGTCAGCATGTCGAGCGCACCGGCGGTGGGGTAGGTCTCGTGCCCGGAGACCTGGATCAGCTTGACGTCCTTCGCGTCCTTGCCCGTCCCCTGCTTCTGGGTCCCGATGGTGTTGTAGACCGGTCCGGGGACCTCGATCAGGTACGGGCTCGGCAGCACGCTCGCCAGGATCCCCAGCACGACGGCACCGATCACGAACGCCCACCCGACGGTCCTGGCACGCGAACGACGACGGGGCGCGGGGGTGAAGAGGGTCACGCGGGGTCCTTCCAGGGGCGGTCGCCGGGCCTGACGGCGGGGCGGTCGTCCGCGCCGTGCGGCGGGACTGTTCGCCCTCGGCGCAGCGGTTCGGGCGTTCCCACGGGGGCATCCCAGGTGCGGCCCCGTGAGCAGCGATTAGCGTAGTCGGCATGCCTGATGAACCACAGCCGGGGCCGGACGACGACTTCCAGGAGATGCTGCGCAAGCTGCTCTCGGGCGAGGGCCAGATCGACCCGTCGCAGCTCGCCGGTGCAGCCGGCCTGCCGAACGACCCGGCCTTCGTCGCGAACCTGATGAGCCAGCTGCAGCGTGCCGCGCAGTCCGGCGGCGACGGCATCGACTTCTCCGCGACCGCCGAGCGCGCCACCGCGATCGCCCGCGAGGGCGGCCACGCCGTCGACCCGGTGGCCTCGCAGGCGGCCGACCAGGCGTTCCAGGTCGCCGCCCTCTGGTTGGACGAGGTCACGACCGTGGCCGAGCTCACCGCGACCCCGAGCCTGTACACGCGGGAGCAGTGGGCGAAGGCGACGGTTCCGGTGTGGACCCAGATCGCCGAGCCCGTCGCGTTCAGCATCGCCGATGCGCTGACCGAGGCCATCGACCAGCGTGCTCCCGAAGAACTCAAGGCGATGCTCGGTGACGTCTCGAAGGCGATGCGCGGCGTCGGCGGTGCCCTCTTCGCCATCCAGCTCGGCCAGGTCGTCGGCCAGCTGTCGAAGGAGGTCGTGTCCGGCGGCGACGTGGGTGTCCCGCTGCTGGACGAGCAGGTGGCCGCACTCCTGCCGCAGAACGTGGCCGAGTTCGCCGAGGGCCTCGACGTCTCCGAGGACGAGGTCCGCATCTACCTGGCGGTCCGCGAACTCGCCCACGCACGGCTCTTCCGCTCGGCGCGGTGGCTGCGACTGCACATCATCTCGTCGATCACGGACTACGCACGGGGCATCCACATCCCCTTCGACCGCGTCGAGGAGCTCGCCGCGGACATCGACCCGACCAACCAGGAGCAGCTGCGGGACGCGCTCGCCTCCGGTGCGCTCATCCCGCCGCGCACGCCCGAGCAGGATGCTGCGCTGGCACGACTCGAGACCATGCTCGCGCTCGTCGAGGGCTGGGTCGACACGGTGACCGCCGCCGCCACCGTCCGGCTGCCGAAGAGCGGTGCCATCGCCGAGATGGTCCGTCGTCGCCGTGCAGCCGGAGGACCCGCCGAGTCCGCGTTCGCGACGCTCGTCGGCCTCGAACTGCGACCCCGCCGTCTGCGCGAGGCCGCCGCGATGTGGCAGCGGGTGACGGACGAGCTCGGTGCCGAGCAGCGTGACGCACTCTGGTCGCACTTCGACCTGGTCCCCACGTCCGACGACGTCGACGCACCGGACGCTCTGGTCGCCCGTCTGCGGAACCCCGCGCAGACCGAGGAGGACGACGCGTTCGACAAGGCGCTCGAGGACCTGCTCAACGACGCCACCGGCGCCCGTCCGCACGAGGACGAGTCCGGCCGGATCGACGACGGCGCCCCGGGCACCGACGGAACGGGCACCGGCAAGACGGCCACCGACGGAACGGGCACCGACGAGACAGGCACCGACGAGGACCACCCCGGCGACCAGCCCCGCTGAGTCCGGCACCGCCGAGTTCTCCACAGATCCACCACCCGGCCCCACGCGTGCCCCCGACTCGGGCACCGTGGGGTCATGGGCATCCGCATCGATCCGACACTCGAGTTCGTCTGGCGCGACCCGACGACGGTGCAGCTCGGGGTCGATCCGCCTCGTGCCGTCGTCGACGTCCCGACCACGGGCGAGGAACGGTTCCTCAGTGCACTGCGGCGTGAGACGGGGCGCGAAGCGCTGAGCGGCCTCGCCGTCACCTCGGGCTGCCCACCGGACGTCGCCGCGCGCGTGCTCGGTGCGGCATCCCCCGCCGTGATCGACGTCCTGCCCGAACCGCTCGAACGGGTCGAGGTGCACGGCGCCGGCGGGTTGGCGGACACGATCGCGGCACACCTGTCCGGCGAGGGCGTGACCGTCGCCCGGACCTCGTCCCCGCCGGGCGGCCCCGTCGACCTGCCGGAGCACGAACCCCGGCTCGCCGTGGTGGTCGCCGACCACGTCGTCGACCCGGCGCTCCGCGCCGCCTGGACCCGCAGGGGCGTGCCGCACCTGGCGGTCGTGGTGGGCGACGGCCGCATCCGCCTCGGGCCGTTCGTGGTCCCGGGGGCCGGCCCGTGCCTCCAGTGCGCCGAGTTCGCACGCGTGGACGACGACCCGGCGTGGCCGGCGATCGCGTCGCAGCTGTGGGGACGACCACCGTCGCCGCTGTCACCGTGGCGGTCCGCCGCGGTGGCCGCGGCCACCACCCGGCTGCTCGTGCGGCGCCTGCCGCTCCGGTCGCAACGCGCCGACCCGGACCAGGTGGTGTTCGACCGCGACGACCTGGCCGTCAGCCGGTGGTCGGTGCCGCTCCATCCGCGGTGCGCGTGCCGAGCGCTGCCAGGAACCGACTCGGAGCGCGGGCTCCCCCACGCGTGGAACCCTGTCTCGACCACGTGATCGTCACGGTCCGCCGGGCGCGGGTCAGGCCGACGTAGAACAGGCGACGTTCCTCGTCCACCTCGGTGTCGGTGGTGGCGTGTGAGATCGGCAGGAGTCCCTCGGCGGCACCGGCGATGACCACGTTCGGCCACTCGAGCCCCTTGGACGAGTGCAGGGTCGCCAGGGTCACGGCGTCGACCTCGGGCTCGTGGTGGGTCGCGGCACGGTCCACCAGGTCCTGGGTGAACTGCTGCATGGTCGTGCCGGCAGGGGCGTCCTCGGCCAGGCCCATGATCGCCTGCAGGGCTTCCCACTGCTCGCGGACGGCGCCGGTGCCCTCGGGGGCGGTCGACGTCCACCCGCTGACCTGCAGCACGAGGCGGACACGGCGGGTCAGTTCGTCGTCGGTCTGCCGGATCGCCTCGCCGCGCATGTGGTGCACCGCGAGCTTGACCTCGGGCCGGTTGAAGAAGCGCGTGCCGCCCTGCACCCGGTAGGGGATGCCGTTGCGGCCGAGCGCGGACTCGAGGGCCGCGGACTGGGCGCCGACGCGGAACAGCACCGCGCAGTCGCCGTACGACGCTCCGCCGGCGACGAGTTCCGCGATGCGCCGGGCGATGGTCTGGGCCTCGTCGCCGTCGTGCACGCACGGCACGACGACCGGGTCCGGACCGGGCTCCTGCGTCTGCGCGACCAGGTCGAGCGCACCCGGTTGCCCGCGCATCAGGGCGTTGGCGGCGTGCACGACCTCGCGGGTGGAGCGGTAGTTCCGCTCGAGTCGCACGACCGATCCGCGGGGGAACTCCGAGCCGAAGCCGAGCAGGTAGTCGCTCGACGCACCGGCGAACGAGTAGATCGTCTGGCTGGCGTCGCCGACGACGCACAGGTCGTCGCGGCCACCGAGCCAGGCCCGCAGCAGGTCGTGCTGCACGGGCGAGACGTCCTGGTACTCGTCGACCACGAAGAACCGGTACTGCTGCCGCACGTAGGACGCCACCCGCGGCTCCGACTCGACCATGCCGAGCGTGGCGAGCAGGACGTCCTCGAAGTCGAGCTGTCGGCGGTCGTCCTTCAGGCGCTCGTAGGCCTTCATCAGGTCGATCACCCGGCGGGGCGAGGTGTCGCGCGGCATCACCCGTTCGGCGGCGGCGGCCTCGTACTCCTCGAGCGAGAGCATCTGCACCTTGCGCCACTCGACCTCGGCGGCCAGGTCGCGCAGCACCGGGGTGTCGACCGACATCCCGACGGTGTCCGCGGCGTGCGCGATCATCCGGCCCTTGGACTCGACGATCTTCGGCGCGTGCCCGCCGACGGTGTCCGGCCAGAAGTAGCTGAGCTGCGCCATCGCCGCGGCGTGGAAGGTCCGCGCCTGCACCGTGCCGGCGCCGAGCGAGCGCAGCCGCGACCGCAGCTCCCCGGCGGCGCGGGTGGTGAACGTCAGCGCGAGGACGTGGTTCGGTGCGTAGGTGCCGGTCGCGACGCCGTAGGCGATGCGGTGGGTGATCGCACGGGTCTTACCGGTGCCGGCGCCCGCCAGGACCGCGACGGGGCCCAGCAGGGTCCGGGCGACGGTGCGCTGCTCGGTGTCGAGGGCGGCGAGGAGTTCATCGGGCGACGGCGGACGGACCTCGGCCGAACCGGCCGAACCGGCAGAACCGGCCGAACCGGCCGAACCGCCCGGACCAGCGCCAGCCGGCACCGGCCCACCACCAGCACTGCTCACGGCAGGTCCAGCGGCCCGCCGTACCACTCCTCGATGATGGCGCGGGCGATCGAGGTCCGACCGGGCAGCAGCAGGGTGTCCCCCGCGCGCTCCCGGATGTCCTCGCGCGAGAACCAGCGCACGTCGAGGATCTCGACGCCGTCGGGCCGGGCAGTGGACGGGTCGCCGTCCACTGCGCGGGCACGGAAGCCGACCATCAGCGACGCGGGGAACGGCCACGGCTGCGAGCCGAGGTACTCGGGCTCCTCGACGTGCACGCCGGACTCCTCGAAGACCTCGCGGCGGACGGCGTCCTCGAGCGACTCCCCCGGTTCGACGAACCCGGCGAGCAGCGAGTAGCGGTTGGCGTCCCACGCGGCGTTCGAGCCGAGCAGGATGCGGTCGTCGGCGTCGACGACACCGACGATGATCGCGGCGTCGGTACGCGGGAAGTGCTCGTGTCCTTCAGGGTCGCGGCGCACCCACCCGCCGGTGACGACGTCGGTCGCGGACCCGGTGCGGGGCGAGAAGCCGTGGACGGCGTGCCAGTTCGCCATCGCCACGGCCTCGACCGCCAGGCCCTGGTCGCGCGGGGACAGCTCGGTGCCGAACATGCGCAGGCTCTCCCACGCGTCGTCGGACGGTTCGATGGCCGACGCGGTGGCGTCGTCGACGAGGGCCGCGACGAAGCGGGTGCCGGCGGGGGCGTCTGCACCGTCGGACACGGCGCGGCCGAGGTACAGCGTCACGGTGCCGTCCGGCACGTCGGCCGCGGTCACGAACCGCAGGGTGCCGTCGGCGTTCCGGAGCATCTCCGAGCCGTGCACCGGCAGGTACCGGGTCGCGGAGTCCTCGCGCAGGACCCGGTCGAGGTCCGGCGTCGTGCGGAACTCGGCGTCGCGGTCGAGTTCGTTGCGGGACAGCGGGAGCCGGGAGGCGAACTCGACGGTCACGGCAGAGGGCTCCTCGGTTCAGGTGCAGGCGAGGCCTGCGGGCGGGGCGTGCGGCAAGGCGTACTGGGAAGGCTTCGGGAACAGCGTGGCGTGCACCGGTGCAGGCGTCACGCACCTACCCTGAGGGGCATGGCGGGATCCCAGTTCACTCTAGCCGCGTTGGCGACGACGGCCGTGCCCGGTCTCGTCGTCACGGGCACGCGCACGCTCGGCTCGGCCGCGGCCGGCGACTACGAGTCGGCTCTCCTCCGCGACGCCGACGGCGCCCTGACGGTCATCCGACGTCCCCGGAACCAGCGGGCGGAAGCCCGGCAGTCGGCCGACCTCGTCGCGATCCGTGCGCTGAGCGCCGGGATCCGCACGCGCCTCCCGTTCGGTGTGGCCGAGTACCGCGGTCAGGCGCCGATCGGATCGACCCGCGCCATCGTCACCACCCGGCTGCCGGGCGCGCACCCGACGCTCGCGTCGTTCGCCGAGCGCCCCGAGCTCGCCACGAGCGTCGGCCGCGCCCTCGCCGCGATCCACCAGCTGCCGACGAGCTTCGTCTCGGACGCCGGCCTGCCGTCGCTCACCCCGTTCGAGGTGCTGCGCTCCGCCGTGTCCGTGATGGACCGCGCCGTCGCCACCAAGCTCGTGCCCGCCGCCCTGGTCGAACGGTGGGAGGGTGCCGCGCGCGACCAGCAGCTGTGGCAGTTCACCCCCACCGTCGTGCACGGATCGATCGGCACCGGCGTGCTGCTCGTCGACGGCGACTCCGTCAGCGGGATCCTCGACTGGGGCGAGCTCCGACTCGGAGACCCGGCGAAGGACCTCGCCTGGGTGCTCGCCGGCCGACGCGACGCCTTCGACACCGTCCTGAGCGCCTACGAGGCGAACGGCGGCGGACGCGACCGTCAGCTCGCACAGCGCGCCCGGGTGCACCACGAACTCGAGACGGCGCACTGGCTGCTGCACGGCGTCCAGGCGAAGAGCACCGAGGTCGTCGACGACGCGGTCGCGATGATGCACCGGCTGGTCGACGCGGTGCACGCGCCGAGCGCGGAGCCGCTGCAGTCGGTGTCCCCCGAGACGATGGAGATCGGCGAGGTCGAGCAGTTGCTGTCGTCGACCGAACGCCGACACGGCTGATCTCCGCTCCGACGTTCCGGCTCGTGCGCCGCGCTGACCTCTGCCGAGCGGTCACGCAACGTCGTCCGCCCCGCGTTCGAGCGACCGTCCACGACCGGTCCGCAGCCGCCGACGGGCTGTCGTGACCAGTGGCGGTCGCGCTGGGCGGTGGGCGCGACTGCCTGGAGGCCCGGTGCCGGTCCGCGAGACCGGCACCGGGCCTCCCGGGTGGCCGGCTGGGGCGCGGCGCGCTCCCCGCCCGCGTCCGGCCCCGAGCCGTCACGACTCCCCGCCCTCCGAGCACCGACCGGCCGCGAGCCGTCGGCCGTCGAGCCGCGCACTGACGGCCTGTGACCGGTGCGCCGTGCACGCCGCGGGGTGTCGCGACCCCTCGTCCGTCAGCCGATCGCGGCCGTCCAGGCGCGCTCGAGTCCAGCACGGTCCAGCAGCTCGGTCGGACGGACCTCGAGGTCGTCCGCGACGAAGTAGAACACGGCGTCGACCTGGTCGAGCGGTCGACCGGTGAACTCGGCGTACGCCACCCGGTACAGGGCGAGCTGCAGCGTCCGTCGGGCCAGGTCGTCGGCACCGGACGGTGCCTTGCCCGTCTTCCAGTCGACGACCTCGGCACGCCCGTCGATCTCGTAGACGGCGTCGAGCTTGCAGACGACGCTGTGCCCGAGGAACGGGATGTGGATCTCCCGCTCGACCTCGACCGGCGTGCGGCCGGCCCACCGTGAGCGGGCGAAGGTGGCCTGGAAGTCCGCCAGCCGTCGGGCGTCGTCGTCCGTGACCACAGCGTCCGGCGAGGCGTCGACCAGGTCGTCGGCGTCGAGGTCGAGCTCGTCGCCCCACACGTCGAGCGTCTCGAGCGACCCGCCCGTCCGGGCACGCTGCTCCACCCACTGGTGGAAGAGCGTGCCGAGCCGGGTCGCTCGGTACGGACGCTCCGGCATCGGCCGCCGCAGGCGTTCGGCCACCTTGTCCGGCTCGGTGAGGTAGTCCTTGAAGCCGGAGGCCGGCACGCGGTGCGGGACCACGACCGCGTGCTTCGCGTTCCGGGTCGCGCGTCGTTCGGCGAGCAGCAGGTCGATGTCGGCCGCGTACCGGCCGGAGGCACCGGGGTTGGCGTTCCGGACCCGCTCGGCCGCCGCCAGCACCCGGGGCGCCCGCTGCCCGAACGGCACGTGCGGCCAGAGCTGCTGGGCGCCGTCCTCGCCGAGGGGGTTCTCGTCGTGCACGGTGGTCTCCGGGATCGCGGTGCCGTCGACGACCCCGGCCTCGACCAGGTCGTGCAGGTACCGGCTCGGCTCGGTGGGGCGCACGCCGCCGGCCCAGAACGAACCGGACACGAGCAGGTCGTGGCGGGCACGGGTCAGCGCGACGTACGTGAGTCGGCGTTCCTCGTCCTCGTTGCGGGCCTTCACCTGCTCCTTGAAGGCGTCGATCGCGGTCGTGACGTCCTTCTGAGTCTCCTGCCCGCGCCACGCCAGGCTCGGCAGCTCGGCGCCGTCCCCCCGGAACTCGTACGGCAGACGGCCGAAGCCGAGCCACCCGGACGAGCCCTCCTGCGGCCGCGCGGGCAGGCCGCCCTCGACCATGCGCGGCACCGCGACGGCGTCCCACTCGAGGCCCTTCGACCCGTGGATCGTCAGGATCTGGACCGTGCCGGCTTCGGGTTCCTCGGAGCGCGGGCCCATGTCGTCACGACGGGCGGCTGCGTCGATCCACCCCAGGAACGACCCGAGGTCGGCACGGTCGTCGGTGGACACGAACCCGGCGAGCTCGTCGATGAAGGCGTCGAGGTACGCCCCGCTGCCCTGCTCGTGCGCCGCGACCTCGATGTCGAGCCGCATCTCCTGCACCACGAGCGTCACGAAGTCGACCAGGTCGCTGCCGGCCCGCGACCGCAGCATCGCGAGCTGCGTGCCGAGCGCCCGCATCCGGCTCCGGCCGGCGGGCGTGATGCCCTCGAGCGCGCCGTGCTCGTCCGGTGCGGTCGCCACGAAGTCCAGGGCGTCGACGATCGAACCGTGCTCCCCCGCGGCCACCGAGGCGCGGAACGCCGCCGTCAGTTCGTCGTCGAGCCGCTGCTGGGTGTGGTCGCGCTGGAACAGCCACCGCGCGAGGTGGTGGAGGGCGACGACGTCCGCCGCGCCCACCCGCCACCGGGCACCCGCGAGCAACCGGATGAGGTCGTTGCCGGCAGCCGGGTCGTGCAGCACCCGGAGGCACGCGACCAGGTCCACGATCTCGGGGCGCTGCAGCAGGCCGCCGGTGCCGAGCACGTGGAAGGGCACAGCACGCGCCCCGAGCGCCGCGGTGAACGACGCCAGGTCCTTGCGGGCACGGAGCAGCAGGGCCATCGACCCGGTCGGGTTCCGCTTCCGGTGGCCCTGGAACCACGCGGCGACCTCGTCGGCCTCTTCCGGCAGGGTCTCCGGGAACACCGCTCGGACCGACCCGGCGTCCGCACCGGGTCGCGGTGACAGGCGCTCGACGTCGACCTCGGATGCCTCGGACAGCGGCGCCACGATCGCGTTCGCCCCCGCGAGGACGTCGACCGGGTTCCGCCAGCTCGTCGACAGCACGAACGTCACGGGCCGGACCGCATCCGGCTCGGTGCCGCCGAAGTCGTGCGGGAAGCGTGCGAGGTTCGCGGCGCTCGCACCGCGGAACCCGTAGATCGACTGGTGCGGGTCGCCCACGGCCATCACCGAGTGCCCGCGGAACAGCCGGGCGAGGAACCGGGTCTGCACCACCGAGGTGTCCTGGTACTCGTCGAGCAGCACGACGCCGAACCGCTGCCGCAGGTCCGTGACCACCCGCGGCGCGGACTCGGCCGCGGCGAGCGCCAGGGCGATCTGGTCGGAGAACTCGACGAAGCCGCGGTCGACCTTCTGCCGCCGGAACTCCGCGACCAGGTCGGCCAGGGGCTCCAGCGCACCGATCGCAGCGACGGCGTCGGTGATCGCCTTGTACGGCTTGCCACGGTTGCCGGGCAGTTCGAGCAGGTCGGAGAACTCGACGGCGAACCGGCGGAGGTCCTCGGGTTCGACGAGGTGCTCGGACGTGGCCCCGGCGAGCGCCACGACGGCCGCCGTGAGCGTGTCGACGTCGCGGTCGAGTCCGGCCAGTCGGTCGTCACGCGCGGCCACCACGACGCGGCGGGCCAGCTGCCAGGCGGACGGTTCGGTCAGGACCTGGGACTCCCCGTCGCGGCCGACGAGCAGGGCGTTCTCGCGGAAGACGGCGTTCGCGAACGCGTTGTAGGTCGACACGGTGGGCGCTTCGAAGGCGTCGCCCGGGGTGATCAGACCGACGTCCTCGAGTGCACGGATGCGGTCGTTGATGCGCACCGAGAGCTCGCCGGCGGCCTTGCGGGTGAAGGTCAGGCCGAGGACCTCGTCGGGGCGGACCATGCCGTTCGCGAGCAGCCAGACCACCCGCGACGCCATCGTCTCGGTCTTGCCGCTGCCGGCTCCGGCGACGACCAGGGCGGGGGTGAGCGGGGACTCGATGACGGCGCGCTGCTGTGCGGTCGGGCGCGGGCGGCCGAGGGCGTCGGCGATGGCGTCGGCGTCGTGCCGGACCACAGGCGCAACGAGGACGTCAGTCGTGTCGGTCGTGTCGGTCACCAGGTCACCTCCGAGACCACGTGGATGCGGCACTCGACGCCGGTCCGGGCCTTCTCGCAGTGGTCGTCCACGTTCGCCAGGAAGGTCCGTCCGGCCATGCCGCGCGCGACCCCGTGCAGGCGCTCCCGGTAGGCGTCGCGCGCCTCGGCGTCGAACGCGTGCTGGGTGCGCTCCGAGTAGGCCTGCCCGCCGCGGGGGTTCTGCACGAACACGAGTCGGGCGTCCGTCATGGCCGAGCCGGCTGGAACGCCCTCGACCGCGCCGTCCTCGATCGCCAGCTGGTACGCACCGAGCTGCGGGTGCTCCGGCATGTCGTTCTTCTCGCTCGGCATCGAGCGTCCGGTCTTGAGGTCCACGACGCTGACACGGCCCTCGGGGTCGACCTCGATGCGGTCGATGCTGCCGCGCATCCGGGCGGGGCCGGTGACCAGGGCGAACGAGGTCTCGGCGCCGAGCAACCGGCGGCCAGCGCCCGCGAAGGTCCGCAGGTAGTCGCTGAGCCCCTCGATCATGCGGCGGGTGCGCGCGCGTTCCCGATCGGCCACCCACGGCGACTCGAAGGTCAGTTCGTCCCACCGGGCCTCGACCCGTTCCCACAGCGACTCGACGTCGATCTCGGTCGCGTGCTCCATCGCCTCGTGCACGATCGTGCCGATCCCCATCGCCGGACTCGGCGCACCGCCGCCGAAGGTCTGCACGAACCAGTGCACCGGGCAATCCTCGAACGTGCCGATGCGCGACGGCGAGACGGACACGGTCGGGGCGACGGGTTCGCCGCCCTCGACCTCGGGCACCGGCTCGGCGTCGAGGTCGACCAGCGGCTCGTCGGTGGTGGGCTCGGCGAGGCCGTACCAGTCGTCCGGTGCGGCCCCGGGGACCTCGGCCTCGGCCAGTCGGGCGAGCGCCGAGGCGGCATCGTGGTCGCCGGACAGGACGACCCGACGTCGCAGGGACCCGGCCAGTCCGCGCAGGGACAGCGGGTGCACGGTCGGCTGCCGGTCCGGCGGCACCGGCACCAGGCGGACGAACGGCGACGGGGACTCGTCGTCGTTGGCGACGGTGCCGATCACGACCTGCGTGGTCGCGCGGGAGACGGCGCGGGCGAACAGGCGGAGCTCGTCGGCGACCACCGCGGCGCGGTCGTCGATCGGCGAACGCTCGGCCCCCGACGCCGCACGGACCAGGCCGTCCGGGTCGAGCAGACTGCCGCGCACCCGGGTGTTGGGCCACACGCCGTCCTGCAGTCCGAGCACCACGACGACGTCGCACTCGAGTCCGATCGTCGCCGAGGGGGTGAGCACCCGGACCCGGCCGGCGGTGCGGTCGGGGCCGATGGAGTCCTCGGGCAGGTCGGCGCCGAGCAGGTCGTCGACGAACACCCGGGCCGGGGCGTCCGGGGTGCGTTCGACGAACCGCTTGGCGGCGGTGAACAGGCCGACGACGGCGTCGAGGTGCCGGTCCGCTTCGCCGGCTCCGACCCCGCCGGCTGCGGACTGCCCACCCCACGACTTCGCGAGGCCGCTGCGCTCCCACAGGCCCCAGAGGATCTCCTCGATGCTCGATCCGCCCTCGGCGTCGGCGTGTGCCTGCACCAGACTGCGTGCGAGACGGGTCGCCCGTCTGGCGAAGCCGGCGTCGACCGTGGCCAGACGCTCCGGGGCACCGAGCGCGTCGATCAGGAGTTCGTCGGCCGTGCGGGTGCCGTCGCCGGCGAGCTCTTCGCGCCGCAGGGCGAGCCGCAGGCGGCGCATCGCCAGGGTGTCGAGTCCGCCGAGCGGCCCGGTGGCGAACGCCGTGGCCAGGGCGGCGTCGAGGGGCAGGACCCCGAGGGCGACCGCCGCGGCGTCGAGCAGCGCCCGTGCCGCGGAGTCGTCACGGGGGCGGACGGGCGCGGCACCGGCGGTCGCAGGGACCTCGGCCACCGAGAGCGCACGCACGAGCTCGGGGATCGCGGCGCCGCTGCGGGTGACGACGGCCATCCGGTGCCACGGCACACCGTCGAGCAGGCGGTGCTCCCGGAGCCGTCGGGCGACGGCCACCAGCAGCGCCGACCGGCTCGCCGCCTCGAGGTGCACGACGGCGTCGGCTCGGGCGTCCTCGTCACTCGCCGCCGCCGCGCGCTGCCGACCGGCCGCTGCCGTGCCGATGCGCCCCGTGATCCCGGAGACCAACGACCGGATCGGCGCGGGGTACCGGTGCACGGTGCCGAGGAAGAGTTCGTCGACGCGGTCCACGCCGAGCCGCACGGCCAGGCGCCCGAGCACGTCCGGTTCGGCCCCGCGGAACGCCGAGGCGGCGATGTCCGGGTCGCCGAACGCGACGACCTGCACGCCGGACCGGGCGAGCGCACCGAGCAGTGCCACCTCGCCCTCGACGAGTTCCTGGGTGTCGTCGACCACGATGAGTCCGAGGGCGGCGATGCTCGCCGGGAGTTCCCCGCGCAGCACGGCGGCGGTGGCGAACGCGACGAGCTCGCCGGAGTCGAGGCTGGTCGCGCGGAACGCGGTGACCGAGGCCCGGTACTCGTCGACGAAGTCACCGACGGCCCGCCACTCGGGTCGACCGCCCTCGTCGCCGAGCTCGCGCATGTCCTCGGGCTCGACGCCCGCCGCGACCGCACGCATCATGACGTCGCGCAGCGCGGTCCGGAACCCGGCGCGCTCGCGCACCACCGCGGTGATGGGTTCGGGCCAGGCCGGACCGGTGCCGTCGAGCTCGTGACCGGCGAGCAGGTCGGCGATGATGCGGTCCTGCTCGCCACCGGTCAGCAGCGTGGGCGCTTCCTGCCCCTGGACCGCGGCGGCGTGCGCGACGATCTGGAAGGCCAACGAGTTCACGGTCCGGGCGAGGGCTCCGGGCACCACGCGGTCGACGGCGGCGGCGAGGCGGTCACGCAGGGCGGTGGCAGCGGTCCGCGACGAGGTCAGCGCGAGCACGGTGGCGTGCCCGTCGGGGCTGATCGCGTCCGGTCGGCGCAACCGGTCGGCGACGAGCCGGGCGAGCGTGGTCGTCTTGCCCGTGCCGGGAGCGCCGATGACCGCCGCGTGCCGGCCGTCGGGCAGCGCGAGCACGGCGGTCTGGGACGGGTCGTCGACCAGGGCGCGTGCGACGCCGACGTCTGCGGGGGCTGGCGTCAGCGTGGTCTGCGGCACGCTCGTACGGTACCCACGACCGCCGACACCACCCGGCCTGACGCGGGCGCGGCGCGCACCCGGGCCGCAGAGTGCGCCCGCGGCGAACGTCCGATGTCCTCCGCGACCGCTCGGATACGCTGTGCTCGTGGACATCAAGATCGGCATCATCAACAGCCCGCGCGAGATCGCGTTCGAGACCGCCCAGACCGCCGACGAGATCGAGAAGGCCGTGTCTGAGGCCCTCGCGTCGAAGGCGACGCACCTGTCGCTCCAGGACGAGAAGGGCCGTCGCTTCATCGTTCCGGTCGCCGCCCTGGCGTACGTCGAGGTCGGCGCGGAAGAGGCACGCCGCATCGGCTTCGTCGCCTGACGACGTGGAACTGCTCTTCGCCGTCCTCGGCGGCCTGATCATCGGCGGGATCGCGCACGTGGTCCTGCCCTGGCGCGCCAGTCGTGGCGTCCTGATCGGGCCCGCCGTGGGCGGCATCGCCGCTGCCGTGCTGTGGGAGGCGCTGACCTGGGCCGGGTGGCGGTACGACGCCACCTGGATCTGGGTCGTGGCCCTGGTCGGTGCGGGCGTCGTCGCCCTGGTCGTCGAGTGGCTGCTCGGGACGCGCCGCGACAAGAGCGACCTCGAGTACTACGAACGACTCAAGGCCCGCGGGGCCTAAGCCGTCAGGCCGAGCGCGTCCATCCGACGGGTGTGCGCCGCGATCAGTTCGGTCCAGACCGGCTCGAGCCGCTCCTGGTCCTCGCGCGCGTGCGACGCCAGTGCCGACCGCGCCACGAGCAGGGTGTCGCCGACCAGACGCCGGCCCCACATCGCCAAGCGCGAACCGACCTCGGGGTCGTCCTCGATGCGGGCGGTCAGTTCCTCGACGACCGCGGGTTCCTCACGCGCGTCGAACACGGAGCGCAACCGCTGCCGCACGTCGTTCGGCAGCGACCGCAGCAGGTTGCCGAACAGGTCGTTCAGGATGCCGGCCGTGACGTAGCCGGTCAGCATCGACTCGTACCAGTCGGCGCCGCTCGTGCGCTCGAGGAACCGGTCGATCGCCTCGCGGTGCGGCGCCATCAGTTCCGCCGGGTCCGACCCGTTGCGTTCGATCTCGGCGACGATCGTGCGGTGCCGGTCGAGCGCCGTCGTCGCGAGCACACCCGTCACCAGGCGACCGGACAGCGTCGGCGCCGAGGCACCGGCACGACCCATCGTCTCGTAGACGGAGAGCTGCAGGTACGCGGCCTGGCCCAGGTAGACGTCGAGCTCGGGGGTGACGTCGTCGAGCGCCAGACGCTTGACCTGGCTTGCGTTGCGCGGGTTCCGCGACGCGAGCCACGCTGCTGCGAGCTGCGCCGCGCGCTTCCGGTTCCACCACGACACCACCCGGAGAGCATAGCGGGAACCGCCTCGCGCCCCGCTCCACCCGCCCATCGGTAGACTGGCCCGGACTTCCACCAGAACTAAGGTGATTCTTTGACTTTCGCAGACCTCTCCATCGAGCAGGACATCGTCGACGCGCTCGCGGGCAAGGGCATCCTCGAGCCCTTCCCGATCCAGCAGCAGACGATCCCGCTCGCCCTCACCGGCCAGGACATCATCGGCCAGGCCAAGACCGGTACCGGCAAGACCTTCGGGTTCGGCCTCCCCCTCATCCAGCGCCTCGGTGCCGACCCGGCGCCCGGCGTCAAGGCCCTCGTCGTCGTCCCGACCCGCGAACTCGCGGTCCAGGTGACCGAGGACCTCGAGGTCGCCACCTCGAACCGCCCGACCACCGTCGCGGCGATCTACGGCGGCAAGGCGTACGAGGGCCAGATCGAGCAGCTCAAGGCCGGCGCCCAGATCGTCGTCGGCACGCCCGGGCGCCTCATCGACCTGCAGCGCCAGCGACTCCTCGACCTGTCCCACGTGCAGGAAGTCGTCCTCGACGAGGCCGACCGCATGCTCGACCTGGGCTTCCTGTCGGACATCGAGCGCATCTTCCAGGCCATCCCCGAGGTGCGGCACACGATGCTGTTCTCGGCCACGATGCCCGCGCCGATCGTCGCCCTCGCCCGCCGGTTCATGAGCCGTCCGGTGCACATCCGGGCGACCGACCCGGACGAGGGCCTCATGCAGGCCAACATCAAGCACCTCATCTACCGCGCGCACTCCCTGGACAAGGACGAGGTCATCGCCCGCATCCTCCAGGCCGAGGGCCGCGGCAAGACCGTGATCTTCACCCGCACCAAGCGTGCGGCGGCGAAGCTCGTCGAGGAGCTCAAGGACCGCGGGTTCAACGCCGCAGCGGTGCACGGTGACCTCAACCAGGAGCAGCGCGAGCGCGCGATGGCCGCCTTCAAGGCCGGCAAGCGTGATGTGCTCATCGCCACCGACGTCGCCGCCCGCGGCATCGACGTGGACGACGTCACGCACGTCATCAACCACACGATCCCGGACGACCCGGACACCTACCTGCACCGCGCCGGTCGTACCGGCCGTGCCGGCAAGACCGGCATCGCGGTCACGTTCGTCGACTGGGACGACCTGCACAAGTGGACGCTGATCGACAAGGCCCTCGAGTTCGGTATCCCCGAGCCCGTCGAGACCTACTCGTCGTCGCCGCACCTGTTCGAGGAACTCGACATCCCGAAGGGCACCAAGGGCCGTCTGCCCGGTGCCTCGTCGCACGCCGCGTCGGCCGGTGCCCCCGCCGAGAAGCGCAGCAGCGACCGTCCGGCCTCCGGTCCGCGTGACGCGTCGCGTTCGCGGTCGCGCAGCCGCACCCGGTCAGGAGGCTCGGAGCAGCCCGCCTCGCAGGCTCCCGCCACCGAGTCCGCGGCTCCGACCTCCGCGCCCACCGACGACTCGTCGGCCACCGAGGGCGGGACCACCGACGGCGCCGCGAAGCGTCGCCGCCGTCGCCGCCGTCGCGGAGCCGGCACCGGCGATGCCTCGGCGACCGCCTCGGCACCGCAGGGTTCGTCGGACGGCGAGTAGCGCCTCCAGACCGAAGGGTCCGTCGCTGACGCGACGGGCCCTTCGTCGTCCTCACCTGCCGACTGCCCCCGCGAAAGCGACAGATTGCCGCGAACCGTCGGCGGGAATCTGTCGCTTTCGCGAAGGGGTCAGGCCGCGCCGAGCGAGATCTGTCGCTTCGGTGAGACAGCGCGACGGGTCAGGACTGCGTCAGGACAGGCGCGAGCCGGGGCCGACCACGGGGGCGCTGCCGGTGGCCTCGGACAGGATGGCGTCGAACGCGACCCGAGCCGTCCGGTGCTCGCCGAGCCGGTTCGGCTTGCCCGTGCCGTGGTAGTCGCTCGAACCGGTGACGAACAGGCCGTAGCGCGACGCCCAGTCGAGCAGGGTGCGCTTGCCGTGCGCGATGTTCTCGCGGTGGTCGACCTCGAGCCCGCCGAGCCCGGCGTCGACGAGGTCGCGGAGCATCGGCTCGTCGATGACGATCCCCCGCGACGAGGCTGCCGGGTGCGCGATGACCGGCACACCACCCGCCTGTCGGATGAGTTCGACGCCGCGCAGGGGCGACGGCGCCTCGTGCGGTTCGTAGTAGCCGGACGCCGGGTGCAGGATGCCGCGGAACGCCGCGCTCCGGTCGGACTCGAGGCCCCGCGCGACGAGCGCGTCGGCGATGTGCGGGCGGCCGATGGTGGCCCCGGGGCTCGCCTGCGCCAGGACGTCGGCCCAGGTGATCGGGTGGTCCTCGCCGATGCGGTCGACCATGCGGTGCGCGCGGGAGAGGCGGCCGGAGCGGATGCGGTCGGTCTCCTCGACGAGGCCCGGGTCGTGTGGATCGACCAGGTAGCCGAGGACGTGCACGCTGCGGAAGCCGATGCGCGTGCTGAGCTCGAGACCCGGCAGGAGCGTCAACGGCAGCTCGTGCGCGGACCTGGACGCGTCGGCCCAGCCGGCGGTCGTGTCGTGGTCGGTCAGCGCGACGGCGTCCAGGCCGGCGGCCGCGGCCGCTCGGACGAGCTCCGCGGGTCGCTCGGTGCCGTCGGAGACACTCGAGTGCGCGTGCAGGTCGATGAACGGGTCGGGCACGTCGACAATGCTATCCACAGGTGAGGGGCCGCACAGGACGCCGGTGCAGCGCGGTGCGATGATGGGGGCATGGCCGACACGACTCCCCGCGCGACGAGCAACCGATCCACGACCCCCGGGTCCTCGACCTTCAAGGACTTCATCGGGTCGCAGTGGGCCGACCGCGAGCAGACGATCCCCGAGCCCCGCGAGCAGGCCGCCTTCGCCGCCGAGCGTCGGGCCCGCATCTCCGAGCTGCACCCGGGCCGCACGATCGTCGTCCCCGCCGGGCAGGCCAAGGTCCGCTCGAACGACTGCGACTACCCCTTCCGCCCGCACTCCACGTTCGCGCACCTGACCGGGTGGGGCACCGACACGGTCGTCGGCTCCGTCCTCGTGATGACGCCGAACGGCTCCGGGCACGACGCCACGCTCTACTTCCGCGCCACGGCCGGTCGTGAGTCGGAAGAGTTCTACGCGAACCCCGAGATCGGCGAGTTCTGGGTCGGCCCGCGTCCCTCGCTCGACGCCGTCGCCGCCGACCTCGGGCTGGCCACGGCCGACCTCGGCTCCTTCTCGGACGTCGCCGACGGGCTCGACGCCTCGGCGCTGCTCGTGCGCGAGGCCGACGACGACCTGACCCGCACCCTCGACGCACGACTCGGCAGCGCCGTCGGCGGCGCGCCGGAGACCGACGACGCACCGGCGACCGACGACGTCCTCGCCCGCGACCTGTCCGAGCAGCGCCTGGTGAAGGACGCGTACGAGGTGGGCGAGCTCCGCAAGGCCGTCGACGCGACGAAGCACGGCTTCGACGACGTGATCGCCGACTTCGACGCCGTCCTGGCACACCAGCGGGGCGAGCGCATCGTCGAGGGCACCTTCAACCGCCGGGCTCGTGCAGACGGCAACACGGTCGGCTACGACACGATCGCCGCCTCGGGCCACCACGCCTGCATCCTGCACTGGACCCGGAACGACGGCGCCGTGCAGCCGGGTGACCTGATCCTCATCGACGCCGGGGTCGAGGTCGACTCGTTCTACACGGCCGACATCACCCGCACGCTGCCGGTCAGCGGCACGTTCTCCCCCGTGCAGCGCATGGTCTACGACGCCGTGCTCGAGGCGGCCGACGCCGCGTTCGCCATCGTCAAGCCGGGCATCACGTTCCGCCAGGTGCACGCCACCGCGATGGAGGTCATCGCCCGCAAGACCGCCGAGTGGGGCTTCCTGCCCGTCTCGGCGGAAGAGTCGCTCGAGCCGGACAACCAGTTCCACCGCCGCTACATGGTGCACGGCACGAGCCACCACCTCGGCCTCGACGTGCACGACTGCGCGAAGGCCCGTCGCGAGATGTACATCGACGGCGTCGTGCAGCCCGGCATGGTGTTCACGATCGAGCCCGGTCTGTACTTCCAGCAGGACGACCTGACGGTGCCCGAGGAGTTCCGCGGCATCGGTGTCCGGATCGAGGACGACATCCTGGTCACCGAGGACGGGGCCGAGAACCTGTCGATCGGCATCCCCCGGACCCCCTCGGAAGTGGAGGGGTGGATCGCCCGCTCCGGCCGCTAGCCTGAGCGGGTGACGACGCCCGACGCCTCCACCGACTCCCGCACGCCGCAGTTCTCGATCGAGGTCGAGCACTTCGACTCCCCCGACGCGCAGCGACTCCGAGCCGCGCAGCGCCTGGAGATCGACCGTGCCTACGGCGGCGACACCGAACCCGGCGAGAAGCCGACGGCAGACTCCATCGCGGTGTTCTTCCTGGCGCGCGACGAGGCCGGCACTCCGCTGGCCTGCGGCGGACTGCGGGTCGTCGACGACGGCATCACCGAGATCAAGCGCATGTACGTCCGGCCGGAGTCCCGCGGCTCGGGTGTGGCGGCCGCGCTGCTGCGTCGGCTCGAAGAGGCCGCGCTGGACCTCGGGTCACCGGCGCTCGTGCTCGAGACGGGGAACGAGCAGAAGCGCGCCGTCGGGTTCTACGAGCGCGAGGGCTTCACGCGCATCGCCAACTTCGGCCCGTACGTCGGCGCCCCGCTGTCGATCTGCTACTCGAAGGTGCTGTAGCCCGAGCACACCGGCCCCGAGCACGCAGGCGTCAGGCGCGCTCGTCGCCCTTCGGGGACGACGGGGTCGACGAAGACGACGGTGCCGGCGGCGTCGCACCGGGCACCCGCTCGCCGTACTGCGGCGGGTCCTGCGGACGACGCTCGGGGATCGCCGGCCCACCCGAGGTGGGTCGGTCGGCGGGGGCGGCAGCGGACGGGTCCGCGTTCTCGCCGTACCGGGGCCCGTCGTTCGTGCCGTACCGCGGCGCGCTCGACGCACCCGGCGCCGTGGGCGCATCCGTCTGCGCGCCGGGAGCCGACGTGCCGGGCTGCTGCGGGCCTCCTGGCTGCTGGTGGGGTGTGGCGTGTCCGCCGTACGGCGACTGCTGCTGCGGCGGGGCGGGACGCCACGGCTGCTGTCCCTGCACCGGTGCGCCGGGAGCGCCCTGCTGGGGCTGCTCGTTCCAGTGCGTGGACGGCGTCGCACCGTGCTCACCCAGGATCCGCTGCGCCTGACCGGTCAGCTGCGGGTTGACGACGATCTGGTAGTTCGTGGCGAGCACCTGGTGGACGCTCGTGAAGTCGCGCTGTCGCTTGGTGATCGCGAACGAGACGATGCCGTAGAGCATGCCGAACGCGGCGCCGATGATCGCGGCGGCGAGGATCAGGCCGCCGGAGCTCGGCGAGAACAGGGTGAGCACGATGCCGAAGAAGATGCCGAGCCAGAGACCGGACAGTGCTCCGGCGATCGCCGCACGGCCGTAGGTCATCTTGCCGGTGACGCGCTCGACGGTCTTCAGGTCGTTGCCCACGATCGAGAGCTGGTTGACCGGGAAGTCGGCGTCGGCGAGCTTCGCCACGACGCGCTGCGCATCGGGGTAGCTGTCGTACGTGCCGAGGACGTCGCCCTTGGGCAGCGTCGGGAAGGCCTGGGCGGTCCTGCCGGCGAAGGGACTCTGATTGCTCACACAGCCATCATTCACCGCGCACCTTGCAATCGCACGTGCACCGCCGGGGAAGCGCCAGCACGCAACCGACTACGCTGGGTCGGGTGAGCGCCACGAAGGTCTTCGTCGCCCGCCTCGCCGGGTGCTCCGTCTTCGACCCCGCGGGCGACCGCGTGGGCAAGGTCCGGGACGTCCTGGTGGTCTACCGCCGGGCCGATCCCCCGCACGTCGTGGGGTTGATCGTCGAGGTGCCGGGCAAGCGCCGCATCTTCGTCAGCGTCGGCCGCATCACCTCGATCGGCGCCGGCCAGGTCATCACCACCGGGCTCGTCAACATGCGCCGCTTCGAGCAGCGCGGCGGCGAGGTCCGGGTGATCGCCGAGATGCTCGGTCGCAAGGTGCTCATCAAGAACCAGCGCATCCGCGCCACCATCGAGGACGTCGCGATCGAGGACCGCGGGCAGGGCGACTGGGAGGTCGCGCAGCTCTTCCTCCGCAAGCCGAAGACCACGCCGTCGCCGTTCGGCAAGGGCCCGACGACGTTTGCGACGTGGAACGAGGTCACCGAGGACGAGCTCCCCGGCGAGGCCCAGTCCGCCGAGCACGTCATCGCGGCGTACTCCGACCTCGTCCCCGCGGACCTGGCGAGCACGCTGCTCGACCTGCCGGAGGAACGCCGGTTCGAGGTCGCCGAGGAACTCCCCGACGACCGGCTGGCCGACGTGCTCGAGGAGATGCCCGACCAGGAGCGCGTCGAGATCTTGTCGCGGCTCGAGGACTCACGCGCGGCCGACGTCCTCGACCAGATGCAACCGGACGACGCCGCCGACGTGCTCGCGCAGTTCTCCGACGAACGGAGCGAAGCGCTCCTGCAGCTCATGGAGCCGGAGGAGGCGCAGGACGTCCGCATGCTCCTGGAGTACGAGCCGGACACCGCCGGTGGTCTGATGACCACCGAGCCCGTCATCGTCTCCGCCGACGCGACCGTCGCCGAGGGGCTCGCACTCGTCCGCCGACACGACCTCGCCCCGGTGCTCGGCGCCGCGGTGTGCGTCACGCTGCCGCCGTACGAGCCGCCGACCGGTCGGTTCCTCGGGCTGGTGCACTTCCAGCGCATGCTCCGCTACCCGCCGAACGAACGGCTCGGCACGCTCATCGACCAGCAGACCGAGCCGGTCCGGGTCGACGCGAGCGCCGCCGAGGTCACCCGCGTGATGGCGACCTACAACCTGCTGTCCGTCCCCGTGGTCGACGACGCCCACCGCCTCGTCGGGGTGGTGACGATCGACGATGTCCTCGACCACGTCCTGCCGGACGACTGGCGAAGTCAGGGCGAGGGGGAACCCTCACCGCTTCCACGCCAACGCCCGCGCAAGACACCCGTGACGACGGGAAGGAGGACCACCCGTGGCCCGAACGGATGAGAACCGTCGTGATCGCGAGCGCTCGGACGTCCGCCTCGACTCCCCCAAGGGCATGCGCACGCGCGTGCTCCCGACCCGCCGTCGTGGCGGACGCGGTGACACGTTCGGTCGCGCGACCGAGGGCATCGCACGGGGCATGGGAACGCCGTGGTTCCTCATCGGCCTCACCCTGTTCTGTGTGGTCTGGATGGGGTACAACACCCTCGCGCCGAAGCCGTGGCAGTTCGACTCCGCCGCGATCGGCTTCACCGCACTGACCCTGGTGCTGTCGCTGCAGGCCTCGTACGCCGCCCCGCTCATCCTGCTCGCGCAGAACCGGCAGGACGACCGCGACCGCGTGCAGTTCGAGCAGGACCGGCAGCGTGCGGAGCGCAACCTGGCGGACACCGAGTACCTGGCGCGCGAGGTCGTCGCGCTCCGGCTGGCGATGCGCGACATGGCGTCGAAGGACTTCATCCGTGCCGAGTTGCGGTCGCTGCTCGAGGAACTCGACCGGCGCGACGCCGACGACGCCGGCTACGCGAACGAGCCCGGCAGCTCCACCCGTGGCTGACGCGGCTCCCGCCGACGAGCAGCTGGGCACGGCGGTCCTCGCTGCGCTCGGCCGCGTGATCGACCCCGAGATCCGTCGGCCCGTCACGGAGCTCGACATGATCCGTGGGGTCGACGTGCAGCCAGGAGGCGCTGTGCGCGTCGACCTGCAGCTCACGATCGTGGGGTGCCCCGCCGCCGACACCATCGAGCGCGACGTGCGCGTCGCCGCCGGTTCCGTGGACGGGGTGTCGTCGGTCGACGTCGACGTGTCGGTGATGGCCCCCGCGACGCGTGCCGCGCTGACCGAACGCCTGCGGGCCGGCCGGCCGAACGGCATCCAGTTCACGGCGGACTCGCTCACCCGGGTGATCGCCGTCACGAGCGGCAAGGGTGGTGTCGGCAAGTCGACGGTCACCGCCAACCTCGCCGTCGCGCTCGCCCGCCGGGGCCTGCGGGTCGGGATCGTCGACGTCGACGTGCACGGCTTCAGCATCCCCGGGCTGATGGGACTGACCGACGAGCACGGCGTCGCGCCGCGGCCGACCCGGGTGGACAGCATGATCCTGCCGCCCGTCGCCCACGACGTGAAGGTCGTGTCGATCGGGATGTTCGTCGACGACGCCTCCACCGCGGTCTCCTGGCGTGGCCCGATGCTGCACCGCACCGTGAACCAGTTCCTGACCGACGTGTTCTTCGGCGACCTGGACGTGCTCCTGCTCGACCTGCCGCCCGGTACCGGCGACGTCGCGATCTCGGTCGGCCAGCTCCTCCCCCACGCCGAGGTCCTGGTCGTCACCACACCCCAGGCCGCTGCGGCCGACGTCGCCGAGCGCAGCGGGATCGTCGCACGCCAGACGGGCCAGCGGGTGATCGGGGTCATCGAGAACATGGCCGGGCTCGTGCAGCCCGACGGCTCGGTCCTGCACCTGTTCGGCGAGGGCGGTGGCGCCGAGACCGCCGCACGGCTCTCCCGCGGCCAGGACGCCCCCGTGCCGGTGCTCGGCAGCGTGCCGCTGTCCGTGCCGCTCCGCGAGGGCGGGGACACCGGCCTGCCGGTCGTGCTCGGCGCGCCGGAGGACCCCGCGGCAGTCGCCCTCGCCGCGATCGCCGACGGCATCACGACGATGGGGCGCGGACTGGCCGGGCGGAAGTTGGGGCTGTCGCTGTCCTAGGCTCGTCAGCATGAGCATGGATCACGTCAGCGTCGACTGGGACCGCGCCCGCGACACGAACCGGGCGAACTGGGACGACCGGGTGCCGATCCACGAGGGCGCCTACGCCGTCGACGAGCTGTCCGACCCGGCGCACCGCTCGGACGTCGTGCGCGACGACCTGCCGGCCCTGACGCCGTGGCTGCCGAACGGCTCGCTCGCCGGCCTCGACGTCTGCCACCTGCAGTGCCACATCGGCACCGACACCGTTTCGCTCGCCCGCGAGGGAGCCCGGCTCACCGGCGTCGACTTCTCCCCCGCGGCGCTCGCCTCCGCCGCCGGCCTCGCGACGCGGCTCGGCCTCGACGTCACCTGGGTGGAGACCGACGTGCTCGACGCCCGCGCTGCCGTCTCCGGCGACTTCGACGTCGTCTACACGAGCATCGGCACGATCTGCTGGCTCCCCGACCTCGACCGCTGGGCCGCACAGGTCGCCGGCTTGCTGCGCCCGGGCGGGGTGTTCTTCATCCGCGACGGCCACCCCGCGCTCTACGGCCTCGACGAGACCGCCGACGAGCTCGTCACCCGGTACCGGTACTTCCCGGACGGCACCGCGCAGCAGTGGGACGACGCCGGCACCTACGCCGGCGACGGCACCGTGGCGAACACCCGCACGTTCGAATGGCCGCACCCGCTGTCCGAGATCGTGAACGCGCTGCTCGGCGCCGGACTCCGACTCCGCCGCCTGGACGAGGGGCGCACCCTGCCCTGGCGCTTCACTCCCCGCATGGAGGACACCGGCGACGGCTCGTGGGCGTGGCCCGACGCTGACCGCGACCGTGTTCCCCTGACGTACACGATCGTCGCCACCCGCGATTGACGACGGGCGCCTGCCATCCGCTCGGCGCACGCCTGTACGTTCGTTCATGGACAGGTCGTTCCACCCCGGAGCATTATGCAAGGGCATTGCACAATGCCCTTGCGGAATGTGACCGCCTGGGCTCCACCCGCCGGACGACGACGTCCGGCCGAGGACAGGAGAACCGTGTGAACCAGAACACCCGAGTACGGATCGGCCTCGTGGCCACCGTCGCCGCAGTGATCGCCGGCGGATCCCTCGCCGCAGCACCGGCCATCGCCGCGACACCGTCGTGCGCGACCGCGTGGACCGCCGGCACCGCGTACTCCGGCGGTGCCACCGTCAGCGAGAACGGATCGAACTACACCGCGAACTGGTGGACGCAGGGCGATGACCCCGCGACGCACGCCGGGGCAACGGGCAGCGGCCAGCCGTGGACGTCGACCGGCGCCTGCTCCGGCACGGGCGGCGGCACCACTCCTCCCGGTGGGGGGACGACGACCCCCGGCACGGGCGGGAGCGGCGGCACGGCCAGCGGACTGGTGTTCAGCCCGTACAAGGACATCACCGTGAACCTCGACTGGAACACGAACGTCATGAACACCGCGGTCACCGGGACGCGGATCCCGGTGGTCGGCTCGAGCAACAGCCTGGTGTCGACCCGGGAGCCCGGCCTCAAGGCGATCACCCTCGCCTTCGCGACCGGCACGTGCGGCAGCGAGAACTGGGGTGGCGTCGCGGCGGATGCCTTCGCGAACGCCAACATCCCGAAGCTCGACGCCGCCGGGGTGAACTACATCATCAGCACCGGTGGAGCCGCCGGTTCGTTCAAGTGCTCGGGCGCCGCACTGCAGTCGTTCATCGCCCGGTACGCGACCCCGCACATGATCGGCGTCGACTTCGACATCGAGAGCGGTCAGTCGGCCGCCGACGTGCAGAACCTCGTGAGCGCCGCAGCCCTCGCCCAGGCGAAGTACCCGGGCATGCGCTTCTCGTTCACGCTCGCGACCCTGGCCGCCAGCGACGGCTCGTACGGCGGGCTGAACAGCACCGGCGACGCCACCGTGAAGGCGATCAAGGCGTCGACCCTGACGAACTACACGATCAACCTCATGACGATGGACTTCGGCCGCGCGACCACCGCGAACTGCGTGCTCTCCGGCTCCACCTGCCAGATGGGCAAGTCCTCGATCCAGGCCGTCACGAACCTGCAGCACACGTACGGCATCGCGTCGTCGAAGATCGAGGTCACCCCGATGATCGGCGTCAACGACACCACCGACGAGGTCTTCACCCTCGCCGACGTCGACACCCTGTCCGCCTACGCGAAGGCGAACGGCCTCGCCGGGATCCACTACTGGTCGCTCGACCGCGACACGCCCTGCGCCTCGACGACGGCGTCGTCCACCTGCAGCTCCGTCCCGAGCGCAGCGGCACTCGCCTGGACAGATCGTTTCCTCGCCGACCTGAAGTAGTCGACCTGAAGTAGTCGTCACCATACCGACGACGGGAGGCCCGGTGCCAGCTGGCACCGGGCCTCCCGTCCGTCAGGTGGTCACGTGACGGGCGTCAGGTCGCTTCCGCGTCGAACGGTGGCGCTTCTCCCGCGGCCAGCGGCACGACGGGAGCCGTCGCGCGCACCTTGGAGGCGGTCACCTGCGCGGTCTGGACCGCGGCGGCGCTGCTGGCGCCGCCGGAGTCGAGGAGCGCATCGCGGATGATCCGGCGGGGGTCGTACTGTCGCGGGTCGAGCTTCTGCCACTCGATGTCGTCGAACTCGGGGCCCATCTCGTCGCGCATCCGCTCCTTCGCGGTGTCGGCGAACCGGCGGACGGCCTTCACGAACTCGGCCAACTTCTGGGCGTACATCGGCAGGCGCTGCGGCCCGAGCAGGAGCACGGCAATGATCCCGATGATCAGGATCTTGTCGAGCGGGATGTTCACGTGAGCGAGCCTAACCCGTACGGCTCCGATGCACCCCTAGAGTTGTCAACCGAACGGAGTGTGCGTGTCAGAGAAAGAGTCGAACTGGAAGTTCGCCGAGGACATCGTCTCGGAGTCCGAGGCGATCGCCCGCGCTCGTGAGCACTCCCTGGAGCTCGGTGTCGAGGCGATCTCGCCCGCGATCGGCGCGCAGATCGGCGTCATCGCCGCAGCCTCCCGAGCAACGAGCATCATCGAGATCGGGACGGGCCTGGGAGTCTCCGGGCTGTACCTGCTCGGCGGCGCGCCGGACGCGACCCTGACCACGATCGACGTCGAGGTCGACCACCAGCAGTTCGCCCGCGACGCCTACATCAGCGCCGGCACCGCCCCCGCTCGGATCCGGCTCATCCCGGGCCGCGCGAACCAGGTGCTCCCCCGGATGAACGAGGCGTCGTACGACGTCGTCCTGGTCGATGCCGACCCCGAGCACGTCATCGAGTACGTCGAGCACGGGCTGCGGCTCGCACGCCTCGGCGGGACCGTCCTGGTGCCGCACGCCCTGTGGCGCGGACGCGTCGCCGACCCGGTCAAGCGCGACCGGGCGACGACCGACTTCCGGCTGCTGCTCACCGAGGTGTCGACGTCGGGTGCGGTGCGCAGTGCGCTCTCGCCGGCTGGTGACGGGCTGCTGCAGCTGACGAAGGTCACCGCGTAGCGTCAGAGGTACCGTCGGACGTCGTCGGCGAAGCGTGGGACGCCCGCGCGACGGAGGGTGTCCAGGATGTCCTCGACCGACTGCGGCGGGTCCACGTAGTCCTCGGCGAGCTCGCGGAGGACCCGGGTCACGACGCCGGGGAACAGGTCGAGTTGGTCGAGCAGGAAGTCGTCCGGGTGGACCGTCTCGACGTCGAGTACAGCGAGTGATGCCGGCGGGAAGTCCCGCAGGTTGAAGGTCACGAGCACGTCCGCGCCGGCACGCACCGCGGCTGCGAGCACGTGGCGGTCCTTCGGGTCACACGTCAGCCCCTCAGCCAGATCCTCGTGGCCAGTGACGAGCGCATCCGGGAAGTACTTCCGCATCATCGACAACCGTCGGTCGATCCCGCTCGGCGAGACACCCGCCTCGACGGCGTTCCGCCGGACCTCGTCAAGGACCGGCTCAGACCACAGCGGCCGGAAGACCCCGTCATCGGCCAGTCGGAGCAGGAGGTCCGAGAGGGTGATCCCGTAGATCGCGCACGCGTCGAAGAACGCGGGGAACGCCACGGTCAGCGCTCCGCCGGCCCGTCACCGCGCTGCTGACGTTCGAGCGCTTGGCCTTCCCGCGCGGCCTCGCGCAGCGCGCTGCGGCGTCGATTGCGGAAGTGGTCCTGGAACGACACCAGGTCCCGGAGCAGGACGCGCCGGTGCCGCCCGCGCCGCTCGAAGGAGATCGCGCCGTCCTCGAGGTACTTCACGAGCGTCGGACGCGACACCCCGAGGAATTCAGCCGCCTGCTGCGTGGTCATCTGCGTGTCGTTCCGAGCGACCGTGACCCCGCTCCCACTCGCGAGCGCATCGGCGACCTGCTCGAGGACCTCGAAGACCTCGGCAGGGATCGTCCGGACCCGTCCGTCCGGCGCTCGGAGCTCGGCCACGCCACCGGCGAGGGCCTCGCGCTCGATCTCGTGCAGGAGTTTCGCCAGCCCGACGAGGTCGTCGCGGTCATCGCCCGGGAAGTACGTGCGGGATGCCGCGCGGCGGTCAGCGGGCTCGGTCGTGACGGTCATGCGACCAGCCTAAACGAAAGAACCGAAAGAACGCGTAGCCGGTTACTCGAGGTGCCGCAGGTACCGCTCCGGGGACTCGAGGAACGACCGCTGGTTGCGCACCAGGTCGAGGTCCTCCCACTCGGTGCGCCGGAACCCCCAGTCGCCGACCTCGTGGATCGTCGCGCCCGGGAACGCCGCCAGGACCGGTGAGTGCGTCGAGAGCACGACCTGCCCGACCCCGCTGTCGACGATCGACCGCAGCAGCGCGATGAGCGTCAGACAGCCGGAGAAGGACAGCGCCGACTCCGGTTCGTCGAGGATCCAGAGCCCCGGCCACTGCGCGCGGTCGATGACGAAGTCGAGGAACGACTCGCCATGGCTCCGCTCGTGGAACACCGGCTCGGGGCGGGAGTGGTTGGGATTGTCCTCGAGGTAAGTGAAGAAGCCGTGCATGGTCTCGGCACGCAGGAAGAACCCACCGCGGGGCGCACCGAAGTCACGGCGGAGGACGATGTGCTGCCACAGCGACGACTCGGACGGACGCGTCGAGTGGTTCGCCAGGGTGGAGCCGCCCTCGGGTGACATGCCGAACCGGAGCGCGATGGCCTCGATCAGGGTGGACTTGCCCGCACCGTTGTCGCCGACGAACACCGTTACCGGGTCGAGGTCGAGTCCCTCGTCGAGCAGCTGCCGCACCGGGGGCAGCGTCGCCGGCCAGACGTCGCGCGGCATCGGGTCCGGGTCGCGGTACTCCTCGACGCGGCGGATCGGCATGTAGGTCCTCGGCACGAGGCCATCCTGTCGGACGCGACCGACAGCGCGACGGGCGCGCACGCCGACGGCGCGGCGCCCCGGACGCAGACGACGGGCCCGGCGCGTACACGCTCCGGACCCGTCGTTCTGGTGCTTTCGACTACGAGGCCGAGACGACCTCAGCGAGTGCGTCATGGAGTTCCTTGGCCTCGGCATCGTTGACCGAGACGACCAGGCGGCCTCCTCCTTCGAGCGGAACCCGCACGATGATGAGTCGACCCTCCTTAACAGCCTCCATCGGCCCGTCACCGGTCCTCGGCTTCATGGCTGCCATCAGATGTCCCCTTTCGTGCAGTACATGCCCGCTCATTATCTCGTATTGATGGGGCAACTGCGAAACCGCCCAGGTTGGGGGTGTCGGATCGGCGGTTCTTCGCGGGTTCCGTTCGTAACCTTGGCGGATGCCGAACATCCGCTCCATGCGCCGTCAGTCCCCCAGCGGACGACCCGACCGGTCCGAGCCGACCGGCAGGTCCGACGACGCAGTGCCCGCTGGCCTTCGGATCGGCGCGGCGTTCACCTGGCGCATCCTCGTCGTCGGTGCCGGCCTCGCCGTCCTGGTGGCGCTGGTCGTGCTGCTGCAGGACATCGTGGTGCCGTTCCTCATCGCGCTGCTCGTGTGCGCACTGCTCATGCCGATGTCGTCGTTCCTGCAGCGGCACCGGTGGCCGAAGTGGACGGCGGTGCTGTCGAGCCTCGTCGCGCTGGTGCTGGCGCTCGGCGGGCTGGCGCTGCTCGTCACCGAGCAGGTGCGGTCCGACCTGCCGTCGCTCGAACGCCGGCTCCACCACAGCGTGCAGTCCCTGCGGACCCTGCTCGACAGCGAGCCGTTCGGGATCACGGCGAAGGACGTCGACTCGTGGGTGTCGAACGGCTTCGACTACCTGCAGGCGCACGCCGCGACGATCCTGTCCGGGTTCCAGGCCGCCGGCACCGGCGCCGTGCACGTGCTCGAGGGGCTGTTCATCATCGTGTTCACGACGCTGTTCGTGCTCATCGACGGCCCGCGCATCTGGGGGTGGGTCGTCCGGCTCTTCCCGCGCCGGGCACGTGCTCGCATCGACGTCGCGGGGCACGCCGGCTGGAAGACGCTGACGAGCTTCATCCGCGTCCAGCTGGTCGTCGCCGTCACCGATGCCCTCGGCGTGACCATCGGCGCGCTCGCCCTGCAGATCCCGCTGGCGATCCCGATCGGCGTGATCGTCTTCTTCGGCGCGTTCGTCCCCGTCGTCGGGGCGATCGTCGCCGGTGCGGTCGCGGTGCTCATCGCCCTGGTCTTCAACGGCTGGGTGCCGGCGCTCGTGATGCTCGGCATCGTGGTGGTCGTGCAGCAGCTCGAGAGCCACGTCCTGCACCCGTTCCTGACCGGCACGGCCGTCAAGGTCCACCCGCTCGGAGTCGTCCTCGGGGTGACCGCGGGCACGACGATCGCGGGTGTCGTCGGCGCGTTCTTCGCGGTGCCGTTCATCGCCACCGTCAACGCGATGGTCGTGGCGGCGGCGAACTGGCGGCCGGGTGACCCGGAGCCGATGTCAGCGACGGTGCCGAAGCGCGAGCGGAGCGGTCCCGCCGCACGGCTCCTGGCCCGCGCCCAGGCCCGTGAGCGCCGTGCCGATCACGGCGGGGTCCAGTCGTAGCCGTCGATCCACCAGCAGTAGTACAGCCAGACCCACTGCAGCCCGACGAACGCCACCACGACGGCCACCCGGTACACGCGGGACCGCGGCAGCGCCACGATGCCGAGCAGCGGCGCGATCGGCACCAGGATCCGCCAGGTGCTCGACTGCGGGAAGAACACGGCGAGCAGGTACACGACGTAGGCGATGCCCCAGAGGCGCAGCTCGATCCCGATCACCCGGGCTGCGGGCATGCAGACGAACGCCACGAAGCCGACGACCACGACGGCCAGCAGGACCCCGCCGGCGGGCTGGTGGAACCACCACCCGAAGCCCTGGATCCACGGCGCGAACGGCACGAGCTCCTGCCACCCGACGTAGGACGACCGCCAGGCGAGCTCGGTGTCGGTGTACGCCTTGGGCACCCCGGTGACGGCCCAGGCGATCGCCGGCCACGCCAGGCCGACCAGTCCGGACACGACCGCGACCACGGCGGGCGGCACGAGGCGGCGCAGGGTGAGCGGCTCCGACGACCGCACCCACGCTGGCCGGATCGCCCAGGCGCCGACGAACAGCACGACGAGCAGCGCGAACGCGAGCCCGGTCGGCCGGGTCATACCGAGCAGCAGCACGACGGGCAGCATCGTCCACCACCGCCGGTCGACCATGAGCAGCAGCGCGACGAGCAGCAGGAACAGCCCCATCGACTCGGCGTACGCCACCTGGAACATCGCCGACACGGGCGCGACGCAGAACAGCACCGTGGCGAAGGTCGCCCGCGCCGGGTCGAGGAAGCGCCCCATCAGGCGACGGAACACGAGTGCAGCGCCGAGTCCGGCGAGCAGCGAGACCGCCACCGCGACGAACTCGAACGACGCTCCGGTGAGCAGCATCAGGCCACGCACCAGGAACGGGTACGCGGGCATGAACGCCCACGCGTTCTCGGTCACGTGCCCTGCCGCGTCCACGGGCAGGGTCGACGGGTAGCCGCCGGTCGCGATCACGCGGTACCAGGCACCGTCCCAGATCGACGCGAACGACAGGTACGCCGGGTGCTGGACGGTGAACGAGTTCGCCGCCTGCACGCTCGCGAAGGCCTGCATCATCAGTCCGGTGACGAACCGGGCGAGCACGTAGACGACCGTGATGCGGACCCACCACGGCACCACCCGGTAGCGGGCGCGCCAACGGGTGCGTGCAGGGGTCGGCCGGGTGGCCCCGGCCGTCGTCAGGCCGTCAGCCACCGACGGAGGCCGGCCTCGACCGCGGTGATCTGCGCGACCGGGACCTGCTCGTCGTCGTGGTGGGCGAAGACGGGTTCGCCGGGTCCGTAGTTGACCGCGGGCACCCCGAGCGCCGAGAAGCGGGCGACGTCGGTCCAGCCGTACTTCGGGCGGGGCTCCGGGCCACCGACCGCCGACACGAAGTCCTGCGCGAGCGGGGCGTCGAGGCCGGGGCGGGCACCGGCGGCGAGGTCGACGATGGTCACGTCGTAGCCGTCGAAGAGTTCGCGGATGTGCGCCACGGCCTCGTCGGCCGAACGCGACGGCGCGAAGCGGTAGTTCACGTGCACCATCGCCTCGTCCGGGATGATGTTGCCCGCGATGCCGCCGCTGATCCCGACGGCGTTGAGGCCCTCGCGGTACTCGAGCCCGTCGACCGTGACGGTGCGGGGCTCGTAGGCGGCCAGCGTGGCGAGGATCGGTGCCGTCTTGTGGATCGCGTTGTCGCCGATCCAGCTGCGGGCGCTGTGCGAACGCTTGCCGAACGTGCGGATCTCGGCGCGGAGGTTGCCGTTGCAGCCACCCTCGATCTGCGCGCCGGACGGCTCCCCCAGGATGGCGAAGTCGGCGGCCAGCAGTTCCGGACGGGTCCGGGCGAGACGACCGAGGCCGTTGAGCAGGTCGCTGACCTCTTCGTGGTCGTACCAGACCCACGTGACGTCGACCGAGGGCTCGACCAGGTCGTACGCGAGCTTGAGCTGCACTGCACAGCCCGCCTTCATGTCGACGGTGCCGCGACCCCACAGGATCTCGGTGCCGTCCTCGGCGGTGCGGAACTCGGTCGGCAGGTTGTCGTTGAGCGGCACGGTGTCGATGTGCCCGGCGATCACGACGCGGCGGTCGCGGCCGAGGTTCGTGCGGGCGACGATCGCGTCGCCGTCCCGGATCACCTCGAGGTGCGGCAGCGGTGCGAGCACCGCCTCGATCGCGTCAGCGAGGGCCTGCTCGTTCCCCGACACCGATTCGATGTCGCAGATGGCACGGGTGATGTCGATGGACGAGGCGGTGAGGTCGAGCTGCTCCGGCATGCGGTCACCTTATCTGCCGTCGCTCCCGTCGCGCTGGCCCACGGCACGGCGGCCGGGAGGCACGGTGCGGTTCCGCAGCGTCCGTCCGGTCGGTCCGGTGCTCCCGTCCAGTGCGTCGGTACCCTGGTGCGGTGACCGACACGACCGCTGCCACCGACCCGACCGCCACCGCCGACCGCCCGACGCACGCCTGGGGCCACGGCCTCGCGGCGATCGCCGCCGACGGCACGACGCTCGACACCTGGTACCCGGAGACCCACCTCGGCCCGCTGCCGACCGACGCGGTGTTCCCGGCAGCACTGCAGGCGCACGTCGGCGACGACCCCCGCCGCGAGGTCCGGATCGAGGCCGTCACCACCGAGGTCACCATCGACGCCGCCCCGACCAGCACCGAGGACGCGTACCTGCGTCTGCACCTGCTGAGCCACCTGCACGTGCGTCCGAACACCATCAACCTCGACGGTGTCTTCGGGTACCTCCCGATCGTCGCGTGGACGAACGCGGGGCCGGTCCACCCGGAGTCCCTGACCCGCCTGCGCCCGTCGCTGCAGCGCGCGGGCATCGCCGTGCACGCCATCGACAAGTTCCCCCGTCTCGTCGACTACGTCGTGCCGGACCGCGTCCGCATCGGTGACGCCAACCGCGTCCGTCTCGGGGCGCACCTGGCACCGGGCACGACCGTCATGCACGAGGGCTTCGTGAACTTCAACGCCGGCACCCTCGGCGACGCCATGATCGAGGGCCGTGTCTCGCAGGGCGTCGTCGTCGGCAACGGCACCGACATCGGCGGCGGGGCGTCCATCATGGGCACGCTCTCCGGCGGCGGCACGCACCGGGTCTCCCTGGGCGAGCGCGCGCTGCTCGGTGCGAACGCGGGTCTCGGCATCTCCCTCGGCGACGACTCCGTCATCGAGGCCGGCCTGTACGTCACGGCGGGAACGAAGGTCGTCCTGGTCGGCGCCGCACCGAACCCGGACGGCACGCCGAAGACCGTCAAGGCCGCCGAGCTGTCCGGCACCCCGAACGTCCTGTTCCGCCGCAACAGCCTGTCCGGCGCCGTCGAGGCGCTGCAGCGCAAGGGCGAGGGCATCCAGCTCAACACCGCGCTCCACGCGTAGGCCTGGCCCCGCGAAAGCGACAGAGTCCTGCGAACTGTTCGCGGGACTCTGTCGCTTTCGCGGGTGAGAACGCGCGTCAGCGCGCGGGGAGGTCCCGCTTCGGCGCACCCACGTAGAGCTGCTGCGGGCGACCGATCTTGTTGAGCGGGTCGTTGTTCAGCTCGCGCCACTGCGCGATCCAGCCGGGCAGGCGGCCGATCGCGAACAGCACCGTGAACATGCGCGGCGGGAAGCCCATCGCCTTGTAGATGATGCCGGTGTAGAAGTCGACGTTCGGGTAGAGCTTGCGGTCGATGAAGTACTGGTCGCTCAGCGCGATCTGCTCGAGCTCCTTCGCGATGTCGAGCAGGTCGTCCTGCACGCCGAGGGACTCGAGGACCTCGTCGGCCGACTCCTTGACGAGCTTCGCGCGGGGGTCGTAGTTCTTGTAGACGCGGTGTCCGAAGCCCATGAGCTTCACGCCGCGCTCCTTGTTCTTCACCCGCTCGACGAAGCGCTGCACCGGCTCGCCGGAGTCCTTGATCTGCTGCAGCATCTCGAGCACGGCCTCGTTCGCGCCGCCGTGCAGCGGCCCGTACAGGGCGTTGATGCCGGCCGAGATCGACGCGAACATGTTCGCCTTCGTCGAGCCGACCAGGCGGACCGTCGCGGTGGAGGCGTTCTGCTCGTGGTCCTCGTGCAGGATGAGGAGCCGGTCGAGGGCCTTCGACAGCACCGGGTTCGGCTGGTAGGTCTCGGCCATGGTGCCGAAGTTCAGGCGCAGGAAGTTGTCGACGAACGACAGCCCGTTGTCCGGGTACAGGAACGCCTGCCCGATGGACTTCTTGTGCGCGTAGGCGGCGATCACCGGCAGCTTGGCGAGCAGCCGCACGGTCTGCAGCTCGACCTTCTCCGGGTCGTCGACGTCCATGTCGTCCTCGTAGTACGTCGACAGGGCACTGACGGCGCTGGACAGCACGGACATCGGGTGCGCGGAGTGCGGGAGCGCGTCGAACAGGCGCCGGAGGTCCTCGTGCAGCAGGGTGTGCCGACGGATGCGGGCGTCGAAGTCGGCGAGTTCGGACTCGTCGGGCAGCTCGCCGTAGATCAGGAGCCACGCGACCTCGAGGAAGGTGCAGTTCGACGCGACCTGGTCGATCGGGTACCCGCGGTACCGCAGGATGCCCTCGTCGCCGTCGATGTAGGTGATCGCGCTCTTGGTCGACCCGGTGTTCACGAACCCGTAGTCGAGCGTGTTCATCCCGGTCTGTTTCTTGAACGTCGAGATGTCCATCGTGGACGCGCCGTCGACGCTCGGCAGGATCGGGAACTCCGCGCTGCCGCCCGGGTACGTCAGCGTCGCGGTCTCGCCCGTCTGTTCGGCGGCGGGACTCACGGGCACGGGCGTCGTGGGCGGTGTGGCCGTCTTCTGAGCGTCGTTGGCAGTGTCAGTCACGTTGACAGCCTAATCGCGGCGTCTGTCGCTCGTGCACACATCGATGGTCACGACTTGGTGGGAACCCCCGGTTGCGCTCCGGGCGGAATGCACGATCCGCCCGGCGGCGGGGTCCGTCCCCGCGCTACGCGGCGCCGAGCCGACGGCTGCTGGCCAGCCGCTGGGCCGCCGCGGCGATGCGCTCGTCGGTCGCGGTGAGGGCCACCCGGACGTGCTCCCCGCCCGCTGTGCCGTAGAACGTGCCCGGTGCGACGAGGATCCCGCGGTCGGCCAACCACGACACCGTGTCGAGCGCCGGCTCACCGCGGGTCGCCCAGAGGTACAGGCCGGCCTCGCTGTGGTCGATGCGGAAGCCGGCGTCCTCGAGTGCCCGTCGGAGCATGTTCCGGCGCGCCCGGTAGCGGGCCTTCTGCTGCTGCACGTGGGTCTGGTCGGCGAGTGCGACGATCATCGCTTCCTGCACCGGCAGCGGCGGCATCAGCCCCGCGTGCTTCCGGACCGCGAGCACGTCGGCGAGGATCCGGGCGTCACCGGCGACGAACGCCGCGCGGTACCCGGCCAGGTTCGACTGCTTCGACAGCGAGTACACGCTGAGCACGCCGTCGACCGAGTCGCCGACGACCCGGGGGTCGAGGATCGTGGGGGTCGGGGTGGTCGCGTACTGCGGGTCCCAGCCGAGCTCGGCGTAGCACTCGTCACCGACGATGACGGCACCGAGTTCGCGGGCGCGGTCGACCGCTGCACGCAGGTCGTCGATCGAGAGCACGCGGCCGTCGGGGTTGCCGGGCGAGTTCAGCCACACCAGCTTCGTCGTCGCCGGCCACGCCGCCGGGTCGTCCGATGCGAGGGCGTCCGCACCGACCAGGGCCGCGCCGAGCTCGTAGGTGGGGTACGCAGCGGCGGGGAACACCACGGTGTCGCCGGCGCCGATGCCGAGCCAGAGCGCCAGGCCGGCGATGAACTCCTTCGACCCGATCGTCGGCAGCGTGTGCGCCTCGGTCAGCCGCACCCCGTGGCGTCGGCCGTACCAGTCGGCGATGGCCTGCCGCAGCGCCGGGGTGCCGGCGACCTGCGGGTAGGCGTGCGCGTCCGTGGCGTCAGCGAGGGCGCGTCGGACGACCTCGGGGGTCGGGTCGACGGGCGAACCGACGCTCAGGTCGACGATGCCGCCCTCGTACCCGGCCGCGCGCTGCTTGAACGGGACGAGCTGGTCCCAGGGGAAGTCGGGCAGGTCGAGCGCCACGTGCGTGTCCGGCTCAGCCGCGGGGCGGTTCGGCCATGACGACCGGATGGTCCTTGTGGATCACACCGACCTTCGCGGCGCCACCGGGCGAGCCGACTTCCTGGAAGAACTCGACGTTGGCCTTGTAGTAGTCGGCCCACTCGTCGGGCAGGTCATCCTCGTAGTAGATGGCCTCGACCGGGCACACCGGCTCGCACGCACCGCAGTCGACGCACTCGTCGGGGTGGATGTACAGCGAACGGTCGCCCTCGTAGATGCAGTCGACGGGGCATTCGTCGATGCAGGCACGGTCCTTGACGTCGACACAGGGCTGGGCGATCACGTAGGTCACGGTTCGGGTGCTCCCTTCGACGAGCGGGTTCGAGTCTACTCGCGGCCCGGGGCCGTCCGGGACCGCAGCCCCGACAGGTCCGGCCACGCGAGCACCAGGGCGGCGATGACGGCGGGCGCGAACGTCCACACGTACCCGGCCGCGTTCGCCAGCACGAGCGGCGAGCCCTGGCCGCCGACGGAGACGAGCACCTGGGTCGCGACGAGGATGCCGATGCCGATCGCGGCGACCATCGCCCGCGACCGGTACAGCAGCCGGATGCCCACGGTCAGCCCGATCACGAGCAGCGTGGTGATCACCATGCCGATCGGGAACGCGGCGGCGCCGACGGTCTGCTGGTGCGTCACGGTGCCCAGTCCGCCGGTGACGAGCCCGAGCACGAGCGCGACGGCGACCGCGGCGACCTTGCCCTGGCCGGACATCTCGGCGTAGGTCTGCGGTGCCGGGGGCTGCGGGTCGGCGTCGTGCCGGAAGGCCTCGACGGCGGGGGCGTGCTCGCGGACGCCGTGCGGCATCACCCACGACAGCGCGGTCGGGTCCGCGGGGTCGACCGGGTCGACGGTGACCTGCGAGCGGTACTGCTCGACGGCGGCACGCACCTTCGCCCGCACCGGCAGGACGTCGACGGTGACGTCGGCGTCCCCGGTGTCCGGGGCGACGATCATCGAGAACGCCACTTCCTCTGCCCGGGCCGCGTACCGAGCAGCGTGGTGCACACGCACGTGGTCGGGGTGGCCGTACCCGCCGTCGTCGGCGTAGCTCACGACCGCGTCCGCACCGGTGGAGCGGATCGCGGCACGGACGTCGTCGACGACCTCGCCCAGGTCGGCGGCGGTCAGCGAGTCGACGGGGGCGTCGTCGGCGGCGGTCGCCCGCCCGTCCGGCCCCCACTGCATGCCGGAGTCGACGTACCGGCGTTCCGGCAGGTCGGTGGGCCGGGCACCGCGCCCGCCGAGCCACAGGCGCGCCGGGCCGCCGAGGGCTGCGAGTGCCGCGTCGATCTCGGTCTCACGGTGCGCGGCGACGCGTTGTGCGTCGCCGGCCAGGGGTGCGAGCCGCTCGGTGAGCATCTCGCCGCGCTCACCGCGGGTCGCCGTCAACACGGTGACCTCGGCGCCGAGCTCGAGCAGGGTCGCGATCGTCCCACCGGACGACAGGGTCTCGTCGTCGGGGTGGGCGTGCACGAACAGGACGCGCTCGGGGCGCGTGACGGAGGCCTTCGACATCGCCCCCAAGGGTACGGGACTAGCGGGCCGTGACGATGTAGGTCGCGGTGACGCCGTCGTCGCCGTCCGAGAACGTGAGCACGACGCGGTACCCGTCGCTGCGGAACATCCCGAACGCACTCGACGAGTCGGCGCGCTTCGCCGACTCGGTGTAACCGGCGTCGGCGAGCTGCTGCGCGGCGGAGGCGAAGTCGTCGACCGACCCGGCGCGCACCTGCACGACCCACCCGGAGCCGTTCGGTCCCGCTCCCCCGCCGAGCACCGTGCCGTCGACGAGCGGCACGTCGGACGACGGGAACCCGTCGGGCACCTTGCCGTCAGAGGTGACGTTCGCACCCTTGAGCGCCGTGTCGAGCGCCCCGTCGATGCCGCCCGCGACCGAGGACATGCCGTCCTGGATCGCCTTGCCGTCGATGCCCGCGACGCCGTGCGCGACCGTCGAGGCCACCGAGGACCCGAGGTCCGTCGCCTGCTTCACGGAGTCGGACGAGCAGCCGGTGAGTCCGGCCAGGGCGATGCCGGCGGCGACGGCGGCGATCAGCGGGGTACGGAGGGAACGCATGCGCCGACGGTAACGGGTGAGCCGGGAGGCACGGCGCGAGTTGGCTGTGAACGTCCTGTCCCCGGGACGGTCACCCGCGCGGCGGGGCCGCCCCGCGCCTCCCGTCCGTCCGTCAGGCGACGTAGGCGCGCGTCGCGGCGACCAAGGCGTCCACGCCGACCGGGATCGCGGTCTCGGCCTGCGGCGCGTAGAACGGCGAGTGGTTGCTCGGGATGTCCTCGCCGCGGCGGAACAGCTCCGGGTCGGTGATCCCCGTGAACCAGTACACGAGCGGGACGCCCGCCGCCGTCGCGAGCTGCCCGACGTCCTCCGACGCCATCGCCAGCCCGATCTCCAGCTCGCGCGCACCCGGTACGGCGGCGCTGACGGCCGCGAGCACCCGGGCAGCGGACTCCGCGTCGTTCACGGTCACCTCGGCACCGGGCGACCGCACGATCGTCGGCTCGGGCAGGCCACCGGCGTCGCTCTCGGCACGGACGATCCGCTCGATCGACGCGATGATGCGCGCACGGGTGTCCTCGTTGCGGGCACGCGTCGAGATCTCGATGACGGCCTGGTCGGGGATGATGTTCGCGCGGGTGCCGGCGTGGAAGCTGCCGACGGTGACCACACCGGCGTCGCTCGGCGAGACCTCGCGCGAGACGACGGTCTGCAGCCGCACGACGGCGGACGCGGCGGTGACGACCGGGTCGAGGGATGCCTGCGGCGCGGACCCGTGTGCCCCGCGACCGTTGAAGGTCACGGTGAGCCGGTCGCTCGACGCCATCACCGGGCCGGAGCCGATCGCGACGATGCCGACCGGGGCCGGAGCCGAGTGCTGGCCGAGCACGACGTCGGGCTTCGGGAACCGGTCGACCAGGCCGTCCTCGACCATGGCGCGGGCGCCGGAGATGACCTCCTCCGCCGGCTGGAAGACGCCGACGACCGTGCCGCTCCACTGGTCCCGGGTGGCGACGAGGCGCTCGAGCGTGCCGAGCAGCCAGGTGACGTGGATGTCGTGGCCGCATGCGTGCATCGTCGGGACGTCGTTGCCGTCCTCGTCGGTGCCGCGGTGCTGGCTGGCGTAGGACAGCCCCGTGCGCTCCTGGACCGGCAGGCCGTCCATGTCGGCGCGGAGCCACACGACCGGGCCCTCGCCGTTCGACAGGACGCCGACGACACCGGTGCCGCCGACGCCGGTGGTCACCTCGATGCCACCGAGTTCGGCGAGCCGGTCGGCCACGATGCCCGCAGTGCGGTGCTCCTGGAAACCGAGCTCGGGGTGGGCGTGCAGGTCCTGGTACAGCGAGAGGAGGTCGAGGGTCACGGCATCCACCGTAACCCCCGACCTCCTCAGGTCGTGCTCTTGCTGACGCGACGCGTCGCTTGGTGCTTACGCGTCCTGACGCTTCAGGCGGGCGTACGAGCGCTGGCGGGCCTGCGCGTCGAGCTCGACCTTGCGGATGCGGACGACGGCCGGGGTGACCTCGACGCACTCGTCCTCGCGCGCGAACTCCAGGCACTCCTCGAGGGAGAGCTGGCGCGACGGCGTCATCGACTCGAAGGAGTCGGCGTTCGCCGAACGCATGTTCGTGAGCTTCTTCTCCTTCGTGATGTTGACGTCCATGTCGTCGGCGCGCGAGTTCTCGCCGATGACCATGCCCTCGTAGACCTCTTCGGTGGGGTTGACGAAGAACGTCATCCGCTCCTGCAGGTTCGTGATGGCGAACGGCGTGACGACACCCGAGCGGTCGGACACGATCGAGCCGTTGATGCGGGTCTGGATCGGGCCGGCCCATTCGTCGTAGCCGTGCGAGATCGCGTTGGCGATGCCGGTGCCGCGGGTCTCGGTCAGGAACGACGTGCGGAAGCCGATCAGGCCGCGCGACGGGACGATGAACTCCATGCGCACCCAGCCGGTGCCGTGGTTCGTCATGTTCTCCATGCGGCCCTTGCGAGCGGCCATGAGCTGGGTGATCGCGCCGAGGTACTCCTCCGGCGTGTCGATCGTCATGTGCTCGTACGGCTCCTGCAGCTTGCCGTTCTCGTCACGCTTCGTGACGACCTGCGGCTTGCCGACGGTGAGCTCGAAGCCCTCACGACGCATCTGCTCGACCAGGATGGCGAGCGCGAGCTCACCACGGCCCTGGACCTCCCACGCATCGGGGCGACCGATGTCGAGGACCTTGAGCGAGACGTTGCCGATGAGCTCGCGGTCGAGGCGCTCCTTGACCATGCGGGCGGTCAGCTTGTGACCCTTGACCTTGCCCACGAGCGGGCTGGTGTTCGTGCCGATCGTCATCGAGATCGCCGGGTCGTCGACCGTGATGGTCGGCAGCGGGCGGACGTCCTCGGGGTCGGTCAGCGTCTCACCGATGGTGATCGTGTCGAAGCCGGCGACGGCGACGATGTCACCGGGGCCAGCCGACTCGGCCGGGTAGCGCTCGAGGGCCTTGGTGATGAGGAGCTCGGTGATGCGGGCGTTCACGACGGTGCCGTCGTGCTTGACCCACGCGACCGTCTGGCCCTTCTTCATCGTGCCGTGGAAGATGCGCAGCAGCGCGAGGCGACCGAGGAACGGCGACGCGTCGAGGTTGGTGACGTGGGCCTGCAGCGGGTGCTGGTCGTCGTACTTCGGCGCGGGGACGTGCTGCAGGATCGCTTCGAACAGCGGCTCGAGGTCGTCGTTGTCGGGCAGCGAGCCGTCGGCCGGCTTGTTGCGCGACGCGGCACCGGCACGACCCGAGGCGTAGACCACGGGAACGTCGAGGATCGCGTCGAGGTCGAGGTCGTCGACCTCGTCCGACAGGTCGGACGCCAGGCCGAGGAGCAGGTCCTGCGACTCGGAGACGACCTCGTCGATGCGGGAGTCGGGGCGGTCCGTCTTGTTGACGAGCAGGATCACCGGGAGCTTGGCGGCGAGCGCCTTGCGGAGCACGAAGCGCGTCTGGGGCAGCGGGCCCTCGGACGCGTCGACGAGCAGGACGACACCGTCGACCATGGAGAGGCCTCGCTCGACCTCACCACCGAAGTCGGCGTGACCCGGGGTGTCGATCACGTTGATGGTGATGGGGCCGTCCGCGCCGAACTCGGTCGCGTGCTTGCCGTTGTAGAGCACCGACGTGTTCTTCGCGAGGATCGTGATGCCCTTCTCGCGCTCGAGGTCGTTCGAGTCCATCATGCGGTCTTCGCCCTCGAAGTGGGCGTCGAACGAGTTGGTCTGCGTGAGCATCGCGTCGACGAGGGTGGTCTTGCCGTGGTCGACGTGTGCCACGATGGCGACGTTGCGCAGGTCGGACCGGGTGGCGAGCGCCATACAGGACATCCTTCAATTTCTGGGAGAGTGTCGGGCCAGTGATTTGTCGGCACCGCACCCGCGGGCAGAACGCCCGACACGCCAGTCTACCGGTAGTTCGCAACCGTCAGGAGTACAGCAGATGAGCCGACGGCGAACGTGGGTCGAGATCACCATCGTGCTGCTGCTCTCACTGGGTGCCAGCGCGCTGTACTCGATCCTCCAGATCATCGACGACCTGTCGCAGACGACCCCGCTCGGCGAGCAGTCCACGGCGCTCAACACCTCGTCGACGACGGTGCAGTACGTCGACCTGGCCCGGCAGCTGCTCGGCATCGCGGTGGACCTGGCACCGGTCGCGCTCGTCTGTTTCCTGCTGTGGAGCACGTCCCGCCCGCACCTGTCCCGGCTCGGCATCGACCGGTTCCGGGTGAAGCCCGACCTGGGCGGTCCGGCGCTCATCGCTCTGTGCATCGGGATCCCGGGGCTCGCCCTGTACTTCGCCGGGCGTGCGCTCGGCATCACGGTGAGCGTGGACCCCGCTGCCCTGAACTCGTACTGGTGGACGGTGCCGGTCCTGCTGCTGTCCGCGATCCGCTCCGGCCTGCAGGAGGAGGTCATCGTGATCGGGTACCTCTACGCCCGGCTCGGCGACCTGGGCTGGGGGCGGTGGCAGGTGATCCTGTCGACGGCACTGCTGCGCGGGAGCTACCACCTGTACCAGGGCTTCGGCGCGTTCGTGGGCAACGCCGTGATGGGCATCGTGTTCGGCTGGATCTACACGAAGTGGGGCCGCCTGATGCCCTTGATCATCACGCACTGCCTGCTCGACGCCGCGGTGTTCGTCGGGTACCCCTGGGTCGCGAGCGCGTTCCCCCGGTTGTTCTCGTAGCGTGAGCACATGAGCATCCCCGAGGTCGGCGAGTCCGCGCCGACGTTCACCCTGCCGGGCATGATCGTCCGCGACGGGGTCCGCACCGACGACGAGTACGACCTGTCGTCGGAGATCGGCCGGACCGTGGTGCTCGCCTTCTACCCCGGCGACGCGACGGCCGTCTGCACCGCGCAGCTCTGCAGCTACCAGGCGGAACTCGACGAGTTCGACGACCTGGGTGCCGTGGTGTGGGGCATCAGCCCGCAGGCCCTCGACTCGCACGAGACGTTCGCGCGCGGCTCCTCGCTGACGTTCCCCCTGCTGAGCGACACCGCCGGCTCGGTGATCCGCGACTACGGCGTGCGCGCGCCGGGGATCGGACTCCGTCGGTCGGTGTTCGTGATCGGTCCCGACGGGGTCGTGCGGTGGCGGCACGTCGGCCTGGTCGGTCTGCGGTTCCCGACGGCCGAGACCATCCGAGAACAGATCGAACTGCTCGTCTCGTGACCGGATCCCGCGACTGACGCCGTTCCCGGCGTGGGGGTTTCCCGAATCCGTCGCCATGGGGTATTGACACCCGAACTGGGGGCGACGACCATTGTCGGCACGAGAGGTCCACGCAGGATCTGCCTCCCCGGGGAATCGGGTCGTCCGGAGATACGCGCTGGTGTGTCACACCCGCTCCCCGGGCGTCTCCGGGGAGGCATCTCGTAACCTCGTCCGGTGCACACCACCATCGTCGCCCCGGGCCTCCGCCGTCTCGCCATCGCCCTCTGGGTCGTCGCGGTGGCGCTCGTCCCCCTGGCACTGCTCGGTGGCAGCAACCCGTGGCTCGTCCCGGTCCCGAGCATCTGCATCGCGTTCGTGGCGTGGGCCGCGCTCTGGCGTCCGCGCATCGAGCTGACGCCCGAGCACCTGCGGATCGTGGACGTCCGCCGCACCAGCACCTACACGTGGTCGCGTGTCACCGAGGTGCGCACGAAGTACGGCATCGAGGTCGTCACGAGCGAGGGCGTCCGCCGCGTCTGGATCGCGACCCGCCCGACCGCGCGGCTCACCGCCCAGGTCCCGGGCCGACCGGGAGGCCCGGATCACCTCGACGTCGACGCTGCGGCCGCGCGGATGCTGGCCCTCGTACCCGCCCCGGCTCCGCAGGACGGCCCGCCGCCCGCGACCGTGACGGCGGCGCCGATCACCCACCGGGTGCACGGCTGGACGGTCCTGGCGTTCGTCGTGCTCGGGATCGCGGCGTCGCTCGCGGCGGCCCGGATGTAGCGTCCGACGCAGCACAGACGACGGAGGGCGGCGCGCCGCCACTGGCGACACCCCGCCCCGGGTCGAGGTCGTTCAGTTCTTCCATTTGAACGGTGCGCCGGCTGACGCATGCGTCGGCGCACCGTCGGCGTGCACCGCTGCTGCGGCGCCGAGCCCGAGCGTCGCCGCGACGAGCAGCGTCGCCGCGAGCGCGAATGACTTCTTCATGGTGTTTGCCTGCATTGTGACTTCCCCTGGTTCTCGAGCACCGTCCGGAGCGTGACGGCGTTCATCATCGACCCACGCATTCACCACAAGAGCGTCGTGCGCCACCCCGGGCTCGATGTCAACGGTAGCAATTGACGTCATTTTTGTGAAGAGGCGCCGTGAAGACCGGTCCGGCCGACGACGACGCCGATCACTCGTTCGAACGAAATCACGCCGAAGTTGCGTGAATCAATGCTCGCCGCACGATTGTCACCCAAGACTTCGAAGACGATTCCACCGTTTTGCACCCTGATGTCCACAACTCGTTTGACAGCTGTGCCGCTGAACTCCTTCGGAAAACACTGAGAGCTGCTTTCGCAATCCACGTAAGGCAATTTATCACCGTCGAAGACGACCAGCTGGCCGACGGCGATTCCCCTCGTCGTCTTCCGGACCAGAACAGTCTGACCATTGCCGAGGGCGGGCAGCATGCTGATTCCGTAGACGCGGTACACCCGGTACCGCGCAAGAGCAAGGACCGCGAACGCGACAGCGGCTGCGCCGAAGCAGCCGACCCCGATGAGCAGCGTCACGCGTTCGCCTGCGACGTCGTGCCGACTGCCGCATCCTGTCGGTAGCCGCGGGATTGTGCTTCGAACAACTCCCAGTAGAGTCCGCGTTCCCGAAGCTGTTCGGCATGGGTACCGGAAGAGATGACTGCACCTTCGTCGAGGACGATGATCTCATCGGCATCCCGGACGGTGTTCAGCCGGTGCGAGATCAGCAAAGATGCCCGTCCACGACGGACTCGGCGCTGTGTCGAGTGCAGTTCCGTCTCGCCGAACGCATCGAGACCCGAGCTCGGCTCATCGAGGATCATGACGTCACGATCTGCGCGCATCATGGCGCGGGCGAAGGCGAGCCGCTGACCTTGACCTCCGGAGAGGATCACCCCCGTCTCCGGGTCGTCCCTGTCTGCCGAGTCCGTGAACATCCGCGTGAGGAAGGTGTCGAGTCCGTACGGCAGCGTCTCGACGATCTTCGTCGCCCCGGCACGATCGACCGCGAGACGAACGCTGGCTTCTGGGTCTGCAGCATCGACATCGCCGAACGCGACGTTGTCACGAACGCTCGCCTCGTACTCCGAGTAGTCCTGGAAGACCGCACCGATCCGCTGCCGGAGCTCATCGACGGGCAGGGACCTGATGTCGACCCCGTCCCACAGGATCTCGCCGTGGTCTGGTTCGTACAGTCGACAGAGCAATCGCACGATCGTCGACTTCCCGGCACCGTTCTGACCGACCAGCGCGACCGCCTTCCCGTGCGGCACCGAGAACGAGACACCTCGGAGGACCCACGGCAGGTCGGCCGCGTACCGGAACCAGACGTCGCGGAACTCGATCCGGTCACGGAGTACGGGGACCCTCGCCCCGCGTTCGGGCGTCGGCAGGTCCGGCTGCACCGTGACGACCGCGACGTACTCGCTGACGGCGTGCAGGGTCTTCGCGAGCGAAGTCCAAACCGAGGACTGAGCAGTGATCGTCGATTGCACACCCCCGACGCCGGCGAGTACGAGCGTGAGCCCTCCGACGGACATACGGCTACTCGCGACCTCGACGGCCGCCCACGCAAGTGCGCACAACGACAGCAGTACCGTGAGGCACGTGGTGGCCAGCCGCATCCGGAGCGTCGTACCGTCCACCTTCGCTTCCGCTCGGGCCGAGTCGCGCAACTCCGCGTCCATTCGCCGCCGCAGGAGGGCGCCGAGTCCGAGGAGTCTGATCTCCTTTCCCGCCTCGGGCGAAAGCAGGAGCATCGAGTAGAAGGTGAGGCGACGCTCCGCACTGTTGACGCGGTGCATGGCTGGACCCCACCGGCGGGTCAACCCCAGCTCGGTCACGACGACGGGCACTGCGGCGAGCAGTGCGAAGACCAGGATCATCGGTGCCACGCCGGCCAACGCGATCCCGAAGCCGGTCAGCAGGATCGCAGCCCGGACCGTGCTGACCATGTCGCGGACCAGTTGGTTCGGGCCGGTGTACACGGCCTGCTGGGCGAGCCGGACCCGGTCCTGGAACGCCGGCGACTCGAGCAATGTGAGTCCCTTGAGTCGCTCGTGCAGCGCCGAGAAGAGTCGGGTCTGCGCCTCGATGCGCACCGCTCGTGAAAGAGCCGAATCGCACGCCGCCGACACAGGAATCAGCACGGCGATCAGGACGGTCCCGATCCCGAACCCGATGGCCGGGGCGGCGAACGACGCCGACGAGACCAGGGCGTCGATGACGCTCTGGAACGAACGCGCTACCCAGACGGGAGCAATGCCCTCGACAAGAGCGATCAGCAACGTGCTCGTGAAGAGGAACGGACCGGCGCGGAGTGCGAGCGCACCGGCCGTCGCTATCAACGAGAGCCGGCCCGCGCGTGTTCCGTGATCAGACACGCGCAGCGCTCGGGACGATCCGATCACGCACGTTGTCGACCACGACGCCGTCCTTGAGCTGCACCACGGCAGGGAAACCCTGAACGTCGAAGGCGGCGGCCATCGTGTGGTACCCCGGCTGCCCGGGGACGACAGAATCCTCCGCGACGACGTCCGCCGATCCCGCGAGCAGGGGGCCGTACGTCTCAGCCGCGCCGTTTCCGACGACGACCGCCACGACCGTCTCACCAACGGCCCGTCGCCGTCGCGCCTCGGCGGCGAAGTCCGGAATGAGTTCTCTGCACGGAGCACAACCCTTCAGGAAGAACCCCACCACGGCGTCTCCACTGATCGTGTCTTGGTCGACGCGCTTCCCGTCCATCGACGTCGCCACGAACTCGTGTGGTTCCCCGCTCGACATGACCAGACTCAGTGGAGTCGATTCGACCGATCCTTCGTGCCCGTGCGCACGCAATCGCCGGATCACCGCCACCAGGAGGACGAAGTTCACGAGGCCGATCGCGAAGACGACGAAGAACATCAACCAGACTGCGAGCATCATTTCCCCCTGTGGTTTCCTGCGACGAACAGTTCTCGGATGGAGGTCATCTCGACCAGCAGGAAGGCCGGTACGACAGCGCCACACAGCAGCACGACGACGGCACCGACCTCCGGCGGCCGCGTCTCGACGCCGGCCAACACCACCAGGGCAGCGGCGATCGCGATCAGCACACCGTTGCGGACGACATCCCAGACGCTCACGTCAGGACCGTCTGCGCCGAAGCACGCGCATTGCGCGTCCTCCGGAGCCAGGATCTCCGCGATCAATCCGGCGGTGAACGAGATGAGCAACAGTGCGGCCAGGACGACGCCAACGACCCACCACGGCGTCACGACGAGTACCAGCACAAGCCATTGCGCCACGAGAGCAGCGCGTCCCAGGTGGTCCATCGTGAAGTCCGAGAGCCCGGGGCGCAGCGCTCCCAACATTGCTCGCGCAGATTCCAGGAGATGTCGCCGATCTTTGCTGCGGATTTTCGTGCTGACCGACGCAGCAAAGACCAGGAAGATGACCGCCCGTCCAACTACCTCAACGTAGATCATGTCCGCCCCCATCATGTGCCCCAACATCACCCAACCACATGCACCAAGTCGTTCGCAAGACATTGACAAGACGGTGTCCGTCGGAGTGGAATGCGCTCAGGGGGAGCGTCGAGTTCTCCTGTTCAATCGAAATCAGGAGGTCGAAGTGCGGACTACTCTCGAACGTGTGGCCACGGCCGGGGACCGTTTCCTCAGCATCTTCGCGCCACCCCCGGTGAAAGCCGCGGGCTGCTCGAAGTGCTCAGCCTTCGCGCGGGTCTGCCCGCTGGGTGCACATCAGGACTGTCATTACCTGTACGCACAAGCAGGATGTGGCTCGTGCGGCTTCACCTGTGGCGCGTGCGTGGTCGGCCCGGTGGGATGAGGGCAAGCGACTGATCGACCCGAATGCGGCTGTGACTCCTCCGAAGGGGCGTCACAGCCGCATTCTCTTTCCCATCTGGGATGGGACACCCATCTGTGAATGCTGACAGCGGCGAGACGGTTCGAATGCAATACGCACCGCTCTCGACGGTCGGGATCACATGAGCAACGCCGGAACGCGGTGCACGAAGGGCTCCACCTCGGGTCGAGGTGGAGCCCTTCGGTGGCGGGACTACTTGGTGTAGCCCACGTCCTGCCACTTGACCGAGTACTGCTGGAACTGCGCGGGGCCGTAGTTCACGAGGTCCTTGCGCACACCCCAGGCGTACGGCTCGGCGAACAGCGGGATGGTGCCGGCGACGGCGACGATCTTCTTGTCGATCGCCTGCGCGTCCTTGATGCGGGCATCGGGGTCGAGCTCGGCGTTCGCCTTGTCCCATGCCGCGCCGAGCGAGTCGTCCGTCACGCCGGTGTAGTTCTGGCCGGCGTCGGCGGGGTAGTAGATCGACTTGAGCGACGAGATCGGGAACGGCGTGCCCTGCCACGCGAAGTACGTGGCGTCGAAGTCACGGCCGTCGGTGGTGATGTACTTCGTGAAGAAGTCGTCCGAGGGCACGGTGTCGATCGTGACCTTGAAGCCGGCGAGCTTCGTCTGCTGCTGCACGAGCTGCGCGACGTTCGCCGAGTTCGGGTTGTCCGACGGGATCACGAAGCGGACGTCGAGTTCCTTGCCGCCCTTGGTCGCGTAGCCGTCCGAACCGACCTTCCAGCCGGCGTCCTCGAGCTTCGACTTCGCCTTGTCGGTGCTGTAGCCGTAGACCGACGAGACGTCGTCCTGGTAGCCCTCCTGACCGGGCAGGTACGTCAGGTTGTTGAGCACGTCACCCGGGCTCTTCACCGGCGACAGGATCGCCTGGGCGAGGACCTTGCGGTTGATGGCCTGGGCGAACGCCTGGCGCACGTCCTGGTCCTTGAAGACGTCCGAGGTGCCGTTCAGCGTGATCTGCCGCTGCGTGGTGCCGAGCGAGCGCTCGATCTTCGAGTCGGAGCGGGAGTTCGCCGTCTTGAGGTTGTCGGCGCTGCCGTTCAGGTTGAACGCGTCGAGTTCCTTGTTCCCGTACGCCTGCGCGACACCGTCACGCGAGACCGTCTTGAAGACGATGGTGTCGAGCTTGCCCTCGTCGCCCCACCACTTCGGGTTCTTCTCGAACGTGAGGACGCCGCCGTTGGCGTCGAAGGACTTCACGATGTACGGGCCACCGGAGACGTAGGTCTTGCCGTCAGCGGCGTACGGACCCTTGGCCCAGGCGGTGTTGAAGTGCTCGGGGGTGTCGACGGCCCAGTACGGGTAGATGGAGCCCAGGACGCTCGCCCAGTCGGCGTTCGTCTTCGAGAACGTCATGATGACGTCGCGCTCGTCCGAGCCCTGCTTGACCGAGTCGACGTCCTCCCACACGTTGGTGGCGAGGGGCGCGAAGGCCTTGTTCGTGCCGTTCAGCGCCTTCCAGTTCGCGATGACGTCCTTCGCGCTGATCGGGGTGCCGTCAGACCACACGGCCTTCGGGTTGATCTTGATCTCGACGGTCTGGGGTGAGTCCTTGGTCAGCTCGACCGAGGTCGCGAAGTCCTTGTTCACCTCCCACTCGCCGTTCTCCTTGAACTGGATGAAGCCCGGCAGGTACGCACCGGAGATCGTCTGGTCGTCGACGGTTCCGGAGTCGAGGTTGTTGATCTGGAAGTTCGCCGGAGCGGTGTCGATCGGCAGGGTGATCGACCCGCCGTCCTTGACGTCCGCGCGGTCCGCGACGGTCCAGCCGGTCGACTTCAGCGACGACTCGGCGACCGCGGAGCTGCTGTTGCCCGCCTGTCCACCGCCGGAGCAGCCCGCCAGCACGACGGCCGCAGCCGCAGCGGTGGCCAGCACGGCGATGCCCTTGATCCTCTTTCGCATGGCGAGGATTCCCTTTCGTTGTGGTTCGCGCAGTTCGCGCTGGAACGCGGCGACCCCCGCCGCCACGCCTGTTGGTTGAGAACCCTAGTCACATCCGAAGGCTCCACAAGGGTTGATGTGGGGAATCGAAACATGCTCGTAACGAATGTTGCATAGCGTCACAACGGAAGTCCCACCCCTCCGTCGCGAGCGGCTAACCTGTCGCCACCGACAACGCCGTCCGGACGGACGGCCGCACCCCACGAGGTCCCAGTACATGCTTGCCTTCATCGCAAAGCGGATCGTCAACTACATCGTCCTGACGATCGTCGCGACGACCCTCGGTTACATCCTCGCCAGCAGCACGCTCAACCCGGCTGCCCGGTTCCTGGGCCGCAACCCGGCCGTGCCGCAGGGCACGATCGACGCGTCCCTGCGGAAGCTCGGTGCCGATCCGGACACCCCGCTCATCGTCCGGACGTGGACCTGGTGGTCGAACCTCGTGACGCACGGTTCGCTCGGCATGAGCACCCGCGGCACCGAGGTCACGGCCGACATCGTCGCCCGCTCCGGTACGAGCCTGCGCTTGCTGGTCATCGGCACCCTGCTCGGCGCGATCCTCGGGGTGCTGCTCGGCGTGTGGAACGCCGTCCGCCAGTACCGCACGTCGGACCAGGTCTCGACGTACCTGTCGTTCGCCGTGCTCGCCACCCCGACCTTCGTCATCGCGGTCGTCCTGATGATCCTCGCGACCGCGATGAACCAGGGGCTCGGCACCCAGGTGATCCGGTTCACGGGTGAGTACACGCCGGGGGTGAACGGGTTCTTCCCGGTGCTCGGCGACCGGCTGATACACCTGCTGTTACCCACGATCTCGCTGACCGTCGGCGCCGTCGCCACGTACTCGCGGTACCAGCGCTCCGCGATGCTCGACGTGCTGTCGAACGACTTCATCCGCACCGCGCGGTCGAAGGGCCGGACGCGTGGATCGGCCATCATGCGCCACGGCGTCCGCGTCGCCCTCATCCCGATGTCGACGTTCTTCGCGTACTCGTTCGGGCTGATCCTGACCGGCGCGAGCATCACCGAGCTGGTCTTCAGCTGGCACGGCATGGGCGAGTACTTCGTCCAGGGCATCACCAACAACGACATCAACGCGGCCTCGGGCACGATCCTCTTCACGGCGATCCTCGTGCTCATCGCAGGAACCCTCGCGGACCTGCTCTACGCCGCGCTCGACCCGCGAGTGAGGGTGTGACCCGTGTCTGTTCTCGACCCCACGACCACGACCACTGCCGGTGACCCCGGTGACGGCAACGCCGGCACCCCGGCGCACGTCATCGAGGTCAAGGGCGGCCGCACGCCGCTCTGGCGCAAGGTGTTCGGCACCTGGCGTGCCCGCATCGGTGGCGGCGCCCTGCTGCTCATCCTGCTGTGGGCCTTCGTCGGCCCGCACCTGTACCACTGGAACGCCGTCGACTCCGACGGTCTGGCGTTCGGCATGCCGCCGAGCGCCGCGCACTGGTTCGGCACGAACGACATCGGCCAGGACATCTACGCGCAGACGCTCGTCGGCCTGCAGAAGTCGCTGCTCATCGGCCTCATCGCCGGTCCGGCCGCCACGCTGATCGCCGGCATCGTCGGTGCGATCGCCGGCTACTTCGGCGGCACCGTGGACCGCGTGCTCGTGTGGGTCATCGACCTGCTGCTCGTGATCCCCTCGTTCTACGCGCTCGTGCTCCTCAGCCCGGTGTTCAAGAACCTGACGTGGGTGGCGCTCATCGTCGGCCTCGCGGTGTTCAGCTGGATGGTGATGGCCCGCGTCATCCGCGGCCAGACGATGTCCCTGCGCGAACGCGACTACGTGAAGGCCGCCCGCTTCATGGGGGTGCCGGCGTTCACGATCATCCGACGGCACATCCTGCCGAACGTGGCGTCCCTGCTCATCATCGACGCGACGCTCGGCGTCGGGGCCGCGATCCTGGCGGAGAGCTCGCTGAGCTTCTTCGGCTTCGGCATCCAGATCCCCGACGTCTCGCTCGGCACCCTGCTCGCCGCCGGCAGCCAGTCCGCCGTCACCCGCCCGTGGCTGTTCGTCCTGCCCGCCGCGACCCTCGTCGCGACCGTGCTCTCGACCAGCCTGCTCGGCGACGCCCTGCGCGACGCCATCGACCCCACCTCCGGAGCCAACCGTGACTGAGCCGCTGCTGACCGTGTCCGACCTGTCGGTCACGTTCAACCCGAAGACCAAGCCCGTCTACGCCGTCCGCGGGGTCGACTACACGGTGGCCCCCGGCGAGTTCCTCGGGATCGTCGGCGAGTCCGGCTCCGGCAAGTCGGTGTCCTCGATGGCCGTGATGGGTCTGCTCCCGTCGTCCGCCCACGTCGAGGGCAGCATCCGCTTCGACGGCCAAGAGCTCTTGGGCAAGAACGACCGCGAGATGTCCCGCCTGCGCGGCGGCGACATCGCGATGGTGTTCCAGGACCCGCTGTCCGCCCTGACGCCCGTGTACACGATCGGCCAGCAGATCATCGAGGGGCTGCGACTGCACGACCGCTCCCTCACCCAGCACGCCGCCCGCACCCGCGCCGAGGAGCTGCTGCGCGTCGTCGGCATCCCGAACCCCGCTCGGCGCCTCGACGCGTTCCCGCACGAGTTCTCCGGCGGCATGCGGCAGCGGGCGATGATCGCCATCGCCATCGCGAACGACCCGAAGCTGATCATCGCCGACGAGCCGACCACCGCGCTCGACGTCACGATCCAGGCGCAGATCCTCGACGTGCTGCAGACGGCGAAGGACATGACCGGCGCCGCCGTGGTCCTGATCACGCACGACCTCGGTGTCGTCGCCGGCAACGCGGACCGCGTCGCCGTGATGTACGCGGGCCGCATCGTCGAGACGGCTCCGGTCGAGCCGCTCTTCCGCGAGCCCGTCATGCCGTACACGATCGGGCTCCTCCGCTCGATGCCGAACATGACCGCGGCCCGCACCGAACGACTCGTCCCGCTCGAGGGCCGCCCGCCCCTGCTCACGCAGAAGCCGACCGGCTGCCCGTTCGCCGACCGCTGCCCGGCGGTCATCGACGCCTGCCGCGACGGCGAGCCCGCGCTGGTCGAGCCGACCGTCCCGCAGAGCGGCGACAACCCGGTCCTGACCGGGACCGTCCCGACGATCGGTAACGGCACGCTGCTCGACGACCACACCGCCGCGTGCATCCGTCGCGACGAGATCGCGGCGGGCACCCTCGAGCGGTCGGAGATCTTCCCCCGCCCCGAGGACATCCCCGAGGCGGCGGTCGACCACGGCGACGACGTCGTGCTCGAGCTCACCGACGTCGTCAAGACGTTCCCGCTCACCAAGGGCGCGCTCTTCCGGCGGCAGATCGGCGAGGTGCACGCGGTCGACGGCATCTCCCTGACGCTGAAGCGCGGGCAGGTGCTCGGGTTGGTCGGTGAGTCCGGCTGCGGTAAGACCACCACGATCATGGAGATCCTCGAGCTCGCCGGCGCCCAGCAGGGCACCATCCGGGTGAACGGCGTCGACACCGCGTCGCTGTCGAAGAAGGACCGCCTGGCGATCCGCCGCGACATCCAGGTCGTGTTCCAGGACCCGATGGCGTCGATCGACCCCCGGCTCGACATCGGTTCGGTGATCGGTGAACCGCTGACGGTGCACGGGGTCGCGAAGGACGAGATCCGCCGCCGGGTCCGCGAGGTCCTCGAGCTCGTCGGGCTCGAGCCGAGCTACATCGACCGGTACCCGCACGAGTTCTCCGGTGGCCAGCGGCAGCGCATCGGCATCGCCCGGGCGCTCATCGTCGAACCGAAGATCCTCGTGCTCGACGAGCCCGTCTCGGCGCTCGACGTCTCGGTGCAGGCCGGCGTGATCAACCTGCTCGAGGACCTGAAGCACCGCCTCGGCCTGTCGTACCTGTTCGTCGCGCACGACCTGTCCGTCGTCCGGCACATCGCCGACGACGTCGCGGTCATGTACCTCGGCCGGATCGTCGAGTACGGCGACGGCGACAAGGTGTTCTCCGACCCGCAGCACCCGTACACGCGGGCCCTGCTGTCGGCCGTGCCGGTGCCGGACCCGTCCGCCGAGGCCGCCCGTGGTCGGATCCTGCTCGACGGGGACCTGCCCTCCCCCACCGAGCGCATCGACGGCTGCCGGTTCCGCACCCGCTGCCCGCTCTACCAGCTCCTCGACGAGGGTCGGCAGGAACAGTGCCGCACCGTCGATCCGCGCCTGCAGGACGTGCACGGCCGCGGCGTCGCGTGCATCCAGACCGACCAGGAGCACCTGCTCACCGAGCGGGTCGGCGCGGTCGTCTGACGACGCGGGTCACGTGGTGGACGTGACCAGAGGACGGACGGGAGGCCCGGCACACGTCGTGCGCCGGGCCTCCCGTCCGTCTCGTGGTCGCGATCGCGAGCCGCGTCAGGCTCCCAGCCACAGGCTGAGCAGCGAGGCGGCGAGCAGCGCCAGCGCCGCTGCGCCGACCGCCAGGGCCGGCACGTCCCAGCCGCGCACGGCATCGCCGTCACCGGCGACGGCACGCTGCTCAGCCCACCGGTCGAGCAGCACGGTCATCTCGTCCGGCTGGCGCAGCACGGCACGCTCGCCGCGCCGGGCCGGCTTCGGCCGGGGCAGCGACGGACCGCCCCAGCACTGCACGCGACGGCCGGCGACCGTCTCGATGACGATCTGCCAGCGGAGCTTGACGTCGGCGACCGCGTGCCACGGCACCACGGTGCGGCGGAGCGGGTTGACGACGGTGACGGCCGTGTCGTCGATGCGGATGCACGGGCGGTAGGTGAGCACCCACAGGACCCAGACCAGCACGGCGATCGGTCCGACGGCGTCGAGCACCACGATCCAGCTGCCGCGCACCGCCGCGTCGACCAGCAGGAAGAGGCCCAGGACGGCGACGAGGCCGGCCGCCACGGCGCCTCCGCGACCAGCGCGGAGGACGACGGGACGTCCGGCCTCGTTCGTGTCCAGCAGGATCAGCGTCCGAACTCGAACCCGGCGCCGGGGATGGCAGCCAGGAGGTCCTTCGTGTACTGCTCCTTCGGGGCGGCGAAGACCTCGTCGGTCGTCGCCTTCTCGACGATCTTGCCCTGGCGCATGACGCACACGTTGTCCGCGACCAGGCGGACGACCGCCAGGTCGTGCGTGATGAACAGGTAGGTCAGGCCGAGTTCGGTCTGCAACTCCGTCAGCAGGTCGAGGATCTGCCCCTGCACGAGCACGTCGAGCGCGGAGACGGCCTCGTCGAGGACGATGACCTCCGGCTTGAGTGCGAGCGCGCGCGCGACGGCGATACGCTGCCGCTGCCCGCCCGAGAGCTCGTTCGGGTAGCGGTTGACCATCGACTTCGGCAGCGCGACCTGGTCGAGCAGCTCGAGCACGCGGGCTCGACGCGACGCCTTGTCGCCCACCTTGTGCGTGGCGAGCGGCTCGGCGATCGTGTTCCCGACGTTGTACATCGGGTCCAGCGAGCCGTACGGGTCCTGGAACACCGGCTGCACGCGGCGGCGGAAGTCGAAGAGGTCCTTGCCCTTCAGCGCGCCGATGTCGATGCCGTCGAACTGCACGGTGCCGCTCGAGATGCTCTCGAGCTGCAGCACCAGCTTGGCGACGGTCGACTTGCCCGAACCGGACTCGCCGACGAGCGCCGTGGTGGTGCCCTTCGGGATCGCGAACGACACGTCGTCGACGGCCTTGAGCTCGCGGGTGGCGAGGCTCTTGCCGCGCAGCTTGTAGATCTTCTCGAGGTTCTTCACCACGATGAGGTCCTCGGCGGGACGGTGCTCGCGCTCCTGCGCCCGGGCGATGAGCTCGGCGTCGTCGTTGCCGGCGTCGGCGATCTCGATGCGCTCGTGCTGCACCTTCGACTGGATGCGGCGGCTCGCGAGCGAGGGCGCCGCGGCGACCAGGCGCTGCGTGTACGGGTGCTGCGGGTTGGCCAGGATCTCCTTCGAGGGACCGGCCTCGACGACCTGGCCCTTGTACATCACGACGAGCTTCTCGGCCCGCTCGGCGGCGAGGCCGAGGTCGTGCGTGATGAACAGCACCGAGGTGCCGAAGTCGCGGGTCAGGCTCTCGAGGTGGTCGAGGATGACGCGCTGGACCGTGACGTCGAGCGCGCTCGTCGGCTCGTCGGCGATGAGCAGCTGCGGGCGGCTCGACAGACCGATGCCGATGAGCACGCGCTGTCGCATACCGCCGGAGAACTCGTGCGGGTACTGCTTGAGGCGGGTCGAGGCGTCGCCGAGGCCCGCTTCCTTCAGGACCTCGATCGCGCGGTCGCGGACGGCCTTCTTGCCGGTGGCCATGCCGTTCGCACGGATTGCCTCCTCGACCTGGAAACCGATCGACCACAGCGGGTTGAGGTTCGACATCGGGTCCTGCGGGACGTAGCCGATCTCCTTCCCGCGGATCTCGGACATCTCCTTGTCGCTCAGCCCGACGAGCTCGCGCCCGTTGAACTTGATCGACCCGCCGGTGACCTGGCCGGTGCCGGGCAGCAGCTTGATGATCGCCTGGGCGCTCGTCGACTTGCCGGAACCGGACTCGCCGACGATGGCCAGACGCTCGCCCTGCTCGAGGGTGAGGTCGACACTGCGCACGGCCTGCACGAGACCGGACTGCGTCTTGAAGCCGACCTGCAGGTCGCGGATCTCGAGCAGCGGGGCGCCGTCGGCGTTGGTGCGTCGGCCGGTGGGGTTGGTCAGCGTCTCGCTCATCGGCGGGCCCTCGCCTTCGGGTCGAGCGCGTCGCGCACCACGTCACCGAGGAGCAGGAACGCGAGCACGGTGATGGACAGCGCGGCCGACGGCCAGAAGATCGTCGACGGGTTGGTGCGGATCGACGTCTGCGCCGTTCCGATGTCGAGACCCCAGCTGAGGGCCGACGGCGGCAGTCCGATGCCGAGGAACGACAGGGTCGCCTCGGCCACGATGAAGGAGCCGAGCGAGACGGTCGCGACCACGATGACCGGAGCCAGCGAGTTCGGGATGACGTGGCGCAGCAGCGTCTTGAACCGGCTGACGCCGAGGGCGGCCGACGCCATGACGTAGTCGGCCTGCTTGGCGCTCAGGACGGCACCACGCATGATGCGGGCGATCTGCGGCCACGCGAACGCGGCGAGCACGAGCGCGACGGTGATCGCGTTCCGCGCGGGGATGACGGACATGATCACGATCGCACCGAGGACGGTGGGGATCGAGAAGAAGATGTCGCCGATGCGGGACACGATCGTGTCGAGCCAGCCGCCGTAGAAACCGGCCAGTGCGCCGATCACGATGCCGACCAGCGACACCAGGACCGTCGCGACGATGCCGACGATGAGCGAGTTCTGGGCGCCCCAGATCACGCGGGCGTAGACGTCGGAGCCCTGACGCGTGAAGCCCAGGATGTGCCCGGCCTCGGGTCCGCCGTCACTGTTGTCGAGGTTCGACGCCCGCGGGTCGACGTGGGCGAAGAGCCCGGGGAAGACCGCGACGACGATGATCAGCAGGATCAGGATCGAGGAGATCCAGAACGTCGGGCGGGTCCGCATGGACTCCCAGGCGTCGGTCCACAGGGAACGGGTCTTCTCGTCCTCGTTGACCTGGTCGATCGCCTGCAGGGGCGTTTCCTCCAGCGGGGCGACGAAGTGCGTCGCCGAACGGGGTGCGGCGTTACTTGGCATAGCGGATCCTCGGGTCCAGGACGGCGTAGAGCAGGTCCACCAGGAGGTTGGCGAGCATGAAGATGATGACCATCACGGCGACGAAGGAGACCACCGTCGGGCCCTCGCCGAGCTTGACGGCGCGGAACACCGTGCCGCCGACCCCGTTGATGTTGAAGATGCCCTCGGTGACGATCGCGCCGACCATCAGGTTGCCGATGTCCACACCCAGGTAGGTCACCACGGGGATGAGCGAGTTCCGGAAGATGTGCACGCCGACCACACGACGACGGGGCAGGCCCTTCGCGGTCGCGGTGCGCACGAAGTCCGCCGTGGTGTTCTCGGCGACGCTCGCGCGGGTGAGGCGCACGATGTAGGCGAACGACACCGTCGCGAGCACGATGGCGGGCAGGACGAGCTCGGACCAGGGGGCCTCGCCGGACACCGTGACCCGGAACAACCCGAGCTTGATGCCGAACACGTACTGCAGCAGGAACCCGACGACGAAGGTCGGCACCGAGATGAGCAGGAGCGACACGACCAGGGCGGTGGCGTCGAACAGCTTGCCCTTGCGCAGACCCGCGATGACACCGACGACGATGCCGGCGACGGCCTCGAACACGAGCGCGAGGATCGCCAGGCGAGCGGTGATCGGGAACGCCGAGGCGAGCTGCTGGCTGACCGGCAGTCCGGAGTAGGTCACGCCGAGGTCGCCGCGGAACACGCCGCCGATCCAGAGCAGGTACTGGACGATGAACGGCTTGTCCAGGTTGTACTGCTGGCGCAGCGTCTCGATGACCTGCGGCGACGGCTGGCGGTCGCCGAACAGTGCTGCGATCGGGTCGCCGGGCAGCGAGAACACCATGAAGTAGATGAGGAACGTGGCCCCGAAGAACACGGGGATGAGTTGCAGGAGGCGCTTGCCGAGGTACCAGAGCATCAGATCCCTGCCCGGTCCGGAGCGATGTCGATCAGGTTCATTGTGGTGAGGGGTGGACGTTCCGAGGGTCGGCACGGATGTCCGGTTCGGGCGGCGGCGCCCGATGTGGTGGGGGAAGGTGTTGCCGCCGAGGTACGGGGGTTCGGGGACCTGTGCGGTCCCCGAACCCCCGTCCGGTGGTCGCGAGGCAGGATACCTGCCCACGCGGTGCTCTCGAGGAGAGCGGTGTTACTTCGTGACCTCGATGTCGTAGTACAGCGGCACCGAGTTCCAACCGAACTTCACGTTGGACACGTTGTCGGCGTTCCAGACACCGGTGACGTTCGAGTACCAGAGCGGGATCTCCGGGAGGTCCTTGAACAGGAGCTCCTGGGCCTGGTCGAAGGACTTGTTGCCCTCTTCGACCGTGGCGGCCGAACGGCCCTCGGCGAGCAGGTCGTTGTACTCCTTGGAGTCGTACCGCGAGTAGTTGTTCGACGAGCCCTCACCCATGGTCGGGCCGAGGAAGTTGTACAGCGACGGGTAGTCGGCCTGCCAACCGGTGCGGCTGCCGCCCGTGAGCTTGTCGTTCGTCTGGAGGTCAAGGGCCTCCTGGAACGTCGGGATCGCGTTGCCCTCGGCCTTGATGCCGAGCGTGTTCGAGATCGAGTTCGTGACCGCGGTCACCCACGCCTCGTGCCCACCGTCGGCGTTGTACGTGATGGTGAGGGTGTCGTCGTACTTCGAGATCTTGTCGGCCTCGGCCCACAGCTTCTTGGCCTCGGACTCGTTGTAGTCCAGGACGTCGGAGCCGTCGAGGTCGTCGTTCCAGCCCGCGATGACCGGCGACGTGAAGTCCTTCGCCGGGGTGCGCGTGCCGTCGAAGATCTTGTCGGTGATCTGCTTGCGGTTGATGGCCATCGAGACGGCCTCACGACGCAGCGTGCCTTCCTCGCCCTTCCAGTGGTCGAGGTAGTACGGCAGGTAGATCGCCTGGAAGATGGCGGCCGGCTGGTTGACGTTCGAGTCCGGGAAGTCCGACTTGTACGTCGCGAAGGCTGCGTCCGGCACGGCGTCGAGGACGTCGAGGTTGCCGCCCTGCGCGTCGGAGTACGCGGTGTCCTGCGAGGCGTAGAACGTGATCGTCAGACCACCGTTCTTCGGCTTGCGCTTGCCCTCGTAGTCCTTGTTGGTGACGAGCTTGATGGACTGGTTGTGCGTCCAGGCCTTCTTGCCGTCGAGCTTGTACGGACCGTTGCCGATCGGGCTCTCACCGAACGCCTTGGTGTCGTCGTAGAACGAGGACGGCAGCGGCACGAACGCCGAGTAGCCGAGCGACAGCGGGAAGTCCGACTGGGCCGACTTCAGCGTGACGGTGAACTCGTCGTCGTCGACGACCTTGAGGCCCGTGAGCTCCGAGTCCTTGTCGGCGTTGTAGCCCTCGATGTTCTCGAAGAAGTAGCTGGCGCCCTGGGCGTTCGACTTCTGCGCGGCCCAGTTCCAGGCCTTGGTGAAGGACTCCGCGGTGACCTTCTCGCCGTTCGTGAACGTGTAGTTCGTGTTCAGCTTGATGTCGAAGGTCTTCGAGTCATCGGTGTCGATGCTCTTCGCGACCTCGTTGACGGACTTGCCGTCGGCGTCGTAGGACACGAGGCCCTCGAAGAGCGAGTCGATGATCTTGCCGCCACCGGTCTCGGTGGTGTTCGACGGGATCAGCGGGTTCTGCGGCTCGCTGCCGTTGGTCGTGACGATGCCGGAGGCGTTGGACGAGCCCGAGCCACCCCCACTGTTGCTGTTGCTGGAGCAGGCGGTCAGGGCGAGTGCTGTGGCCCCGAGCACGGCGAGGGCTGTGAGCCCGGCGCGCTTCTTGATCAAGGTTCCTCCTGGTGCATGGGACGCGCAAGGGCACAGCGGTGTCACCCGGGCGCGTTTGACATCTGCACTGTAGGCAAGGTGGACAGCAGCCTCCAAACCCTGGAGCGAACGGTTACAAGCCGGTAACCAACTTGCACGATCCTTGCGAGAAGATGCAAGATTCGCGCGCTTGCTGGACGCCCTCGCGCTTTTGTTGCATCTGCATGAAATTCGTTGCACTGCGACACAGTTCTGTGCAAGGAAGACCTGTCCCGAGTCCCCCTCAGGACCCGGGCATCCGCGCCGCACCAGCCGTACCGTGAACACGTGCTCGCGAACGACATCCCCCATCTCCACGTCCCCTCCTCCCCCACCGTCAGCGGTGATCCCGGGGACGGCGGAGCAGCCTTCGTCGCGGTCTCGCGTCCGGACCTCGAACAGGACGCGTACCGCAGCACCATCGAACGCGTGACCGGCGAGGGCGCGGTCCGCTGGACGTCGGGCGACCGCGATTCGTCGCCGACACTGTCACCGGACGGTCGCTGGCTCGCCTTCCTCCGGTCCGTCGACGACGACCACGGCGTCGCCCACCCACAGCTCGCCGTCGCACCGGTGCACGGCGGCGAGGCCCGCGTCGTCACCGCGCTCCCCCTCGGTGCCGGCGACCCCGTCTGGTCGCCCGACTCGACACGTGTCGCGGTGACCGCACGGTTCCCCGAACCCGGGCGCTACGGCTCCGCAGTCCCCGGCGGCGACCGTCGCCCGGCAGCGGCCGCCGAGGCGCCGCGGCTCGTGTCGCGGCTCGACTTCCACGTCGACGGCACGGGGTACCTGCTCGACAAGCCGCAGCAGATCGTGGTCGTCGACGTCACCGACCCGGCAGCGGCACCGGTGGACTCCCCGCTCACGAGCGCGCCCTGCTCGGTCTCCGCACCGGCCTGGTACCCGGACGGCGGCGCGCTCCTCGTCGTCGCCCCGCGAGACCTCGGTGTGCGTGAGACCCACGACGACGACCTGTACCGCGTCGACGCGTCCGACGGCACGATCGCGCTGGCGATCCGGACCGAGGGCTCCGTCAGCTCGATCGCGATCGCCCCGGACCGTACCGTCCACTACGTCGGGGCGTCGCACCGCGACGGGCGACTGGTCGGCGAACCCGAAGGACTGTGGGTCGCGGCCCACGACTCCGAACCGGTCCGACTGACCGCGCGCGAGACGGTCGACGTCTCCGGGACGCCGGTGTTCCACCGCGACGACGTCCTCGTGCAGGTGCTCGACCGCGGCACCGTCACCGTCCGTCGTGTCCCGGCCGGCACGACGGCTCCGCTCCGGCTGGACCAACTGGGGGTCGTCCTCGGCGGCCGTCTGGTCGTCTCGGGCTTCGACGTCGACGGGGACGTCCTGGTCGCCACGGCTGCCACGACGGACTCGCCCGGCGAGGTCCACGTGGTCGACCTGACCGTGACCGACGATGCCCTCCCGACGGTGCTCACCGACTACGCGGCCCCGCTCCGGTCCGAGGCGTCGGCCCCCGGTGTCCGCCGCATCGAGGAGCTCACCGGGAACGCTCCCGACGGCACCCCGGTGCACGGCTGGGTCGTCCTGCCCGAGGGCGAGGGGCCGCACCCCGTCCTCCGGGTGGTGCACGGCGGACCGTTCGGCCAGGACACCTGGGCGTTCTTCGACGAGGCGCAGGTCTACGCCAGTGCCGGGTACGCCGTCGTCATCGGCAACCCGCGCGGTTCCGGCGGGTACGGCCTCGACCACGGCCGCGCGGTCATCGGGGCGATGGGCACCGTCGACGTCGACGACGTGCTCGCCCTGCTCGACGCAGCGCTCGAGCGCCCCGACCTCGACGCGGCACGCGTCGGCATCATGGGCGGCTCGTACGGCGGGTTCATGACGAGCTGGGTCGCCGCGCACCACGGCGAGCGGTTCGTCGCCGCGTGGAGCGAGCGCGCCGTGAACGCGTGGGACTCGTTCGCGGGCAGTTCCGACATCGGTTGGTACTTCGCCGACGCGTACGTCGGTGCCGACCCGGGAGAGCAGCGTCGCCGCAGCCCACTGACGTACGCCGCGCAGGTCACCATCCCGTTCATGGTCGCGCACTCGGAAGCCGACTGGCGCTGCCCGATCGAGCAGGGGCAGCGCCAGTTCGTGGCCCTCCGGCGCGCGGGAGTCGACGCGTCGTTCCTCGCGTTCCCCGGCGAGGGCCACGAACTCTCCCGCTCCGGCACGCCGTGGCACCGCGTGCAGCGGTTCGAGCACGTCCTCGCGTGGTGGGCGCAGCACCTGCCCGTCACGCCGGTGGACGCGGGTCGCTAGGCGAACGCCTCCACCGGCGGGCACGCGCACACCAGGTTGCGGTCGCCGTACGCCTGGTCGATCCGGCGCACCGGCGGCCAGTACTTGCGGCCGCTGATGCCGGGCAGCGGGTAGACGGCCTGCTCGCGGGTGTAGGCGTGCGCCCACTCCCCCGAGATCACCGACGATGCCGTGTGCGGGGCGTGCACGAGCGGGTTGTCGTCCGCCGGCCACTCCCCGCGCTCCACCGCCGAGGCCTCGGCACGGATGGCGAGCATCGCGTCGACGAACCGGTCGAGCTCGGCCAGGTCCTCGCTCTCGGTCGGCTCCACCATCAGGGTGCCGGCGACCGGGAACGACATGGTCGGGGCGTGGAAGCCGTAGTCGACCAGGCGCTTCGCGACGTCGTCGACGGTGATGCCGGTGGTGTCGCGCAACGGCCGCAGGTCGAGGATGCACTCGTGCGCCACGAGGCCGTCCTCGCCCGTGTAGAGCACCGGGAACGCGTCGCGCAGGCGGGCCGCGATGTAGTTCGCCCCGAGCACGGCTGCTTCGGTCGCACGGGTGAGGCCCTCGAGCCCCATCATCCGGACGTAGGTCCACGTGATGGGCAGGATGCTCGGGCTGCCGTACGGTGCCGCGCTGACCGGGCCGCCGGCGTGCGCCAGGCGGTCGTCGGCCTCGGCCGCGGTCGAACCGGGCCGTCGGTCGGCCTGCTGCGCGAACGGGTGCCCCGGCAGGTACGGCGCCAGGTGCGCCTTCGCCGCGACCGGACCGACACCGGGTCCGCCACCGCCGTGCGGGATGCAGAAGGTCTTGTGCAGGTTGAGGTGCGAGACGTCGCCGCCGAAGTCGCCGAAGCGGGCGTGGCCGAGCAGGGCGTTGAGGTTCGCGCCGTCGACGTAGACCTGCCCGCCGGCGTCGTGCACGGCGTCGCAGATCTCGCGGATGTCGTGCTCGTACACGCCGTGGGTCGATGGGTACGTGATCATCAGCGCCGCGAGGGTGTCGGCGTGCTGTTCCGTCTTCGCGCGGAGGTCAGCGAGGTCGACGTTGCCGTTCTCGTCGCAGGCGACCACGACGACCTTCATGCCGGCGAGCACCGCGGACGCGGCGTTCGTACCGTGCGCGCTCGACGGGATGAGGCAGACGGTGCGCTCGGTGTCGCCGTTCGCCAGGTGGTACCCGCGGATCGCGAGGAGTCCGGCGAGCTCACCCTGGCTGCCGGCGTTCGGCTGCAGGGACACGGTGTCGTACCCGGTGACCTCGGCCAGCCAGGACTCCAGGTCACCGATCATGTCGAGGTAGCCCTCGACGTCGCCGCGCGGCGCGAACGGGTGGATGTTCGCGAACTCCGGCCACGTCACCGCGGCCATCTCGGTCGCCGCGTTGAGCTTCATCGTGCAGCTGCCGAGCGGGATCATGCCCCGGTCGAGCGCGTAGTCCTTGTCCGCCAGGTGCTTCAGGTACCGCATCATGCGGGTCTCGCTGCGGTGTGCGCTGAAGACCGGGTGCGTCAGGTACTCGCCCTCGCGCAGCAGACCGGCCGGGAGGCCCGTGGCCGCGTCCCGCACGGCCGCCTCGGTCGCCGGGACGGTCACGTCCACCGCCCCGAACACGCCCGCTAGTCGGGTGACGTCGTCGGGCGTGGTCGTCTCGTCGACGGAGAGCTGGAACACGTCCTCGTCCACCTGGTGCAGCAGGAAGTCGGCGTCCTGCGCTGCGGCGACGACCGCCCCGGCGCGACCGGTGGCCCGCAGGGTGAGCGTGTCGAAGAACGCGTCGTGCACGACCTCGAGCCCGGCGTCGCGGGCGACCTCGGCGAGCGCCGACGTCGTCCGGGCGACCCGGTTCGCGATGAAGCGCAGCCCCTCGGGCCCGTGGTAGACGGCGTACATCGAGGCCATGACGGCGAGCAGGACCTGCGCGGTGCAGATGTTGCTCGTCGCCTTCTCGCGCCGGATGTGCTGCTCGCGGGTCTGCAGGCTGAGGCGGTAGGCCATCGCACCGTCGGCGTCGAAGGACACCCCGACCAGGCGACCGGGCAGCTGGCGTTCGAGCCCTGCACGCACGGCGAGGTAGCCGGCGTGCGGGCCGCCGAAGCCGAGCGGGACGCCGAAGCGCTGGCTCGTCCCCACGGCGACGTCGGCCCCCAGGTCACCGGGGCTGGCGAGCAGGGTCATGGCGAGCAGGTCGGCCGCGACGACGGCGATTCCGCCGCCGGCGTGGACGCGCTCGATGATCGACGACGGGTCGACGATCCGGCCGGAGGCACCGGGGTACTGCACGATCACGCCGAAGGCGCCGTCGAGCTGCTCGTCGGTCGGCCCGGTGACAGGGTCGAACGCACGCAGCGTGATGCCGACGGCGTCGGCGCGGTGGTCGAGCAGCGCGCGGGTCTGCGGCAGCAGGTCGTCGTCGACCAGGAACGCGTCGCCCTTGACCTTGGACGCGCGGCGAGCGAGGAGCATGCCCTCGACCACGGCGGTGCCCTCGTCGAGCATCGAGGCGCCGGCGGTGGCCATGCCCGTCAGGTCGGAGACCATGGTCTGGAAGTTGATGAGCGCTTCGAGCCGGCCCTGCGAGATCTCCGGCTGGTACGGCGTGTAGGCCGTGTACCAGCTCGGGTTCTCGAGCACGTTCCGCTGGATCACGGCGGGGGTGTGGGTGCCGTGGTAGCCGAGGCCGATCATGGCCCGGCGGACGGTGTTGCGTCCGGCCTTGGTGCGGAGTTCGGCGAGCGCCTCGGTCTCGCCGACGGCGGCGGGGATCACCGATTCGGTGACGGGTGCTGCGTGGATCGACTCCGGGATCGCCGCGCGGACCAGGGCGTCGAGCGACGGCCGGCCGACGGTGTCGAGCATCGTCTGCTGGTCGGCCGGAGTGGTGCCGATGTGGCGGTCGGCGAACGAGGTCTGCAGGTTCTGGAACCCCCGCTGGTCGTCGGGGCCGGTCATGCGATGGACGCCCGGTACGCGTCGTGGTCCATCAGGTCCTCGGGGAACGAGGTGCCGTCGACCTTGATCTTGACGAGCCAGCCGGTGCCGAACGGGTCCTGGTTGACGGTGTCGGGGGCGTCGACCACGGCGTCGTTGACCGCAACGACCTCGCCCTCGATCGGCGCGAAGAGTTCACCGACGCTCTTGGTGGACTCGATCTCGCCGATCTGCTCGCCCGCGGTGGTGGCGGTGCCGACGGCGGGGAGCTCGACGTAGACGACGTCACCGAGCTGCTCGGCGGCGTGGTCGGTGATGCCGACGGTGACGGTGTCGCCCTCGACGAGGAGCCACTCGTGGTCGGCGGTGTACTGGAGTGCGGTCTGGTCGCTCACGGGATCAGCCTTTCTGAGGACGGCGGTAGAAGGGGAACGCGGTGACGGTGCTGGGGATGGCCGTTCCGCGGACGTCGATGTGCAGGACTTGTCCCTCGGTGGCGAGCGCCGGGTCCACGAAGGCCATCGCGACCGGGTGGCCGAGCGTCGGCGAGAGGGCACCCGAGGTGACGGTGCCGACGACCGTGCCGTCGTGCACCACGTCGTAGCCGGCACGCGGGGCGCGGCGCCCCTCGGTGACGAGCCCGACGAGCACGCGGGCGTCGTCCGACGGCGCGACACCGGCAGCGCCGACGAAGTCACCGCTCTTCGCGACCACGCGGCCGAGGCCTGCCTGGGCGGGGCGCACGTCGGTGCCGAGCTCGTGCCCGTACAGGGGCATGCCGGCCTCGAGCCGCAGGGTGTCGCGTGCCGCGAGCCCTGCGGGGACGACACCGCGGTCGGCGCCGGCCTCGAGCAGCGCGTCCCAGATCGCCGGGGCGACCTCGGGTGCGCTGTAGAGCTCGAAGCCGTCCTCGCCGGTGTACCCGGTGCGGGCGACGAGCACCTCGGAGCCGTCGAACACGGCGTGCAGGGCGCGGTAGTAGCCGAGGTCGTCGAGGGGGCTCTCCGGCTGCAGGCGGTCGGCGACGACGAGGGCGTCGAGCGTGCCGGCGGCCGCGGGGCCCTGGATCGCGACGAGTGCGGTGCTGTCCGAGTCGTCCGACACCGCGACGTCGAAGCCGTCGGTGCGCGCGGACAGTGCGGCGACGGCGACCTCGCGGTTCGAGGCATTCGCGACGACGAGGAACACGTCGTCGTCGGTGCGGTACACGACGAGGTCGTCGAGGATCCCGCCGTCCTCGGCGAGCAGCAGCGAGTACTTCGCGCGGCCGAGCGGCATCGCGCCGAAGGAGCCGGCGAGCGCGTGGTCGAGGAACACGACGGCGTCCGGACCGGTGACGCCGATCTCGGCCATGTGCGACAGGTCGAAGACCCCGGCCGACTGACGCACGGCGTGGTGCTCGGCGAGGTCGGACGAGTAGCGCACGGGCATGCGGTACCCGGCGAAGTCGGTGAAGGTCGCACCGGCGGCTTCGTGCGCGGGTTCGAGCGGGGACGAACGCAGTGGCGTCGGACTCATGGCGGAGTTCTCCTGGCATCAGCAGGGCCCGGCGACGATCGCCGGGTGGAACTCCCCCTCTGTCATGGGCCTGAGAGTTTCACCGCGGCCCGTGAGGTCCGGCGGCTTTCACCGTGGGCGAGACGACTGAGCGTCTGCTTTTCAGAGTGGCCTGTCCGCTGCGGTGTGGGACCTGAGAGATTGACGGGGGGATTGCTCCTTCGGTGCCGTGCGTGCGCCCGAGGGCACGTGCAGGGCGTCTCCCGCGACGGATGAGCGGCCGGTGTGTTCAGTTGTCCGCGCCGAGCATACCGAGACCGCGTTACGAACGTGTGTCGCGTACCGGCCTTCGACATCTCGTAGAATGCGGGGATGGCCGGACAGCGATCACGCCCCAGGGGGCAGCTCGAGCAAGCGGTGCTCGACGCGCTCCGCTCCGTGACCGACGGCCTCACCGCACGACAGGTGCTCGATGCCTTCCCGGAGCCCCGGCCGGCGCTGACCACCGTGCTCACCGTCCTCGACCGGCTCGGCCGCAAGGGCCAGGTGGAGCGGCAGGAGCACGACGACGCCCCGCTGAGCTTCCGTGCCGTGCACAGTCGCGACGAACAGACCGCGTCCCTCATGTCGAGTGCGCTCGCCGCCTCGGCCGACCGCGAAGCAGCGTTGCTGCAGTTCACCGGCTCGCTCGCCTCCGACGACCTCGAGGCCCTGCGCCGCGCCCTCGACGCCCGCGCACGTTCCTGACCGGGGTCGCTCCGTGGTCGTCGCCGGCATCGCGCTCATCGTCCTCGCCCTGCTGGTGGTCGTGTTCGCACCGAGGGTGCTGACCCGATCCGCGTGGACCATCGACCGCCCGCGCACCGCCCTGGTCTGCTGGTCGCTCGCGGTGCTGCTCGGCGTCGTCGGGTTCGTCGCCGGCATCGCCCTCGTCGTGCTCGCCGACCGCCCGCTCACCGAGCTCCTCGGCGGTGACGGCTCCCCCACGCACGGCTTCAACGTCGGCGTTGCACTGCTCGCGGTCATCGCGTTCGTCGTCGCCGTCCGCGTCCGGCCCGGGCCCGAGCACGAGGCCGTCCGCCAGGCCATGCGCTCCGGCGTCGCGCCGCACCGCGAGATCGACGGCACCCCGGTGGCCGTCGTCGACGCGGACCACGCCCTGGCCTGCGCCGTGCCCGGGCGGAGCGGCGGTGTGCTGGTCAGCACCGGCTTGGCAGACCGGTTGCGGACGGACGAACTGGAGGCGGTGGTCGCCCACGAGCGCGCCCACCTGACCCAGCACCACGCGGCTGCGGTCGCGGTCGCCGAATCGATCGAACGTGCGGTCCCGTGGGTGCCCGGTGCGCGCGCTATGGCGCGCTCGACGCGCGTCCTCGTGGAGTTCGCCGCCGACGACGCCGCAGCCCGACGTGTCGGACGCGACGCCCTGCGCCGGGCCGTCCTGGTGGCGGACGAGAGCAGCGCGCTCGGGGCAATCCGGGCCTCCCGTCTGTCCTGAGCGAGCACGTGTCGGAGGCGAGGCATATGGTGATCGGACCGTGAAGCCACTGACCGAAGCCGACATCCGATCCTCGTTCGTCAACGCCACCCCCGACGAGCTCGAGCAGCTGCCGATCCCCGGCCTGCACGAGATGCTCTGGGACGAGCGCGAGTTCCTGGGCTGGCGCGACCCGCAGGCCGCCCGCCGCGGGTACATCGTGTCCTGGATCGACGACCGCCCCGTGGGCATCATCGTCCGGTCCGCGGGCGGGTCCCTGCGCGCCGGCATCGCCGCGATGTGCTCGTTCTGCCACTCCCCCCAGCCGGCGACGCAGGTGCGGCTGTTCTCGGCACCCCGTGCGGGCGAGGCCGGGCGCAACGGCAACACGATCGGCACCTACATCTGCGAGGACCTCGGGTGCTCCATGCTCATCCGCACCGCTCCTCCGCACCTCAACCCGCCGGCGACGATCGCGATGCGCGGTGCCTCGCTGCTGCAGCGCGTGCAGAACTTCACCGCGGACATCATGAAGTCGACGTGAGCCGCTTCGGCACCGCCCGCTGGGCCGTGGTCGAGGAACTCGGCGACGGCCGCTGGCGCCTCACCCTCCGCGACGAGGCCGATGACGAACTCGGTGCGTTCGGCCTCGGGGTCGAAGGGCCGTGGGACCCGGACGTCGAACCCCACGTCGGGTTCGTGCTCGTGCAGCTCGGGCTGACCCTGCGGGGTGCACGGCCGTGGCACGTCGACGAGCTCGGCGACCACCGGGCGCCCGTGCTCGCGCTCGGCTGAGCGAAGCGCTTCCAGCCGGGCGTCGCTCAGTCGGCGTCGCTCAGTCGGCTTCGACGAAGTTCCGCAGGATCTCGCGGTCGTCGTCGGCGCGCATCGCCCACGACAGCTCGCTGCGGTGATCGCTGTCGGTGAGCGGCAGCAGCACGACGGTGTCCGGTGCGGCGAGTGCGGCACTCTCCGGAGCGACGGTCACGCCGAGTCCCGCGCCCACCAGGTGCAGGACGGTGGCCCAGGTCGTGGCCTCCTGCACGACCACGGGCCGTCTGCCACCGGCGGTGACCGGGGCGAGGTTCCGCTCGGTCGCGAGCGAACCGGCCACGGCGGGGAAGAACACGAACGGCTCGTCCACGAGTTCGGTGCCTCGGATCGCCGTCCGGTCGGCGAGCCGGTGTCCGCGTGGGACCGCCGCGACGAACGCCTCGGTCCGGAACGGCAGCAGCCGCACGGCGGGGTCCGGGTCCGGGTCGCGCACGACGGCCAGGTCCAGCTCGCCCCGCACGATCCGGGCGAGGAGCGTCGACGAGTAACCCTCGGTCAGGTCCACACGGACCAGCGGGTACCGCGCACGGAACGCCTGCACGCGCTCGATCGGCCCGAGGGGCAGCGCGGAGACGACGAACCCGACGTCGAGCCGGCCGGCCTCGCCCCGCCCGACCCGCACCGTCTCGTCGAGATCGCGGCGCACCTGCCCGAGCAACGACCGCGCGCGCCCCTGCAGCACCTGGCCGGCGGCGGTGAGGGCGACGCTGCGGCTCGTCCGGACGAACAGGTCGACGCTGAGTTCGCGCTCGGTGCGGCGGATCTGCTGGGACAGCGCGGGCTGCGCGATGCGGAGGCGCTCGGCAGCGCGTCCGAAGTGCAGTTCGTCGGCCACGGCGAGGAACGCGCGGAGCTGACGGAGGTCGACGTCCGGATCCCGATCCATGCACGCAGCCTATCGATCGAAGCGAACGAGTATTGGACGTGACCTCATCCGGGTCGGAGGATGGACACATGCCCGAAGCGACCTCCACCGTCACCATCGCCGACCTCGCCACCCCCGCTGACGCCGAGGCGTTCCGTGTCCTCAACGAGGCCTGGATCACGCAGTTCTTCGCGCTCGAGGACGAGGACCGCAAGTTCCTCGGCGACCCCGTCGGTCACGTCGTCGAGCCCGGCGGCGCCGTCTTCGTCGCGCGACTCGACGACCAGGTGATCGGGTGCATCGGCATCGCGCCGACGACCCCTGGGGTGTTCGAGCTCGTGAAGATGGCCGTCGCGCCCGGTCATCAGGGGCACGGCACCGGTCGGAAGCTCATCGCCGCTGCACTCGACCGCGCCCGGGAGCTCGGCGCGCAGCGGATCGACCTCGAGAGCAACGCACAGCTGGCCAGCGCCGTGCACCTGTACGAGGCGTTCGGCTTCCGGCACCTGCGCGAGGACGAGCTCGTCCCGAGCCCCTACGTCCGCGCCGACGTGCACATGACGCTCGAGCTGCGCTGACGTTCGAGCTGCGCTGACGTTCGATCGGCACTGACGTTCGAGCGGCACTGACGGCGGACCGGAGGCTTCGGTACGCTCGCGGCATGGCGACGTACGAAGTGCAGGCGGTCCGTGAGCGCGGCGTGTGGCAGGTGTTCATCGACGGCTTCATGGTCACCGAGGTCGACCGCTGGCCAGCCGTCGGCTTCGTCGCCCGCGAGATCCTGGCGATGGACCGCACCGACGACCTGCAGATCCGCGTCGTCGGGCGCGATCAGTACATCGACTGACCCTGTCAGCGAGCGGCGGCGACCAACTGCTGTGCTCGCTGGTGCGACACGTGGAGCAGCGGTCCGATCTCACGCACCGTGAGTCCGGACTCGTGCAGGATCAGCGCCGCCGCGGCCGTCTCCTTCGCTGCCTCGATGCGCGCTCGCTCGGATTCTTCGCGGAGCGCCACCGCGCGGTCCAGGTGCGCCTGTGCCGCTTCGGGCATCGCCACCTCGACGACGAGCTCGAAGGACTCCGGATCGCGGTCGTCGTTCATCAACGAGAGCCAGTCGCGGGCCATGAACTCGATCTCACGCTCGCGCTTCGCCTGGGTCCGGATGACCCCGTCGATCCAGATCACCCAGTACTTCTTGCCGCGCTCAGCTCGCACCGTGTGTCGGCTCATCGTCGCCCATCTCCTTCTCGGTCGCAGTCACGGAGGATGCCGCGCGCCGTCATCTCCTCCACCTCTCGGTGCCTCGGGACGACGATCGTGTTCCGACCGAAGCGGAACAGGTCGTGACTCCCGCCGTGACGGTGGAACACGAACGCGACATCGTTCTCGTCAGCCTTCCGCGCGAGCCGGCGAAGCAACTCCGTGCGCTTCACCGTAGTTCGCCAACCAGGACTAGGCAAGTCTGCCTATCGCGGCTGGACAAGGACGGCTCGTATGTCTGCATCCACCGACCGTGGCGGCCCGCGGAGTGCGATCCGGGAGCGCCGTGGTGATCTGTGGACGGGCTGCAGCCGGGGCATGCTGTGGAGGAACAGCGGTTGGCACTCGCACCGGCGAGACGCCACCATGGACGGCATGCGCACCACGTTCGACGACCTGATCGCGATCGGCGAAGCCGCCGACGTCACCGGCTGGGACTTCTCGTGGCTCGACGGCCGCGCCATCGAGGAACGCCCGCCGTGGGGCTACGCGAAGATGCTCGGCGAGCGACTCGGTCACCTCGCCGGGGTCTCCGGCACCGCGAGTCTCGACGTACAGACCGGCGGTGGTGAGGTCCTCGCCGAGGCGCCGGCGTTCCCGGCCGCCGCGGTCGCGACGGAGTCCTGGGCGCCGAACGTCGCCACCGCCACGCGACTCCTGCACCCACGCGGCGTGGTCGTCGTCGCCGATCCGGACGAGCCGCCGTTGCCCTTCGCCAACGGCGCCTTCGACCTCGTGACGAGCCGGCACCCCGCTGCGATCCACTGGGACGAGATCGCCCGGGTCCTTGCTCCCGGTGGCACGTACTTCGCCCAGCACGTCGGCCCGGCGAGCGTCTTCGAGCTGATCGAGTTCTTCCTCGGCCCGAAGCCCGTCGAGCGGCGCGGCCGGCACCACGACGACGAAGCCGACGCGGCACGTGCCGCCGGACTCGAGGTCGTCGAGCTGCGGACCGCGCGGACCCGGATCGAGATCCACGACGTCGCCGCGGTCGTCTACCTGCTCCGGAAGGTGATCTGGTGGGTGCCCGACTTCACCGTCGAGCGGTACCGCGACCGCCTGCTGGACCTGCACGAGCTGATCCAGCGGGACGGACCGTTCGTGGCGCACTCGACGCGCCACCTCATCGAGGCGCGCCGACCTGCCTGAGCCGAACCGGGCCTCCTGGCCGCATCACCGTCACGCGCTCACGCGACGTGCCAGACCAGCCCCTCCTGCGCACTCGACGGGTACGCCGAGGCGATGCGGAACACGGCTTCGCGCAGCGTCTCCGGTGAGCACGCCAGGTTGAGGCGGACGAACCCACGCCCCTCGCTCCCGAACCCGAGCCCGGAGTTCAGCGCGACGTAGGCGTTCTCACGCAGCGGCACGGCCGGGTCGTCGCCGAGCCCGATCCCGCGGAAGTCGAGCCAGGCCAGGTACCCGGCTCGGGGCCGCGTGTAGACGACACCGGGCAGGTGCTCGGCGAGGAGCTTCGCGAGCAGCCGGTCGTTGGCCACGATCCGGGACACCACGTCGTCGAGCCAGGTGGTCCCGACGGTGAACGCGGCGAGGTTCGCGTGCAGCCCGAGGATGCTCGTGCGGCAGGCGACCTCTTCCCACAGGGTGTCGAGGAGTGCGGCGGTCCGGTCGTCACCGGCGACGATGATCGAGCACTTCACGCCCGCGAGGTTCCAGCCCTTGCTCGCCGAGGTCACGCAGACGCTGCGGGCTCCGACGGGCTCGGCGACGGCCGCGAACGGGGTGAACTGCACGCCGGGGTGGGTCAGGGGTGCGTGGATCTCGTCGCTGATGACGAGGACGTCGTACTTCGCCGCGAGTTCGGCGATCGCGAGCAGGTCGGCGCGGTCGTGCACGAGCCCGACGGGGTTGTGCGGGTTGCAGAGCAGGAAGACGCCGACCCCGCTCGCGAACGCCCGCTCGAGTCCCTCGAGGTCGAGTCGGTACTGCCCCCACTGCTCGAGCAGCGGGACCTCTTCCACCTGACATCGGGCCTCGTCGACGAGCTCGAAGAACGGCGGGTACACCGGCGGCGTGATCGCGACGCGACCGCCGTCGGGCAGCGCGAGCCGCAGCGACTCGACGATGCCGACGCTGACGTCGGTGGCCAGGTGGATGCGGGACGGGTCGATCTCCCAGCCCCAGCGGTCGAGCGCGAACTGCGCGAACGCGGGCGCGAGTGGCCCGGGTCCGTCGAGGTAGCCGAGGTCGGACTGCGACACGCGCTCGATCAGGGCCTGCCGGATCTCCGGCGCGACGTCGTGGTCCATCTCGGCGACGAACAGGGGCAGCACGTCGGGCGCGTACCGCGTCCACTTGATGCTCGTACGGACCCCGCGGAGCGTGCCGACCGGGTCCTGCTCGTCGCTCGCCATGCGTCCCAGCATGCACCGACCGGGAGGCCCGGCGCGACTCCCGACGTCATCCCACGTCGTCTTCGGGTGGGCTCGCGGCCGGGAGCCGCCCCGCCTCGGGCCCCAGCGCCTAATGCGAGCCGGCTGGGTTCAGGGGCGAGACGGCCAAGCGCCTACTGACTGCAAGTACTCCGTGGCATCGGCATCCTCCCGGAATTCCAAGAGCGCCCCGACCTTCTGCAAGAGGACCTCGCGCACCTCTGCTGGAGTAGCGAAGAAGAACTCCTTGCGGGAATTGGCCTGATTCAGTGCCCGGGCCGCGAAGTGCCGGTGGAGCTGTGTCTCCAGGGTGACGGCGTCCTCGGAGAAGTAGATCGTGTGCACGTCGAATCGGAACGGCACTGAGGCTCCGCTCAGTTCGCTCACACGATCCAGAGGCTCAAGTCGTCGAGTCAAACCGATCTTGACGACGTCCGGACCGAATGCGCCCCTGTTCGAGATCACGTAGACGTAACCCGCCCGGATGTTGGCAGCACGGAAGTCGTTCTGAGCGATGGCGTCATCGATGGCGAGCAGGCGATGTTCGAGGTCCGCGTCACTCTGCCCACTGCGGTGTAGCTGCGCGAGAGTCTGTTGAATGAGCGCGCGTTCTTTGTCGAGTCGCTCACGCTCGGCGTCGAGCTCCTGCTGAACGCGCCGCTCCTCACGGAGCTGCGCTCGCTCGTCGCGCTCCCGTTCACGCTCTTCCTGCTTCTTCATCAGCCAGTCAGCCGTGAGTTCGATTTCTTCTTCGCGAAGTAAGTGGAACGCGGGAGCGATCCGCATCTCCATCATCGAACCGAGCTTCGCAATGGCATCGCGTGACTTCTCGAGTCGACGCTTCGCTGTCTCCGCATTTCCCGCACGAAGTGATCGGATTGAGTTGTCAGCTTCGGCGTTGTACGCGCGGAGCATCAGCTTTGACAGATCATCGGTCATCTTCCGTCCCTTCGCGAGGGAGTTGTCGAAGGTGAACATGTTCGAGCGTTCGATCGCCCGACCGGAGCGGACGAGACCGGCGATCCGTGCCTCGATGTCCTTCAACCGTTCTTTGTAGGCGGCCGCATCTTCGAGGGGATGATGGTAACGGTAGATACCGACCTCTTGGAGGACCCGCTCATCATCAAGCGGCACAACTTGTTCGTCGGGGCCCGAGTTGAGGGCAGCACGGAGGTCCCGAATCGTGGCTTCGAGCGAATGGATCTTCTCGTCGCGGGAGTCCCCGTCGGCTTTCAGGCGTGCCGAGCGGCGCTCGCGGACAACAGCCGTGCTCGCAGGTTCTGCAGGACTCGGAAGCGAGGGTTGACCGGACGGTGCATGAGCATCTGGCGACGGAGCCGGATCACCTTCTCCGAGCCACAATTCCCACCCCTCAGGAGGGGTGGGCCAGTCGGCGGGAGGGGTCCAAGACGGGGGCGGCGTCCATCCCACCGGCACCGCAGGCCAGCCCGGAGGCGGGTTGAACCGACGTCCAACGTTCACGAGCGGCGCACCCCGCCGGGGTCAACGACGACGAGTCCAGCAGGATTCTTCGAGGTAGCTGCTCCGAGGAGTTCCAGTGTCGCCGACGGCACAACCCCCGTGAGGTCAAACGCCGTGAACTGGTCCCGTGAGGCGCTCACGGCGACGAGCGGAAAGAAGCGATCCAGGCCGGTCGCAGGGTCTTTCGTCGCCGGTCCGACCTGCAGTGCCACCGTCTGGATGATGCCGCGGCGATCTGCTTCGAACACCTCGTGCAGCGTCCGCAGTGCGACCTGCGCCAACGCGTCGCCGTACCGCTCGTTGATGTCTTTCTTCGTTGCGGGGCTGCCGACGATCTCGTCGTTGGCCTTCACCCAGCGATAACTCTTGACGGCCGGGACCGCGTCCGGCGCCGGAGTCACCGCCCGGATGAGCGCCTCGGACGTACTTCCATCGAACTCAGCCTGGTGCGTCACTTCGAAGGCGTCCGGGTACACGGAGTTGGCCAGCACGATGTCGACGTACTCTTCGACAGCCTCGGTAACGCCGTAGCCGAGTCCGGCGATCAGCGCGTCGATCTCACCGTTGTGCTCCGCAACCTCAGCCTCGCCAAGTCGGCATTCAGCGTTGTAGCGCTCTCGCTCAGCGCCGAGGAGTTCCACCCGACGCTGTTCGATCTCGTTGTGCTGCCGGTCCGCTTGAGCCTGCCGTTCAGGCAAGGAGGCACGGAGTGCCTCCCACTCAGCAGACGCGGCCTGGAAACCGGCCCACCACTCTTGCTTCAGCTGATCGTGCTTCTTCTTCTTTCCGAACATCCCCTTCGGGGCCGGCGGTTCCTGCCACACCGGCTGCGGCGGCAGAACAAGGGGAAGCGGACGGGGGCGCGGAATCTCGAGATCTGGGTGCGGGAACGGCGGGTGGTTTGCCGTGCGCTTGAGCTCTTCGAGATCGACGTGGTCGTCAACGTCGAGCGTTGCAGCGAGGAGGCTCGCAATGGCTTCGTTGATCGCTTGGACCTCTGCGTTCAGCTCATCGGCCTCTGCCTTGCGCGCCTCACCGTAGGCAGCCTGCGCCTCGCGTTCGAGGCGCTTTCTTTCCGCGTCAGTGGCGCGAGCGGCAGCAGCATTCGCACGCTCCGCCTGCGCACGAGCGCGCTCCACCGCAGCGACGGCCGCCGCTTGCTGGCGCACTACCGCCGCTTGCTGTCGCTGCGCTCGAGCAGCGTTTGCTTCCGCGACCCGCTGTTGGTGTTGGATCTCCGCGAAGAATCCGCGCTTCCGTGCCACTGGTGGACCTCCCAAGGTGCTGACAACGGAAGCCTATCCATGACTGAAACTTCATCTACGGCATGACGCGAGCTCCTCTCGGTCTCCGCGTTGTCCGGCTGATCGGTCCAGCTTCGCTGACCGCTCGGCGCTGCCCGCCCCGTCGGCCTACTGTCGGTCCCATGAGCACGAGCACCGCCGACAAGGCCACCACCCTCAAACAGCTGCACGAAGCCCCGGAGATCCTCCGCGTCGTGAACGTGTGGGACGCGATCACCGCGAAGGTCGTCACGGACCTGCCGGGCACGAAGGCGATCGCCACCGCCGGGCACTCGATCGCTGCGTCGTACGGGTACGAGGACGGCGGGATGCCCCTCGACCTCGCGCTGTCGGGCGCCGCGGTCGTGGCCGCCGCGACCGACCTGCCGGTCACCGCGGACCTCGACGACGGCTACGAGGACCCCGCCGACACCATCCGCCGCGCGATCGGCTCGGGCATCGTCGGCGCCAACGTCGAGGACCGTCTGCGCCCCTTCGACGAGGCCGTCGCCCGGGTCGCCGCGATCACGGCCGCTGCCCAGGCCGAGGGCGTCGACTTCCAGTTGAACGCCCGCACCGACGCGATCGCCCGCGGCGGCGACCGCTCGATCGACGAGAGCATCGCGGACGCCATCGCACGTGGCAAGGCGTTCCTCGACAACGGCGCCGCGCTCGTCTTCGTGCCCGGCGCGATCCAGCGCGACGTCGTGGAGCAGCTCGTCGCAGGCCTCGGCCGCGGCAAGCTGTCGGTCATCGGCCTGCCGGGTGCCCTGCCCGCCGCCGAGTACGAGGCGCTCGGCGTCGCCCGCATCTCCTACGGTCCGCTCACGCAGCGCGTCGCGCTGCGCGCGCTCCGCGACCTGGCGACCGACCTGTACGCCGACGGCGTCGTGCCGGAGGACACCCCGACCCTGAACTGACGGAGCGGACGGGAGGCCCGGTGTCAGCTGGCACCGGGCCTCCCGTCTGCATGTGGTCGCGATCGCGACCCGCTCAGCTCAGCCGAGCGCCGGGTACAGCGCGGGCGTGGTGCGCGCCTTCGTCTCCTGCTCGAAGGCGTAGCCGAGGCCGATCAGCGTGCTCTCGTCGAACGAGCGGCCGAGGAACTCGAGGTTCACGCCGGCGCCGGTGATCGTGCCGTCGGCCGCGGTCGCCTGCCCCATCGGGACGGTGATCGCCGGCATGCCGGTGTTCGGGCTCAGACGCATGTTCGTCGACTGCGTGCCGTAGGGCGTGCCCGACGGGTAGATGAGCGAGTCGAGGTCCTGGTCGTCGAGCATCTGCGTGACGAGCTGCTTGCCGGTGGCGAGCTGCGTCGTGTGCGACCCCGTCGGCCCGGCCCACGCCTGGTACTGCGCGTCGGTGATCAGGTCGCGGGACTCGTAGGTCGACTTGCGGCTCGGCACGTACTCGCCCGAGGCCAGGATGCCCTGCAGGGACCGGGCGGTCACGTCGGGGTCGAGGTGCTTCGCGACGTACTCGTCCAGGTCGTGCTTGAACTCGTTCGTGCTGCCGCTGCCCTCGGACAGGACCCGGTTGAAGGCCGTCGTCGCGGTGATCGGGACGACGGTCGCGCCAGCGGCCTCGAGCTTCGCGACGGACGCGTCGAACAGTCGCTTGGCCGTGGCGTTCGTGCCGACCATGCTCGTGACGTAGCCGATGCGGGCGCCGTCGAGCGAGTCCGCGTCGAGCGAGGACGTGTACGAGGTCGGCACCTTGCCGGACTGCGCGCTCGTGACGGGGTCGGCCGCGTCCACGCCGGTGACGGCGTCGAGCGCGACGGCCGCGTCGGTCACCGAGCGGGCGATGGGCCCGCCGGTGTCCTGCGACAGTGCGAGCGGGATGATGCCGTCGCGGCTGGCCAGGCCGACCGTCGGGCGGATGCCGACGAGCTGGTTGTACGTCGACGGGATGCGGATCGAGCCCCCAGTGTCGGTGCCGAACCCGATGCCGGCGAGGTTCGCCGCGATCGCCGCACCGGTCCCACCGCTGGAGCCACCGGCGGTCTGCGCCGTGTTGTACGGGCTGGCGACCAGCAGGGACGAGCCGGCGGGCTGGTTCGACGAGAACTCCGAGACGAAGCCGTAGGCGAACTCGTCGAGGCTGGCCTTGGCGAGGATCACCGCACCGGCACCGCGCAGTCCGGCGACCATGGTGGCGTCGGTGTCGGTCTGGTTGTCGTCCCAGCAGCCGCAGCCGCCCGTGGTCGGCATGTCCTTGGTGTCGTAGTTGTCCTTCACCGCGATCGGCACGCCCAGCAGCATGCTCGTCATGCCGTGCTCGGCACGCTCGGTGTCCGCCGTCTTCGCGGCGGCGAGGGCCTCGGCGTTCGTCGTGACGATCGAGTTGAGCGCGCGGCCGGTCGACGCGGAGTCGACCTTGGTGCGGTCGTACGCGGCGATGCGGTCGAGGTAGTCCTGCGTGATGGCGACCGAGGTGGTGACCCCGGCGTTCATCGCAGCCTGCATGTCGATGGTGGACGCCTCGACGAGCGTGAACGGGCCGTCGTCGTAGATCATCCGCTGGGACAGCGCCGCGAGGTCCGCGACGGTGATCGTGCCGTCGGCGTCGGTGTCCGCGGCGCTGACCGTCGCCCAGTCACCGCTGGCACTCGTGGCCCCGAGGTGCTCGGTGAGCACCGCGAGGTCGGCCTTCGTGACCTGGTCGTCGCCGGTCAGGTCGAGGTCCGTGTAGTACGGCGCGAGCATCGCGGCGGGGCTGGCGTCCACAGCTGCCGGTGCTGCTGCGGCCGTGATCGCGGGGGTCGCGGCGAGGACGGTGCCGACGAGGGCGATGAGCGAGGCGCCGGCGACGGCCGTGCGCTTCCGGCTGGTGGCGGTCATTCTGCTGCTCCGGTGCGCTCGCGGCGGGCGCGGCGCGCACGCAGGGTGATCAGGGTCCCGCCAGCGGCGAGGAGGGCCAGCGACGCGGCGATCCACGGGGCGACGTCGGCGCCGGTCCAGGCGAGTTCGCCGCCGGTCGGACGGTCGCCACCCGCTGCGGCCACGGCGGTGGCGCCGCTGGTCGGGCCGGAGGGGTCGCTCGGGCCGGCGGTGGTCGTCGGTTCGGGGTCGCCCGCGCCGGTGCCCGGGTCGGCCGTGGCGGTGGCGCCCGGGGTGGGCGTGGCCGTCGGGGTGGGCGTCGGGGTGGCCGTCGCTGCTGCAGCGATCGAGATCGAGATGCTCGCCGGGTCGGTGAGCGTCGTCGAGGTGCCGTCGGAGCCGACGAGCGTGATGCTCGTGACCGCCAGGTCGACGCTGCCCGGTGCGGTCGGCGTCAGGCCGATCGAGGCAGCGAGGTCGCCGTCGAGCGCCGGGGACGTCCCGAGCCGGGTGTGCACGATCGTCAGGGCGTCGCCGTCCTGCTCGACGCTGTCGAAGCCGCCGTCGGGACCGGTGACGCTGTCCTCCACGTACGACACGGAGTCCGCGTCGGCGTCGAGGGTGATCTCGTAGGCGTAGACGTCGGTCGTCGCCGGGATCGTCAGGTCGACGTCGAAGGCGGTGCCGACGGTCGCGGTGGTGGGGGCGTCGATGGTGGCGGTCGTCGCGGTCGGTGCTGCCTGGGCCGGCGAGGCGGTCAGGGCGGCGAGGCCGATCGCCCCGGCGGCGACGAGTGTCGAGGACACGATCGTCGCGCGGGGGCGCAGCCGGAGGCGGTGCTGCATGGGTGCAGGTCCTTCGGGAGGAGGTCGGGTGCTGAGCGGGTACTCAGTGATCCGAAAGCTAACGGTGCGCTGTTTCCGGCTCGGGCCCGGCACGTTTCCGCGCCGTTACGGCTCCGTCGCACCGCTACTGTCGTGCCATGTCGCTCGACGTCGAAGCTCTGCTCACCCCGCCCTCCCCCGTCGCCGCACGGGCGTTGGACGTCGTCCGCACCTGGTCCTCCCCCGCGCTGGTGAACCACTGCCTGCGCTCGTGGGCGTGGGCGGTCCTGCTCGCCCCGACCGTCGACCTCGAGCCCGACCCCGAGCTGCTGTTCGTCGCGACGATGCTGCACGACCTCGGCGTCACACCGTCGTTCGATGCCCACGACGTGCCGTTCGAAGACGCTGGTGGTGCCGTGGGCTCCGTCTTCGCCCTCGGCGCCGGGTGGGACGCAGCGCGCGCTCGACGCGTCGGCGAGGTCATCGAGCGGCACATGTGGACCTCCGTCGACCCCGCGGTCGACGTGGAGGGGCACCTGCTCGAGGTCGCCACCTCGCTCGACGTCTCCGGTGCCGGGTTCTCCAGGTGGTCCACGGAGGACCTGCACGCGGTCGCCACCGCACTGCCCCGCCTCGGATTCTCCGGCTCGTTCGACGAGCTCATCCACGCGCAGGCTTCGCGCAAGCCGACCTCGGCCGCTGCTCGGCTCGACGGCTCCGGCAACGTGGCTGCAGGTGGCTCGCGATGGGACGCGTTCCTGGCCTCCTGAGTCGATCTGCCGGTCCGCTGGACTTCTCGGCATCGGGCCCGTATAGTGTTTCTTTGGTGCACTGCAGCGAACCCATCTGACTCGCGCACACCAACGTCTCGACACCGACTCACCCGAGTCGCATTCCAACCGAGACCACCGCTTGATCCGAACGGATCAGCAGCACGTTGAAACTCGACGTGCGCGCCCCGCACTCGATGCGTCGCGCCGGACTGAGACGTCCGCCGACACCGAGTCGCCCTGGCGCCGAATGACCAGGAAGTACAGCACCATGACCAGCAACGAACGAATCACCGTGTTCGGGACCGCACTCGCGGCCCCGACGATCACCCCCGACCGCATCGCCGAGTTCCCCGTGCGTGACGACCGCTCGCAGCGCGAGTACCTCGTCCGCATCGCGGCCGACGACCTGCAGACCTTCGTCACCCGCGGCACCCGTCTGGATGCCGTCGGCGAGGCCGGCTGGACCGTCCCGGGCCGCTCCTGGGCCGGCGAGGCCAGCCGGACCCTGCTGCAGGCACAGTCCGTGCACGCAGGCGACATGGCCCTCGCGGCCTAGGCTCCACCAGGACGAACACGAAGCGCCGCCGGGCTCCCCGGCGGCGCTTCGTCGTACGTGCCGCGTGCCGCGTGCCGCGTGCCGCGCTTCGGTGCGAGGTTCCGTGCATGGTGCGGGGCCGTGACCGTCGCACCATGCACGGAACCTCGCACCGTTCGCGCGGACCGACGTCAGTACTCGCCCTTCACGACGAAGAACGAGCCGCGGATCGTGCCGGCGAGCTTCGACTTCTGCCGCGCGAACTTGAACTTGTCGGCGAGCTCCTCGGGCACCTCCATGCCGTCGGAGAGCTTGAAGCCAACTGCACGCTTGCCACCCGGCTCGAGCGTGTAGAGCACGTTGATCGCGAGACCGGATTCGTAGAACACGTACGTCCATCGCACACCGTCGACGAGCGCTTCCGTGGCTTCGAGCGGTGGTGACGCGATGACCAGCCCGCGCTCCTCCTCGAGCACCCGCCGCACGTACTCGACGAGGTCCGGCACGTCAGCTGCGGCGTGCGTGGTGAACACGTGGTCGTACTTGTTCGCGAAGTACCGCGCCTCGTTGGCCCGGAGCCCGGCGAGTGCATCGGCAACCGGCGAGGACTCCAGACCCACCGTGGACACGTTCACGAAGTCGACGACGTACGACATGGGGGCCTCCTCAGGCGCTCGGACGAGCCGAATCTAGTCCACCGCACACCTTCCCGAGCGAGCTCGACACATATATAGTCGAGAGCTATAGATGGAGGTGCCCATGCGAGTCGAACGTGCAGCAGAACTCATCCGCGCTGCCCGCGAAGACCTGGGCCTCTCACAGACCAGCCTCGCCGCCGCCGCCGGGATGCAGCAGCCGACCATCTCCGCGTACGAGAGCGGACGCAAGCAGCCGCGGCTCGAGTCGCTCCAGCGGATCCTCACTGCTGCGCACACGCGCCCGAGCATCCCTCTTGCCGTCTACGCCGACGCGATCCTCGACGAGGCGAAGCGGTTCCACCTCGAGAACGTTCGCGTCTTCGGTTCAACGCTCCGCGGGCAGGACACCGAGCACAGCGACATCGACCTGCTCGTACACCTGACCCCAGCCGCATCACTGTTCGACCTCGGCGGCTTCGCCCACGAGGTCGAGACCATCACCGGCTTCGACGTCGACGTCCTCACCGACGACCTCGAGGACGACGAGCACTTCGCGCACGTGCTCGACGAAGCAGTGCCGCTGTGACCCCACCGCCCCGGTTCACCCCACGGCAACGCGTCGATCGCGATTCAGCCGACTCAGCAGACCGCTGGCCGTCGCTGCAGGCGAGCTTCCTCGACTTGCTCGCCGAATGTTCGCAGATCGTCGAACACGGCCGCGTCGAGTTCGACGCAACTCGGAGCCTGACGTATCGAGCGGCTGAGGCCGTCATCATCCACTTCGACGACCTGCTTGGACGTCTTCCCGCCGACAGGGAGGCCCGGCTTCCGTCCGACCTGTCACTCGTCTCTGTCAGGAAGACGCGAAACATCCTCTCGCACGACTACCGGCAGGCGCGGAAGGAGATCATCTGGGAGGCGATCGAGCACCGCGTCCCAGCGGTGATCCTCGCGCTGGTGGACTGAGTGCGCCGAAGGCGGTTGCCGTCCCATCGGTCGCGCTCGCCCTCGGCGAGGCTCTCGCTGATCCTTGCGACGCCCAGCAGCAGACTCAGGCCGACAACGGCCGGATCTCCGGGATTGACGAGCATCGTCGGATCACGGGACGTCCGCTCCGGAAAAGTATCCCTGCAGTGCAAATGGCCGTCCATCTAAGCTGAGTCCATTCCAGGCTCGAGAGGACGGACCCGCTAGCTCACTTTTCGCCGAGGTCAGCAGCGTCTGACAGGTAATGGGGCGGCTGGGTAGGGAGCCCTCGACTCGTTGGACGTTCTCGCCACGCGCCGACGGAACTGGCAGCGGCTTCAAGTTCGGGACCGTATTCGGCCCACAGGTACGGCTGGATGCGCTTGATCCGATCAAAGCCGACTCGAACGTCTTCGTCGTCGATTCCCCACCCGCGGGTGTCTGCGGCGCGTGACGCGGAGCGGATCGCATCGGCGAGGTTCTGCGTCATGCGCATGGCGAGGTGATCGTCAGTGTCACTCAGCCAACCAACAGCCCTGATCAGCCAGGCGACGGTGGCTGTGACGGGTTCTGTCGACCCGCTGAGCGACCAGCGATCAAAGGACCGCAAATTATCTCGATGAATCATGGTAGCGAGTGCAACAGGCAGTGAACTACGTAGCTCCGCCACGGCACGGTCGCGGGGGACGGATCGAGGCCCAAGTCGCCCTAGGTCCGCGTCCTTCACCGCTAACAGCGTCCCCGTGAGGACGTTCAGTCGCAGGCCACCCGCGCTGCGAGAGTCGATGCCCTCCACTGCCCTGAGCAATCCACTCGCACTCTCAGGGAACACTCCGACCAACGCGCGGAAGAAACTGTGCCCAGGACGCTGATGCTCAGAAGCCTGACCAGTCACGAGCGATGTGATCCTAGATGCATCAACTCGGGTTCCTTGTTCCCTCGCCGCCACGAGAAAGTCGAGGAGTCCCGGAAAGGATCGATACCCGCTGGCGTCCTCCGAGTAGCGACGTTCGAGCCCGTTGACGTACTGCTCCACGATCACGTCGTCGAGGCGGGCCTCCACCCGAACGCCGAACGACGTACCGGGAAGAGCGAGCCAAGGATTGGTTCGGAATACCGAGAGGAGGAGTTCGCGGTCTCCATCGTCGTACTCACCGACCTCTCGCCACAGGAGCGAGATGTGCGCTGCGTCCGACGAGCGGCCGACGATCTCGAGGAGCGAGTCTCGTCGCTGTCGCCGAAGGATGCCCTCTTGTCGTTCGAGAGTGGCAGCCTGGGACTTGTTCAGGAGAGCGTCGCGCTCCGCTTGCCGCGACCCGAGCCGCCACAAGAAAATCGGAATGAGTGCGGTGACAGCAATCGTGACGAGGCCCAGGAGCAGGGTCGGATCATCCCAGGACCACTTCGCAGCGAGATGCGCCCACCAGCTCGACAGCTCGGTACTCGCGCTCGGAGCGAAGACGCTGCGGCCGAACGACATCGGTCAGGCAATCGAAGGACTGAGCAGGGCGCGTCCGTCCTTGATGACTCGCAGGTCCACCTCGGAGTTGGACGACAACAGGTCCGAGATGATCCGCTCTGACGCTTGCCTGTTGAGGTTCGTGGCGACGTAGAGCACCTCGCCGTCCTCAAGATCGACCGCCTTGGCACGGGTCCACTTGGGCAGGTCGTCTCGAAGGCTGACGATGTCAGGCATGACCGCCGCCCCGGGACCCGCGACCCGGCTCACGGCTACGACCACGGCCCGGACCGCTGCTGCCCCAGGGAGGAGTTTCGAGAGCAGCTCGGGAGGGCAATCCGAGCCCTCGAGCGAGTACCGGGAGTAGCCCGTCTTCCCGCGCAGCCGATCGAAGCGCCATTCGAGCTGTTTCGCCCGAGAGCGGACGTTGCCAAGGTCTGCGGTGAGCCGGATGTACTTCTCTCCGTGCAGCGACAGGAGGTCGTCGTCGAGCCGACGCACCCTGGTGACCGGCACCTCGTAGTCCATCAGGGAGCGCACCTGATCACTGTCGATCGAGAGCAGATCATCCTCGAGAGCTTGGACGCTCGTGTACCCCACCGCGGATAGCAACTCGCAGGCGAAACGCATGCCGCTCTCGGAAGCCTCCTTGTCGCCCGGGAATTGGCGATGAAGAAGATCAGCAACCTCGGCGTCGGAGACACCATCCGGTCCAGGTGGCGCGTTCTCGGATTCTGCACGGCCCTCGTCGAGGTTCACCTCTTCGTCGAGCTCCGGTTGGGGAGCCGAGGACGTTGGATGCGCCAGAATCCTGTCGATGGCAACAAAGGTTTCGTCGAGGGCGCGCCGAGCATCGGAGGCCGCGCCGAACAGTTGATCGATGGTCTCTCGATCCTGTTCCGTCACGGCATCGTAGGAACGTCCCTTGTAGCGGCGAGCGTGCTCGAACTCCGCCCAGGCGTGGGCAGCCACCGTTCGCAGCTGCACTTCCAGACCGCCGAACGTGTTGAAGTACCGACTCAGATCGCCCCGCTCGATCAGCCAGCCAGACTCTGGCTGCTTCTCCCCCGTGATGACGATGTGCCAGCAGTCGTAGCCGCGACGACGCTCGCTCTTCTCGAGACCCGGGTTGCGGTCTTCGCCCGGCTTCACGACGAAGCGGTCTTTGATGATCTCCGCAATCCGATCTCGATCGGTGATCGAGAACGTGATGACCCGTACTGCGACGGTGTCCGTGATCTCGCCGACAGGATCCTCGTACGGCTTCGCAGCTTTCCGCTGGAACGAGGCGATCGACTTTGCCCGTGCCGACACATCGTGCGGTTTTATCGTCTGCTCAGCAAGCAGGCGAACGAGGTACGCCTGGAACTCCGAAGCCGCACGGGGAAGCCAATCCCAGTTCGTGTAATCGATCTCTACGCTCGCGGTCACGTATCTTCCCCCCAAGGAACGTTGATCGAAATTTAGCATACCGACCGCTAGTCAAGCTTGAGGTCAGTTGTTGAAGCGGAACTCCACCACGTCGCCGTCCTGCATGACGTAGTCCTTGCCCTCGATCCGGGCCTTGCCGGCAGCGCGGGCCTCGGCGATGGAGCCGGTCTCGACCAGGTCACCGAACGAGATGACCTCGGCCTTGATGAAGCCCTTCTCGAAGTCGGTGTGGATGACGCCGGCAGCCTGGGGTGCCTTCCACCCCTTGCCGATCGTCCACGCTCGGGCTTCCTTCGGACCGGCCGTCAGGTAGGTCTGCAGCCCGAGTGTGTCGAAGCCGATCCGTGCGAGCTGGTCGAGTCCGGATTCGGTCTGGCCGGTCGACTCGAGCAGTTCGGCAGCGTCGGCCGGGTCGAGGTCGATGAGCTCTGACTCGACCTGGGCGTCGAGGAACACGGCCTGGGCCGGGGCGACGAGCGCGGCCAGCTCGGCCTTGCGGGCGTCGTCGGTCAGGATCGCCTCGTCGACGTTGAACACGAAGATGAAGGGCTTGGCCGACAGCAGTCCGAGCTCGGCGATCGGTGCGAGGTCGATCTTGGTGGCCGAAAGCAGGGTGCCCTGCTCGAGCGCGGCACGGGCCTCGCGAGCGGTCTCGAGCACGATCGGCTCGGCCTGCTTCAGCTTCACGGTCTTCTCGTACCGCGGGAGCGCCCTGTCGATCGTCTCCATGTCGGCGAGGATCAGCTCGGTGTTGATGACCTCGAGGTCGTCCTTCGGGGAGACCTTGTTGGCGACGTGCACGACGTCGTCGTCGGTGAAGCCGCGGACGACCTGCGCGATGGCGTCGGCCTCGCGGATGTTGGCGAGGAACTTGTTGCCGAGCCCTTCACCCTCGCTTGCACCCTTGACGATGCCGGCGATGTCGACGAAGGACACCGGCGCGGGCACGGTCTTCTCCGAGTGGAAGAGTTCGGCGAGCTGGTCGAGCCGCGAGTCGGGCAGGTTCACCACCCCGACGTTCGGCTCGATCGTCGCGAACGGGTAGTTCGCGGCGAGGACCTGGTTCTTGGTCAGGGCGTTGAACAGGGTCGACTTGCCGACGTTCGGGAGACCGACGATTCCGATGGTGAGAGCCACGGAAGAAGAGCCTACCGGCGGCGGCCCGCCGGAGCCGACCCGGGCCTCCAGTCCGTCCTTGAGAACGGCGGAGGCTATCCGCCCGTCTGGTGTGCGGCCAGGGCCGCGACGCGGCGCTCGACGACGTCGAAGACGTCGGCCTGCAGCCGCTGCGAGCGCCGCCAGTCGCCGGCGACCTGCAGCGAGTGGTCGGCACGGTCGACGGTCTGGAGGCGCGCAGTAGTCCCCGAGACCCGCTCGGGCCGCCACATGGTGTCGTCTCCACCCCCGATCGCGTCGTGCGCGTCGGTGGCGGCGGCGAGCGCCGTGGCCACGTCGTCGTGTGTGAGGACCGGCGTGAGCCAGACCCCGGGCACGTCGTTCCGGATCGCCCACGGCAGGGCGAAGCACCCGAACGACTTCGCGATGACCAGGTCGGGTAGGCGATCGCCCAGCGCAGCCCCGATCGCGGCCTCGACGAACGCCACCGGGTCGGCTCCGGCGTCGTCGTCGATGGTCCAGGCTGGAGCCACGACCTCGCACCCGGCCGCCGACGCGATGGCCTGTGACCACCACAGCAGCGGCGCCTGTTGTCCGTAGCCCGCCCCGGCGAGCACCAGCACGAGCGGCCGACCGTCTCCGTCGTTCCCCATCCGGGCACGCTACCGCCCGGAACGCACCGCGACGGCTTCTGGCAGCGTGGTCCCCGTCGTCCGGACCGGGCGACGGAACAGGAGGACGTCGATGTGGTTCGAACGCGACGAGCGCGGTGTGCACTCGGTGGGCATGGGAGCACCGGGGCTGCGGCAGCGCTTCGCACCGGAGACCCTCGCCGCCCTCGAGCAGGCCTCCCGCGCTGAGCTCGAGCAGCTGCACGACGCGATGGCCGAGCTCGAGGCGGACGTCCTGGTCGTCTACGACCCCGAGGACGACACGATCGACTACGCCGAGGAGGACCGCTTCCGCGGGATCCCCCTCCCCCGGGACTCCGGCTTCCCGGTCATCACCGGCGACCTGACCGCCGGACTCACCGAACACGTCGAGAGCCTGCCGCTGCGCTGGCGACTGGACGGCGTCGCGGTGGCGTTCGAGATGGTGGGGACCCTGCTCGCGCCGTACTGGAAGCGCGAACGAGCCCGTCGGACGGCGACCTGGCGCGCAACGGCGCGACGTCGGCGCAGCGGTTCCCGGTCGGCACGCCGCCGCTGAGCGTCCGGCCGCAACGCCGAGGCGGCTTCCGGCGATGTCGGCGCCCCGTGCGACGATCGGAACCGTGCCGTTGAACTTCACCGCGATCGACTTCGAGACCGCGAACAGCTCGCCCGCCAGTGCGTGCTCCGTCGGACTGGTCAAGGTCCGCGCGGGCCGGGTCGTCGACCGGGCGTCGTGGTTCATCCGCCCGCCGTTCGGACACGACGCGTTCCTCGAGTGGAACACCCGGATCCACGGGATCGTCGCCGAGGACGTCGTCCGCGCGAAGACGTGGGAGCAGCAGTACCCCGACCTCGTGGCTTTCGCCGAGGGTGACGTCCTGGTCGCACACAACGCCCGGTTCGACATGGGCGTCATCGCCGGTGGGTGCTCGGCAACGGGCATCGACCTCGCCGAGCACCACTCGATGTGCTCGCTCGCGGTGGCCCGCAAGACCTACACGCTCGACTCCTACCGACTGCCGGTCGCCGCGATGGCTGCCGGGTTCGAGGGCTTCCAGCACCACGATGCCGCCGCCGATGCAGAGGCGTGCGCCGCGATCGTCATCCACGCTGCCGGCCACCACGGCACCGACACGGTCGAGGCCCTGGGGGCAGCGACCCGTGTGACGATCGCCCCGGTCCGGGCCCGAGCCGAGAAGCCCAAGGCCTCGACGCCGCAGCCCCGGCTGTCGAACCGCCCGATGGTCTTCGCCGACTGAGCTGACCGAGCTGGCCGAGCCGGCCGAGCCGGCCGAGCCGAAGGTCCCTGTCGCGGCCTCGACAGCAGCACTACGCTCAGCGCATGGCTGCGCCCACCACGATCGAACGCGAGACCGTCATCACGGCTCGCGCCGCGGACATCACCCCGTACCTGGCAGACCTGCACCGCTGGGTCGAGTGGTCGCCGTGGGAGGGGCAGGATCCCGCGCTGCAGCGGACGTACATCGGCCAACCGGGGACGGTCGGCTCGACGTACGCCTGGAAGGGCAACCGCAAGGCCGGCGCCGGGTCCATGGCGATCACACGGGTCGATGCCACCGAGGTCGACGTCGACCTGCAGTTCACCGCACCGTTCAAGTCGTCGAGCGCGGTGGCGTTCCGGTTGCACGAAGCGACCGACGGCACGCGGGTCGTCTGGTCGATGACGAGCCCGCAGAACCTGATGTCGCGCGTGATGGGGGTGTTCGTCAACATGGACAAGTTCCTCGGCGGCGACTTCGAGAAGGGCCTCGCCAAGCTGAAGGCCGCGGTCGAGCACTGACGGGAGTGGCACACCGGGGAGCAGGGTACCCGGTGGTATTGTCACGACAATCCCTCGGCATCGCTGCCGAACCCGCAATTCCCCGAAGGACCGCGATGACCAACGAAGGCCAGCTGCCGTCCGACCTGTTCATGGACCTGGACCGGTCGGGTCCCATGCCCCTCTACTTCCAGGTGGCCTCGCGCATCGAGGAGTCGATCCGCTCCGGTGTGATGCCTCCCGGCGCCCGTCTCGAGAACGAGATCGCGCTCGGCGAGCGCCTCGGGCTGTCCCGCCCGACGATCCGCCGGGCGATCCAGGACCTCGTCGACAAGGGCCTGCTCGTCCGCCGCCGCGGCATCGGCACACAGGTCGTGCACGGCCCGGTGACCCGCAAGGTCGAGCTCACGAGCCTGTACGACGACCTGGCCCAGGGGTCACAGGCACCGGCGACGAAGCTCCTCGAGCGCAACGACGTCCCTGCCTCGGACGAGGTCGCCGCAGCCCTCAGCATCGAGCCCGGCACGATCGTGGCGCACATCCGCCGCGTGCGGTTCGCCGAGGACGTCCCGATGGCGATCCTCGAGAACTACCTGCCGCCGGAGTTCCTCGAGATCACCGACCAGGACCTGCAGGACCACGGGCTCTACCAGCTGCTCCGCGGTCGCGGTGTGACGATGCGGGTGGCGAAGCAGCGGATCGGTGCCCGCGCAGTGACCGACGAAGAGGCCGGTCTGCTCGAGATCGAGGACGGCGACCCCGTGCTCACCATGAGCCGCACCGCGTACGACGCCTCGGGCCGCGCGGTCGAGTACGGCGTGCACTGCTACCGCCCCGACCGCTACTCGTTCGAGGTCACCCTCGTCGACAAGTAGGCAGTTCGCGCTGACCGCGTGACGTCCAGGTTCCACGAACTGCCGCACGCTTGACGCCGAGGTTCCACGGATGGCCGCTGGACGCCTCGAGATGCCGAGATTTCGGAACCTCGGGACCGGCAGACGGAGCAAGCGGGCGCAGGACCGGCAGACGGACGGACCCCCGCTCAGGCGAGCGCGGGCACGCCGAGCTCGCCGGTCACGTACTGGGCACGGCCGAAGCCGAACGACCAGTCCTGCGGGCCGTTCTCGACGTAGCCGATGAAGACGTCCTCGGACGCGACACCGATCGCGGCCAGGACGTCGTGGATGGCCGCGTACAGCGTCGTCTTCGCCTCGTCGGTGCGCCCGCGCTGCGTGAAGACCTGGATCACGACGACGCCATCGGTGCGCTCGAACCCCAGGCCGGCGTCCTCGGCGATGATCTGCTGCGCCGGGTGCTCGGTGATCACCTGGAACCGGTCGCGCACGGGGATCGCGTACACGTCGACGATCGCCTGGTGGATCGCGTCGGCGATGGCGCGCACCGCCTGCGGCGTGCGGCCGGTGGCGAGGTCGATACGGACGAGCGGCATGTTGCCTCCTGCAGTTCGGGACTATGTCCTGACAAACTAACATGGATTGACAGTCAAGAACAGAGAGACGGGAGGCGCGGTGCCAGCTGGGCACCGCGCCTCCCGTCCGTCGTCCGCGACCGTCTAGAGCACGGGGGTCGCCGCCGCGTAGGTGAGCGGTCCGTCGACGCGCGCGACGTCGTGCCACGCGCCGTCGGCGAGGGACGCCTCCGCCGCCTCGACGATGGACGCAGCAGCCAGCCCGTCAGCGACCGACGGGGCGAGCTGCTCCCCGCGACGGACACTCGCGATGAACTGAGCGGCCTCGATCGTCTTCAGGTCGTCGTAGCCCATGGCCGTGCCGGCGCCGGGCTGGAAGCGCGCGAACTCGCCGTCTCCCGAGGCGACGTAGTGCGTGGCGTAGCCGTCCACCTCCTGCCCGTCGAGGTACACCTCGAGCTCGTTGAGACGCTGGAAGTCCCACCGCACCGAACCCCTGGTGCCGTAGATCTCGAGCGTGTACTCGGCGTGCGGCCCCCGCATGACACGGCTCGAGTCCATGGTGCCGACGGCGCCGTCCTCGAAGCGGAAGAGCAGGGCTGCGTAGTCCTCGTTCTCGACGCGGCCGAGGTCGCCGGTGGCGGCGGCGCTCCGGTCGACGATGCCCGCGGCTGGCTTCGGGCGCTCCTGGATGAAGGTCTCGGCGAGCGCGCTCACACTGGCGATCCGACCGACGACGTACTGCGCCAGGTCGAGGCCGTGCGACAGCAGGTCACCGAGCACACCCGAACCGGCACGCTCACGCTCGAAGCGCCAGGTCAGCGGCGCCGCGGGGTCGGACGAGTAGTCGGCGAGCAGCGACCCGCGCACGTTCGTGATCCGACCGAGGCGGCCGCTGCGGACGAGTTCGCGCGACCGCTCGATCGCGGGGGCGTGCCGGTAGTTGAACCCGACGCTCGTGATGACGCCCGCGCGCTGGACGGCCTCGTGGATCTGCCGCGAGTCGCTGGCGTAGCGGCCCATCGGCTTCTCGATCCAGAACGGCTTGCCGGCCTCGGCAGCGGCGACCGCCATCTCGCGGTGCAGGAAGTTCGGCGAGCAGATCGACACGACGTCGACGGCCGGGTCGGCGAGGACCTCGTGGTAGTCGGCGACCGCCCGCTCGTAGCCCAGGCGGGTGACGGCCTGGTCACGTGCGGCCTCGATCGGGTCCGCGGCGACGACGAGCCGGGGCTGCACGCCGAGCTCCGGGAAGTGGTCCGGCAGGGCGCGGTAGGCGCGGGAGTGCAGCCGCCCCATCCAGCCGACCGAGATGAGGCCGACACCGATGCTGTCCATGGGAACTCCTTCGTTCGTGGGCGCCGATTGGAGCGCGCCAACCATCGTACGGGATCGCTCGTGGTTTGTCAGTACAAAGACCGTGAGCAGAAGACGTCGGGTCACCTGGGGCGACCCGACGTCTTCTGCTCACGAAGTGGCTCGGCTCAGTTCGGCGGGAAGATGATGTCCCGCACCAGGGCGTCGAGCTGCGCGTCGGCGTCGAGGAACTGGCGCAGCGTCGTCACCGTGGCGCCGAACCGGTCGAACTCGTCGATCGTCATGCCGTCGACGTCGTACCCGCGCGCGAACTCGGGCGTCGCAGCGCGCAGAGCCGCGATGACGTCGGCCGGCACCTCGTCGTGGATGGCGTCCGGACGGAACGGGAACGCGTTCGCGTTGATGTCCTTCGTCCACTGGAACGGCGGCGAGACGACGAGGTCCCCGCCCTGGAACTCCGACCACTGCAAGGCGTTCCGGAAGGCGGCGACGAGCACGCGCGACCGAAAGCCACGCTCCTGGAACACCCGGTAGGCGTTCTTCACCGCGGCGACGCCGGCCCACTCGAGGATGCCGGGGTCGACCATGACGTGGTCCCGCTTGACGACGGTCTTCAGCCAGTCGTCGAACCGGCCGGCCATCAGCGTGACGACGTGGCCGAACTCCTGGTCGGGCAGCCCGTCGGCGGCACGACGGTCGAGCGCACGCTCGATGGCCTCACCGACGGCGACGACCTGCGGCACCGTGAACGACACCGTCGCGTTGATCGAGACCCCGCGGTAGGCGGCCTCCTCGATCGCGGCGATGCCGACCTTGGTGGCGGGGATCTTCACGATGATGTTCGGGGCGAGCTGCGAGAACCGCACGGCCTGCTCGACCAGGGCGTCGGCGTCGCGGTGGAACCGCGGGTCGGTCTGCATCGACAGGCGACCGTTGCGGCCGCCGGACGCCTCGAACGCGGGCAGCAGCTGCTCGGCCGCCGCGATGGAGAGCTCCTCGACGGCCTTCCAACCGATCCAGGACTCCCCCGCGGTCGGGTGCTCCGCGGCGATCTCGCGGATGCGCGGCACCCAGGTCTCCGGGTCCTGCTTGATGCAGGTGTACGCGATCACCGGGTTGCAGGTCGCCCCGACGGCGCCGTACTCGTGGATCGCGGTGGACAGTTCGCGCGGGTCGGCGGAGTCGTTCCACAGGGCGGTCACGGTCTGCGACGCGGCCTGCAGCGTGACGGGTCGGACGTCGGCGTCGGTGGTCGCCGGTGACGAGAGGGTGTCGGTCATCGTGTGAGTCCCTTCTTGATCGTGTCGAGCTGGAAGCGCGAGACCTCGTCGGCGTTCTCGTCCTCGGCGAAGACGCTCGACACCGCGACGGTGTCCTCGCGCGCCGTGAAGCCGACCCGGTCGAGGGCGGCCCAGAAGGCGTCGAAGTCGACGTCCGCCTGGCCGACCGGCAGGTGCTGGTGCACGCGGACCGGGTTGCCGGGCGGGTTGGTGATGTAGCGCAGGCCGTGCGACCGGTGGTGGCCGTAGGCGTCGGCGACGTGCACGAGCTGCAGCGAGTCGCCCGCGGCGTCGATGATCTCGTCCATGTTGCCGCCGTAGTGGAACGTGTGGCAGGCGACGTAGACGAAGCCGATGCTCTTCGAGTTCAGCCCGCGGATCACCCGGAGTGCCTCGAGCCCGTCCTCGACGAAGTCGTCGGGGTGCGGGTCGATGAGGACCCGGATGCCGGAGTCCTCGATGACCGGCAGGAGCTCCTCCATCGCCCAGTGGAACTGGTCCTCGGACTCCTCAGCGCGTTCGGGTCGGCCGGAGAACTCCGTGTTGATCGTGTCCACGCCCAGGCGCTTCGTGATCTCGATGACCCGCTTCCACTTCTTGACGGCGGCCTCGCGGGCCTCCTTGTCCGGGCCGGCCCAGCGCAGGACGGGCAGGACCGACGCGACCTGGACCCCGGCCGTCGTGCACGCCGCGGCGAACGCGTCGACGAGGTCGTCGTCGGCCGTGGGGTGCCGGTAGAACGGGATGAAGTCCTTGTGCGGGGTGAGCTGCAGGTACTCGTAGCCGAGGTCGGCCACCTTCTGCGGGAACTCCAGCAGCGACAGGTCGTGGTGGTACGGCGTGGGGTCGAGTGCGATCTTCGGCATCGATCAGGCCGTCTCGTAGAACGCGGGCTTCGCGGTGGCGTACGTGATCGGCTCGTGCGCACCGGACTGCTGCGCACGCACGGCGACCTCGGCGACGACCGACGCCGTGTAGCCGTCCCAGGCGCTCGGACCGTCGATGCCACCGGTGCGCGCGGCGTCGACCCAACGCTGCACCTCTTCGTCGTAGGCAGCACCGAAGCGCTCGACGAACGACGGGGTGACGCCCTGGCCGGAGACGCCCTGCGACACGAGGTTGAGCGAGGTCTCGCGACCGATGTACGCGACACCGGACTCGAACACCGCGTCGGTCGTGACCTGGTAGCCGAACTGGGCGTTCACGTTGATCTCGACGATCGCCATGGTGCCGGACTCGGTGGTGAACAGCACGAACTGCGGCTCGGGCAGGTCGGCCGGGGCGAGCGAGTTCTTCCGGGGCTTCTTGACCTCGACGCTCGTGATCGCCTCGCCCGTGATGAACGGGATGATGTCGATCTCGTGGATCACCGAGTCGTGGATGAGCATCGACTCGCTGAAGTTCGGCGGCGTGGTCGGGTTGCGGTGCGCGTGGTGCAGCGCGAGCAGGGCGCCGTTGGCCCCGGACTCGCGCAGCGCGCGCAGCTCCTGGTAGCCCTTGTCGAAGCGGCGCATGAAGCCGACCTGGATCTTCGGACGGTCGGACGTCGCCTGCTCGAGCTCGACGATCCGCAACGAGTCCTCGGCCGAGGTCGTGAGTGGCTTCTCGCACAGGACGGCGAGACCGCGCTCGATCGCCGGCACCAGGACCGGCTCGTGCAGGAAGCCGGGCGTCGCGACGATGACGGCGTCGATCGGGGTGGCGTCGAGCGCCTCCTCGAACGATGCCGCGGTGATCGCTCCGGGCGCCTTCGCCGCGGCGGCGGTCGCACGGCCGGAGTCGGGGTCGACGATGGCGACGACGTCGGCGCCGGCGATGGTCGAGGTGATGCGACGGATGTGGTCGCTGCCCATGGCGCCCGCGCCGACGACGGCGACGCGGAGGTTGTCAGTGGTGCTCATGGCGGTGCTCCTGGGGTAGATGACGCTGCGTGGACGGCTGCCGGGGCCGGTCAGGACACGCGGGCGGCGGACGTGGAACCGAAGATGTGCTGGAAGGTGCGCTCGGCGATCGGGCCGGGGGCATCGACCGAGCAGCCGTACATGTCCTGCTCGACGATGCCGAAGACGTCCGGGTTGATCTTCGCGACGGCCTCGATGATCGGGGCGAGCTCCGGGGTGCCGTGCGGCGGCTCGGTCATGATCCCCTGCGACACGGCGGTGGCGAACGGGACGTCGTTCTTCAGCACGTCGAAGAGCAGGTCGGTGTCCACCTGCTTGAGGTGCAGGTACCCGATGCGCTCCGGGTGCGCGGCGATGAGCTTGAGGTTGTCGCCGCCGTAGTACGCGAAGTGGCCGGTGTCGAGGCAGAGGTTCGTGTACGCCGGATCAGTCTCCGACAGGAACCGCACGGTCTCCTTGTAGGTGCCGACGTGGCTGTCCGCGTGGGTGTGGAACTGCTGGTGGACGCCGTACTCCTCGAGCAGCGCCTTGCCGAGCTGGTCGTGGCCCTTGCCGAGGCGGTCCCACTGCTCGTCGGTCAGGGTGCGCGACTCGAGGACCTCCTCGGTGGCGTCCGAGCGCCACAGGTCCGGGATCGTCACGAGGTGCTGGGCGCCGAGCTTCGCTGCCAGACCCGCGACCGCCACGGCCTGGTCCCAGGCACGCTGGAACTGGTCCTCACCCTTGTGGAACCCGGTGAACACCGTTCCGGCGGACAGCTTCAGCCCGCGCGACTCGAGCTCGTCCGACAGCTGCGACGGGTCGGTCGGCAGGTAGCCGTACGGTCCGAGCTCGATCCACTCGTACCCGGCGGCGGCCGCTTCGTCGAGGAAGCGCTTCCACGGCACCTGGTTGGGGTCGTCGGGGAACCAGACGCCCCACGAGTCGGGAGCGGTGCCGATCCGGATGGCGTCGGTGGCGGTGGCGGTGTCGGTCATGACGTCGTCGTCTGCTTTCTGGGTGTGGTGCCTGTGGTGGACGGTGGTGCTCAGCCGAGCAGCGGGCGCTGTGCGGCGACCTGCTGCTCGTACTCGGCGCGGGCGGTCTGCGTGCTCGACAGCGTCGAGGTCTGCGCCACCGGCACGTCCCACCAGCCGTCGCCCTCGGGGGCGTAGACCAGCGGGTCCGAGTTGATGTGCACGAGGGTGGTGTGGTCGTTCGCCTTCGCCTGGCGCACCGCGGCCTTGAGGTCCTCGATGCTGTCCGGGCCGGGCTGGACCTCGATCACGTCGACGCCGTACGACCGCGCGTTCGCCGCGAGGTCGACCGGCAGCGGGTCGCCGTTGTCGAACGACTGCGTCTCGTCCAGGTAGCGGTACTTCGTGCCGTAGCGCTCGGACCCGACGGTCTCGGACAGGTGCCCGATCGACGCGTACCCGTGGTTCTGGATGAGCACGACGATGATCTTGATGCCCTCGGCCACGGCGGTGACGAGCTCGGTGTGCAGCATGAGGTAGCTGCCGTCGCCGACCATGACGATCGCGTCGCGGTCCGGGGCGCCACGACGGACGCCGATGCCGCCGGCGATCTCGTAGCCCATGCACGAGAACGCGTACTCGACGTGGTAACCGAGGGCGTCCTGCACGCGCCAGAGCTTGTGCAGGTCGCCGGGCAGCGATCCGGCCGCCTGGATGACGACGTCGCGCGGGTCGGACACCGACTGCACGGCGCCGATGATCTCCGGCTGACCGGGCAGGTCGGCGCCGGACGGCGCGAACGCGCCGTCGACGGCTGCGTCCCACGCCGCCTTCAGCGACGCGATCTCCGCAGCGTAGGCGGCGTCGACGACGAACGCGGGCTCTGCGGGTGACGACCCGGACGACGCGAGCGCCGCGGTCAACGCGACCAGGGCCTCCCGGGCATCCGCGATCAGCGGCAGCTGCGAACCGTGCTTGTACGCGTCGAACGCGGCCACGTTGACGTTCACGAACGTGACGTCCGGGTTCTGGAACGCGGTCCGCGAGGCGGTCGTGAAGTCGCTGTAGCGCGTGCCGATCCCGATCACGACGTCCGCCTGCGCGGCGACCGCGTTCGCGGCGGCCGTGCCGGTCGCGCCGATGCCACCGAGGTACTGCGGGTGGTCCCAGACGAGCGAGCCGCCGCCGGCCTGCGAGGTACCGACCGGGATGCCGGTGGCCTCGACGAAGGCCGCGAGCTCGTGCTCCGCGCCGGAGTACAGCACGCCGCCGCCCGCGACGATCACCGGGCGCTGCGCGCCCCGGATCGCGGCGACCGCACGCGCCAGCGGCCCGTGCTCGGGCAGCGGACGACGGATGTGCCACTCGCGCGGCTGCAGGAACGCGACGGGGACGTCGAACTCCTCGGCCTGCACGTCCTCGGGCAGGGCGATGGTCACGGCACCGGTCTCGGCCGGGTCGGTGAGCACGCGCATCGCGGCGAGGGCGATCGAGAACAGCTGCTCGGGGCGCTCGACGCGGTCGAAGTAGCGCGACAGCGGACGGAACGCGTCCGTCACCTGGATCGAGGTGTCGTGCTGCAGCTCGATCTGCTGGAGCACCGGGTCGGTGGTCCGCGTCGCGAACGTGTCCGACGGCAGCAGCAGAGCGGGCAGGCGGTTCGTCGTCGCGAGCGCAGCGGCGGTGAGCATGTTCGCGGCGCCCGGGCCGACCGACGCCGTCGCGGCGAAGGTCGCACGGCGGCGGTGCATGCGGGCGAAGCCGACGGCCTCGTGCACCATCGCCTGCTCGTTGCGCGCCTGGTGGTACGGCAGCAGGCCGGGCTGTTCGACGTGGAGCTGCTTGATGGCCTGTCCGACGCCGGCGACGTTGCCGTGCCCGAAGATGCCGAAGATCCCCGGGATGGTGCGTTCGCGGACGTCGCCGTCGACGGTCCACTGGTTGGCCAGGAACTCGACGAGTGCCTGGCCGACGGTCATCCGGCGCGTGTTGGTGGTCACGCGTGCTTCCTTTCGTAGGGCAGGCGCGGGTCGAGCTGCTCGCTCGCCCAGGCCTGGCGGACCCAGCCGTGGGCCGGGTCGTCGGTGATGTTCCAGACGCGCTCCGGGTCGGGCCCGGCCATCACGTTGAGGTAGTACATGTCGTAGCCGGGGGCGGCGACGGCGGGACCGTGCCAACCGTGCGGCACCAGCGCGACGTCGCCGGTGCGCACTTCGCGGAACTCGTCGATCGGACGGTCGTCCGATGCGTACGTGCGGTGCAGTGCGAACGGGTCGGCGGTGGCCGGAGCGGAGAGGCCGCGTGCGACCGCGGACTCGTAGTAGTAGATCTCCTCGAGGTTCGACTCCTCGCCCGGCACGTTCGTGTCGTGCTTGTGCGGCGGGTACGACGACCAGTTGCCGGCCGGCGTGATCACCTCGCACACGATGAACTTGTCCGCGTCGAGGGCCGCCGGGGTGCCGAAGTTGTGCACCTGGCGGCTGGACTGCCCGGCACCGCGGAGCTCCACCGGCACGTCCTGCCGGGCCACGTACGTGGTCGCCTTGACGGTGTCGGTGGGCGCCTCGGCGACCGCGAACCGGCCCGCGCCGGTGATCGTCGCTGCGGTGCCGGACCCGAGGTACAGGACGTCGGTGGGGCCCTCGAAGACGTTCGCGCGCCCCTGCAGGGTCTGCTCGCCGTCCCCGGCGGCGCCCGCGTAGGTCACGTGGAACGACCCGGCGAGCGGCACGACGATGCGCTCCACGGCGTCGGCCGGGAGGCGCAACTCGCGCGCGCCGGTCGGGTCACCGTCCGTCAGGGTGCCGGTCCGGAGCCCGGTGTGCGCCCATCCTGCGATGCGGCCGTCGACGACGTCGGTCCAGCCGGCCTCCGGCCGGCTCCCCTTCGGGATGAACCACTGGTCGTGCTCGTGCTGTTCGTTCGCCATGCTGCGGCTCAGTTGTTCGACGGGAAGCCGAGGTTGATGCCGCCGTGCGACGGGTCGAGCCAGCGGCTCGTGATCGCCTTCTGGCGGGTGAAGAAGCTCACGCCGTCGGCGCCGTACGCCTTGTGGTCACCGAACAGCGAGTTCTTCCAGCCGCCGAACGAGAAGTACGCGACCGGCACGGGGATCGGGACGTTGATGCCGATCATGCCGACCTGCACGTCGCGCTGGAATCGACGGGCAGCGCCGCCGTCGTTGGTGAAGATGGCGGTCCCGTTGCCGTACGCACCGCTGTTGATGAGCTCGAGGCCCTCTTCGTACGTGGCGACGCGGACGACGCTCAGCACCGGGCCGAAGATCTCCTCGGTGTAGACGCGGCTCGTGGTGGGGACCTGGTCGATCAGCGTCGGGCCCAGCCAGAAGCCGTTCTCGTCGCCGTCGGGTCGGACGGTGCGGCCGTCCACCACAACCACCGCACCGTCCTGCTCTGCGACCTCGATGTACGAGGCGACCTTGTCACGGTGCTGCTTCGTGACGAGCGGGCCCATGTCGCATCCGCGACGACCGTCGCCGATGCGCAGGGTGGCCGCGCGGTCCTTGATCTTCTGGATGAGCTCGTCGGCCACCGGCTCGACGGCGACGACGACCGAGATCGCCATGCAGCGCTCACCGGCGGAGCCGAAGCCCGCGTTGATGGCGTTGTCCGCGACCAGGTCGAGGTCGGCGTCCGGCAGCACCAGCATGTGGTTCTTCGCGCCGCCCAGGGCCTGCACGCGCTTGCCGTGCTTCGTGCCGGTCTCGTAGACGTACTGCGCGATCGGCGTCGAACCGACGAACGAGATCGACTCGACGTCGGGGCTCGTGAGCAGGCCGTCGACGCTCAGCTTGTCGCCGTTGAGGACGTTGAAGACACCGTCGGGGAGACCGGCCTCGGAGAACTTCTCAGCGAGCCAGATGGCGGCGCTCGGGTCCTTCTCGGACGGCTTCAGCACGACGGTGTTGCCCGCGGCGATCGCGATCGGCAGGAACCACAGCGGCACCATCGCCGGGAAGTTGAAGGGGCTGATGATGCCCACGACGCCGAGCGGCTGCCGGATCGAGTACACGTCGATGCCGGTCGAGACCTGGTCGGAGAACTCGCCCTTGAGCAGGCTCGGGATGTTCGTCGCGAGCTCCACGACCTCCTGCCCACGAGCGATCTCACCCAGCGCGTCGTCGATGACCTTGCCGTGCTCGCTCGTGATGATCTCGGCGAGCTCGCCCTTGTCGCGGTTCAGGATCTCGCGGAACGAGAACAGGATCTGCTGGCGCTTGGTGAGCGACAGGTTGCTCCACGCCGGGAACGCCGCCTTGGCGCTCGCGATGGCGGTCTGGATCTCGTCCTCGTTCGCCAGGGCGACCTGCTTCGTCGCGACGCCCAGGGCCGGGTCGTACACGGGGGCGCTGTTGCCCGACGCGGACTCGACGTGCTTGCCGCCGATCCAGTGGCCGACGGTGGTGGTGGCGGTCTCCGTGGTGGTCATGCGTTGCTTCCTTCGAGTGTGGTGGCTTGTTCGTGCGTGGTGCCGGCGTTCGCGGTGCCGGCGCTCCCGGTGTGGACGAGGCCGGCGGCCACGTCGACCGCGGTGGCGACGTCGCCGTCCGGCGGGTAGAGCAGGGTCCGGCCGACGACCAGGCCGCGCACGCCGGGCAGGGCCAGGGCATCGGCCCACTTGGCGTACGTCTCGAGCGGCTTGCTCGACGGGTCGCCACCGAGCAGGAGCGTCGGCAGCGTCGTCGCCGCCATCACCCGCTCCATGTCGTCGACGACCGGGATCTTGAGCCAGCTGTAGGCGCTGGACTCCCCCAGGCCCGCGGCGATCGCCATCGAGGTGATGACGGCGTCGGCGGTCAGGTCGTTCACGACCCGGCCGTCCTGCCACGCGGACATGAACGGCTCGAGCATGATCGGCAGCTGGAGTGCGGCGGCCTCGCTGACGGCGCGCGCCGTGGCCTCGAGCGTCGGGGCCGTGCCCGCGTCCTCGAGCGCGATGCGCACCAGGAGCTTGGCGAAGTCGAGCCCGGAGTCCTTGATGGCCTGCGCCGAGTACGCGGTGTAGCGATCGTCCATCTCGAACGTCGCGCCGCGCAGCCCGCCGCGGTTCATCGACCCGACGACGACCTTGCCGTCGAGGGCGCCGAGCAGTGCCAGGTCCTCGAGGATGTCGGGCGTCCCGAGCACCCCGTCGACCCCGGGGCGACCGAGCGCCGTGACGAGCCGCTCGAGCAGGTCGTAGCGGTCGGCCATGGCGGACTCGTCGTTCCGGACCGCCAGGGCGCCGCGTGCCGGGTGGTCGGCGGCGACGATGAAGAGCTTTCCGTCGTCGGCGAGCAGGGAGCGCTTGTGCCGAGCGTCGAGCACGGACCGCACCAGTTCGGGCTGTCCGGCGCGGATGTCCCGGAGGCGCTGGAAGTCAGCGGGGCTGATCTCAGGCATGGGTCTTCTCCTCGGTGTTGGTCGCACCCGTGCTCGTGTGGTTGGTGCCGTCGGCGGGGTTGCTGGCGATGAACGACTCGATCTCGTCGCTCGTGGGCATCGCCGTCGAGCACTCGAACCGGGTCGCGACGATGGCGCCGGCGGCGTTGCAGAAGGCGAGGATCCGCTCGAGACCCCAGCCCTGCAGCAGGCCGTGGGTCAGCGCGCCGCCGAAGCCGTCGCCCGAACCGAGCCCGTTGACGACCTCGATGTGGTGCGGGCGGAACTCGACGAACTCGTCGCGGGTCTTCGCCAGCACGCCCTTGGGGCCCTGCTTGACGATGGCGATCTCGACGCCGCGCTCGAGCAGGGCGTCGGCGGCACGGACCGGATCGGTCTCACCGACGGCGACCTCGCACTCCTCGCGGTTGCCGACGGCGACCGTGGCGTGTTCGAGGGCGACGGCGACCTCGCGCGTCGCGGCCTCGGGGCTCGACCAGAACATCGAGCGGTAGTCCAGGTCCAAGACGGTGTGGTTCTTCGTGCTGTTCTGCGCGGCTGTGCGCGCTTCGTACGCGACGTGGTGTGCCTGCCGACTCGGCTCTTCGCTCAGGCCGGTCACCGTGGTCCAGAAGATCTTCGCCCGCTCGATCTCGTGCAGCGGCAGCGACTTCGCCGTGATCATCAGGTCCGGCGCCTTCGGGGCACGGTAGAAGTACAGCGGGAAGTCGTCCGGCGGGAAGATCTCGCAGAACGCGACGGGGGTGTTCAGCCCCTCGACCGTCTCGACGAAGGCGTTCGCGACGCCGAACTCCGGCAGGGTGCGGGCGATGTACCGGCCGAAGGGGTCGTTGCCGGTGCGGGTGATGACCGCGGCGTCGGCACCGTGGCGCGCTGCGGCGATGGCGACGTTGGTCGCGCTGCCGCCGACGGACTTCGAGAACGTCGTGACGTCTTCGATTGGGCCGGTCTGCTGCGGGTAGATGTCGACGCTGACGCGTCCCATCGTGATCACGTCGTAGGCGTGGGGAGCGGGGTTCGTCATGCGACGTGGTGGACCTTCCGTGCGGCTTCATCGGCGGACGTTCACGACTGTACACCGTGTTTGCCCTAATGTCATGACATGGTTTTCGGGGCTGGTCCCGCCGGGCGCGTGGCCGCGTCGGTGTGCCGGGACGCCCGGCGTCGGTGTGCCGGGAGGCCCGGTGTCGGTGGGTCCTGCCAAGGTCACGACATGCAGATCCTCGCCCTGGTCATCGGTCTCGTGATCGGCATCGCCGTCGGTGCGGTCGTCGCCTGGTCGCTCGCGCGGTCGCGCGCCGGCGTCGACGCCGCCGCGTCGCGCGCGAGCGCCGAGGCACTCCGCACACGGCTCGACGAGGTCCGCCGCGACGCCGAGGAACGCCTCGACGCGCAGGACGCCCAGTACCGCCGACAGGTCGACTCTCTCGAACGGCGCTCGGCCGAGCTCGAGCACCTCGTGCAGCGCATGCACGGCGCGGACTCGGCCCGGAACCAGAACGAGTCGAAGGTGCTCTCCGCCCTCAGCCCCGTCGCTCAGACCCTCGACGTCATGCGCACGAAGATCGCCGAGCTCGAGCAGTCCCGCAGCGAGCAGTACGGCGCCCTGTCCGCCCAGCTCCGGTCGGCCGCCGAGTCCGAGGAACGCCTGCGCGCCACGGCCGACACCCTGGCCAGCGCCCTGTCGTCGAACAGCACCCGCGGCGTGTGGGGCGAGACGCAGCTGCGCAACGTGGTCGAGGCGGCCGGGTTGCTCGAACGGGTCGACTTCGACGTGCAGTCCTCGGTCACCACCTCGGCCGGCACCGCCCGCCCCGACATGGTCGTGCACCTGCCCGGGGGCAAGACCATCGCAGTCGACGCCAAGGTGCCGTTCAGTGCGTACCTGCAGGCCGTCGAGATCCCGGCGACCGCCACCGGTGCCGAGGGGGCTCGGCGCGACGCGCTCATCGGGCAGCACGTCAAGGCGCTCCGCGCGCACGTCGACGCCCTTGCCGCGCGCGAGTACTGGACCGGGTACGACGCCTCCCCCGAGCTCACTGTCGCCTTCATCCCGTCCGAGTCACTCATCTCGAGCGCCCTCGCCGCCGACCCCGGGCTGCTCGACCACGCCTTCCGCAAGCGCATCGCGCTCGCCTCGCCCGTGACCCTGTGGTCCGTGCTGAAGACCGTGGCGTTCTCGTGGCAGCAGGACGTCGTCTCGCAAGAGGCGCACGAGCTCTTCCGGGTCTCGCGCGAACTCTACGGCCGACTGTCCACGATGGCGGGGCACGTCGACAAGCTCGGGCGTTCCATTCGGGGCTCCGTCGTCGACTACAACCGGTTCGTGGGGTCGCTCGAGCGGCAGGTGCTGCCGAGTGCACGGCGGTTGTCGCTGCTCGACGAGTCGAAGGTGATCGCCGACCCGGCGTCGATCGAGGACGAGCCGCGGTTGCTCACGGCGCCGGAGCTGGTGGGGGCGGTCGACGAGGACTGACCGTCACCCCGTGGATCAGGCCTCGTCAGCTGCGGTGATGTAGCGCGGCGGGATGACCAACGCCAGCGTGACGCGGTCGTGGCCTTCCGAGAACTCGACGCCTTCCCGGTGCGCGCGATCCGCATCGACCCGCAGCAGGACGGGAGCGGGAGACTTGCGTCGACCCGCTTGCATCGCCAGCTCTCGATCAGTCGTCAGATGCGCGTACTGGCGCCCCATGGGCAAGAGACCATCGCGCAGGATCGACTCAGCCGCCGCGGCAGAAGTCGCGTGCCAGAGCACCGGTCGCGGCACGATCATTGGCTTCACGATGCGCTCGTCGGTCGAGTGGCCGTACTGTGCGCGGATCCGGTCGCCCTCCACCGCGAAGCGCTGCTTGTCAGACTCGGCGACGATGCGGCGCAAGTCCTCCACCGTTGCGTCCACGCCCGACCGCGCCAAGGCTCCGGCGAGATCTGCGAGCGGGACGCTCCCGTCGGCGCCGAGCTCCAGCCCGTACGCACCCGGTTCGTGCCGCAACGCGTGCGACATCGCCTCGCTGATCGACGTGTCCTTTCGGGGCATGCCTCAGTCCTCTTCCTGCTCCGCGAGCCACACTGCTCGGTGCTCCTCCATTTCCTCCCACCAGACGTCGAACGACGTCCACTGACCCCGGTACTCCGTCCGGGGCGAAGCGAACGTGTGGATGATCAGGACAGGAGGGTTGCCCGAACGGTCGCCACCGTCGAAACAGAACACGTCGTCCGTGTCCTGGTGCTTCGCGAAGGGCACGAGGGAACGGGTCGGATACTGCTCCGCAACGATGTCAGCCCAGTTCTTTGTCTGGCTCTCGTACTCAGACGTCCACATGAAGGGATCGATGGCGGGAAGCGGGTCTTGTGCAAGGGCACGTTGGAAGCGCTCGGGGTACTGGAATCCCTCGGGTGCGATCAAGCGCGCCTCGACTTGCCGTTCCTCGACGGTTGTTAGTCGACGTTCCCTCACTGTGGTGCTCCGGTGAGCTTCGGGAGGTCGTGAGACCCAGCTGGATTCGCTTTCGACCAATTCGTGCCTTGCGACTTATCCGAACCTCAGCCGCTTCGGCTTCCGAGGTTCATCGCCGCTTGAGGTTCAAGAGATCTTGATCATCGAGTTTCCCGAGCGCCGAATCGCGCTCAGCCTCTGGTGTGCGCGTGAGCGTCTCGAGCTCTTCGTCCGTCAGCGGGAGCATCGAGACGAACGTGGTCTGCACTTCACGGCCATCACGACGGGTCGCTGACTCGGCCGGGAGCCACGGGTTCACATCGGCGATCAAGCCCGAGATGCGCGTTCCGATGAGAAGCGGTTCGCTGTTCCCGACCAGATCCCCGTAGGTGAACCCGCGCCCGCGTTCAAGGGCGACTTCCAATGCTGTCTGCAGCAGAATGAGCGCGCCCTCCCAGTGGTCAGCTTGCACTGTCACGAGGAGTTCTTGGGGAAACATGCTTGCGATCGGACGCTCAGCCAGTCCCGCGGACATCACCACGACGAACGGTTCCTTGGGGCCGGAGATCGCCAGAAGGTCGATTCCATCGACCTCGCCTACCTGCTGCGCAGTACCGACGTCGGCTCCGAGGAATGAGGCAATCCATCCTACGTCTTGCACAACACGTGGCAGGGTCATGCACGCTCCTTCTTGGCCGCTGCGTCAAGGGTCTTGATCAGGGGCTTCGGCGCCAGGAATGCTCGCGCGAACCCTTGAGCGGTGAAGCCGTCTGCACCAACTTTGCGGGCTTTGGCTCCGGCTCTCAACATCGCATTTGCACCCGACACCGCGTCGCCCACAGCGAGCGGGTGCGGGTTTGGTCGATTTGGTCGCACAGGAAGAGCACGTCGGACGAGGAGACGAAGCGGGGTCTCCCCATCTACCGTCGAGTTGAGCACGGCCGGATCGCCTCGAACTGCCGCTTGAATATCGGCGAGTGACCCGCGCGCAGCGGCCTCAAACACGACTGATCCATCCCCCTCGTCGTCATCGACCGCCCGGTCTCCGTGCAGCGCGGTGATGATCCCGGCGGGCGCGTCCGCAAAGATTCGAGCGTAGCTCAGCGGGGTCGCGCCAAGGTCGTTGACGGAGCAGGGATCGGCTCCGGCAGCGAGCAAGAGGGTCACCGGATCGATTCCGCCGTCACCCGAGTTGGCTACTGCGAGCTGGAGAGCCGTCGACCCCCATCGATCCCGCGCGTCTACCTCCACCCCGAGGTCCAAGAGCGCTCGCATCGCTTGCACCGCACCGTTCTGAGCGGCGAAGTGGAGCGGCGTGATGGCATCCGGGTTCACTCGTGACGCTGCCGACGCTTCGAAACCTTCAGCTGCTGTCCTCGCGATCGCCCTCGGATCGTCGGCCGTGATCGCGTCCCAGAAAGCAGAACTGTCGGTTGCAGTGCTCATCGGTTGATTCTATCCAGCGCTTCCGCGTCCGGCCTCGTGCGCATGTGACATGTTCTCGTCAGGATCCTCGAGTCGGAACTTCTTCGGATCGTTCTCGTGTTCGATGACGCGCCGTCGACTCCATCCATTCTCCGTGGCGTGAATGCGGGTCTCGCTCCACTCGTGGCCAGGGCGGTGCCCGTAATGCACCGCTCCGGCCTCCGGCACAGTCATGCCGGTGTCAGACGGACGACCCGTCTTCGGATGATGCAGCACAGGGTGCCCCTCCGGCGTCCGTTTGATCGGGATGACGGTACCGGTACCGGTACCGGAAAGGATGTCACCGTCGGGGGTCCGCTCTGCGTCCCGGATGATCGCCAACTTGGTGTCTTTCCGCAGCTGAACTCTGCTCCGGACGGCTGGGTTGGCGCGCACACGCGCGGCTAGTTCTGGGGAGACGTCCCGCAGCGTTCTCCTGATCTTCGTGCCTGTCTCGACAGCCTTCGTCGAGGCGGCGACCACCTTCGGAGCGCTTGCGAGCTTGCCAGCTACCCGCGCGATCGCCGCGGTTCGTCCCAGACCGCTGGCCAACGGGACGCAGTCGAGCAGGGAGAACGCGAGGTCCCACCCGTCGGCTTCGCCCTTGCTCATCTTGTACAACGTGTCCGCCAACACCACGAGCGCGATCGCCGCGATGATCAACGTCCACGGCCCCGGGATGATCATCGCGATGATCCCGCCGACCGCGACGACGACCTTCGCGATGGAGACGATGGTCTCCCATGCCTCGGACCCGAAGATCTTGTCCCACGTGGACTGCTTCCCCAGCCCCGCGTCAGCCGCTTCACCGATCTTCGTCGCGGTCCGCTGCTCCGCGTCCTGCCAGTCACCCTTCGCATCCGCCACGAGCCGCTTCGCTGCGTCGATCCGGGACTGCGCCGCCGCGATGTCGCCCTGCGCGGACGACACGGACCCCTGCGCGACGGAAGCGTTGTCGGACGCCGCCCGCAACTGCGCCGGCGACGGCACGTCCACCCCGTCGGGCACGTCGGACCCGGCCGGGTACTCGTCCGCGACCTTCGACAGGTCCTTCGACGCCGACTGGTAGTGCGACAGGTTCGACTGCGCATCGGAGAGCCGGTCCTGCGCCGCGGCGAGGTCCCCGGACGCGTCCTTCGCGTCCGCGAGCGCACCATCAGCCCGGTACTGGGTGTCATCGACCGTGTCCGCCCACCCCGACAACGCCGTCGCAGCGAGTTCGTACGAGTCGACGAGCTTGGTCAGGTCCGACGGGGTGTCCTCGATCGCGTCGATGAACACATCGGCCGCTTCACCCTCCCAGTCGGT